>JAQVWN010000005.1 GCA_028749475.1 Thomasclavelia sp.
GTTGTTTGTGTTTTATTCTATTCTGTTTAGTTTTCAATGATCTCTATCGGTCCGAGCCGACTTGTTTATAATACACAATATCTTCCCCTTGGTCAACATCTTTTTACACTTTTTTTAAAGTTTTTTTATTTTCTTTAAAACATATAAAAAAGGGACAATATTTTGTCCCTTTATTTATACTTATTTAGCTGCCATAGTATCTAAACGTTCACGTCTATCTTTAGCATCTTTTAAACATTTATCCATTAAAGCTTCAGCATGTTCAGGATTTACTTTAGTTAATTGAGCAAATCTGTTTTCTGACAATAAGAAGTCTTTAAATTCATCAAAGTTAGGTTCTTTAGAATCTAGTTGTAATGGATTCTTACCTTCAGCTTCAAGTCTTGGATCATATCTTAATAAATTATAGTATCCTGATTTAACAGCATTTCTTTGATGTAATTGATGATTTAACATACCACCCTTAATACCATGTTCTTGACAAGGTGCATAAGCAATAATTAATGATGGTCCATCATAAGATTCAGCTTCTTTAAATGCTTTAATAGTTTGAGCACTATTAGCACCCATAGAAACTTGTGCAACATAGACATGACCATAAGCCATAGCCATTTGTGCTAAGTCTTTCTTAGCAACCTTTTTACCACCAGCAGTAAACTTAGCAATAGATCCTGCTTGTGATGATTTAGAAGATTGTCCTCCTGTATTAGAATATACTTCAGTATCTAATACTAAGATATTAACATTTTGATCATTAGCAATAACATGGTCTAATCCACCATAACCGATGTCATAAGCCCATCCATCTCCACCAACAATCCATTGAGATTTTCCTACAAAGTCGCCTTTGTACATTAACAATTCTTTAACATCTTTATTAGAAGAAGCTTCAATCTTAGAAAGTAAATCAGGTACGACTTTTCTTTCTTCAGATCTGTTTCCTTTAACATCAAGATATTTATTCATTGCTTCTACAAGTTCAGGTTCAACATTATCTTTAACGTTGTTCCATACTGTAAGCATATGTCCTTGTTTGTAGTTATCAGCAAGTTTCATACCAAAACCATATTCAGCATTATCTTCGAATAATGAGTTAGCCCAAGAAGGACCTTCTCCATTTTTATCAAAGTTAAATGGTGTAGATGGTGTAGAACCACAATAGATTGAACTACATCCAGTTGCATTAGCAATCATCATATCTTTACCAAATAATTGAGTAGCTAAACGATAGTATGGAGTTTCTCCACATCCACCACAAGCTCCAGATCCTTCAAAATATGGACGCATAAATCCAACACCTTTAGCAGTAGTAGTTGGATATCTATCATCACGGTATTCAACATTGTTATACATATATTCTGCAAGTTCAGAATGTTTAAGTTCATCTTTAACATGAACCATTTCAAGTGCTTTGTTTCCACCTTTACCTGGACATTCAGTAACACAAAGTCCACATCCAACACAGTTATCAGGTGATACTTGGATACGATATACTAAACCATCAACATTTTTACCCATTGGGTCTAATACATCATCACTAATGTCTTCTGGTAAAGCGCTCATTTCATCACTATCAATTAAGAAAGCACGAATAGTAGCATGAGGACATACCATTACACAGTTATTACATTGAATACAGTTATCCTTATTCCAGTGAGGAACCATTGTTGCAATAGCTCTCTTTTCTTTCATAGCTATTCCTGACTTCATAGATCCATCAAGTTTATCTAAGAAAGCAGATACAGGTAAATCATTACCATCTAATGCATTGATTACAGATACGAAGTCATCAAAATATTCATCACCAGTTGGTTTACGAGTTGCATTAACTGTTAAGTTAGACCAACTTGGATCAACACTAACTTCTTCTACAGCATCTTTACCAGCATCAATTGCTTTATAGTTAAGTTGAACAATGGCATCACCTTTTTTACTATAAGATTTCTTAGCCATTTCTTTCATATACTCTACTGATTTATCAATAGGCATAATTGCTGGATTTAATTTGAAGAAAGCAGATTGAAGAATAGTATTTGTACGACGACCCATACCAATTTCATTTGCAATCTTATTAGCGTTAATGATATAGAATTTAGCATGTTTATCAGCTAATTGTTTTTTAACTCTATTTGGAAGATAATCAACAATTTCTTCTTTAGTGAATTCTGTATTAAGTAAGAATGATCCACCATCTTTTAAGTTCTTTAACATATCATATTTAATAACATAGTTATCTAAAGAACTTGAAATAAAGTCAGCGTTATTGATATAGTATGTAGCTCTAATTGGAGTACTACCAAAACGTAAGTTACTACGAGTAGCTCCACCAGCCTTTTTACTATCATATGCAAAGTATGCTTGAGAGTATAAATCTGTGTGGTCTCCAATAATCTTAATAGAAGATTTATTAGCAGATACTGTACCATCAGATCCTAATCCATAGAATAGGCATTCTGTATAGTTTGCAGATAAGTGGAATTCAGGATCTTCTTTAAGTGATAAATGAGTTACATCATCATCAATACCAATTGTAAATGATGTAAATGGATTATCACTATTTAAGTGTTCGTATACAGCATTAATTTGAGCAGGAGTTGTATCCTTAGAACCCATACCATAACGACCACCAATAATAGTCTTAACATGTTCAACATCTTTTAAGACTGAACATACATCAAGATATAAAGGTTCACCAGTAGCACCCATTTCTTTTGTACGATCTAACACTGCAACTTTTTCAACAGTATTAGGTAATACTTTAAGTAAGTACTTAGGTGAGAATGGACGATATAAATGTACTTTAATTAATCCAACACGATCACCTTGTTTATTCATTGCATCAATTGTATCTTCAATTGTTTCTGTTACAGAACCCATGGCAATGATAACTCTAGATGCATCTTTAGCTCCATAATATGTAAATGGTGCATATTCACGACCAGTTAAATCAGAAATCTTCTTCATATAATCAGCAGCGATTTCTACAACATCTCCATAATGTTTATTTTGAGCTTCACGACCTTGGAAATAGATGTCATCATTTTCAGCTCCACCACGTTCAATAGGATTAGTATGTGGATTTAAAGCATTTTCTTTAAATTTCTTTACAGCATCCATATCAACTAATTTAGCTAAATCATCATAATCCATTACTTCAACTTTTTGAATTTCATGAGAAGTTCTAAATCCATCAAAGAAATGCATTACAGGAACACTAGCTTTAATAGCAGTTAAATGTGCTACTCCAGCAAGATCCATTACTTCTTGAACGGAATGACTACAAATCATAGGCATACCAACTTGACGACAAGCATAGATATCTTGGTGATCTCCAAAGATATTTAATGATCTAGTTGCAAGTGATCTAGCAGCTACATGGAATACACCAGGTAATAATTCTCCAGTAATCTTATATAGATTAGGGATCATTAATAATAGACCTTGTGATGCAGTAAATGTAGTAGCTAAAGTTCCACCTTGTAAAGCCCCATGGACAGCTCCTGAAGCACCACCTTCAGATTGCATTTCCATTACATTAACAGGTGAACCAAAAATATTTTTTCTTCCTTGAGCAGCCCAAGCTTCAGCTTGTTCAGCCATTGGAGAAGAAGGTGTGATTGGATAGATACTTGCCACTTCAGAAAAGGCATAAGCCACGTGAGCAGCAGCAGTATTACCATCCATTGATAAATACTTTTTACTCATTAAATAATTCCTCCTTATAACTAACCCTTATTTTATCACTTAATGCCTTCAATTACTATGTAATTAATCTAATTTTATTTTCATTTTTAAGTAAAAAAAATCATTAGCTTAAGCTAATGATTTATACTATCCTTTACAGTTTGAATATATATAATAAGCCCCAATTAAATACATAATAAGCGTAATTGGTCTTCTAATTAATTCTGCTGCAACAAAGTTTAACATCGTTTGAAGCATTATTGGATTAAGCAATGAACTAAAACTCATTCCAATATTAAAATAGTAAATAAACTCATATATTAAAATTCCTAAAATTATTCCTAAAACATATGTAACAGTTAAAGCAATAGCTAAATTATCACTATTATACCCTCTTGCTAGGTAAGCCCCTGCTTTAACAATCAAATACGCTAGAAGAACAATAAAGAATCCTAGTCTAAAATGAATGATAGATGAAATATACTCTATGATTAATGCTCCCAGTGTTGATATAAGTAAAGAGCCCATAATAATCTTAGCCCAATCACCACCAGAGAACTTAGCATCATTATTTTGATTAAAATATGCTTTTGCTTCTTTTCTTTGTTTGCGTGCTTCTAAATCTTCTTTAAATCCCATTCTATTGATCCTTTACAATTTCTTTTAAATAATCAAGTACTTGATCATGAAGTTCTTCTCTATCTAAAGCAAAATCAATTGTAGCCTTTACAAATCCAACTTTACTTCCTACATCATATCTTTTTCCTTCAAAATCATAAGCATAAACCGCTTGCTTATCCATTAAACGTTTAATAGCATCAGTAAGTTGAATTTCTCCACCAGCACCTTTTCCTTGAGTCTCTAACATTTCAAAGACATCAGGAGTTAAAACATAACGTCCAAGTACAGCCATTTGACTTGGCGCATCTTCCCGTTTTGGTTTTTCTACCATATCACAAAGTTTAACAAGTCTTCCTTTTGGTTTAGAAGTTTTCGAAGGAGATACAATTCCATATTTAGATACATCTTCTTCAGGAACAGTTTGAACACCAACAACACTCGCACCTGTTTCAGCGTAAGCATCAATTAGTTGTCTTAAAGCAGGTTTCCCTTTTTTATTTACAACTACATCATCTCCAAGTAATACTGCAAATGGTTCATCTCCAATAAAAGATTCAGCACATAATACTGCATGGCCAAGTCCTTTAGGTTCTTTTTGACGAATGTAGTATATGTTAGCCATATTAGCGATATCATCAATCATCTTGACTAAATCATTCTTGCCTGATTCTTTAAGTCTTTCTTCAAGTTCATAATTTTTATCGAAATGATTTTCCATAGCATGTTTATTTGAGTTAGTGATAATAAGGATTTCTTCAATTCCACTTTCAACTGCTTCTTGAACTATGTATTGAATAGTAGGTATATCTACTATTGGTAACATTTCTTTAGGCATTGATTTTGTAACTGGTAAAAATCTTGTTCCTAATCCAGCGGCTGGTATAATTGCTTTTCTTACTTTGTTTGATTTCATTTTCTCTTCTCCTAATTTACGATATTGTATTTCCATTGTGGTAATGGGAATAATTTAATAATGATTAATGTTGTAATAAATCCACCAATAAATCCTGATATATGTCCACTAAGAGATATTGAAGGCATTGCAAAAGACAGTACTAACATTAATACTAAACTTGGGGCTACAGCTTTAAATAGTTGAGTATAATTACCCTTTAGAGTCCAAGCTAGAGCTACAATCGATCCTAATAGACCAAACAGCGCTCCTGATATTCCCCCTGCTATACTGTTTGCTCCATATCCAGTAATAATATAAGCAAATAAAGGAAGTACTGTAGTTGAAAGAGTACTTACTATCATAACAGCTAAATATCTCTTCCATCCAAGAATTTGTTCCATAATTCTAAGATTATATAAAGAATAGGTATTACAAAAAATATGCATAATCCCAAAGTGAATAAAGTTTGCAGTAATTAATCGATACCACTGACCATATTCCAATACTAGTATTGGATTAAAACCTCCTGCTTCAATTCCTTGAGCAACATTCATATCTGGACTATAGATAAGACTTGTAAACACATATACTATACAAACAATAGCTATAAACACGTATGTAACTTTATAAGTTTCTAATTCTTTATTCATCAACTTCTCCTATAATTTCATACATTGACATTTGATCAATATCAACTCTTTTACTTTCTTCTTCTGGTTTATTGTTTAAATAAATCTTTTCAAAGCCATCATCAGAAAAAATATCATTTATTTCAATTGGAGTGGCATGCATTTCAATTAAACGATCATTTGAAAGATTGCCGTTGTTAACAACTAACAACTTATTCCATTTATTATGAAGATTTATAATAGCACCAAACCATGATAAACCACCATTAATCTTTGTTGAAACAATAACTTGATATTTAGATAAACCACTCACATAGACATTCCTATCTAATAATTTAGATGCACTAAGTGAGCCTTCAATACTTTCTGTACACATTATAAGCATTCTACCGTTTTTTAAATAACGACTATACTTTTCACATTTACCATTAAAATCATCGCAGACAAATAATACTGCACTACCACCATGATTTAAATCATATCTTAAACATTCTTTATCAACACCTTCATTATCATTAGAAACTAAAATATAATTATGGTTATTTATTTTATCTACTAGTCTTTTACAATAAGAGCCACTCTCTTTATCAACATTTTGAAGACCAACTATAGAAACATTATTACCTAAAAGTTCAACATTACCTTTATAGTAGAAATATAAAGGAGCCTTCTTCTTCATTTGAGTAAGCATGATTGTCGGATAAGTACTCTCATATTTAGTAGATATTAAGATACCTTTTTTATCAAGATTAAATATATAATCGAGTAATACAAATAATTCAATTTTCCGACTGGTTATTTTGTCAGCAACTACTTTATCTATTCCAAGGACTGATACTAATTCTTCCTTGTTTAAGTTGAGCAAACAACCTGGACCTGTTAAACCTTGAATTTTAATAATTCTTTCGATAGTATACCATTCATCATTAGTAAGAGGACTACTAACAAACTTATAGCAATCCATACAATATAAAAGAGTGCTTAATGAATCTATATTCAATTGATTTTTAACCATTCTATCACTCCTCATACTAATTAAATAATACAACATCTACTAAAAAAAAGGAACAAAGGAATTCTCTTCATCAAATATATTCAATAAAAATAAAGGCACATCCAAGGATGTGCCTATTATTATTATTATTATTATTATTATTTATCTTTCTTTAATACTTTATCGTTTTCATGAGCAATGATAATTTCTTCAGCAGCAGCTTGAGCAGCAGCAAGTCTTGCAACAAGAACACGATATGGTGAACAAGAAACGTAATTTAACCCTAACTTATGACAGAATTTGATAGATTCAGGATCTCCACCATGTTCTCCACAAATACCAAGTCTTAAGTTTTTATTAGTACTACGACCTTTTGTTGCAGCCATTTCAATTAATTGTCCAACACCATTTTGATCTAGTGATACAAATGGATCTACTTGTAATACTTTACGATCGATATATTCAGGTAAGAAACTTCCAATATCATCACGAGAGAATCCAAATGTCATTTGAGTTAAGTCATTAGTTCCAAATGAGAAGAATTTTGCATGCTTAGCAAGTTTATCAGCTGTTAAAGCAGCTCTTGGAATTTCAATCATTGTACCAATTTCATATTCGATATTAGAATTTTTAGCTTCCTTAGCTTTTTCAATTGCTTCAGTGATATTGTTTTTAACATAAACCATTTCTGATTCTGAACCAATTAATGGAAGCATAATTTCAGGAACGATTTTAGTTTTTAATTCAGTAGAAACTTCGATTGCAGCATCAATAATAGCAGTAACTTGCATATTATAGATTTCTGGATAAGTAACCGCAAGTCTAGAACCACGATGTCCAAGCATTGGGTTAACTTCTTTAAGTGAAGCTCCCTTTTCTTTTACTTCATATAGTGTCTTACCAAGTTTATCAGCAACTACTTGATATTCGTCATCTGTATGAGGTAAGAATTCATGAAGAGGTGGATCTAGTAAACGAATTGTTACTGGGAATCCAATCATTGCACGATAAATTCCTTTAAAGTCTTCAACTTGGAATTTATATAATTCATCAAGAGCTTTTATTCTTTCTTCAACTGTGTCAGATAGAATCATTTCTCTAACATATTGGATACGGTCACCTTCGAAGAACATATGTTCAGTACGGCAAAGACCAACACCTTCAGCTCCAAATTTAACAGCAGTTTGAGCATCTTTAGGACTATCAGCATTTGCATGAACTTCTAAAGTTTTAATTTCATCAGCCCATGACATTAATGTTGCAAAGTCACCAGATAATTCAGATTCTTTAGATTCAAGAACACCTATATATACTTTACCTGTAGAACCATTTAATGAAATTTCAGTTCCTTCAGGATATGTTTTACCATCAACAGTAAATGTATGAGCATCATAATCAATTGATAATGCTTTAGCACCTACGATACAACATTTACCCATACCACGAGCAACAACAGCAGCATGAGAAGTCATTCCACCGGTACTAGTTAAGATACCTTCACAATCAACCATACCTTGGATGTCTTCAGGTGAAGTTTCATGTCTTACTAAGACTACTTTTTCACCAGCAACTGCTTTTTCATGAACAGTTTCAGCATCTAAGTATACTTTACCAGCTCCAGCTCCTGGAGAAGCAGGTAAACCTTCAAGGAATGAAGTAGCACCTTTTAAAGCTTCAGGAGTAAAGTTTGGATGAAGAAGTTGAGTAACTTGATCAGCCTCAATTCTAGTTACAGCTTCATATTTATTAATTAATCCTTCTTCAACTAAATCAACAGCAATCTTTAATGCTGCAGTTCCAGTTCTTTTACCATTACGAGTTTGAAGAAGATATAATTTTCCATTTTCAACTGTAAATTCACAGTCTTGCATATCACGATAGTGTTTTTCAAGACCTTTAACAATTCCAACTAGTTGTTTATAAATTTCTGGCATATCTTCAGCTAAACGATCAATCTTTTGAGGAGTTCTAATACCAGCAACTACATCTTCACCTTGAGCGTTAATTAGGTATTCACCATAAATATGGTTATCACCATTAGCAGCGTTTCTAGTAAATAATACACCTGTACCAGAATCATCTCCCATATTACCAAATACCATTTGTTGAACGTTAACAGCAGTTCCTAAATCATGAGGAATATTATTTAAATTACGATAAATAATAGCTCTGTCATTGTTCCAAGATCTAAATACTGCAAGAATAGCTCCCATTAATTGATCCTTAGCATCTTGTGGGAAATCTTTTCCTAATTCTTGTTTAAAGATTTCTTTAAATTGAGGGATAATAGTGTTTTCAAAATCATCAGAAGTAATTCCTAAATCACTTTCATATCCGTTAGCTTGTTTAAGAGCAGTTAATTTAGCTTCAAATTTTTCTTTATCGATTTCACATACTACATCAGAATACATTTGAATAAAACGACGATAACTATCAAATGCAAAACGACGATTATTTGTTTGCTTAGCTACAACTTCAACTGTTTTATCATTTAAACCTAAGTTTAAAATTGTATCCATCATACCTGGCATTGAGAATTTAGCACCTGAACGAACAGAAACAAGTAATGGATTATCTAATCCTCCTAATTTCTTACCAGTCATTTTTTCTAATCTTTCTAAAGATTCATCAATTTGTTTTTTCATTGTATCATTGATGATCTTACCATCAGCATAGTATTCATTACATGCTTCAGTTGTTACAGTAAAACCTTGTGGTACTGGTAACCCTAAATTAACCATTGCAGCTAAGTTAGCACCTTTACCACCAAGAAGACCACGCATCATTTCGTTTCCTTCTTCAAACATATAAACATATTTTTTCACGTTAAATTCCTCCTTGAAATAACTATATTAATTATACACTTGTAAGCGTATACATTCAATAAATATCCAAAAATTTAAGAAACAATTTATAAACTATATTTTATAACCATTCATGGTATTTTTTAATATATATTCTCTTTATCACAGAAACAATTAAATAATAAGCAACCATCAACAAAACTAAATACAAATAATATACTGGTGGTAACACCACAAAATTAAATGTACTTAAAGGGCTCAACAGTATTGGAGTAATAATTGTTAGGATTAAAGAAAGCAGTGTTAGTAATAATAATGGTTTACTAGCAGTTGATTCAAAGAATGGCTTCTTAGATGTACGAACATTATGAATAATCATAAGCTCAGTACATAAACACATTACAAACCAAGCCGTTTGAAAGTAAGCTTGCTTAGAAACACTATTATAGCCTAGAATAAACCAAAATATTAGAAATGATCCAACATCAACTAAAGAAGAAGTAATTCCCATAACATTCATGAATCGACCAATTCCTTTAGTGTTCCACTTATGAGGTTTAACCAAAAATTCTTGATCAACATTGTCATAAGGAATTCCAATTTGAGAAAAATCATATATAAAGTCCTGAATTAACATTTGAATTGGCAATAAAGGTAAAAATGGTAAAAAGATTGAAGCAATTACAATTGAAAAGACATCACCAAAATCACCGCTAAGAGCCATCTTCATATATTTAATAATATTTCCATATACTCTTCGACCTTCAATGACCCCATCATAGATAACCTTCAAACTCTTTTCTAGAAGAATAATATCACTAGCCTCTTTAGCAATATCGCTGGCACTATTAACAGATATTCCAATGTCACATTTATGTAATGATGGAGCGTCGTTAACTCCATCTCCCATATAACCTACAACATGACCTTTAGTTTTATACAAACCAACTATTCTTTCTTTTTGAAGAGGATTCATTCTTGCAAAGACATCAACTTCATCTATTACATCTAACAATTCTTCATCGCTCATCTTATCAACATCAATACCCAAAAGAATATTATCATCCCTAAGTCCAACAATATTACAAATGTTTTTTGTAGCATAAGGATTATCGCCAGTTAAGACTTTAGTAGAGATTCCTATATCTTTTAACTTACCAATTGTTCCCTTAACATCCTTTTTAGCAGGATCTAAGAATGCAACAAAGCCTAAAAATATCATTTCATTCTCATATTTAGAACTAAATGGTTTTTCATAACCACCTTTTCTTGCTAAAGCAATAACTTGCATACCCTGCGTAGCTAAGTTTTTAGCTTCTTCATTTATTATTTGAATTTGTTTATCAGTTAAATCAATAACTTTATCTTTATCTAATGCTTTAGAGCAACTTTTAATTACTTCTTCTAACGCTCCTTTAGTGATTATTTGATAACTATTGTCCTTCTTTACAACTACTGATACTTTTTTTCGATTATAATCAAAAGGAATTTCATCTATTTTTAAATATTCTGCACATTCTTGATTTAGTTTATGTTGTTTGCCATAAGAGATAATTGCTCTATCAACTAAGTTTTTTATACCAGTTGAAAAGTAAGCATTTAAATAAGCATCTTTTAAAATATCTAGATTGCTATTACCATTAATATCAATATATTTCTGTAAAGCTATTTTATTAGCAGTTAAAGTACCTGTTTTATCTGTGCATAAAACATCTATTGCACCAAGATTTTGAATTGATTCTATTTTTTTAACTAAAGTTTTTTTCTTAGCTAAAGATTTTGAACCCTTAGTTAAATTAACGTTAACAATCATTGGTAACATACTTGGAGTAATACCAACTGCGACACTTAACGCAAACATAATTGCTTCATAATAGTTGCCATGTAAAACAATATTAATAACTAATACCCCAATACAAACAACAACCATATATTTAAGTAAAAGATCAGTAATCTTTTTCATTCCTTTGTCAAAGTTTGTAACTTCTTTTTTGGTATCAACTTCTTGACCCATCATGCCTAGGTAAGTATCAAATCCAGTATTAATTACGACACCAGTAGCCATCCCACTAATGACAGAAGAACCCATTAAACATAAATTATTCATTTCAAATATTTGACTGACTTGATTATACTCAACAGATTTTCGAACAGGTTTGCTTTCACCTGTAAAGACAGATTGATTAAGGTACAAGTCTTTAGACTCTATAATCATCAAATCAGCCGGTATAATACTACCAGCATTTAACTTAACAATATCCCCTACCACAACATTTTCTACTCTTTTAGTTACAATTTTATTATTTCTAACTAAAGTTGTAGATGTATAAATCTGTTCTTTCAATCTTTTGTTAAATTTATAAACCGAATAATCTTGAACAAATCTAATAACTGCTGAAACAATAGCAATTAACACTATTATAAAAGAGCCTAGCACATCTCCTAAAAAACAATTAACTACTGCCAGAATAAGAAGAATTATAATAAATTGATCTTGAAAGGATTTTATAAAGAAATATAACCATCCATGATTATCTTCTTTTACTACTTTATTCAATCCATCTTCTTGTCTTCTTTTATGAACTTCTAAAGTTTTTAAACCATCTAAAGAAGTTTCAAATCTTTTTAAGACTTCATCTTCATTAAGTTTTAAAAACTCTTGGTATTTATTACCCAAATCATTATTTGAGTGTTGTAAGTTGTTGCGACTCTTTTTAATATCAAATATATCAATCATAAAAATCACCCTCTTTAATAATTATAAACCTTATAAAAGAAACTAAAAAGCCTAGATTAACAAACATTTCTAGGCTTTTTCAATTTGTATGATTTAATATTTAAGGCTACTTCTTTAATAACTCTATTTCGAGCTTCAACTGTTCCCCAAGCTACATGAGGAGTAAGTAATAATTTATTGTTATCTTTAATAGTTAAGAGTTTTGAATCAATAGATAAAGGTTCATTTTCAAATACATCTAATGCAGCAGCCAAAATTTGATTATTAATCAAAGCGTTAGCTAAGTCATTTTCATTAACTATTTTACCACGTCCAACATTGACTAAAATTGCTGAATCTTTCATTAGAATAAATGATGCTTCATCAAATAAATTAACTGTAGCTTCACTTAATGGAGCATGAATAGTTATGATATCTGACTTTTTAAGTAATGTTTTATAATCCACTTGTTCATATATTTGATGATTATTTTTACCACTAGTTGAATAGTAAATAACATTACAACCTAAATCCGTCGCTATTTTAGCAACAGACCTTCCTATTTCACCCATGCCAACTATTCCCCAAGTTTTTCCTTCCAACTCATTAAAGTGTTCACCAAAATAACTAAAATGTCCACTTGTTGAATACTTACCACTTTTAACATAATCATTATAAAAACTTAGTTTATTATTCAAACTTGTTACAAGGGCAAGAGTATGTTGAACTACACTGCTGGTAGAATATCCTTTAACATTACAAACTGTAATATTGTGATCATGACAATAATCAACATCAATATTGTTATAACCTGTAGCTGTTACACAAATAAGTTTTACATTCTTAGCATTTTCTAATTCTTTTTTACCTAAGTAGTATTTATTTGTGATGACACACTCACTATCTTTGATAAGTACAGGTATATCTTCTTGTTTGATACCACTTAATAATTCTATATTTCCACATTCTTTAATTTCATCAAATTTTATATCATCACCAATAGTATTAGAATCTAAAAAAGTAATTTTAAATTCTTGAGATTTCATCATATCAATGAATCCATCTACATCAAATTTCTTTAAAAGCTTACCTAAAGTGTACGCTTCTTTCATAAGTAAAATTGATGATTCATTAGCAACGCCACACATTTCATTATGAATTACTTCAAAGCTCAAATCTTTTTGAAGCATGCCTATTCCCAAGGCGTTTTGAGTCATTTCTTTATCTTCTTGGTAAGCATTCAATATTTCATTAAAGAAATTATCATTAGCTTGTTTACACTTAACAATACATTCTTCAATCTCAATATCATCTTTAAAATAAGTCATAAATGTATCGTTAAATAATAAAGGTAAAACTATGTCGTATATTTTCATTGGGACAATATCATACCCTTTGGTAAAGTTATAAAGTAAGGCCAGTCCTAATTTTTCATCTTTCATTCCATCAACTAGTTTCATATTAATCCTCCAATACATTAATCTTTAAACGATGTCTTTCAAATTTACTCATATCATCAAAGAACACCAAGCAATAAACAAACTTATGGGTCTTTTCATCATATTTTAAAAGATTGTAGTTTATATATCTTGAGCGGCTTTCTTTAACTCCGCCACCACATGCTGATCCACCAGCAATAACGTTTATATCCCCCATTTTATAAATATAAGGAATATGTTTATGTCCATGGAAGACATAGTGAACATTGTTCTTTTTTAAAAATTTTATTACTTCTTCACTGTCTTGTAAGGCTTTAGAAGAATCCATCATTTTGCCAATAAAGATTTTTTCTGACCATTTAGTTTTTAAAAAATCATCTTTTTTGATTGGTAATAGATGATGATGAATCATAGCACAAATAGTGTAATCATCAATATTACTAATAGTATCTAATTCATCTTGAATTTCTTTTAATTTAATAGATCCTACTTTACCCCTAGCTAGATTTCCTTCACTAGTAGAATCAATTTTTACAATAATTATTTTGTCTTCTTCATAGACTTTAATATTTTCACCTAATAAATAAGCTACTACTTTAGTCTTTTGTGATCTTAAAAAATTAAACCCATGAGTTATTACATCATGATTACCAAGCACAAACGTAACATCAGCATTGATACTTTTCTTAAGGTCGTTCATAAACGCACTAGCAAGATACATATTTTCTCGATTAGGTGATTCCATTAAATCACCTGTAAATAATACTTTTATTTTTTTATCAGTATTCAATTGTTGGTATAAATCATTTAATGATTCTTTTAAAGTCTCGAGACCCAGTTCACTCTTTTTAGTTCCTAAATGAGTATCGGATAAATGCAAAATATAAGTATCGTGATTTTTTTCATCATCGAATATTTCGTTAGATTCAATTTTATTAAAGATAGAATCCAACTCTTCAAGTTTATTTACAGCAATAAATTTTGATTTATTATCTTTAAAGATTAAAACACCAGGCCACTTTTCAATATTTAAAATAGCTTGCATAAATGAAGGATAAACTCCATATAAAGATAAATCACTTTTAGATATCTTTTCTTCAATAAAATAAAATGAATAATTAGATTTTTGATATTTATTTACAGTGCTACGATTTAAAACTTCTTCATTTAATCCAGGTAAAAAAACAATTTGATATTTATCTTTCTCAATCAGTTTTAAAGATTTTAAGTTATCTACAAAGTTTGTTTTTAAAACATAATCAATTTCTTCAACATCATTTGCTTTACGAATTAATGAATATTCTTCTTCAGATATTTCTTGAACAAATCTTAGATTTTTATTATTTTTAATAGCCCAATTTTTAAACTCTAAAAGATTTTCATATGAATCATTAAAATATTGCAAAATATCACCTTTGGGATTGAATAATAAATTCCAATACATATTCAACATATCAAATTGATTCATATGATTCACCTTCCTTTAGAATTTTAAATTTCTTGGTGTACGAGGGAATGGTTCTACGTCCCTAATATTTTCCATACCAGTCATATACATAAGTAAACGATCAAAACCTAGACCAAAACCAGCATGCTTACATCCACCAAAGCGACGAAGATCCATATACCATTGAAGTATTTCTTCATTCATACCTTTTTCTTTCATCATTTTTTCTAGAACATCATAACGTTCTTCTCTTTGAGATCCACCAACTAACTCACCTATTCCAGGAACAAGTAAATCACAAGCAGCTACAGTTTTACCATCATCATTTAAACGCATATAGAATGCTTTAATATCTTTAGGATAATCTGTTAAAAAGACTGGACCTTTTACTATTTTTTCACAGATATATCTTTCATGTTCAGAATTTAAATCCATTCCCCATTCAACTTTATTTTTAAACTTAACATCTGCTTTTAATAAATAATCAATAGCCTGTGTATAAGTCATTCTTTTAAAATGAGAATTTCTAACATGTTTAATTCTATTTATACAATCATGATCAATCATACTTTCAAAGAATTTCATTTCTTCAGAAGCATTATCTAAGGCATAATCAATACAGAATTTAATCATATCTTCGATTAAATCCATATCATCTTCTAAATCAGCAAAAGCAATTTCTGGTTCAATCATCCAAAATTCAGATGCATGTCTAGAAGTATTAGAATTTTCAGCTCTAAAAGCTGGACCAAATGTATATACATCACGATAAGCCATCGCAAAAGCTTCAACATGAAGTTGACCAGTAACTGTTAGATAAGCTTCTTTACCAAAGAAATCATCTTCAAAGTTTGTATCATCGATAGTAGTAGCTCTAAACATTTCTCCAGCCCCTTCACCATCATTACTAGTAATAATAGGAGTATGAACATAAACAAATCCTTGAGATTGGAAGAATTCATGAATAGCCATTGATAATACTGATCTAAGTCTAAACATTGCATAGAATGAATTAGCTCTAACTCTTAAATGAGGTATTTCACGCATATATTCAAAAGAATGTCTTTTCTTTTGAAGAGGAAAATCATTATCGCATAAACCTTCAACTACCACTTCTTTAGCTTCTAATTCAAATGGTTGTTTAGAATCAGGTGTAAGTTTAAATTTTCCCATTACTTTAACACTACTACCGGTAGTAATATGACTAACTTCATCATAGTTTTCAATACTATCTTTAGAATATACAACTTGTAAATTCTTAAAATAAGTTCCATCATTTAAAGCTAAAAAGCCAATATTTCCTGAATCACGGTTCGTCCGAACCCATCCTTCTAATTCAATATATTCAACACCTTCAATTTCTAAGTCTTCACCAAACTTAAGCATTTCATATAATTCTCTAACAGTTATAAAATCAAACATATAAACCCTCCATTTTTTTAATTATCACATCTATTAAAACTTTAAACAAGATTATTGTTTAGAGTTCATCTTAATTACTAATTCTTGAATTGCGACTACAACATCTACTGGTTGAACTTCAATTCCCTTAGGAACAGTAAAATGAGAATGTGTAAAATCGACTATTCCTTTAATTCCTAAGTCTACTAGTTTATCTACAGTTTCTTGAACATTATCAGAAATAGATAAGATAGCTATTTCGCATCCTTTTGGGAAAGTACTTTTCAAATCTTTCATTTGATGAATTTTTATTCCAAAGCTTTCTCCTTCTTTATTAGGATCCGCATCATAAGCACATACTATCTTACCAACAGTATACTGCCAACGATTATATTTTAATATAGCACTACCTAGATTACCTACTCCAATTAAAATGATTGATTCATCAAGGTTAAGGCCAAGTACTTCCGATAAACTTTCAATTAGTTTTTTTACATCATATCCTTTTCCAGGTCTTCCAAAGTTATCGGTCTTAGAAAGATAAGTGAAATCTCTTCTAATTGTAGTATCAGAAATGCTGGTTAAACCAGCTAGTTCTGATGATTGACAAGAATCCTTTCCTTCATGTTGAATCTTTCTTAAAACTTTTAAATAAATCGGAAAACGTTGCATTGTAGCTTTGGAAATAGTTTCTTTACTTTTCATAAGCTTTCCTACTTTCGTTTTCTAAATCAAGATATGGTTTAACACCTAAGGATAAATCATCAAACATCTTTAATTCATACATTTGCCTAGCAGCAAGAGCAATCATTTTAGCATTGTCAGTACAACAATCCATTGGTGGTAAGTTTAAAGAAACCCCATCTAATTTATTTATTTCTTGAGATAGTATTTCTCTTAACCCTTTATTAGCACTAACACCACCTGCAACAACAATATTTTTAATATTATATTTGTTGGTGGCATGTAATGTTTTATCAACTAGTGTTTTAATAACAACATCTTGAAAAGATGAAGCTAAGTCTTCTTTTCGTATTTCTTCATTTCTTTGAGAGGCATTATGAGCCAGATTAATAACGGCACTTTTTAAACCACTAAAAGAAAAATTAAAACTATTATCATTTAAAGGCATTGGTAAATCATAAGTTGGTTTTCCAAGATGAGCCATCTTATCAATTACTGGTCCACCTGGATAAGGAAGATTTAAAACTCTTCCAACCTTATCATAAGCTTCCCCAACAGCATCATCTAATGTTTCACCAATTACTTTAAAACTAAAAGGTTTATCTATTAAGACTAGTTCTGTGTGTCCCCCACTAACTACCAAAGCTAAAGAAGGATAATTCATATCCTTAGAAGCGTTATTAGCATAAATATGACCAGCAATATGGTGAACTCCAATAAGTGGTTTATTAAATGTTAGAGCTAGTGTTTTAGCAGCTTGAAGTCCAATATGTAAGGATCCTACAAGTCCAGGGCCTTTGGTTACAGCAATAGCGTCAATATCATTCATGGAAATATTGGCTTTATTTAAAGTTTCTTTTAAAACATAAGAAACGGATTCGACATGTTTTCTTGAAGCAATTTCAGGAACCACCCCACCATATAAGGCATGAACATCAATTTGACTTGAAACTACACTACTTAAAAAAGTATGTTTATCTTTTAAAATAGCCATCGCCATTTCATCACAACTTGATTCGATTGCAAGTATTGTTGCCATATTACCCCTCCATTTCTTTTACATATAAATAAGCATCTTCACCAGTATCACTATAATAATTTTTTCTAGTAGATACTTTTTTAAATCCATGCTTCTCATATAAATTTATTGCTTTTGCATTAGAAGTCCTTACTTCTAAATTAATACTACAATTATTATTTATACTTTCTTCAATTATTTTATTTATTAAAATGCTGCCAATTCCTTTTCTTTGAAAATCTTTAGCTACAGCAATTCGACTAATTTGAATTTGATCTCCTAAAAAATAAGAACCGATAAAACCTATTATTCTATTATCTTCTTCTGCTAATAGATAATAACTAAAAGGATTATTGTTTAATTCATATAGATAAATATCTTTTGACCAATTACTATTAAAATTTTCATTATCTATTAAAACAATATCTTCTAAGTCATCTTCATTAACTTCTCTAACTAACATATTTTTTTAGCCTCAACATCTTTAATATAATGTGGAACTAAAGCATCAACATCTTTTTCATATTCAATCGTTTTAGATAATTCATAAATGTTTTTACCTAAATCAATTTTTTCTTCCTTAACATTTACTAAATTAGTGTCACCAACTACTTTATAACCTGGATAGTCTTTAATAAATTCCTCAAAAGAATCAATATTAATTAAACCTTCTTCTTTTTCTAATATTCCATTATTATAAATACCATAATAGAGTTTATTACTGCGAGCATCAATAATAGAAATACTTTTGTCATTACCAGCATAAGCTTCCAAAGAAGAAACAGTCTTTACTTTAATGTTTGTAGTGGCAGCAATAACTTTAGCAATTGTCATTGCAACTCTAACACCGGTATAGCTTCCTGGACCTTTAGTAATTATTATTTCATCATAATCTAATACTTTAGTATTTGTTTCATTTAATAAATCATTTAAAACGACAATTGTATTTTCTGATTGTCTTTTATTGCCTTCTTCATTATATGAAGCTAATAATTTATCGTCTTCATATAATGAAACAATTAAGTATTTATTTGAAGTATCTATTACTATTGATTTCATAGTAAATCCTCCATCAGTTTCTTATAATAATCTCCTATTGGGTTAAAAGTAAAAACTCTTTGTCCCTTATCATTAATGGCAATATTTATTTCTAATCGTTCTACAGGAAGAATATTTTCAATAAAATTAGCCCACTCAACAACACATACATCATTACTATCAAATACTTCTTCAAATCCTAATTCATCATCTTGACCTTCAAGTCGGTAAGCATCAAAGTGTGATAAATTCTTACTTCCTTGATATTGTTTTAAAATCGTAAAGGTTGGAGAATTGATTACCCTTGTAATATTCATTCCCTTACCTATACCTTTAGTGAAAGTCGTTTTGCCTGCCCCTAAATCACCACTTAAAGTAATAAGACTGTGAGGTTTAATTAAACTACCTAATTTATAACCTAGTTCAATTGTTTGTTTTTCATTATTAGTTATTACTTTCATATTTATTCCTTTAAGTCTTGATAATGATGATACCAATGTTTAGTAAATTCTTCATCAAAAGGACCTTCATTTTTCTTGGCCATTTCAATTAAAAGATCTAATTGTCTATTAAGAATTTGATCTAATTCTTTAGAGTATCCCATTTCACGAGCATGAGTCTTATATTCTTCACGATCTAACACCTTATATTTTCCATCAGGGAAAACCTTCAAATCTAAATCATAGTCAATGTATTTAATGGCATCACCATCATACAAAGCTGGAGAAGCAATATTACAATAATAATAAACTCCAGTTTTTCTAATCATACAAATAACATTATACCAAGCATGTTTTGGTAAATACCAAATAGCCGGTTCTCTAGTGAACCAACCACGCCCATCCGATTCAGTAACTCTTGTTCGGTTATTGATTACAATAAAATGATCATCTGTTTCTTCGAGGACTAATCCCATTGCCCAACAACGATGTATTTTTTTATTATGTTTGTAACAATGTATTAGTACTTTCTTATTCACGATATCGTAATTCACTAAATATAACCTCTCTTTTTCTTAACTATTATACACAAACAGCGCCTTTATTTAAAGAAAAAAGATGGCATTAGCCATCTTACATTTTTACTGCTTTTTTAAGTCTAGGTTCTAGTAACATAAACAAAATAAAACATGCAACTAAAGTTCCTAAGTTATAAGGGATGTTATAAACAAGATTTGGAATTAAAGCGGTATTAAAAGCTAAGGCCCCCGCAATTAAATGACAAATAGTTTTTAGCACACACATGATCACTATTCCAATAGGCACATCATACTTACCTACTTTAACAAGGGGAATAAGACCACTCATTCCGACAAGTAACATTGGTAAAACATAATCAAATATTACTGACCATGGTCCATAAAACACTGCTAGTCCAAGAGCAAAATGAAGTCCTAGACAAACCATCGATACAATTACACCATATCCCCATCCCATAATATAACTACAAAGAAATATTGATACTAAACTAAATGCAACATTTCCTCCTTGAGGCATTTCAAAGAAATGCGTACAGTATTCAAGAACTATTTGAATAGCTGCAAAGATAGCCATATAAGCCATCGTTTTTGTTGTAAAGGTTAATCCTTTACTTTGAGTATTTTCCATACTTTCCTCCTTTGAGCCAAGAGGGAAATAAAAAAGCTTTCTTAAAAAGAAAGCTTAATAAATAAATTTATTTGCTCTCTCTACGCTGGCATTACCCAGTTCAGATTATAAGGGACAAGATTTCTCTTTCTCAGCAATAGCGCCCCTGGCTCTACAAACATTATAATTAATATAAGAATTAATTCAATAATATTATTATTTTTTTACTAGATAGTGTTATAATACTATCATAATTTATTAGGAGGAATTTACATGTCAAAAATTATTTCTGTCAATGCAGGAAGTTCATCTTTGAAATTTCAACTATTTGAAATGAATGATGAATCAGTTATCACATCAGGAGTTATTGAAAGAATAGGATTAGAAGATTCTATCTTTACTATTAAATATAATGGAGAAAAAGAAACAAAAACACTACCAATTAAAGATCATCAAATTGCTGTTGATTTATTACTTAAAACAATTGAAGAAAAAGGTATTGTTAAAGATTTAACTGAAATCAAAGGAATTGGTCATCGAGTAGTTCAAGGTGGTCCTTACTTTAAAGAATCAGCTGTTGTTGATGATTATGTTATTGAAAAAGTTGATGAATTAAAGGATTTAGCTCCTTTACATAACCCAGCTCATTTAACTGGTTATTATGCATTTAAAAAAGCTATTCCAACTGCTGGAGCAGTAATGGTGTTTGATACTGCTTTCCATCAAACATTACAACCAAAATCATATATTTATCCTATCCCATATAAATACTATACTGAAAATAAAGTTCGTAAATATGGTGCTCATGGTACAAGTCATTTCTATGTATCTTCTGTTTGTCGTGAAATGATGGGTAATCCTGATCATTCTAACATTATTGTTTGTCACCTTGGAGCTGGAGGAAGTATCTGTGCTGTAAAAGATGGTAAATCAATTAACACTTCTATGGGATTTACTCCTTTAGCTGGGTTAATGATGGGAACTCGTTCTGGCGATGTTGATCCTTCAGTAATTGATTATCTAATTGAAAATGTTGGATTAGATATGAAAGAAGTTATCACAATGTTAAATAAAGAATCAGGTTTACTTGGTATTAGTGGAGTATCATCTGATTTTAGAGATGTTCAAAAAGCGGCTGCCGAAGGTAATGAAAGAGCTCAACTTGCCATTGATATTTTCTTTAGAAGAGTCAGTGATTATATCGGTCGTTACTTTGTAAGTCTTGGCGGATGTGATGCAATTTGTTTCACTGCCGGAATTGGTGAAAACTCATTCTTTGCAAGAAGTGAAATTTGTAAGATAATCGCTCCTGCTTTAGGTGTTGAAATTGATGAGGACGCTAATGTAAATGGTAAAGGAAATCGTTTGATTTCTACTCCTAATTCTAAAATTAAAATCTATGTTATCCCTACTAATGAAGAATTAGTAATTGCTAGAGATACAAAAAGATTACTAAACTTATAACATAAAGTAGCAAACAAATGTTTGCTACTTTTTTTAAAACAATATTTTTTTAACTTCATTTAAAATTTTACTTCTTGAAGTAGTTACTTCCCAAAAACTCTTTCTTAAATCAAGCCTTTGATTATCAACTGTTCTAATATCAGTAAATTGTAATCGCGATTTATTATTTTGACCATTTATTTTTATATTTATATCCATTTCATAACCTTTATGAGGTTTATCGTTATTCTTAATTGAAGTACAAGGTATAACTACACTTTTATATCCTAAATCTTTTAAAATATAACAATAATGACCGTCCATTAGCTCTTTGGGAAATCCTCGACCGATGTTGAAATAAGCAAGTTGATGTTCTTTAGGCTTTAAAGGAATAGAATAATAAGTTTCATGATCTTCTTTTGTCTCACTAAGCAAATGACAATAAAAGAATTCCAATTGACTAGTTAAGTGTTTAAGTGAGGCAGAGAGTTTTTCACCATCATATTTACCACTTCGATTTAATTTTGTTATAGATTTTTCAATATCTACAAGATTTTCATGAATACTCATAAATTATCACCTCATAAATATATAGTATTAATCAAACCATTTTACTTGCTAATAATAAAAACAATTGAATAATAGATAACTATTTATTATAATTACTTCGTTATTTAGATGTTGGAAGTGTATTTTAGCGCCAGGACTAATTTATATTAGTTGACGAGGGTTAGACTTATCGAAAAATTCGGCGGATGGTCTAAAGGTATAATACTACCTAAACAATGAACAAAAACAATAAGTAATTATTAAACAAATTCATTCGGTATTCTCTAAATAATAAAAACTAAATATTGGAGGATTTTATATGTGTGGAATTACTGCTTATAGCGGTACCAACAGAGCTTTACCATTTTTACTTCAAGGATTAGAAAGACTTGAATATCGTGGTTATGATTCTGCGGGTATTACTACTATTGAAAAGAATGGACTTTTCACCAAAAAAGCTAAAGGTCGTCTTAAGAATCTAGAAGACTTATTAGAGAAAGAATCTGTCGATGGTCATACTGGAATTGGTCATACTAGATGGGCTACTCATGGTATCCCTTCTAACCTAAATTCTCATCCCCATACTAACAATGATAATACTATTTCGTTAGTTCATAATGGGATTATTGAAAACTATCAAGAACTTAAGGAATTACTTATGGCTAGAGGTTATAAATTCCATAGTGATACTGATAGTGAAGTTGTTGTTCACCTATTAGACTTACGTTACAAAGAAAATGGTGATATGTTGATAGCTCTTCAAAGAGTTATTAAACAACTTGAAGGTAGCTATGCATTATGTATCGTTTCTACTATGGACCCAGATAAAGTATATATCACTAAAAAAGATAGTCCTTTAGTCATTGGTAAAACAAAAGATACTAGTGTTGCTGCTAGTGATATTCCTGCTTTACTAGATTACACTAAAGATGTGTATTTCTTAGAAGATTATGAGATTGCTGTCTTAGATAAAGAGAATGTTTCTTTCTATGATTTAGATGGTCATCCTATTACAAAAGAACTTGTTCATATTCCTTATGATAATGAAGCAGCTCAAAAAGGTGGATTTGACACTTTTATGCTTAAAGAAATATATGAACAACCTCATGTTATTGAAGAAACTCTTCGTGGAAGAGTAAATGATGGAGATCAAGTAGTTTTAAAAGAACTTGATGGTATTAAAGATAAATTCAAAGATTTTACTAAAGTTTATTTTATAGCTTGTGGAACAGCTTATCATTCAGGTATTTCAGGATCTAATATGTATGAAAAATTAACTGGTACTCCTACTTTTTGTGAAGTAGCCAGTGAATTTAGATATAGTGATCCAATTGTTGATGATAAAACTTTAGCTATCTTTATTTCTCAATCAGGAGAAACTGCTGATACCTTAGCAGCTTTAAGACTTGCGAAAGAAAAAGGATGTTCAACAATTGCAATTGCTAATGTTCTTGGTTCTACTATTTCTAGAGAGGCAGATACAACAATATATACATGTGCCGGTCCAGAAATAGCTGTAGCTAGTACAAAAGCTTATACAACCCAATTAGTTGTCCTAGAATTACTAGCAATTTATGCTGCTCAAACATTAGGATTCGAATCTAAAAATTATAAAGAAGTTATTGATGGAATTAGAAAACTTCCTAGTCAAATTGAAAACATTCTTAAAGATGCTGACACATTTGAAGAGTATGCAAACTTTCTTAAAGATCGAAATGATGCTTACTACATTGGTCGTTTACTTGATTATGCTAGTGTAAAAGAAGGCGCTTTAAAACTTAAAGAAGTATCTTATACTCATGCTGATGCATATTATGCTGGTGAATTAAAACATGGTCCAATTGCTTTAATCGAACCAGGAAGTGTTGTTATTGCCGTAGCTACTCAACCAAGAGTTGCAGCTAAAACAATATCTAACATTCAAGAAACGATTTCTAGAGGGGCTAAAGTTATCTTATTTACTACTAAAGATCAAGAAGTTGGTAATGTAACAAAAGCTTACTACCTTCCAGACACTGATCCTGTATTACAAGCTGTATTAGTTGCAGTGCCACTTCAATTAATAGCTTATTATACAGCTAAAATTAAAGGATGCGATGTTGATAAACCTCGTAACCTAGCTAAATCTGTTACCGTTGAATAGAAATAAAGACATCACTGGAGTGATGTCTTTTTTAGTCTTTATAAACTTCTTGATATAAATCTTTTAAAGAAACATTATTTTTAATAGCTATTTCTTTTAAACTTTCATATTCAGGGTATATTTTAGTATTACCATCAAAAGTAACTTCTTTGGCTTTAACATTTCCATATTTAGTAGCTAATAAAGATGGTTTTCTTTTTAAAATAATTCGATTTTCTTCTCGGTATCTAAGGCCGATTGAAGTAGTCTCTTTAAAGATAATACTTTGAATTGCTTTGAATTCTTGTTTTTTACAAATTACGGTTAAACGATAAGCTGGTCTATTTTTTTTCATATAGATTGGGGTAAAGAATACATCCTTAGCTCCAGCTTCCATTAACTTTTCACAACAATATCCTAGCACTTCGCCACTACAATCATCAATATTAGTTTCAGTAACGATAATACGATCATCTTTATCTCTAATTTGTCCTAAAGATACTTTTAAAACATTCGGTATTTTAAGATCTTTACTTCCACATCCCCAACCAATCTTTGTGACATTCATTGAAGGCATCATTGAATACTCTTTAGCTAAAGTTGCAATAATTGCTGCACCGGTAGGTGTAACTAATTCTGTAGGAATATTTATTTGTCTAGATACAACATTATTAGCTGCAAAGATTTCACTTGTAGCTGGAACTGGAACAGTGATTGTTCCATGGGCACATTCAATAAATCCATATCCGTCGTTAACAACACTACTTATTATTACATCAGGATTTATTTTACGAATTAAGATAGCTGTTCCAACAATATCCACAATACTATCTATCGCTCCTACTTCATGAAAATGGACTTTATCAAGAGGCTCATTATGAACTTTGCTTTCAGCTCTAGCTACTTGTAAAAAGATACTTTTGGCTAGTTCTTTAGCTGATTCGTCAATTGATGAGTCATCAATTATTTTGTTTATATCATCTAAATTACGATGTTCATGATGATGATCATGGTGATGTTCATCATGATGATGTTCTTCATGATGGTGGTGATGTTCCTCATTATCTAAATGAACATCAAAATAAGTTCCAAATATTCCATTTTTTTGTTCTTTTGAAATATGTAAATGATAACCATCAATGTTCAGTTTATTTAATTCATTAATAAACCATTCTTGATCTTCAACTATTTCAAGTAATGCCCCAATAGTCATATTTCCACTTATTCCACTTTGACAATCAAAATATAATGCCTTCATTATTTCTTACCTCCTAAAGAATTTATACTATGAGCCATATAACCAGCTCCGAATCCATTATCAATATTTACGACACTTACCCCACTAGCACAGGTATTAAGCATTGCTAGAAGAGCTGAAATTCCATTAAAAGATGCTCCATATCCGACAGATGTTGGGACTGCAATTACGGGCTTGTCAGTCAATCCACCAACTACACTAGCAAGTGCCCCTTCCATTCCAGCACATACAACAATAACGTTAGCTTTTTCAATAATATCCATTTTATTAAATAAACGATGGATACCTGCAACCCCAACGTCACATATTAATTCAACATCATTACCTAAATATTTAGCTGTAATATAAGCTTCTTTAGCGACACTTAAATCTGATGTCCCAGCGCATAAAACTGCTATTAATCCTTTATTCAAAGGATTTTCTTTTTTATTTAATAGGAATGTATTAGCATCCTGATCATAAGAAAAATCTGGAAACTTATTTAATAAATAAACACTTTTTTCTTTTTCTACTCTAGTAACTAAAATGTTATTAGAGTCATGATCTAACATATTTTGAATTATACCTGCTATTTGTTCTTTTGTTTTAGATTGACCATATATAACTTCTGGAACACCAGTCCTTTTTTTACGGTTATAATCAATTTGAGCATAATCAAGAGGATTTTCAATCATTTCTTTAGCATCATCAATACTTATTTTATTTTCTTGAACCTCTTTTAGTATTTCTTTGACTTTCATTTATTTCTCCCCTTTATCATAACCACCATGTTTAATTCCTTCTAAGTCTAAAGTAATGGTTTCAAAGCCTAATTTTTTGAAATCATTTACTAATGTTTTAGAAGAAATGATGGTGTTTATATCTTGTCTGTCCACTTCTATTCTAGCTTCTTTACTTTCTACTCTAACCCGGACATTTCTAATTCCCATGCTATGAATAATAGTTTCAGCTTTATCGACCATCATTAGTTTTTCTTTAGTAAGAACTACTCCGTAGTTAAATCTAGAAGCTAAACAAGCATTAGATGGTTTATCAAATGTTGAAATTCCAAGTTCTTTAGAATACGTTCTTATTTCCTCTTTAGAAAGATTATTATTAAACAGTGGAGAAATAATACCTAATTCTTTAGTCGCTTCATTACCAGGACGATATACTCCTTCATCGTCTTTATTTTTACCATCTAAGACATAATTAATGTTTTCACTTGCGGCCACTTCTTTAATTCTACTCATTAAATTTTTCTTACAGAAATAACATCTCTTTTTATCATTTTCTTTAAATTCTTTGACATCAAAAACATTTATATTTATCTTTTTATAATTATAACCCTTTAGTTGCTCTAATGCATCTTTAAGATCATTTTTAGGCATCATATAGCCTTCAACTAACACTGCTAAGACATTTTCTTTACCAAGGGTTTTAACTGCCACATGGAAAAGGAAATTAGAGTCACATCCGCCACTATAAGCAATACAAATCTTTTTATATTCTTTTAATTCTAATTTTAATTTATCTAATTTATTCATTTTAACTCCTATTTATCTTCTATACTAATATAACACTTAAAGTAAACTTTAAGTCAAATAATAAAACCTGTCTATGACAGGTCTATTATTCACTTCTAAGAGCTTCAACTGGATCTTTTCTACTAGCTTGCCTAGCTGGAATAAATCCACCAATAAATGTTAGTACCACTGAAATAACTATTAACAGTAAAGCAGCAGTTATTGGTAAGTTAACTAAGTTAGCGACTCCAAATTGTTTTTCAACAATTATATTAGCTGGAATAGAGACTAAATATGTAAGTATTACTCCAATAAGTCCCGCAAAGAAACCAATAATAATTGTTTCGGCATTAAATACATGCGATATATCTTTTTTACTAGCTCCTATTGAGCGCAGGATTCCAATTTCTTTCTTTCTCTCTAAAACTGAGATATAAGTTATTACCCCTATCATAATAGAAGATACAACTAGCGATATTGCTACAAAGGCAATTAGAATTGTAGATATCATATTAATAATATCCGTAACACTGGTCATTAAAGTACCTACTAAATCAGTATAAGTAATAACTTTATCTTTATCTGTTTTTTGCATTTTACTATTATATTTATCTAAGACATTAATAATCTTTTCTTTACTATCAAAATCTTTAGGATAAATATAAACAGAATCAGGTTCATCAAAATTTGCTGCACCTAAAGTCTTTAAATTAGATTGATATGATGTTTTAGTAGGTGACATCATTGATACCAATAACTGAGATAATTCTTCTGGTGTTTTATTCATTTGGATCATATTCTTTAGTTGATTTTGATCAACATTAATAGCACTAGCCAACTGTTTTTGAAATGATGACATATAATTAGATAAAGAAGACTGGATTTGAGATTCTAAGTTTTTCATTACAGTAGTTGTATAACTACTAATAGTAGTTTGGACATAACTATTAATAGTATTTTGAAGCTTAGTATTTACATCCGTAGTCATAATAGCGCTGATATCATTATTAATGGCTGTTTGAATTGAACTTTGAGCAAGCCACTCATTAGCTGATAGTGGTGGCGTTGTTGGAGTTGGTGTTTGAGCATAGTAATTTTGAAGATAAGTTGAATATTGTGTCAAATACTTGTTCATCACTCCACTAAGTTTATCAACCGGTAAAATACTAGTTATATTATTAGTAAGAGAACTTGTATCGATATTTGGGGCCGGAATGTTACTAGTAAGCGAACTGGTATCTATCATCTTAGACATATCAACAGCTAATTTAGATTGATCAATTGTGATGGAATTTTTTAAAGCATCACCATTAAAGGTGAATAATGAATTGATATCAAATGAGCTATTAGAACTATTTTCATCATCAAATGATTTACCACTAAATATATTAATGTTTTTATTCTCTTTTTGTTTTTTTACTATTTCTGAACTATTAGCTTTATTTACGATATCTTTAGTAAGATCACTAGTATAATAAATACCAGAAGACATCGACATTACTGAGTCATCATCAGAAGGTTCAACGATTCCAACAATATTTAATGTTTGACCATTGTTGATTTGATTTTGCATATAAGCATTGTCATCTGTTTTATCAACGTAAATATTATAATTACTATCATAACTATAAAGATTTTCTTGATAGACGTTTTTAAAGGATGTATTCATCAGTTGTTTATATGTAATTTTACTATTTTTAATAGTTGTCGTTTTACTTGATACAATGTCTGTAAGTTCTTTAGTATCTCTAAGTCCCATTGTATAAAGAATAGAATCGGAAATTTTACCATTTCGACCAAGAACAAGTAATAATTCATTCTTTTTAGTTGGGTATTTCCCTTTAATCAAACTATATTGTCCTTTAGCTACCGCTAAATCACTAGGTAATTGTTGAAATATTTTAGTACTCGACATCATTGAAAATGATTGATTTAATTCACTATTATCAAAACTAATATCTGAAAAAGTTTGATTAGGATTAACTTGTTTAACGGCATCAGTTTTATTTAAATATATCTGAGGAGTAACGTCATATTGATAATCAACACTTCTAGCATACTTTTTCATATTTTTATTGTTATCAAGATAAGTCTTTAATGAACCTAAATCATTTTCTTTAACTTTTGATAACATATTTTGGAGTTGATTTGCTTGAGAAACGGTATTACTATCACTGCTCTTTGAAGAACTACTAGTTGAATTAGTAGAATTACTGCCACTTATTAAACTAGTTAAATCCATCCCATTCTTTTCAATAGTTAGCGGATACTCAGATAAGGTATCTTCTTCAACTGATTGAATATATAAATTTGCTCCATTACTTAAAGCAAGAATAGCTGCAATCCCAATAATACCTATACTCCCAGCAAAACTTGTCATAATAGTTCGACCTTTTTTAGTTAGTAAGTTTTTAAAGGATAAAGATAAGGCAGTAAAGTAAGACATTTTAGTCTTTTTACTTGGTTTGTTAGTTATCAAAGATTTATCGCTATCATTTATCGGATTTGTATCATCAGTAATTTTACCATCTTTAAGGGTTACGATTCGATTAGCGTATTCATGAGCTAGTTCTGGGTTATGAGTTACCATTAATACTAAACGATCTTTCGCTATTTCTAAAAGTAAATCCATTATTTGAACACTTGTTTTACTATCTAAAGCTCCTGTCGGTTCATCAGCCAGTAATATTTCTGGATCGTTGATTAATGCTCTAGCAATAGCTACTCTTTGCATTTGACCACCAGAAAGCTGACTTGGCTTTTTGTTGACATGATCTTTTAATCCAACTCTTTCAAGTTGATAGAGGGCTTTTTTTCTTCTTTCTTCTTTACTTACTCCAGAAAGTGTCAAAGCAAGTTCAACGTTTTCTAAAACATTTTGATGAGGAATAAGATTATAACTTTGGAACACAAAACCAATACGATTATTACGATAAGTATCCCAATCTTTATCTTTATACTTTTTGGTGGATATTCCATCAATAATCAAATCTCCAGTATCATAGTGATCTAGTCCACCAATAATATTAAGTAAAGTGGTTTTTCCAGAGCCTGATTGCCCAAGAACAGCTACAAACTCATTACTTCGAAAAGTGATTGAAACATTATCTAAAGCAGTTTGTTTGAATGATTGGGTTATGTATGTTTTTGTGACATGTTTAACTTCTAACATTTTATTTCCCTCATAATTTCTATAATCTAATGTAATATTACACTATCATTATGAACAATTTATTAATACAAAAAAAGATGCATCATCGATGCATCTTTAATATTATCTTCTAAGTCCAAGTTTTGTAACGATATTAGAATATCTTTCTAGATCTTTATTCTTTAAATATCTAAGTAAGTTTCTTCTTTTACCGATTTTCTTTAATAATCCACGATTAGAATGGATATCTTTTGGATGGTCTTTGAAGTGATCATTAAGTTTATTAATGTCAGCAGTTAATACTGCGATTTGAACTTCAGGACTTCCTACATCATTTGAATTTAATTGATATTCTTTGATTACTGCAGTTTTTTCTTCTTTAGTTAACACGTTTTATCCTCCTTATGTTTAACTTGGCTAGCTTCCAAGGTATTAGTTGAGTCTTCTAATATCCTAGAGGTTGCTGCAAGTATCATAATAAAGAAATAATTAGTTAAAGTCAATGAAATAAGAACTTTTTTTAAGTTTGTTGTTAGGGGGCAATTAATAATATAAAATGAAAATATATGGTTGTGAAGGAGAAAAATTATGAGTGTTTTAAAAGAAGATGAAAATAGTAAAATTATGGCAGTAGCAGAGGACGGCTACTTCTATAAAGCAAGAAGTATGTTGTTTGAATATCTAGAAGATGGTTTATCAAAAAACGAGTTTACAATCGAACAAGCTTATCATGATTTAGATGTCGTATTACTACTGGCATATTGTAACAATAACATTGATGATTATAACTATTATGTTAATACTATTATCTGGATGTTAAGATCCCAAGATGTTGCTAAAGGTTCTGGAACTTTTTATTATCGATTAGCGTGCGCTTTAATCTATACTAATCGTTTAGATGATGCGATGTATTATTCAAAGAAAGGTATTGAAGAAGATCCAACTTATCCTTGGAGCTATTTGGAACTAGCTTCTTTAAAGGCTCACTTCGGTGATAAAAAAGGTGCTTTAAAGGCAATTGATAAAGGATTAGAGTTAGTTCCAGGTGACTATGAATTTTTAACAAGAAAAAAAGATATTGAAGAAGATAAAGATTTAATGGATATGATGTTCCATTATATTAAAGAAGAAGATGACAACTTACTTCATGGTACTGATGAAGAGTTAAGACTAGAAAAAATGAAAGCAGTTAGTACTGTTTTACTTAACGCTGATCGATTAATAGCTATCAAGAAACTATTAAACGTACATGGATGGATGAAAGAAAATTGGGAAATTGGTGAAGGTAAACCTAATTGTACCTGTCTACTTGAAGTTGATGGTAAACTCGTAGATACCACTATTGAATTAAATGAAGCTGGAGTGTCCAATATTCCTTTTAATGAAGTAAATAGAATAATTCAAGGGATTAAAGATCAAAGAAAATTATGCTATGAAAGAATTGATAAGATGGATGGTGGTTTTTCACCTCAACTAGCTCATATTACATTATGGTCTGATTATCACATTTGTCTTTTCTACACTACTAAAGAAAAATCATTTACTTGTTTCTACCGCAATCAAGAATTAATAATTAATGAAGATTTAAGAGAATATCCTAGAGCCCCATTTGTAAACTATCTACCTGATGAATATAACAAATTAGAAAACTTTTATAATGATGTTTTAGGCCCTACATCTCATATAATGTATGAGCCTAATTCGGAATATATTAATGAAAGCATTCGGGTTATCAAACCTACGAAAGAAAGAAACTATTATACTCTTATTACAATGGGAGCTGGAGCAGTTGATATGCCTATTCCAGATGAATATGAAGGTTTAAGTCCTCGCTTTGAATTAATGATAACTTTACCTGCTAATTGGGATATAAGTTGTAATACAAAGGAATCTTCTTGGCCATTTACTTGGCTAAAAGGTATTGCTCATTATCCTTTTAGTGAAAAATCATTTATCTGTTTTGGAACTTCTTTCTCCGATTGTGATTTAGGAAAAGATACTTACCTATCTGGATTTGTCATTATTAATCCTTCGTTAAAAATAATGTCGGAAGAAAATAATGTAATTAGTATTTCTGATGACAAAAGTGTTAGATTATATCAATTGATCCCTGTTTATCAAGATGAATTAGACTATAAAAAAGATTATGGCATTGATGAGTTAATAAAGAAATTTAATGAATCTAATTTAAGTCCAATAGTAGATTTAAATCGAGAATGTTTAGTTGAAAAATCAAATAAGAATTAAAAAGAAGACGATGATTATTCATCGTCTTCTTTTAATTCTTTAAGTTCCTTATCACCAGTAATATATCTTAAGATAGATTTAGCTGCTTCTTGAGGACCATTATGTTCATTTCCTTTAATACCAAGTCTTGTTCTAAGTTGTCCAACTTTAATACCTTGTTCAAACATTTTTGTAAAATAATCTTGAAGTAAGATTTCAGTTTGTTCTTCTCTTTGAACAGGACCAAATGGATTAGCAAAATAACTTCCAACTAAACCATATTCAGTTGTAGTTCCTTTAGCCATACGATGACCTGCTCTAAATACATCTAAAGCAGCATCTCTATCATCGAAGAAAGAAAGTGCTTCTCCGCCTTCTTCATAGTTATTAGCGTATAAGAACATATCAACATCATGTTTAGCTACAACATCTTTATAAGGAGTAATAGGAATTACGATACGAGCATTAATTTTATCAGGATTCATAAATACTGATCTATCTAATTCTTTAAATGAATATCCAGCATCTAAATCATCAAGTCTAACAAAGGCTCCAATTTCTGTTCCAGATGATTTAATAGTACCTTTATCATCTAATGATAAAAGTCCCATATCATCATATACTGTAACGATTTCACGGATATAAGCTGCTCCGTATACTTTAATTTGTTCAATAGTTTCTGACTTACCAGCCCCACTATCTCCCATTACAACAATGTTTTTTTGTTCTCCAGAATGAAGAGTGATATTAACCATTGCTCCATGAACTGGAAGTTCACGACGATTAATCTTACGAACATTATGTAATGTAAGAATCATTTTCTTCATATAACCGAAGTAATCAAATTCATCATTTGCAGAAAGTAAGGCAACCATCATATCATTTTCATCATCTTGGTAGAATGATTGATTCTTTTGACCATCTTCATAACCGTATACATATAAAATATCAGGTTTACGATTACGATATTCTTCTTCACTAGCAAGTTCAAACAAGTTACATAATGTAACACCTTGAGCCATGAATTTAGCATTAAAGTAGATAAATGCTAATTGATCTCCTACTTTTGCAGGATAGCAGAACCATTGATCACTATCAAAATGAAGATCTTCAATCGGATTAGTTTTAGATTCTGGGAAAACACCATCTCTTTTATTTCTTCTAGAATATGTAATAAATGGTGGGTGAATAATAACTGTTTCAATAAATGGTATATTATCTAAATTACGATATTCATATGGTAGAAATGAACGCATATTAGTAACACGAAGTCCAGCATTTACACCAGCTGTAATCTGTCTTAAAACGTTTTGAGCTCTACCCTCAGCTCTTTGTTCAATTGAACGATAAACTGATAAAACTAAATCTTCAAATCTATTTTGAGCATCCGCAAATTGGACATTTTGATAACCCTTAGAAGATTTTTCATTATAAACAATTGAATATCTTTGAAGACGACGCCAAAATAAATAAATCTCTTCAATAATATTTACAAAGATAACTCTATTTTCAAAATAAGGAGCATATTCTTTATAGATACTTGTGATTTCTTCAATATCCATCACAAGTAATAATTTAAATACTGTTTTTAAATCAGCAACTAAATCATCATTATCTCCTTGAATGTTATGTAAGTATTGGAAACTTGTAGTTTCTTTTCTTTTACCATCATGAACAAATCCTCTTAGTACTCTAGCAAATGCTTCAGATTCAATCAATTCACATCTAGATTGACAGTACTCTTCAGAAAAGTTCAGTATTGCGTTTCCTCTTGTAAATTTAAATTTATATGCCATAAATCCCACCCTTTCAAATTGTATACAACTTTTAATATTATCGATATAATATCACATTTATAAATAAATGAAAGAAAAAATATTATTTTTTTTCTTTCATTTTATTATTACTTTGTTTTTCTTGATATTTCTTTAAAGCTTTTAACATGTTTTCATATCCTCTAGAACATGTAGGTTCATCTAAATTACAACTTTTCCCACAGCCTAAACAAAAATGATCTTTTAAATATTCTTTTTCTTTTTTAGTTATCATATTAAAAGAAAGGAACCTTAAATATTACTTTACCAATAACATCTTTAGAAAAATTAAAACAGCCAAGCTTTCTTGAATCTAAAGATACATTTCTATTATCTCCCATCACAAAGATATCTCCTTTATCAACAGTAACATCTAGATTTAAAGTCGACATCGGTTCATTGATATAATTTTCTTTAACAAGTTTATCATTGCGATATAACTTGTTATCTTTAATTACTATGTGATCGCCACCTACTCCAATAACTCTTTTAATAATATACGTTTCATCAGCACTATTTTTATAATCAACAATGACTATATCATTATATTTAGGAGTATGGTAGAAAGTCTTATCAACTATAACGATATTACCTTCATGATATGTTGGAACCATACTAGTTCCATAAACTCTTGATACTTGAATTATTTGAAGGATTAAGAAGGTAACTACAAAGGTAATTACTATTACTCTTAAGTATTCAAATATTGTTTTTTTAATATCCTGTTTTTTATTATTTAATTCTTCAATTTTATCTTCTTTATTTTCCATATAAACCTCTAGCAAATTATAGCATTAATTATTTATAAATAAATAAAAAGTTAAGAATCTTCTTAACTTTAAATATAATGATATTCTTTATAATAAATAATTCTAATTAAATCGAAAACTATCATAATTTGATAGTTAAAAGTAATACCATCAAATGTTCCTAATACTCTTAATGTTTCATTAGTTATTTTTTTATCTAAATAAGTCTTATTTTGAGTTATAAGTAATGATTCGCATTCATCAAGTGACATATCTTTTCTTTCATATAGGAAACTTTCCATTGAACGACCAGTAGCTGAAATAAAGATAACATAATCACCTTTTCTAAATCTTAAATGTTCATCAAAAGAATGAAATTGAAACACTGCTTCTCCAAAAGTAATTAAGTCAGTTTGAAGTTCAACAGCAATACTCATAGGATATAATGCTCCTACAATAATAATTCTTTTAGCATCCTTAATCTTTTCAGTTACTGTTTTGATTTGCATTGTGAATTGATCTTTATCTTCAACATTAAGTTTTTCAATATATTCATTAATATCAAGACCAATCATTCTAGCTCTTATTTGATCAGTCCGTAATATTACATCGGAGTTCCAACGAGCTAAAAACTCGTCATAACTGTCAAATCCTAAATGGGTTAAGAATTCTAATATAGCTTTAGGTTTAATTCCTGTCATCTTTGATACATCTTCTAAAGAATATTTATCAAAATGATTATAATGCAAAACAAAAAATTCAGAGAATCGATAACCATCATTAATTATTAAAGCCCCATTTAAATATTTTAAAATTCTAGCTAGTAAGACATCACCCATAATATTACCTCCACAATCATTATAACTTATTTATCTTTATAAACACATTATTTTCAGTTTTAGAAATTTAATTTATCTAAAGCTTTAGCTATGCCATCTAAATCAGGATCCTCAAATGTATCACTCGCAATAGCTTTAAGTTTATCTGGAGCTTTATTAGAAACAATACCAAGATGAACTGCTTCTATCATTTGATAATCATTCATACTATCGCCAAACCCTATACTATCTTTTTTAGAAGCTCCATAATAATCTAAAACCCTCTTAACAGCATCGGCTTTAGTACAACTCTTTTGAATAATTTCACCATTAATAAAATCATCGTTATATTGAGAAAATGTTACAACATTAAATTTTTTTGATAGATATGGAACAGTATCCAATAGAGCATATTTATCTTTACCGATAAAACATACTTTGGCTATTTTATCTTTAGTAATATCAAATTGACTTATTGGTTTAGATGTTTCTTCTTTTTTTCTAGCTTCCAAGAATCTAGCTAATTCAGGATTATCTTTAGCATCCCTTTGGTGTCTCTTATCAAAGAATTCCATTACTCCTGGAGTTCGATATAAAACTTCTTTACTTTCAAGAGTGAATAAAACATTAGCATTAGTAAATAGTACAATTATTTCTTGAAGAGTTCTTTCATCTATTGCATTTTCATAAATATACTTGTCCCCTATTTGGATATAACTTCCTGCCGAAGCAATGATTCCATCAAAGCCAATATTTCTAAGACTCTTTAAGATTGATACTGGCGCTCTACCAGTACAAAGGAATACCTTATTTCCTTTTTCTCTGACTCTTTTTATTGCTTCTATAGTTTTTGGAGTTACTTTACGACTAGCTCCAGTAAGTGTTCCATCAATATCAAAAAATATATATTTCATTATTACATTATCTCCTCAATTATTTTTGGTTTAGATACAAATTCTTCAGTGATTTTATAAGCATCTAATATTTCATTTTCAATTTCTTCATTAATGTTATTTACAGCATGAACATAGACTAAAATCTCATTCTTATCTACATAATCACCTATTTTTTTATTTAAAACTAAACCAACTCGATAATCTATCTTGTCATCGATTTCTTGGCGTCCACCACCAAGTTTCATTGATACAATTCCAAGTTCTTTGGCTTTAACATCTTTAATATAACCACTTGTAGTTGCTTTAATTTCGATTATTAATGGTGCTTTTTCAAATAAATCAGGATTATCGATATACTTTGTGTTCCCACCTTGATAAGCAACCATTTCTTTAAACTTTTTAAAGGCTTTTCCATTTTTAATATTTTCTTTTAAAACCTTATAAGCCTGTTCTTTATTAGTATATGCTTTTGATTGTAAAAGCATCAATGATCCTTCTTCTAAACACAATTCTTCTAAATCTTTAGGACCATTTCCTTTTAAAGTATTGATTGCTTCTATTACTTCTAAAGTATTTCCAATCGTATTACCAAGTGGTTGGTTCATATTAGAAATAGAAGCTCTAGTATCTCTTTTTAAATGTTTACCAATAGAAATCATACTTTTAGCAAGAAGTTTAGCTTCTCTTTTAGTTTGCATGAAAGCTCCATCCCCGTATTTTACATCCAATAAAATGGTATCGGCCCCACAAGCAATCTTTTTAGACATTATGCTAGAGGCTATAAGCGGAATACAATCAACGCTTCCAGTAACATCTCTTAAAGCATGCATTTTCTTATCAGCGGGTACTAGGCCTTCACTTTGACCAATTATAGCTAGGTGTATATCTTTAACTTCTTGTATAAAATCTTCTTTAGAAACATTGATATTCATCCCTGGAATAGCTTCTAACTTATCCAGAGTTCCACCTGTGTGTCCAAGTCCTCTTCCTGACATCTTAGCAACGTTTATATTACAACTTGCTACTAATGGCCCTAAAACTAGAGATGTCTTATCACCAACTCCTCCAGTTGAATGTTTATCAACTTTCATGCCAGGAATTGAAGACAAATCGATTACTTCGCCCGAATGCGTCATTTCATTAGTAAGAGTTGCTGTTTCTTTTTGGGTTAATCCTTTAAAATAGACAGTCATCAAAAAAGCTGACATTTGATAATCAGGAATTGTTCCTTTAGTAAATCCATCAACTACAAAATGAATTTGCTTATCCGTTAATTCTTCTCCATGTTTTTTTAATTCAATAATATCAACTATTCTCATAACTTTCCTCCTTCAAACATTATAGCAAAAAATACTACAACTAGTTAGTTGTAGTATTTATTAAACTAAATTAAAGATTTATATAATTCTTTGATTTCAGCAACGCTTGTATCACGAGGGTTACCAGGACGACAAGCATCTGCAAAAGCAGATTCAGATAAGAAATCAACATCTTTTTCTTTAACAATTTCTTTTAAGTCAGCAGGAATTCCAACATCTTGACCAAGTTTTCTTACTGCATCAATTGCAGCTTTACGATATGTTTCTTGATCCATACCTGTTGTATCAACACCCATAGCTTGAGCAATATATTTATATTTTTCACCTGTTGCAGGAGCATTATATTCCATTACAGTTGGTAAAATAATGGCATTAGCAATACCATGAGGAGTATCATACAATGCTCCAAGAGGATGAGCCATTGAGTGAACAATACCAAGTCCAACATTACTAAATCCCATACCAGCGATATATTGACCTAAAGCCATATCTTCTCTTCCTTTAGGAGTATTATTTACTGCATCTCTTAAAGAACGTGAAATGATTTCAATTGCTTTAAGATGGAACATATCACTCATTTCCCAAGCACCTTTAGTAATATAACCTTCAATTGCATGAGTTAAAGCATCCATTCCTGTTGAAGCAGTTAAACCTTTAGGCATTGATGACATCATATCAGGATCAACAAAGGCAACAATTGGTAAATCATGAGGATCTACACACACCATTTTACGATCTTTAGATGTGTCAGTAATTACATAGTTAATAGTAACTTCAGCGGCTGTTCCTGCAGTAGTAGGTACTGCAAAGATTGGTGTTGCTGGATTTTTAGTATCAGCTACTCCTTCTAGAGAAATTACATCAGCAAATTCTGGGTTCTTATCAATAATACCAATTGCTTTAGCAGTATCCATTGAAGAACCTCCACCAATTGCAATCATATAATCAGCATTACATGCATGTAAAGCTTTTACTCCAGCTTGAACGTTTTCAACTGTAGGATTAGGTTTAATATCAGAATATAGTTCATAAGCTAAACCAGCCTTATCTAATAAATCAGTTACTTTCTTAGTTACATTGAATTTAATTAAATCAGGATCACTACAGACCATAGCCTTTTTAAATCCATGAGCTTTAGCCTCAGTAACAATTTCATTAATCGCACCACTTCCATGATAACTTGTTTCGTTTAAAATAAATCTATTTGCCATTTAAAATGACCTCCTTTACATATAGATATATTATAAATCTGTAACGGCTTTCATTCAATAGATAAGCAACTTAATTTAGATAATTATCCAAATAAAAAGACTAGCATAAATGCTAGTCAAATTAACTCATTAAATAAGCCAAGTTCTGTATTTCAGACAATCATTTATCTACACTTTCGTGTCCATCACTTAGTTTTTGTTCCCTTGTGATGATTCCCCTACCTAATTTGGGTTTCTGCCTTGCGGAGCTTTCCTCTTTTCAGCTTTAGTTTCCTAAAGAATTGTTTCTGTGGAGCCATTTATGAACATCTACCATGGTTACCTTTAGGTATTAGTTCTGTCGTTAGTTTCCTACCTATACTTATTTATTCGTATAGCACAAACACTACAGCCATTACAGACTGTGGCAGCCTGGACTTTCCTCTGATTAATCAGCGATTATCTATCATGAGTTAAAAATTACTATTTTTAGAAAAAACCACTTTTTCAAGTAATGATAATCTTTTTAAAATATCAACATTACTAGAAGCATTTTCTTCTAAAGCATGAATATTATCATCTTGAAGAGCAGCTTCTTTTTGTAGTTTTAAAACAGTTTCTTTTTCTTTTGATAATTGTTTTTCTAATTGTTCTACTTTTTCATATGAAGCATTTAATAATGTAGCAAAGGCTTCATAGTCTGCTACTATTTGATCTAAATAATGATCTACTTCATCAGCGTTATATCCTTTAAAATCAACTTTAAATTCTTTATTTAGTATTTTTTTAGGACTTAATGTTACTTTTGTATTCATATATTTTACTCCTTAGTTTTATTTTACTAATTTACCTTTTTAATGCAAGAACTATATAACATTATGATATAATTATTTCGATGATAAACTATCCAAACGGAAAAAAACGAAATAGTCAAACTATTAAAATAGATGGGAAGCATAACACTAGAAGAAGAGGAATGAAGTTAGAAGATGATATTAATGATTCTAATAAATACTATCTATCTAGAGAAATAGCTGTTATTCATAAAAAGCCGACTCCTATCCAAATAGTTAAAGTAGATTATCCTAAAAGGCAAGCGGCTAGAATTGTTGAAGCTTACTTTAAAACTCCATCTACTACTGATTATAATGGAATATATAAAGGAAGATATATTGATTTTGAAGCAAAAGAAACTAAAACTAAATTCTTTCCTTTAGCTAATATTAGTAAACATCAAATTGATCATTTAAATAGTATTGTCAAACAAAATGGGATTGCGTTTGTAATTATTGCTTTTATTAGTATAAATGAGGTATACTTAGTTGATGCAAAATTTATGATTGATCAGTTTTATCATGGAGATAAAAAAAGAATTAATTATGATGAGATTGTTGAAAATGGCTATCTAATTAAACTGGGATATACTCCTCGATTAGATTACCTAGAAATTGTAAATGACATCTATTTAGGAGGTACTAGTAATGAGTAAAAAAACTACTACTAAAAAACCAAAGCAAAAGAAACAATTAAAATTAAATAAAAAGAATGTTATAAAGATTTGTGTATCATTATTTATAATATTAACATTATCAATAACATCAATCTTTGCCTTTAATGTGTACAAAGAAACTGAAGACTTCGATTCAGAAAAACTATTATCTGGAGAAGCTAGTAAGATTTATGATGCTGATGGTAATTTAGTATATACATATGGTAGTGATGTTAATGGTACTAGACAAAATGTATCTTATAGTGATTTACCACAAGTATTAGTTGATGCTGTAGTGGCAGCAGAAGATTCAAGATTCTTTGAACATAATGGATTTGATTTACCACGTATAGCTAAAGCCTTTATTACTAATGCTTTAACCGGGTCTAAACAAGGTGGTTCTACTATTACTCAACAAGTAGTTAAGAAGTCTTACTTCCCTAATGCCGAACAAACATATAGTCGTAAGGCAAGTGAAGTAGTACTAGCTATTCAAGCTGATAAAGAATTATCTAAAGAAGATATAATTACTTTATATTTAAATAAGATTTATTTTGGGCGTAGCACTAAATCTATCGGAGTTGCAGCTGCAAGTAAGTATTATTTTAATAAGGATGTTCAAGATTTAACATTGCCAGAAGCAGCATTACTGGCTGGTTCTTTGAACTCTCCTTATAATTATGATCCTTACTATAACTTAGATAAAGCAACAGCTAGACGTAATACAATTCTTAATCTAATGGTAGACCATGGATATATTACAGAAGAAGAAGCTACTAACGCTAAAGCTGTAAGTATTGAAAATACTTTAGATGAAACAAATAATCAAACTAACAATGAAGGTTACTTAGCTGCTTATGTAGATTTAGTAACTAAAGAAGTAAAAAAGAAAACTGGATATGATCCATCTGATACTCAAATGGATATTCATACATATTTAAAAACTGATATTCAACAAGTAGCATATAACTTAAACTCTGGAGAGACTTATAAGTATTCAGATGAAGATTTACAAATGTCAGGAAGTGTTACTGAATCCCTGACTGGTAGAATAGTCTCTGTCCTTGGTGGACGTAACTACAAGTCCGGTGACTTAAACTTAGCAACAGTAAAACAACAACCAGGTTCTTCGGTAAAACCTTTCCTTGATTATGGAATGGCAATCGAAAGTCTAGACTGGTGTTCTGAACATTATATAAGTGATGAACCTTGGGAAGCCAATGCATCTTTCAAGCCTAAAAACTGGGATGGCAGTTTCCATGGTAAGATTAGTATTTCTAATGCCTTAGAAAATTCATGGAACGTTGCAGCAGTTAGAACATTTGAGGCAGTTGAAGATAAAGTAGATGCTTCTGATATAAGCGATGCAATGGAATCTATTGGAATCGATATGTCTAATGAATCAGTTAGTACTGCTTATGCAATTGGTGGATGGAAAACAGGTATTTCACCTATTGAAATGTGTAGTGCCTATTCAACTATTGCCAATAATGGTAAATACACTGAATCTCATGCTTGTAACTATGTCAAAATTGTTTCAACTGGCGAAAAATTTGAAATCGATAAAAAATGTCAAAAGAAAGCTAAACAATCTTATTATAGTGAAGCTACTGCTTTTATTATTAGACAAATCCAACTTGGATATACAAAGAATGGTTCAGGTAACTATCGTTACTTAACTTCATTTAATGATATAGCCGCTAAAACAGGAACATCTAACTTTAGTGGAAGTAAATATGTTGCCGACAATAAATCTAAAGATTTATGGATGACAGCTTATAACGCCGATTATGTATGTAGTGTTTGGATGGGATTCCAAACTGATGGTATCAAAAAAGGAAAGAACACTTCAACTTATAGTGCAAGACCAGGAGAAGTAGTTCAAAAATTATTTAATGCCTTAACTAAAGATGGCGTAAAAAATAGTTTCCCTGATCAACCAGATACAGCTGTTCAAGCTACTATCTTAACAGGTGTTTATCCATATAAAGCTGCTACAGCTAATACACCAGAAAGTAAAAAAGTAACTGCTTGGTTTAAAAAAGGGACTACCCCTACTGATTCAGCTACTGATTATGGTATTAACGACTTATCATCATTTAAAGCTGAACTTAATAGTTCTGGTACTATCAACTTTAGTTTTGCTGAATATGATCCTAAAGAGGCAATTACAAACGCTGAATATAATGATGCTACTAAAGCCTATGGTACTGTCGTCTATGTGGTTGAGGTAACAGATGATTCTGGTAATGTCTTAAAGAGCGAACATTATACTTCTAATGTTGGTTCAATCGATTACAAACCAACTGGATCAGTAAAAGTTGTTGGTTACTATTCATACTCAGAAGCTAGCAGTGTTACTTCTAACAAGATTACTGTTAGCCTAACTCCAACTGTTGATTTAACTGCTGTAAATGGTAATGTTACAGCTGGAGGTGCTACTGTTAATAATGGCGCAACAATTAGTGCAACTAGTATTAATGTTAAGATAACAAAGGCTAATTCTTCAGATACTACTAAGATTTATTTATATGATGGTAATAGACAACTATTACATGAACTTAGCACTGAAGAAACAGGATTTAGTGGATTAGTTAGTGGCTCTACTTATCAAGTAGTAATGACTGAATCAAATGGTTCAAAAACCGTTACTAAAACAGTAACATTTAAAGTTCAATAAACTAAAAAAGAGGAAATTGATTTACTTCAATTTCCTCTTTTTATATTTAATTTCATCTTTACACATATCAAATAATTTGCATTCATTACATGATGGGGTAGTCGCTTTACAAAAATAACGTCCAAAGAATATAAACTGATGATGGGATTTATTCCATAAGTTTCGCTCAATTGATCTATTAAGTTTCTTTTCTATCGTTAAGACATCATCATCTTTTTTAGCAAACCCAAGTCGCTTAGATATTCTTTCAACGTGGGTATCAACTGCAAAAGCCGGGATATTGAAAGATACTGATCTAACTACATTAGCTGTTTTCCTTCCAACCCCTGGTAAAGACATTAAGCCTTTATAATCACTTGGAACTATTCCATCATAATCCTCGATTAACTTTTTAGATAAAGCAATCATATTGACAGCTTTATTATGATAAAAGCCAATACTTTTAATTATATTTTCAATATCTTTCAAATTAGCGTTAGCAACCTCTTCAATTGTAGGATATTTTTCAAAGAGGATTGGCGTAACAGTATTGACTCTTTTATCAGTTGTTTGAGCTGAAAGCATAACTGCTACCAATAATTCATATGTATTATGATGATATAATTCACATTTTGCATCAGGATATAATTCATCTAAGTAATTTAAGACTCTTTGAGTTTTAGCCTTATTCATCTTCCCACCATTTATAATTAGATACTGATACTTTTCTTTTAGTTGGAGCATCACTTATATATCGCTCTTTAATTCCATTTTCAGCCCAATTCTTTAAAATACCTTCAATGTATCTAAGAGAACACTTTTGGGCTTTAACAGCCTCTTTTAAGGCCTTACTAATCATCTCTTCACTATATCCTGTTTGAACAAAGTCTTTTAGAGTTTCTATTTCTAATGGTGACAGAGGACGTCCAAAGTTTTCTTGGAAAGAATCTAAAAGATTTATTGGATCTGTATCATCTTTATGACTTTCTATTAATAATTTATTTAATACTTTATTTAGATAAATTGACCCCTGTTTATTATAAATATATTTTTTATCTAATAATGATAATAATACTTTATCCATCTTTTTAGCAGTTAATGATGAATACTTAAGTAGATTTAAAGTAGTAACACTTCTAAATCCAGCTTTATTTAAAGTGTGAATAAGAAGTATTATGTGCGATTCATCATCACTTAAACCCACTTCTTTACCTTTTAATAAAAGAAGTTGATCAAAATCTATACAATTGGTTTCTGTTAAATATTTAATCATATTATAAATTATAACCCTTTATAAACTCACCTGTATGGGCATCATAGTAAAAATATATTAAAGTATCGCTTTCTTGATATTTTAAAGCATAAACTAATTCGGAATTTTCATACCCTAGTTCAATAGAACTATTATCATGTTTATATTTATTTTTAAAACTATCTTTTACTGTTTGTTTAGAGACTAGTTTTTTTGCATTTGTGTACACTAAATTTTCTTTAGTATTATAAACTACGTATGTTGTTTTCTTTTTTACTTTAACTTTCATGACATAGTAAGTTTTATCACTATTATATTCATTAAAATAATTGTCATAAGTATACTTATGTTTATCGCATATTTCTTGTTGAATATTATTTAAATCATTACTATGAGTTACATATGGAACATGAACCCAAAGTAAAAAATAACTTACAATAATAAATACCAAAATTAAAAAAGTTATTATAAATTTAAATCGGTTTTTTTTAAGAAAATTCATTGTTTATCTCCTGAAAAATATTATACATTAATTAAAAAAGAAAAAAAGCCTTACGGCTTAATTTCTATCATTTCCAATAACCATTAATACTATTCTAAGTAATGACATTAATGTACTGAGTAAACCAGCTACATAAGTAAGTGCAGCAGCTGAAAGCATATTTTTAGCACCACTTATTTCCCCACCTTGAAGATAACCTTCTCCACTGAGAATTACAAGTGCCCTACTACTAGCATTAAACTCCACTGGCAAAGTGGCTATTTGAAATACAAGTATTCCACACATTAAGATAACACCTATCCAAGCAAAATTAGTATTGCCTACAATTAATCCAATGACAATAGCTATCCATCCTAAGTATTGTCCAATGTTACAAAAAGGTAATATCGCATTTCTAAATGTTAAAGGTTTATAGCCAGTGGCATGTTGAATTGCATGTCCACATTCATGAGCAGCAACTGCTACAGCTGCTATCGAAGCGTTATTATATATTCCTTCAGAAAGATTTATAGTTCTTTTACGGGGATCGTAGTGATCCGTTAGTCTTCCTCTAACTGCATTAACAGGAATATCATTTAAACCATTACTATCTAGAATTCTTCTAGCTACCATTGCTCCAGTCATACCACTTCGAACTGGGACTTTTGAGTAACGGTTATAATTACTAGTAACCTTACCTTGAGCAATCATCATAATGATTGCTGCAATTATTACAAAGATAGTTCCTATCATGTAGTATTTATTCATATACATAAAATACATTTATATCAACTCCTTGGCCTTATATTAGTGAATAATTATTAACTTAATATGAATAAAGATGCAATTAATTCATTGCATCTTTTAATCTATTACTAGGTTTAAACGTTACTGTTTTACTAGCTGGGATAACCATTTCCTTTTGAGTTTGAGGAGAAATACCTTTTCTAGCTTTACGATCATTTATTTTAAATGTTCCAAAACCTGAAATTAAAACTTTCTCACCAGAAACAAAGCTATCAGTTATAGTATTAAAAACAGTATCGATTAAGTTTTCTGCTTCTTTTTTTGTTAAATCATGTTCTTTAGATACTTGATCAATTAATTCTTTCTTATTCAATGTTAATTCCTCCATACAGTTCGAAAGTATAACAAAGAAAATACTAGAATTCAAGAAGGTTTATTTATTATTTTACTTCAATTAATTCTAAGTAACTTGTTCCCCCTGAAACACCAGGTCTTCCACCGGTAACAAGAATTAATTCTCCAGTTTGAACGCCTTGTTCCTTAGCAATAATACTTGCATAATCAATCATTGAAATACGATCATTTAGTGGTTTACACATAACTGGGAAAACACCCCAACTTAGAGCTAAAGAATTAATAGTTTTTTTACTTGGTGAAGGTGCAATAATTTTTGCTTTAGTACGATAACGACTCATTTTTCTAGCAGTGAATCCTGATTCAGTAAAGGCAATGATTGCTGAAACATCAAATTTATATGCAATTTCAGCTACAGACATACAAATAGCTTCGCTTGGATCAGCTGGTGCAGTATCAATTGCACTTCTTTGAAGATTAGCATAGTTTAAACTTGTTTCAGTTTTTAAAGCGATTTTATTCATAGTTAAGACAGCTTCTTCAGGATATAATCCACCAGCTGATTCTCCTGATAACATAATAGCATCAGTTCCATCATATATAGCATTAGCTACGTCAGATACTTCTGCTCTTGTAGGACGAGGATTTTGTTGCATTGATTCAAGCATTTGAGTTGCTGTAATTACTAGTTTTCCTCTAGTTTTACATTTAGAAATAATTGACTTTTGAATTAAAGGAACATCTTCAGCTGGAACTTCAACTCCTAAGTCTCCACGGGCTACCATAATACCATCAGCAACGTTTAATATTTCATCAACGTTTTTAACCCCTTCTTCATTTTCTATCTTAGCTAGGACTTGAATGTCAGTTCTACCATTTTCAATTAATATTTTTTTAATATCAATAATATCTTGAGCACGACGACAGAATGATGCGGCTATAAAATTAAATGGTTGAGTACATCCAAATTCAAGATCTCCAATATCCTTTTCAGATAAATAATCAAAACCTAAGACTACTCCTGGCACATTAATTCCACGTTTATCCTTAGCCATTCCGTTATTAGCACATACACATACGATATTAGTTCCATCTACATGATCAACACATAATTCAATTTGACCATCATTAACAAGAATAAAACCACCTGGTTTAACATCTTTATATAAATCCTTATATGTAATAGTAAACTTTTCACTTGTCCCAATTATATCTTCTGTAACAATAGTACAAGTTTGGCCTTTTTTAAATTCAGTTACTCCATCTTTAAAGTCACCAGTTCTAATTTCAGGTCCTTTAGTATCAAGCAGAATTGCAACACTAGTTCCTAATTCCTTATTGATTTCTACCATCTTATCAATCTTTTCTTTATGACTTGGATGGTCTCCATGTGAGAAATTAAGTCTCATGACATTCATTCCCGCATTTACTAATTTAGTAAGCATTTCTTTTGAATCACTTGCTGGTCCAATAGTACATACAATTTTTGTTTTTGATTTTTCGTTATATTCTTTCATTTCCTTCACTCCTTGTTTTCAATTATATCATTTTCATAATATGAAAAAAATATAAATCTATAATAAAAACTGGGCTTTTACCCAGTTATTTTAAAAACGGTTAAATTGATTCATTTGGTTAAGGTGATTTTTGTTTGAAGCTAAAGCAATTACAGTCACTATAAGTCCTGCAAGGATAATATAAGCCCCAAATCCTAAACTATATGAATATGAATAATAAATGCTGCTATAACTACTTGAACTTCCAGTATATGTAAGACAAGCAATCATAAAATAAGCTACAAGTGCCAAAGCAATTCCTGTTGGAATTAATGCAAGTTTATCTTTATATAATCCCATTAAAACAAAAGCACATACTATGCACCCTAGCACTAACCATCCAGCCCATGAATGATCTATTAAAGAAGCACTAACAGAACCACTAGAGTATGAATAAACTGAATATGATCGAGTTACAAATGGGAAAAACACTCCAACAAAAGCAATGATTAATCCAACCATTGAGGCAACATTATGTTTTATATCAAAAGCAACTCTTCTTGGAGCAAATTGATTTTGATTCATATTTGGTCCCATGTTAGGTTGTTGGTTCATGTTTGGTCCCATATTTGGTTGTTGGTTCATGTTTGGCCCCATATTTGGTTGTTGGTTCATGTTTGGCCCCATATTTGGTTGTTGGTTCATATTTGGCCCCATGTTTGGTTGTTGATTCATGTTTGGTTGTTGATTCATACCAGTGTTATTTTGGGTATTATATGAACCAGTTTGAGGTGCATTAGTATAACTTCCAGATATACTATCATTAGTGTTTGCATTGTAACTACCAGTATTAGAATCATTTGTAGGTTGATTAACAGTTGGTTCACTACCAGCTTGTTGATTATTTATAGGCTGTTCTACTGAAGTTTCAGATTGAACTGTAGGGTTAGTATCAACTGTATTTTCAGTAGGTGTTGATTGAGCATCAAAAGTATTGACCTCTTCATTAGAATTATCTAATGTATCTACAGTTGGAGACTCTTCAGTTGTAATAACAGGATCAATTTTTGTTCCACAATTAGTACAAAAAGCATCACCTGGTTGTAATTCATTTCCACAATTTGGGCATTTCATTTTTTATTCCTCCTAAACGTAATGCAATTATACTAATAAAAAAGGAGATAATCAATTAATTATCTCCTTTTAAATTATTTAGAAGTCAACTTCTGTGTCATAATAACAACATTTTAATAGTTTAACCATTTCTTCTTGAGATGGTTGACGAGGGTTACTTCCTGTACAAGCATCTAATAAAGCATTAGCAGCAATATCTTCTACTCTTTCTAAGAATACTTTTTCTGAAACGAATCCAGTATCAGCTGGAAGTCCATCAGGTCCATAATGATTAATTGAATGTGGAATGTTTAATTCATCATTCATATGACGTAAATATTTGATTAAAAGATCAACTTTTTCATCATCGCTATTTCCACCTAAATGCATATAATCAGCTATTACACCATAACGTTTTTTAGCAGTTGGGTCTTTAGCATTAAATTTAATAACTTTTGGTAAGTACATTGCATTAGCAGCACCATGAATAATATGAGCACCTTGATCAGCAAAGACAGCCCCTGTTTTATGAGCCATTGAGTGAACAATTCCAAGTAAAGCATTTGAGAATGCTTGTCCTGCTAAACATTGTGCATCATGCATATTATGACGACAATTCATATCTCCATTATAAGATGGGATTAAATCTTTCATAATCATTTCAATAGCATGAATTGCAAGTGGATCAGTATAGTTACAATTTGCAGTAGAAACATATGCTTCAATTGCATGTGTCATTGCATCCATACCAGTATGAGCAACTAGTTTAATAGGCATTGTTTCAGTTAATGCTGGGTCAACGATAGCTACATCAGGTGTAATTTCAAAGTCAGCAATTGGGTATTTAATACCTTTATGATAATCAGTAATAATTGAGAAGGCTGTTACTTCTGTAGCAGTACCACTAGTACTACTGATAGCACAGAAATGAGCTTTCTTTCTAAGTTTTGGTAATCCAAAAACTTTACACATATCTTCAAAAGTACAATCAGGATTTTCATATTTAATCCACATTGCTTTTGCAGCATCAATTGGTGAACCTCCACCGATAGCTACAATCCAATCTGGTTCAAACTTTAACATTGCTTCTGCACCCTTCATTACAGTTTCAACTGATGGGTCAGATTCAATACCTTCATAAAGTTCAACTTCCATTCCTGCTTCTTTTAAATAAGCTTCAGCTTTTTGTAAGAAACCTCCACGTTTCATACTTCCACCACCAACACAGATCATGGCTTTTTTACCTTCTAATGTTTTTAAGGCTTCTAAAGCACCTTCTCCATGGTATAAATCTCTTGGTAAAGTAAATCTTTGCATAATATATCCTCCTTAGCTTGTGAAAACTTTATCTAAGTTAATTATAAGCGCTTTCATTGTTTTAAAGAACATACAAAAAAGGAATATCTCTATTCCTATTTGTTATATCTTGGAGATTGTTTTATTTAGTTCTTGAATAAACTCTTTTTCTCCTTGATTGAAGGTATACCCTTTACGATATATTAATAAGTCAACACATTTAATATGATTATCTTTACATTCTTTTTGAACAAGATTAAATCTTTCAAGCATTTTTTTAGGAATAGGTGAAACCCACATATAGGAGTTTTTTACCTTATCCAGTATTTCAAATTGACTTGCTCTTTCATAAATATTAATTGATTTAGAAAAAGTTAGATCATTACTTAAATTACTAGAATCACTTAGTGGCATTCCTGGAATTTCAATATCTCCATGAAGTAAAACTATTTGATCCTTTAAATCATTTAAAGTTATTTCTTTACTTACTAAAGGATTATCTTTAGACATTATTAGACGATAATTAAAAGAAAATAATTCTTCATAACTTAAATCTTTATGTTTTAAAATATTTTCAAAGTATTTTCTATCAGCGATTGGGAAACGAATAACGCCTAAGTTGTCCTCCCCTTCGAAGACATGTTTAATTGTCTCAATAGAATTAGTTTCTTGATAATTAATACTTAATTCATAGTCGTTATTTAATTCATTTTCTAAACACTTTACAAATGTTTCTGAAATATAACTAGCTCTTGGAATACATATATTTAATTCCATTATTTCTTTATTATCATTATAATATTCGTTTTCTAATTGTTTAGCCTGAGTTACAAGAACTTTAGCTTTATTTAAAAATTCTAATCCCTTTTTAGTTGGAACAACACCCTTACTTGTTCTTTCAAAGATTTTAAAATTCATTTGAGTTTCAAATTCTTTTATTATTTTACTTAAATGGGGTTGATTTAAATAAAGATGTTTAGCAGCTTTAGATATTGACCCATGTTTTTGAACTTCAATTAAGTATTCTAAATGTAATAGATTCATATATTTACCTCTTTAAAATATTACCATATTTAATTAAAGATGAATATTAAAATGATTTTAATTATATATTTAAACAAATAAGGGTATATTATTTTAAATATATGGGATAAATCGTTTAAACCGCTTTCATTTAATGTTATAATCTTTGTATAAAAAATGATAGAAAGAGGTGTAAAAATGAAGGAGTTAAAGAAAGAATATTCAGACGCTATTGATAAGATTGTTTCTAAACATAAAAACCAATTAGGTCCTATGAAGTTAATGCTTCATGATATTCAAAATACTTGTGGTTATATCCCATTTGAAGCAATGGTTAAGATTTCTGACGCCATTGGTGAACCAGTAAGTAAGGTCTATGGGGTTGTTACTTTTTATTCTCAATTTACTACTGAGCCTAAAGGTAAACATGTTATTAGTGTTTGTCTTGGTACTGCTTGTTATGTAAATGGATCTCAAACAATCCTTGATCTTCTTTGTGAGATGACAGAATGTAAAGTTAACAGTACAAGTGCAGATGGATTATTTTCAATTGATGCAACTCGTTGTGTTGGAGCATGTGGTTTAGCTCCTGTAGTAAGTGTTGATGGAACCGTTTTTGGTTGTAGTAAACAACTTGAAGAGTTAAAAATGTTAGTCCTCGATTATAAAAAGGAAGGTTTAGATGCAAGTTAAAGAAGTTTTAAGTCTTCTTAATGCTAAGACTATTTATTTAGATGATCCAGAAGTATTAAATCAAAACTACAATAAAGCTTTTGCAAGTGATTTAATGAGTGATGCTTTAGCTTTACTCAAAGATGAAACTGATGATGTTTTGTTTATTACTGGACTCGCTAATACTCAGTCTCTTAGAACTGCTGAAGTTCTAGATTTAAACACTATTATCTTTGTAAGAGGAAAACCATTAGATTTATCAATTATTGATACAGCCAAAGAATTAAATATAAATTTATTTCAAACAAACTACACAATGTATAAAGCCTGCGGAATTCTTTTTAGTGAAGGACTTTGTAATGATAAAAAAATATGATGTTATAAAAGATGATTATGTAAATGCTGGTAAAGTATCTACCGATATTAAAAAGACTTTAAAATCTTTAGGAGTAAATCGAAAGGTTTTAAAAGCTGTTGCTATTGCTAGTTATGAAGGTGAAATCAATATTACTATTCATAGTGATGGTGGTGTTGTTACTTTTGAATTAGACGATAACGGAGTTATTCATTTAAGTTTTGATGATATTGGACCAGGTATTAAAGATCTTGAATTAGCTTTAAAGCCTGGTTATTCAACAGCTTCTAGTAAAGCTAGAGAATTAGGATTTGGAGCTGGTATGGGTTTATTTAATATGAAAAGTGTTGCTTCTACTTTTGATATTAAGTCTTCACCTGAAGGTACTCATATCAAAATGACTTTTATATGAAACCAGTAATTAGTTTCAATAATACGAAGTGTCATAATTGTCTTAAATGTTTAAAAGCTTGTCCTCAAGATGCAATTAGTATCGTTAATGAAGTTGTTCATATCGATGAAGATAAGTGTATTCATTGTGATGTTTGTTTACTAGCCTGTGTTGAAAAGAAATTAAGTGTTAAAAGTGCTCACTTACACCAAAGTCTTGATGAATTTGATTATAAAGTTGCTTTAATGCCAACTGCTATCCTATCAGATATCAAAACTTATGATGATTTAGGTCATATTGTCGCTGCTATTAAAAAGTTAGGATTTGATGAGGTGGTTCAATATAGTGATATTGAAGGATCTTTATATCGAGAAGGAATTAAATATAGTAAGGAACATGAAGGTGTCTTCATCAATCCTATGTGCCCTACTATCAATCGAATGATTGAAAGAGATTTTCCAACTTTAGTTGATCATTTACTTCCTTTTGATTATCCCGTAGAAGTAGCTGCAAAATTAATAAGAAAAAAATATAAAGATAGAAATATTGGTATTTTTTCTCTTTGTGAATGTGTTGGAAAGATGACTTTAGCAAAACAACCATTTGATAATCAAGAATCAAATATTGACTACGCTATTAGTATTTCTCATATCTTCCCAGCTATCAATAAGTTAAAAAATCAAGATCGAGAAGAAGTTAAAGTCAGTCAAGATGGAGTTAAAAGTATCGTAGCTGATTTATATACCAACGACACTACTAAGACGATTAGTGTTGAGGGAAAAAGACAATGTCGAACAGCTTTGGATTTAATTGAATTTGATCAATTAAAAAATATTAAACTTGTATCCCTATATGCTTGTTATCAAGGATGTATTGGTGGATATTATTTATGGAATAATCCTTTTGAAGGATGTATTAATGTTGAAAGTATGTTCTCATGCTTAGATAAGTCTAATATTACTTTAGAGAAAGAAGATTACTTCAAAATTCATGATGTTGAAGATGAAAGCGTTAATTATAAAGAAAGAATTATATGGTTTAAGAAAGTTAATTCTATTTTAGAGAAATTACCTCAATTTGATTGTGGTAGTTGTGGATTTGCAAATTGTCGTAATTTAGCTATTAGTATAGCTAAAGGCGAAGTTGACGAATCACTATGTAGAGTTAAAAAGGTGACCAAATGAGAGTTAATGAAATTAAACAATTATCTTTTTTAAGAGTAATAGTTGATGGTAATGATAACGAAATTGAAGGAGTTTATATTGGTGATTTACTAAGTTTTGTAATGGCAAGTGGTAAAGAAGGCTGTTTGTGGTTAACTGTTCAAAAAAGTCTTAATGTTATTGCCGTTGCCCAGTTAAATGATTTTGCTGCCATAATCTTCGTTCAAGATAGTTATCCTGATCAAGATACAATTGATAAAGCTAAAGAATTAAACATTTCCTTATTTGTTACAGATAAAGATGCTTATTCATTAGCTAAAGAGTTAACTGCTCTTGGTATTTAATATGTATTATGACTTACATATTCATTCAGCCTTATCACCTTGTGGTGATAATACGATGACCATCAATAATATTGTTAATATGGCTTATATTAAGGGATTAGATTTAATTGCTATTACTGATCATAATTCTATGCGTAATTTAACGTACTTAGATGAAGTTTGTCATAAAGAAATTGTTGATAGTAAGATTGATTATATTTATGGTGTTGAAATAGAAAGTAAAGAAAAAATTCATATCTTAGGCTATTTTAAAAAAGAGACTGATTTAAAACCAATTCAAGCTTGGCTTGATACTCATTTAAAGAAAGTTGATTTAGATGAAAATTATTATGGTGAAGAATTGGTACTTGATGAAGATGATAAAATCATTGATAAAGAATGTTATTTACTAATTGAGTCTTTAGATATTGGAATTAAAGATATTATTCATAAAATTCATAGTTTTAATGGAATAGTCGTGTTAGCTCATGTCCTTGCTAAAAAGTATGGATGTTATGAATACTTTAAAGATATTCCTGATTATTTAGATTATGATGCTTTAGAAGTAACATGTTTAAGAGAAATTGATGATTGCCATCGATTATGTCCATCTACTAAAGATAAATTATTTTTAATTAATAGTGATGCCCATAATTTAGAAATGATTAATGAACCAATGTATCAAATAGATAAAGATATATTAGATAGTTTATGGAGGTAGTTATGCCAGAAATTGCGATGAACATATTAGATATTGTTTACAACTCAATAAGAGCTAAAGCTACTTTAATTAAGATTATCATTAACGATAGTATCAAGAATAATATAATTGATATTTTGGTAGAAGATAATGGTTGTGGAATGGATGAAGAAACATTAAAGAATGTTACTAACCCCTTCTATACTACTAGAACTACTAGAAATGTTGGTTTAGGTATTCCCTTACTTAAAGAAAGTGCAATTAATACTGGTGGAAAGTTTAATATAAGTTCTATTAAAGGTTCTGGAACCAAAATAAGTTGTTCTTTTGTAAAAGACAATATCGATACTCCTGCTATGGGAGATATTGTTGAAACAATGATTACTTTAATTCAAGGTGATGAAAATATCGATTATATTTTTGAATACAAAACAGATAAAAATGATTTTAAAATGAACACCAAAGAAATAAAAGAAATATTAGATGGTGTTGAAATAAATAAACCAGAGATTCTTCTTTGGTTAAAAGATTATATGAAAGAAGGTTTAAACCTATGAAATCATTAGAGGAGTTAAAAAAATTACGAGATCAGGCCCAGGACAATATGTCTATGCGAATAGACGATGATATTAAATATCGAGTTGTAGTTGGAATGGCTACCTGTGGTATTGCCGCTGGAGCAAGACCAGTATTAAATACTCTCGTAGAAGAAGTAGCTAAAAGTAAACTACCAGTTAAAGTCCTTCAAACTGGATGTATTGGTATGTGTACATTAGAACCAATTGTAGAGGTTTATGACCAAGATGATAACAAGACTACTTATGTATTAGTTAATAGCGAAAAAGCTAAAGAAATTGTTGATAAACATTTAATACATGGTGAAGTCATTGATGACTACACTGTTGGTAAATATAAACAATAAAGCGGAGGTTACAATGGAAAGAATACAAGTATTGGTATGTGCCGGAACAGGCTGTACAATTGGTAATTCAGGTGAATTAATTACTGAATTTGAAAAAGAAATAAAACATGCCGGATTAGAAAAAGAAGTAAAAGTACTTAGAACTGGATGTTTAGGATTATGTGGAGTTGGTCCAAACATTTCTATTTATCCAGATAATATTATTTATAAAGGTGTTAAAGTTGAAGATGTTAAAGAAATAGTTAGTGAACACTTTTATAAAGGACGTCCTGTTAAGAGATTAATGCTTAATGAGACTGATGAAGCTAGTGAAGAAATTCATGATATTAATAAAACAAAATTCTATGCTAAACAAAAAAGAATTGCTTTACATAATTGTGGGGTCATTGATCCTGAAAATATTAATGAATATATTGCCCAAGATGGTTATCTTGCCTTAGGTAATGTACTTACTAAAATGAAGCCTCAAGAAGTAGTTGATATCATTAAAGCCAGCGGTCTAAGAGGTCGTGGTGGTGGTGGTTTCCCTACTGGTACAAAATGGCAATTTGCTTTAAATGAAGCTGGAGATCAAAAGTATGTTATCTGTAATGCTGATGAAGGTGATCCTGGAGCATTTATGGATCGTTCTATTCTAGAAGGAAATCCTCATAGTGTTATCGAAGCAATGGCGATTGCTGGATATGCAATTGGAGCTAACCATGGATATATCTATATTAGAGCTGAATATCCTATTGCGGTTGATCGTTTAAATACAGCTATCAAACAAGCTAGAGATTTAGGGTTACTTGGAGATAATATCTTTGATAGTGGATTTAATTTTGATTTGGAATTACGTCTTGGAGCAGGTGCATTTGTCTGTGGAGAAGAAACTGCTTTAATTCAATCTATCGAAGGTGAACGTGGAATGCCAAATCCAAAGCCTCCATTCCCTGCTCATAAGGGAGTTTGGGGTAAACCAACAATTATTAATAACGTTGAAACCTATGCAAATATTGCTCAAATTATCTTAAATGGTAGTGATTGGTTTAGATCTATTGGAACAGAGAGTTCTCCTGGTACTAAAGTATTTGCCTTAGGAGGTAAAATTACTAACACTGGTTTAGTAGAAGTACCAATGGGTACCACTTTAAGAGAAATTATTTATGAGATTGGTGGTGGCTGTCCAGATCACAAACAGTTCAAAGCTGTTCAAACTGGAGGACCTTCTGGTGGTTGTTTAACCGAATCTCAACTAGACACCCCAATTGGTTTTGATGAATTAATCAAACTAGGTTCAATGATGGGATCTGGAGGTATGATTGTTTTAGATGAAGATAACTGTATGGTTGATGTTGCTAGATTCTATATGGATTTTATTGTTGATGAATCTTGTGGTAAATGTTCACCATGTCGTATTGGTACTAAACGATTATTAGAATTATTAAATAAAATATGTGATGGTGAAGGAACAATGGAAACATTGGATGAACTTGAAACATTATGTAACACAATCAAAAATACTGCTTTATGTGGTTTAGGACAAACTGCTCCTAATCCAATTCTTTCAACTTTAAAACAATTTAAAGATGAATATAAAGCGCATGTTATTGATAAAAAATGTCCTGCAGGTGTTTGTAAAGCTTTATTATCTTATGAAATTAATGAAGAAAAATGCCGTAAATGTGGTCTTTGTGCAAAACAATGTCCAGTTGGAGCTATTAGTGGTGAATTAGGTAAAGTTCCTTATCATATTGACCAAGAAAAATGTATTAAATGTGGTAACTGTATGAAAGCTTGCCACTTTGATGTAATAGAAAGAAAGTAGAGGTGAAGATAATGTCAAAAATAAAAATGACCATTAATGGTCGCGAAGTAGAAGCTTATGAAGGACAAACCGTCTTAGAAGCTGCTAAGAATAATGGTATTCACATCCCTACTCTTTGTTACTTAAAGAATTATACTGGTACTGGCGCTTGTCGTGTTTGCCAAGTTGAAGTAGAAGGTGCTAGAACTTTATGTGCTGCTTGTGTTTACCCCGTAAGAGAAGGATTAGTAGTAAATACAAATAGTAAAAAAGCTTTGGATGCTCGTCGTAATATCGTTGAGTTAATTGTTTCAAATCACTCAAAGGATTGTTTATCTTGTATTCGTAATACTAACTGTGAACTTCAAAAACTATGTCAAGAACTAGGTGTTAGAGAAGATGCTTATAAAGGAGAAAAAACTCCTCCTACTTTTGATGAAGTTGCCCCTGGTGTTGTAAGAAACACTTCTAAATGTGTACTTTGTGGAAGATGTATTGCAGCTTGTCAAAAACATCAAGGACTAGGAATTCTAGGATATATGAATCGTGGATTCAAAACTAAAGTTGGTCCAGTTTATGATAAGAGTTTGAATGATGTGGACTGTATGCAATGTGGTCAATGTATTAATGTTTGTCCTGTTGGTGCCTTACATGAAAAAGAAGAAGTTCATGATGTTATAAACGCATTAAATGATCCTAAGAAGTTCGTTGTTGTTCAAACAGCTCCTGCTGTTAGAGCAAGTTTAGGAGAAGAATTTGGTCTTCCTATTGGTACTAATGTTACAGGTAAGATGGCATCTGCATTAAAACTTGTCGGATTTGATCGAGTATATGATACAAATTTTGGAGCTGATTTAACTATTATGGAAGAAGGATACGAATTCTTAAATAGAGTTAAAAATAATGGAGTACTTCCAATGATTACTTCATGTTCTCCTGGTTGGATAAATTATGTTGAACATGAATATCCTGAAATACTTGATCATTTATCTTCATGTAAATCTCCTCACATGATGCTAGGAGCCATGATAAAATCTAGATTTGCTGAAGTCAATAAGATTGATCCTAAAGATATTTATACAGTTTCAATCATGCCTTGTACTGCTAAAAAAGGTGAAAAACTTAGAGAAGAAAATAAAGTAGATGGTGTTCAAGATGTTGATGCAGTTTTAACTACTAGAGAACTTGGTAAACTTATTAAAATGTATGGTATTAACTTCACAGAATTAAAAGATGGTGAATTTGATCAAGATCTATTTGGTGAATATTCTGGTGCTGGAGTTATCTTTGGTGCTAGTGGTGGAGTTATGGAAGCTGCTCTTAGAACAGTAGTTGATGTTTTAAGTGGTGAAGATTTAAACACTTTAGACTATCATCAAGTTCGTGGTGAAGTTGGTTTAAAAGAAGCTAGTTTAAAAGTTGGTGATTTAACTGTTAACGTTGCTGTTGCTAGTTCTATGAGTGTTGCAAAACCTTTATTAGATGATATTAAAGAAGGTAAATCAAAATATCATTTTATTGAAATAATGGGATGTCCTGGAGGATGTGTTAATGGTGGTGGTCAATCATATGTTAACGCAACTATTAGAAATAGTGGTTTTGATTATAAAACAGCTAGAGCTAAAGCTCTATATGATGAAGATGTTTCATTACCAGTCCGTAAATCTCATAAGAATAGCCAAATTCAGCAATTATACAAAGACTATTTAGGTGAACCTAATAGTGAGAAGGCTCATCATTTATTACATACTCACTATACAAAAAAAGAACGTTTTAAATTTTAATCTTAAAAGGGGGCGTTTAATTTGTTAAACACCCCCTATTTAAGTTAAAATATAACAAGGAGGGTTATAATGAAAAGAATAATTAGTTTACTAATGGCCTTTGTAATGATGGTAGCGTTAGTTGGATGTTCTAGTAATTCATCATCTAAAAAAACAACAAAGAATTATAATGTAAAAGTATTAACACCTAGTGGAGCTCCTAGTTTAGCTTTTAGTGATTGTTATGAAAAGATTACTAAAAAAGGTTCTATTGAAGTAACAGATGGTACTGATTTACTTGTCTCTGAATTATCTAAAGGAGATAGTAGTGATTATGATATTATTGTTGCTCCTGTAAATCTTGGAGCAAAACTTATATCAGCTGGTAAAACTACATATAAAATAGCTGGTGTATTAACATGGGGAAATTTATATTTAGTTGGTACTAGTAAAGATGCTTTAAATAGTACTGGTGAACTTGCTTTATTTGGTGAAGGCGCTGTACCTCAAAAAGTCTATGAATCTGCTGGAATCAAAACATCTCTTACACCTACTTACTACACTTCAGCAACTGGAGTTCAACAAGAACTTCTTTCTGGTAAAGCTCAAGTTGGTTTACTTGCTGAGCCTCTAGCTACTGTTACTATTGCTAAAGGCAAAGAAAGTGGAAAAAATTTACAAGTAGTAAAGGATATGCAAACTGCTTATGGTAAGAATGGTTATCCTCAAGCTGCTGTATTTGTAAAAAGTTCTAAGAAGACTAAGGATGTAACAAGTGATCTTAAAAATTGGACTAATAATGGATATAAAAATCTTAAATCTAAACTTGAAAAAATTGGTGCTGACAAATTAGGTTTACCTAATAATGAAGTAGCAATTAAAACAATCAAGAAACAAAATATTCATTATAAAGATGCAAGTAAATGCACTTCAGACATCAAAGATTTTCTTAAATTATTTAATATTAAATATACTAAAAGCATGTTAATTGATTAATAATGAAAAGAATTATTTCTTTTGGAATATTAATTATAGTATGGGAAATAATAGGAATTATCATTGGTAATTCCTTTATTCTTCCTTTACCTTTAGATGTCTTGGAAGCAATGTATAATTTAATTATTGATAAAACATTTGTTTTATCAATCTCACTTACTATTATTAGAGCTCTTATTACTGTTTTAGTAAGTATTATTTTTGGTATTGGTCTTGGTTTGTTATCATATTTAAAAAAATCATTATCAGGATATATATCTCCGATTATGACTTTTATTCAGACTATTCCTCAAATATCATATATTATTATATTATTATTTATTCTTCCACCTAAGTTTTCAATAATTGCAATTGTATTTCTACTTGTAATGCCAATCTTTTATTTTTCTTCACTTAATGGATTAAATAATATTGATAGTGAACTTTTGGATATAATTGCTTTATATCATCAACCTTTACTGTTTAATATTTTTAAAATCTATTTACCTTTAATTAAAGGTTATATTTCAAGTAGTATTGAAACAAGTATTCCTTTATCTTTTAAAGCTACTGTTATGAGTGAAATATTTGTTTCATCAACTATCGGAATAGGAAAACAATTATATTTAGCTAGAATAAATATTGATATTACTATAGTATTTGCAATTACATTATGGATGGTAATAATCACTCAATTACTATCAATAATATTTATGCATATAAAAAGACATATTCTATAAGTTTAATGTTTATAGTCATATGTCTTTTTAATATGCTTAATTGTTTCATCTAAAGTATGTGTCGATAAATATGTCAGCATTTCTTTAATTTGAGAATCTGTAACTTCATTAATTACATAGTAATGATGAGTCTTATTATAATAATCTAACGGAGCTTGATTATTAAAATCCTTTCCTCGATAGACCATTGTTGCACCAACACGATCACAGAACATCTCTACAACGTAATTTAAGGGCATTGGAGCAGCAGTTACCCCATTCGAAGTAAAGTCTACCCAATATTCCCAATGGTGCTTATTTCGACCTTTATGATGCAACCAGGCTGTGCAGTATCCTTTCTCTTGCCTTTCTAGAGAATTAGGAGATCGTGTTCCACTCCAATACTTAGCTCCAGTCTTAAGTTCGGTAATTGAATATTTCGATAAATCATGTAATAACCCTTGTTTTATTAAGCCAAATCTAAAACATAGAGTTGTTACATAGTACTTATGTTTAGTAATTGTTTTTAAATGATGAAATAATTTCACTTTAGTTTACACTATCCTCTTTATTAGATTCATCGTTAGATGTTTCTTTATCTTGATATCTAGTATCAAAAATATCTTCATTGTCACCAGTTTCCACAATATCTTCTAGTTCTGGTAATTCATCTAAAGATGTAAGACCAAAGGCATCCATAAATTCGTCAGTTACTCCATAAAGAATTGGAGTGCCTGGAGTTTCTTCTCTACCAACTTCTTTTATTAAAGCTTTAGCTACTAGTTTTCTAATCATCGCATCACAGCCAACTCCCCTAATATCCTCAACTGCAGTTCTAGTGATTGGTTGGTTATAAGCTATAATAGCTAGTGTTTCTAAAGCTGCATTAGATAAGTTAGCTTTAGTTTGTTCAACTAGTTTTTGATAATAAATAAAGTATTCAGGGTTGGTAGCCAATTTATATCGATGACCAAAGTCAACGATATTTAAGCCATTTAAACTTCGATCATTATAAGTTTGAATAAATTCATCCATTAATTCAGTTGTTTCTTTTTTAGATAATTCTAATACTCCTGAAAGTTCTTTAATATCTATTCCATCACTTCCGACTAAGTAAAGAATACCTTCAATAATACTTAACATTTTGTTTTTATCCATTGATTGTAGCCTCCACATATATTTCATCAAATAAACTATCTTGTTTAATCATTACTTCTTTATCTTTAGCAAGTACTAAAACAGCTAAAAATGTTACTATACAATATATCCGATCAGTACTTTCAAATAAATCTTCAAACTTTACTGTCTTATTTACTCTTCCTTTAAGGAAGTTTTTTATTTCTTCGGTTCTTTGATCAATAGAAATAATCGGTTTAGCTATATGAGTATCTAAAGGTTTAGATAAAGCTTTTCTTTGATACATTCTTTGCATTGCTTTCATTAAATCATATACTTCTAATCCTTCTGGAATCATATCAGAAGTATCAACAACATACTCATCCATCCCTTCAGATGGCTTAATAATAATTTCTGATCTTTTATCGTATGACTCTTTAAAATCATCTAAAACATCTTTATATTTTTTATATTCTATTAATCTTCTAATTAATTGTTGTCGTGGATCTTCTTTATATTCATCATCTATTTCTACCTCTTCCTTAGGAATAAGCATCTTAGATTTCATTTCAATCAGATTAGCGGCCATAACTAAGTATTCAGACATGACTTCAAGCTGAGACGATTCCATCGCATGAATATATTCTAGATATTGGTTTGTTATTACTGATAATTCTAAAGTCTCTAAATCCATTTCTTTTTCCTTAATTAAGTGTAAAAGTAAATCTAAAGGTCCTTGAAAATCATCGAGCATTACTTGATATTCCATGTAAATCCTCCGAGTTAGATTATATCATAAATAAAACTAGACATCTATAAGATGTCTAGTTTGAAGCCCGTTGATAGATTGCATTATACAAAGGATAAGCAATAGCTATTTTAACAGGAATCATTACACATGCTCGAAGAACTCTCACAAAGAATGAAGCCCAAAACGGAATTGAATACATTGATTGTAACCAAATAGGTGTTAAAACAAAATTAACTACTAATTCCATTAATAATACCGAGATAACAATTATATTAAAGTTACCCATTTGTATTTCATTTAAATTACCACCAATATAAAACATTGTTATAAATAAAACTGTAACCACAATTACCATCAAAGCAATAATACAGACCTTTTGAATAAAAGAAACATTAATTACTTCTTTTGATATAGTGACAGTGTCAATTTGTAAAACATAAACACTTGCAACTACTACTAACAAGCACATAACTACCTTTAGTACTTTATTTATTGTATTTGGATTTCTTCCTTCAATATACATTTTAGAAAAACAAGGAATTAATACATATAAGATAGAATTAATAGTAAATCCTAAAAAGGGAAAACCAGAAGCTCCAGTAATTAAAACTCCTATCCCATCTGCGATAACCCCAACCATAAATCCATAAGTTGGAGCTAGTACTAAACCAGCTAACATTAAAGGAATAGATTCTAATGATATTTCCAAACTAGGGAATCCTAGAAATGGAACCATAAAAGAAATTCTATTTAATACGACCGCAACTACAATTAGTAAAGCCCCTATTGTTAGTTGCTTAATGTCGGCTTTAAATGGGTACTTATAAAAGATAAATACTCCCATAGCGACAATAATTAAACCTAAAATAATTTGTATCATTTTTTGATTGCTACAACAATCTTTCCTAGTTCGTCCTCTTTTCTAGTCCCTAGGCGTTAATTCCGATCAATGACCGTACACGATTGCTACTTAACGTAGACTCTCCTCTCTTTATTAAATACTTCCCTATTATACATTATTTATTTGTTCTTTAAATATTTAATTACATAACTAATAAAATATAAAGAACCGGTAATAAATACTGTCTTATCTTGATTTAAAGCTTCATCAATAGCGTGTTTATAATCTTCATCAATTTTAACATTAAATCCTTTAGCTAAGTCCTTAGCACTTGCCATCCGAGGATGAACAAATTCGGTAATAGTTAAATCATCAGTTAATTCTAAAAGTTTTGATATCATATGTTTAGTATCTTTATCTTTTAGAGCACTAAAGATGATTTTAGGGTTTTTATAACCCTTGGCACTTTCAAAGAAAGCATCAATGCCTTCTTTATTATGAGCTCCATCAATTATAATAGTAGGATTATCATGAATTTGTTCAAATCTTCCACTCCAATGAGCTTTGCTTAATCCTCTTTCTAAGTTTTCTTTAGTAAAATTAACCAAGTTCTTATTTTTTAAATAATCTAAAACATTGATTGCTAGAACACTATTATCAATTTGATACAAAGCTTTAGTATTTAGTACAATATGATAATCTTTATAATCATAGATTATATTATCAGATATTTCATGTTTTTGAGGTTTACTAATTGTAATTAAATTACTATGTTTTCTCTTACAAACATCTTTAAAGACATCCAAACATTCTTTTCTAGTTTCACCAGTAATATAATCAATACCTTCTTTTACTATTCCTGCCTTGTTTAAAGCAATTTCCTTATATGTATGTCCTAAGTAGTCAACATGATCTAATCCAATGTTAGTGTTAACACAAACCATTGGTGAAACAATATTAGTGGCATCTAAAGTACCACCCAGTCCAACTTCAAAGATTGCATAATCTACTTTATTAAAAATAAAATACATAACGGCAATAAATACTTCTATTTCAAAGATTGAGATCTCAAAGTCTAACCAGATATCTTTATAATAATTAGCAAATTGAACAATTTCTTCATTAGTTATCGATATGCCATTAATTTGGATAACATCTTTTCTTTCTGTTAAGGATGGTGAGGTAAAAGTTCCAACTCTATATCCTGCATCAACTAAGACTTCTTTAATATAATTAGTAGTTGATCCTTTTCCATTAGTTCCTCCAATATGAATAACATTTAATAGTTTTTGAGGATTAGATAAACTATTCATATAGTTTTTAAAATTATCTAAGGAATATACTCGATCTTTTTGATCTTCCATAAATTTTACAAATTCATCATAAGTATCAAATGATGATTTAGTATCATTTTTATATATCATAGGTGTAAAAGTAATTCCATCTTTAACTTGTTTAGTATCCATATCTTTAAATCCTAAATGATGATAAAAATCTAAGGCATAAGTTGAAGAATTAACTTCTAAATCATAAGGGACTAATTTTTTAATAGTATTAAATAATTCTGTTGCGATATGTTGATTAAAATACTGGTCATCCACAAATAATAAACTAATATGATTTACTTTTCTTAAAGCTATTACCCCAACCACCTTATCTTCTAAAGTAGCTACAAAAGTCATATTATCATTGGATAATAAAAATTCTTTAGAATTAACTTTTCTAAAGTTCTCTATTCCTTCTTTTGAAGTTTCATTATAGACGTACTTGCTAGCTATGTTTTCGACTAAACTAATGGTTGCAAGAACTGTGTTTTTATCGATTAATTTTATTTCTATTGATTTCATCCGTATTATTATAATACATAAACAAATAATTAAAAGAAAAAAATACGATATAGATAAGTAATTATTTTATCTATATCGTATTAATTAAAACTTTTCAAATTGATCAACATCTAAGACAAATACTGTGGCTCCACCAACAGTTACATCTACCATAACTGGTGTAAAGAATTCACCCATTTCAGTTGGGGGAACAGTTGGTTCTTTTTCAATTCTTTTTCTTGAATTTTCTTTTATTATATTTAAAGCTTCATCAACTTTATCATGGTTAGTACCAATCATAAATGTTGTATTACCCTTTTTTAAGAAACTTCCAGTAGTTGATAACTTAGTTGAGAAAAAACCGGCCTTTGTTAAAGCTGATTGAACACTTGAACTATCATCTGAGTTTACAATTGCAATTATTAGTTTCATTATATGTTTCCTCCTTACTTAATTCTAACACAAATATAAATCATTTTTAATCTAATTCATTTCTTTCTACAGGCAAAAATATTCTTTCATATTCAGATAAGACATAATGATCAGTCATCCCCGCAATATAATCAGCAACAATAATTCGATTATCATTCTTTTTATAATTATCATTCATTTTATTAACAAACTGGTAAATATCGCTATTTTCATTTTGATTTTTTAAATCACTTAAATAAATTGGATATAATTCCTTAATCATCCTTTCTAGTTTGGCATTTTCCTCAACTAAAATAGAATTCTTATGAACTTTTTCTGATAAGAAGTTCATTAAAGAAGTTAGCGCAGAAAACACTTCATCAGAAAATCTAAGATATGGTTTAGAATAACTATGAATAACTAAGTCACCGATAAGTTTATTCATGATTGATTTATTATTATTTCCGATGATTGTTACTACATCACTTGGTATTTCATCTCGTGTAATAATATTAACTTTGATTGCGTCTTCAATGTCTTTTCCAATATAAGAAATAACATCACTAATTCTTACTACACAGCCTTCTAAAGTCATTGGTCTTATTTTTAAGGAAGTATTTTCTATTTTCCAACAATCTTCATATTCCTGGAAGAATTCACCTACATTCTTATCATAATAAGGTTCATATTTTTTAGATAGCATTTCTCCATTATGGCATAATATTCCATCTAAGACTTGCAAAGAAACATTATATCCATAGCCTCTTCTTTCAACAAACAAGATATCTCTTACACTATTAGCGTTATGAGCAAAATAACCAAAGCCATTCTCTTGGAGGATTTCATTTAAAGCTTTTTCTCCAACATGGCCATAAGGAGCATGTCCTAAATCATGTCCTAAAGCAATCGCTTCGATTAAATCAAGATTTAGATTTAATCCTCTTCCTATTTGTCTACCAATTCTAGATACCCATTGAACGTGGGTTGATCTTTTAGAAACATGGGCATTATTAAAAAAAGATAAGGCTTGTGTCTTATCAACATAACGTTGATAAGCTGTACAATACAATACCCGATCGATATCTTCTTCATAAGGCCATCTAATATCAAATTCATCATGTTCTTTATGAGATTCTTTTACTTTGATACAGTCCTCATTTTTACAGGCATACTTAGATAAACGTTCATCATATTTTTTGGTTAACCTAACTGTATTTTTAATTATATATTCTTCTTTTTTCATAACATCACCTACTACGAGTATTATATATCATCTAATAAAAACAGGATAGTCATATGACTACCCCTTCATTAAATAATCGAATTTATCAATTTCTTCTGTTGGAGATAAAACAAGGAAATGATCTTTTGATTGAACAATATAATCTGGTTTTACTTCCATTGATAATTCTCCGTCCCCATTTTTACGAATTCCAAGGACATTCATATGATAAGTATTACGTAAATTTAATAAGTTAAGAGTTTTACCAACCCAGTTATCAGATACTTTGATTTCAACAATACTATATTGATTATCTAGTTCTACTAAATCAACAATATTCTTTCTAAGCATACTTTTAGCAATTCTTTCACCAGATTCTTTTTCTACTCTTATTACGCGATCAGAACCTAATTGTTCAAGAATTTGTTTATGAATTTTATTTTTAGCTTTGGTAATAATACATGGAACACCTAGTTCTTTAACTAACATAGTAGCAAGAACTGAATCTTCAAAGTGGTTAGCTATCGTAATAAAAACTACATCAAATTCACCAATACCTAATTCTTCTAATTCATTTTTATCAGTTACATCACCAACTACTGCTTTAGTAACTTCATTACTAATTCTTTCAACACAAGTAATGTCCCTATCAACAGCTAAAACTTCACATCCATATTCAGCAAGAGTGGTAGCAACAGTTGAGCCAAACACTCCAAGTCCTAATACTGCAAATTGTTTATCGTTCATATATTTCCTCCTACCCGATGAGTACATCTTCATCAGGATACATAAGTTTTGAATTTGATCTTCTTTGAAGTTGTGATTTTCTTACAAAGGAAATCATCATAGCTGTAGGCCCAATACGTCCTATATACATTAATGCCATAATAACACATTTACCACCAACTGATAAATAAGGTGTTACTGAAGCCGACAATCCAACAGTTCCAAATGCTGAAAAGACTTCAAAAGCTAAATCAATAAAAGATTTATTTTCGGTAACACTTACAATCATTAAGGCACTAAAACAAAGAACTAATGAAAATAAGAATAAAGACATTGCCCGAATAATGATTCTCTTCTTAATTCGTTTTCCCTTTAATACTAATTCTTTTCCACCACGGTAAATATTTACGGTTTCAAGAACAATTATTGCAAAGGTAACAGTTTTAATACCACCAGCCGTACCTGCTGGGGATCCACCAATAAACATGAATATACTCATAAAGAACTTAGTTACTGGATGTAAAGCCTGAATATCAACAGTTGTAAAGCCCGCAGTTCTTAGGGTTGTTGATTCAAAGAAACTAATTAGCAATGAATGACCAATGTCTTTATTAGCTAGAACATTATTATATTCAAATAACCAAAATAGTATCGTTCCCACAACAAGTAAAGATATTGTCGTAACAATAGCAATCTTAGAATGTAATGAAAGACTTCTTAAGAAGTGTTTCTTGTTAAATCTTGATAATCTTCTATTTTCATCTTTGAACTTTTGAGCAATATCAAACCAAACAATAAATCCAAGGCCACCCATAATTATTAAAGTAGCAATAGTAAGATTTACTACAACATTGCCTTGATAATTAATTAATGAGTTATTTCCAAGCAAATCAAATCCCGCATTACAAAATGCACTTACTGAATGAAATAAACCATACCAACTACCTTTAATAAATCCATATTTACCAATAAACTGAGTTGATAGAATTATCGCCCCAATCAACTCGTTAATAAGGGTAAACTTAATTATCTTTTTTATATATGTAGATAATGTATTAAGTGATGATCTATTTAAAGCTTCTTGAGCAACTAATTTTTGTTCAAGAGTTAATCTTTTTCTTGCCATAGCAATAATCAAACTAAGAAAAGTTAAGAAACCAAGTCCTCCAATTTGAATCATCAACAATATTACAATATGTCCTAAAGTATTATATTGATCTAAAGGAACAACAGTTACTAAACCAGTAACGCATACAGCGGATACCGCTGTAAATAAGTTATCTACATAACTACCAACTTCCCCTTTATTAGTAATAGGTAACGTTAATAGAATTGATCCAACCAATATAACAAGTAAGAAACTAAGAACAACTCTTCTAGTTGGAGTCATTCCATGATCTTTTCTTTTATTATGATATTTCTCGTTGTTAACTCCCTCTATCATTATATTCCCTCTCTTTTAACAAATACATTCTACTAGTTTAATTAATAATTGCAACTAAGATTTAACTACTTCTTCACTACATTTAAGGCCATCGATAGCCGCTGACATTATACCACCAGCATAACCTGCTCCTTCTCCTATTGGATATAGGCCTTGAATATTAGACTCCATATTAACATTTCTTTCAAATCTAACCGGAGAACTACTTCTAGATTCCACTCCAAGAATAACAGCTTCTCTTGTAAAATCTCTTATTTTATTATTCATTTTAGTTAAACCTTCATGTAATGAATCATTTAATGAATCATCGAATAATTCATTAAGATTAGCCATTTTATATCTCTTTACACTTGGTTTTACTTTTCCAACCGATAAATCTAAAGAATTATTTAGATAATCTTCTATTCTTTGAACTGGGACACTATAATCACTACCACCTAGTTTAAAAGCTTTTTCTTCCAGTTCTCTTTGAAAACTAACCCCACCTAAAGTGGATTTATCTTTAAAATCATCTGGTGTAACAGTCACTAGGATAGCACTATTAGCGTTTTGGCTATCTCTTTGGTAATTTGACATTCCATTTACACATAGTCTATTTTCTTCACTAGAAGCGTTTACTACCTCACCACCAGGGCACATACAAAAACTATATACTCCTCTTTGAGAATTAGTTTTTACTGCTAGTTTATAATCAGCTGTTGGTAAATGTTTATCTTTATAATACTTACCATATTGACTCTTATTAATAAATTCTTGAAGATGTTCAATTCTAAAGCCAACAGCAAAAGCTTTAGGAACCATTTTTACTCCTTTATTGTCTAACATCTTATAGGTATCTCTAGCTGAGTGGCCAATTGCTAGGACAACTTTATCATATTGATATTGTTTATTATTGATAACTACACTTTCAATTTTGTTATCTTTAATATTAATTGAATCTAAATGATGATTGAAAAGAACTGTTGCCCCATTATCAATTAAGTACTCCCTAATGTTTTTAACAACACTTACTAAAACATCTGTTCCAATATGGGGTTTATTTAAATAAAGGATATCTTCATTAGCCCCAAAACTATGAAATGTTTCTAAAACAAATCTGGTTCTAAAGTCTTTAATACCAGAGGTAAGTTTTCCATCTGAGAAAGTACCTGCTCCCCCTTCTCCAAATTGGATATTACTAGATGAATTTAGTTTCCCTTCATTAAGGAATTCATCTTTGTCTTTAACTCTTTTTTCAACTGAATTACCTTGTTCAATTAAAGTTACTTTATTTCCACTTCTAACAAGATTATAGGCACAAAATAGTCCAGCTGGACCACTTCCAACAATTAAAATATTATCTTTAGTTTGAGAAATCTTATCATATTTATATTCTTTAACTACTGATATATTCTTTTTATTTAATAAACTTGCTTCATCTAGATAATTAAAACCAATTGTATAAAGAAATGACACTTGATTATGTCTAGCATCTACACTCTTCTTAATTATTTTAAGATCTTTGATATCCCTTTTAGGGATATTTAATACTTGAGATATTTTTGATGCATAGTCATTATCATCTATCCTCATTTTTAAATTACTTATTTTTAACATTTTTTATCTTCCTTTATTATACTTTCTCCGGCTTTAATTCCGCTACTAAAGGCAAAGTGTAAGTTATATCCTCCACAATCACCATCAACATCTAATACTTCCCCACATGCATATATATGAGGATATTTCTTTAGCATAAAACTAGAGTCTATTTCACTAAGCGAAATTCCTCCTCGCATAACTTGAGCTTTAGAATAGTCCATTTTTGAAACAATATTAAATTTGATGTTTTTAGGATCTAATTTATATTTATTTATTACTTCAACTAATTTTGGATTTAATAACCCTTGATAGTAATATAATTTGTACTTTTCTTTCCGCTTATTTAAATAATCTTTAGAAAAATCAGGGAGGACATCAGCTGATAATACATCATTACCTTTAAGATATCTTGATAATTGCATAACACAAATTCCTGAGACTCCATAATCCGTAAACAATATTTCTCCACTTTCTTTTATTTCGTTATTTAAAATCAAAAGAGCTTTTGTCCTAACTCCTTTTAAACCTTTATATACCTCTTTTGTCTTTAAAGAAACTAAAACTGGTGTTAATGGTTCTTTCTTTAGCCTTAAACTATCTAGAAATGATTCATCAACATCTTTAAAGTTTCCAGCTTTAGAGCCAGTACAAATAAGGACATAATCAGCTTTATAACTTTTACTACTAGTAATAACTTCGTAACCATTATCTAAAGGATTAATCTTTTTTACTACTGTATCTAAAACAATATCAGTGTTAAAAAGATTATCACATAAGATATCTTTAATGGTTTGAGCTGTATTAGAGTAAGGATAGATAAGATTATTGTCATATCTTACTTCCATCTTTAATTCTTGAAAGAATTCAACAATATTTCTTTTAATCGTTTCTTCAACAATAGGACTATTACAGTTATATTTTGTAATATCCATATTAGTGTTAGAAATATTGGCCCTACCATTTCCACTTGCTAGAATCTTTTTCCCCACTTTTGAGGATGCTTCTATTATTGTAATATGATATTTATTTTCTTTACTTAGGGTTACACCAGCTGCCAAGCCGCTGGCTCCAGCCCCAATAATTATTATCTCATTTTCCATATTTTATCCTTTACCCGACCATTATACCTTAAGTTTAAGAAGTATTGTATGATAAATATCTTGAAAAGTGATAATTCTAAGTTTATAATTTGGAAGTATTATTAACATTCAAGGAGGAAATACAATGGGAAGAGCTCATGAAGTCCGTAAAGCTGCCATGGCTAAAACTGCTGCAGCCAAAGCTAAATTATATTCAAGATACGGAAAAGAAATTTATCTAGCAGCAAGAGCAGGCGGTCCTGATCCCGATGGTAACTTGACTCTAAGAAGATTAATTGGGAAAGCAAAAAAAGAACAAGTACCTGCTGACGTTATCAAAAGAGCAATTGATAAAGTTAAAAGTGGTGCTGCTGAAGATTATCAAGAAAAAACATTTGAAGGTTATGGACCAAATGGTTCAACTATTATCGTTAAATGTTTAACAGACAATATTAATCGTACTATTTCACAAGTTAGACCAGCATTTACAAAAGCTAAAGCTAAACTTGGAAATGAAGGATCTGTATCATATTTATATGATCAATATTCAATTCTTACTTTTAAAGGATTAGATGAAGAAGGTACATTAGAAGCTTTAATGGAAGCTGGAGCTGATTGCCGTGACATCGAAACTTTAGATGATGGTAGTATTGAACTTACTGGAGAACCTACTGATTTATACAACATGAAGGATGCAGTTGAAAAAGCTTGTCCTAACGCTGAATTTGATATTGAAGAAATCACTATGTCACCTCAAGAATATGTTGATCTTGAAGGCGATGATATGATGTTATTTGAAAGATTAATGACTTTATTAAACGAATGTGATGATGTTGATACAATTTATCACAATGTTCAAAATTACGAGGGAGAATAATTATTCTCTCTTTTTTTGGAGGTAAATATGAAAGTAACCTATTTATTTAATAGTGGATTTGTAGTTGAATTGGATAAACATATTTTAATCTTTGATTATTTTAAAGGGGCATTAGACACCTTGGATAAAAATAAGAAAGTTTATGTTTTTTCATCTCATAACCATAGTGATCACTTTAATAAAGAAATATATAACTTTAATCATTCTAATATCACTTATATTTTAGATAGTGGTTGTGATGGTGAAGGAATTAAAGTAAAGCCTCATAATGATTATCAAATTGATGATTTAAAGATTCATACCTTAATATCTACTGATGAAGGTGTCGCCTTTATAGTTGAAGTAGAAGGAAAAAGAATCTATCATTCAGGAGATTTAAATTGGTGGGACTGGGATGGAGAACCTAAAGAGTGGTTAGCTAACCAAGAAAGAGTATTTAAAGAAGAAATTAATTCGATTAGTGATTTGGATTTTGATTTAATGTTTGTCCCTTTAGATATTAGATTAGAAGGTAACGCTAGTAAATCTATTGACTATATTGAAAACAAATGTAAAGTTAAAACTATTATTCCAATGCACTGTTTCTCTCATCATCAACAAATGAGTGAATTAGTAGATCAACCACCTTTAAATAAATACCATAATATCTTAAAGATAAAAAAAAGACATCAAATATTTGATGTCTAGAGACTACTTTGTAGTCTCTTTTTATTTAGCTGGTACTATTTCAATCCAATAATCATCAGGATCATTAATAAAATATAATCCCATAGCTTTATTTTCAAAACAAATACAATTCATTTCTTTATGAAGTTTATAAGCTCCTTCGAAGTCATCAACTTCAAAACAAATATGACTTTCGTTTTCACCAAGTTCATATTTTTGTGGATGATCTTTTAAATAAGTAAGTTCAATTAAAAAACCATTCTCTTTATTTCCTACATATGTAAGAGTAAAACTACCATCACTAGCTTCTTTAGTCCTTTTTACTTCTAATCCTAATGCTTTTTGATAAAAAGCTACACTATTTTGAATACTTGTAATATTTATATTACAATGAACACATTTAAATTTCATTTTAATATTTATCCTTTATACTTGTCATTTCATATTTACCTGTGTAGATAAAAATGGCATTCATAATAATATCTATTGGCCAATAAAATACTACAAAGAAAGCTAATCCAGTTAAAAATCCAAAGTTACCCCATAAAGTAATCGTTACAGCAGCTACAAAAGCTAAAACTACTGGAATAAATCCTGAGCCACTTGGCATATGGATTTCCATAACTGTTCCACAGTTTGGACAACGTTGTTTAAATTTGTATGCAAATTTAAAATCACTAAATTCATGGTCACATTTACTACATTTAATCATATTCTTATTCCTCGTTCTCTTATATATTCTTTAAATTCTTCAATTTCGTTTTCACTAAATACTTTAATGCCATTTTCTTTAAATAGTTTTACCGCAATTCCATCACCATCTACCAATTTATGAGAGAATGTCCCATCATAAACTTTACGATTTCCACAACTAGGACTTCGGAATTTCGTAAAAAAGACATCTACATCATTATCTTTTAAGATTTTTAAGGCTTTTTTAGCTCCTAGATTATATTCTTGAGTAAAATCTTTACCATCAATAGACAAGACCTTGTCTCCCACTATTTCACAGGGAGTACGAGGAATAGACAATCCTCCAAGTACCTCTGGACATACTTGAATAGCAAGTTTAGACTCAATTAGATAACTAGCTAATGGCTCTAGATTATTTTTTCCAGCATATGTGCAGTTTAAGCCACATAAACAACTACTTATTCCAATCATTAATAATCTCCTTAATATCACTAGGATGAGTTGCGACAGCATCGCATCCAGCTTTAATTAATTCATCTTTACCTCTAAAGCCCCAATCACAACCAATGCACTTTACTTTAGTGTTAATGGCTGTTTGAACGTCGACATCACTATCACCAATATAAACTACATTCTTCTTTTTTGATTCCATTAAATTAATAGCTAAATTGGTTAAAGTTGGATCAGGTTTTCTTGGTTGATAACTTGTATTACCAAAAATATAGGCAAACTTATCTTTAAATAGCGTTTTACCTATTTTACTAGCCATAGCGCTTGGTTTATTGGTCACAATGGATAATTTATAACCTTGATTATAAAACTCGTTAACGCACTCTAAAATACCCTTATATGGTTTAGTATTATCTAAACAATGTTCTAAATATATCTCATCAAACTCACTTCTTATTTTTTGTATATCAATTTTATTTGGTTTAAAGGCATTTTCAAGTAATTTATTAACACCATTACCTACAAAGTATCGATATTCATCTAACTTATGAGTTGGATAGGAATACTTTTTTAAAAGGATATTAGTTGTATTAGCTAAGTCTTCTAAAGAATCAACTAATGTTCCATCTAGATCAAAGATTATTGTATCAATCATTATAAACCTCCTTTGCAATTATAACATGATAAAGGACTAAAAGAATTATCTTTTAGTCCTTTTTTTAGTTGGAATACGACATACTTTAATAAACACTAAAACAAGGATTAAAGCTATTCCATAAGGAAAGATAATTCCTTTAATAGTTTGAAGAATATATGCTAGAGTATCTTTTTTAACATCTTTAGATGCGTATAGTTCTTTTTTATACTTAGTAGTTCCCTTATATTTAATAGTCATTGTTCCAATTTTAGTTCCTTTTTTAATTGGAGCAGTTAAACTTTTAATATTATAAGAGATTTTAACACTACTTTTAGATACGTTCTTAGGTAAGATTAAATTAATATCTTCATTAGCGTTTACCACTAAATCATCACTACCATAAGTAACATCAATATCTTTAAGTTTAGTTCCTTTTTTAATAATAGTTTGTTCTGAGTAATTGTCTTTTAAATAGTTGGCAATTGTCACAGTATCTCTTGTGGCAACTGAAGTTAGTGTATCAGTATCTTGTCCATGTCCAGTAACAATAACAAACTCATGATTATGTTCTTCTACTAAAGTAGAAAGAGTATGTTGAGCTTCATCAGTATAGCCACTCTTCGTACCTTTAAACATCGAAATATCAATTCCTGATTTATGAGCATTACGAACATTTTTCTTAGTCCAGACATGAAGTTTATTAGAAGAAGTAAATGTAGAAATTGCAAATAGTTTTTTAAACTGTTTATTATCACAGGCATTACGAGTAATTAAAGCCATATCATAAGCTGTTGTATAATGGTTTTCATCATGAATACCAGTTGTATTAGCAAAATGAGAATTCTTAGCGCCACATTTTTTAGCATAAGCATTCATTTTGCTTACAAACTTTTCTTGGGAATTATTACATAAATGATCAGCTAGTGCTCTTGTAGCATCAGCTCCACTTGGAATAAGGGCTCCCATAAGTAAATCTTCATATGTAACTTCTTCTCCAACTGCAAAGTTGGCAGCTGAAGCTCCAGTTTCATAAACTGTTTCTAAATCTTTTTCAGTAATTGTAAGTTTTGCATCGACATCTTTAATCATATCAAGAGCAGTCATTATAGTTACAATTTTAGTAATACTAGCTGGATACATTTTAGTATTCATATCTTTATTATAAAGTACTTTCCCACTATCTTGGTCAATGGCACAGGCAAACTGACTTGTAAGAGTTAAATCTTGAAGATTTTTAGCACTGACACTATTTAGTCCTATTGTAGAAACTAACATTAAAAGTACAACAACTATTGAAAATATTTTTTTCATAACTTTCTCCTTAAAAAAGACAACTTGGTATTACTTATAATAATACCGATAAATATTAATATAAATCCAATATACATTTGAATACTAATAACTTCATGGTAAAAGAGAACCGAAGCTATTACTCCAAAAACAGATTCAAGTGACATAAGTATTGAAGCATAACATTCTGAAACTTTATGTTGCCCAATAGATTGAAATAATTGAGTTAATACAGTGCTTATTAATGCTAAGTATATTATTTGTAAATAACTATTACCTATTCTATCAACTATTGTTATATTTTCAAATAATATACTAGATAGTAAAGCAAGTATTGCAGTAGTAGAAATACTTATGAAAGATAAATTTACTGGACTTAATACTTCTAAAGACTTTTTAGTAAATATTATTTGTAAAGCATAAAACAAACCACAAATAATAGTTAATAAATCACCTATATTCATTGATAAATCACCTTTTAAACTAACAAAGCCAATTCCAATAAAACAAATAAAAGCAGCTAAGAAGTTATAACTATCTGGTCTTTTTTTATAAATTAACCAAACTAAAAAGGGAACCATCGCAGTATAAACTGTTGTTAAAAAAGCATTCTTACTTGGTGTGGTGTAAACTAAGCCATAAGTTTGAATAATATAAGCAATGTATGTAAATACACCAATAATAAGTCCATATTTAATTGTACTTAGTTTAATTGTTTTAATTTGTTTGAAAAATATTACAAACATAAACAAGGAAGCTAAAGAGAACCTTACAAATAGTAATACATTAGGGGTTAATGTATTTGTAACATCTTTCATAACTACAAAAGAACATCCCCAAATTATTGATGTAACTATTAGTAAAATTGAACCTATTATTTTATCTTTCATACTTTCTCCATTAAAACAAGGTGGCAAAGCCACCTTGAGTTTTATTTATCGTTAATGACACTTGAACAACGTGGGCATAAATCCCCATCCATTTCATCAGCATCAAAGTAGTTCCAACATCTAGGACATTGAACACCATTAAATTTTTCTGCTTTAATATAAGCACTATCAAATTCTTCTAAAGATTTATCATCAACTAATTTTACTTTAGCTACAATGAATAGTTGTTTTAAATCAGCATCTAATTCAGTTAATTCTTGATAATCTTCTTTTAATGAAATAGTTACTTTAGCTTCCATATTAGATTTAATAACTTTATCATTTCTTAATGCTTCTAAAGACTTCATTACATCATTTCTAAGATTTAAGAACTTGTCATAGTAAGCTTCAATCTTATCTTGATCTTTTATATCAATTTTCTTATAACATGGTTCTAAGAAAATTGATTCTTCTTTATGTTTATCACAATTGAAATTATCATGTAATTCTTCTGCAGTAAATACTAATACTGGTGAAAGAAGTTTCATCATAGTTTTGGCATGATAATATAAAACAGTTTGAACTTCTCTACGTCTTTGACTATCTTCTTTTTCAAGATATAAGATATCTTTTGTGAAATCCATATAGAATGAAGATAATAAATTAGTAAAGTAATTTAATATTTCAGCATTAGCAGCTGCAAAATCATAATTATTATAATCTTCTTCATATACATCAATTAAATCATTTAATTTAGCTAACATATATTTATCTACTCCAGGTAAAGAATCTACAGCAACTAAATCATCTTCACTAAAGTTATTTAAGTTTCCTAGGACAAAACGCATTGTATTACGAATTTTACGATATCCTTCAGATATTTGTTTCATAATATCATTACTAATACGAACGTCTTGTTGATAAGCTACTGAAGTAGCCCAAAGTCTAACAATATCAGCTCCGTATTGATTTACTAATTTAATAGGATCGACAGTATTACCTAAAGATTTAGACATCTTATTACCTTTTCCATCTAAAACAAATCCATGAGAAAGGACAGTTTTATATGGGGCTTTACCATGAGCAGCAACTCCAATAATAAGTGAAGAGTTAAACCAACCACGATATTGATCACTACCCTCAAAGTATAAGTCAACAGGATAACGATATCCTCTTTCAATCATACATCCAGTATGAGAAGATCCAGAATCAAACCAGACATCCATAATATCTTTTTCTTTTTTAAAGATACCATTTGGAGAATGTTCATTTGTATATCCTTCAGGAAGTAAGTCTTTTTCTTCTTTTTCAAACCAAATATTAGAACCATGTTCTCTAAATAGTTTTGAGATATGTTTAAAGACTTCTTCTTCCATAATTGGAGTTCCATCTTCACAATAAATAATAGGAATTGGAACACCCCAAGTACGTTGACGAGAAATACACCAGTCTCCTCTTTCTTTAATCATATTATAAATACGAATATGGCCCCATTCATTTAACCACTCAGTATTATCAATTTCTTCTAATAATTTGTCTCTGATTTTATCTAAAGAACAGAACCATTGATCAGTAGCTCTGAAGATAATAGGTTTTTTAGTACGCCAATCATGAGGATAACTATGTTTGATGAATTCAAGTTTTAATAAAGCTCCGATTTCATCTAATTTAACTGTAACAGTCTTATTAGCATCATCAACATATTGACCTTCTAACCACTCACCACAATCTTTCATCATACAACCATGTTCATCAACGTTACAATAAGCTGGTAAACCATATTTTTGACCGATGAAGAAGTCATCAGCACCAAATCCTGGTGCTGTATGAACACATCCAGTACCACTATCATTAGTAACATGATCACCTAATATAACAAGTGATTCTTTGTCATATAACGGATGTTGACATGTAATCATTTCAAGTTCAGATCCTTTATAATGATTAATTACTTTATAATCAGTAATTTCAAATTTTTCCATTAAACTATCTACTAATTCATCTAAAACAATTAATTTACCTTTAGATGTTTCAACTAAAGCATAGTTAAATTTAGCATTTAAACAGATAGCTAAGTTAGCTGGAATAGTCCAAGGTGTAGTTGTCCAAATTACAAAGTATGTGTCATTGTCTAAAATTCCTTTACCATCTTTAACTTGGAATTTAACATAAATAGTTGGTGATTTAATGTCATGATATTCTATTTCAGCTTCAGCTAAAGCTGATTCAGAACTTGGAGACCAATATACTGGTTTTAATCCTTTAAAGATTAATCCTTCCATCGCCATTTTAGCAAACACATCAATTTGATTAGCTTCAAATTCATGTTGAAGAGTTAAATAAGGATGTTTATAATCAGCAAATGTTCCCATTCTGATTAATTGTTCCATTTGTCTATGAACTTGTTCATGAGCATATGTTTCACATTTCTTTCTAAAATCAACTATGTTCATTTCTTTACGATTAACACCTAATTTTTGAATAGCATTTTCAATAGGTAAACCATGAGTATCCCATCCAGGAATATATGGTGTATAAAAACCTTGCATATTCTTATAACGACAAATAACATCTTTAATAGTTTTATTCATCATATGTCCCATATGCATATTACCATTTGCGTATGGAGGCCCATCATGGAAAACAAAATCATCATGTCCTTCATTTTGAGCTATAACCTTTTCATACATATTTGATTCTTGCCATCTTGTTACAAAACCAGGTTCTTTGGTTGGTAATTTACCTCGCATTTCAAAATCAGTTGTAGGCATCAATAACGTATCTTTGTAATTCATCTTTCTTCTCCTTTTCAAAATAAAAAATCGTCCTGTTAAGGACGATTAATTCGCGGTACCACCTTTAATTCATGTTTACACATGCACTCAATGTCTTAACGCAACAAACGACTTCTTTTACTAATTTCTAAGAAGCAACTCCAGAGTGATTTATAATAACTCTAACTATCAGTTTGCACCAAGCACTGACTCTCTATAAGTAATCTAGTTATTAACTGTCTCTTTCATCGTTTTTATCATCTTTATTATCTCGATGATCATAGATAAGGTTGTAAACCTCACTATTATCAATCGTTTCGATAAGATCTTTACTCATTTTAACAACTGAGCTTCTAAACTCAACTGCTTGAGATTTAAAATCAGACATTTCGTCTGATAAATTTCTAACATATTCTAACGATTCTGTCAATATCATGTTAGCATTACGCTTAGCTTTATCAATAAGTTCACTAGCTTCTTTCAACGCTAATCTAGCAATCTCTTCGTTAGTTTTTTCTTGAATATTTACCCGATGTTGGAGTATTGAATTAGATTTCTCAATTTCTTCATTCTTAGTTTTTAATTCACTAAGTTCGGTTTCTAGCTTACTAATTTTCTCTTCTAAAGTAGAAACTTGCATATCTACTTGAGTCTTATTATAGCCCCGAAATTGTTTTTTAAAATCCATCATTTTGACCTCCCCTACTTGTAAAAATATCCTTCGACAACAAAGTTGTCGGACTTGGTCTTGCGATTTGTATTCACAAATTTTACTCGACCATGTTTCTTGAAAGAAATTATATCATTATTATTACACAAATAGTTGATTTCTTCAATATCTTTATGATTCACTCGTACATATCCACTGTTGATAAAACTTGCAGCTTTTGATCGCGGTATCTTATAAAAACTAGATAGAATCTTATCTAATCTCAAACTTGAAACAATAAAAGTCTTACGAGAATATTCATATTTTACCTCTACAATATTTTCTGCTTTTGATATTTTTATCTTTGAACGCTTAATTTGTTTGAGATTATCTATTAAATAATTGTACATATTTGATTCAATTGCGACAAAAAAATCATCTTTATCTTTAACAATATCACCAAATAGTTCTCTATCAACGCCTAAAGACATTAAAGCACCCAAAACATCACGGTGATTAAGTTTTTCAAACGCTGAAGGATAAGTGATTTTGATTACTGTTATTTCGAAATCTTCTTTAGTTATTTCATAAAATTTGGGTGCTAAAATAACTCTCTTAGTTTCAGAGCCTTCGATACCACCATCTGTTAATACCTGAATATCATCATTATTACCTATTATCGATTTAATTATATCTTGATAATTAGGATTTAAGAACTTGGTTAGGACAATTCTTTGTTTGTCTTCGACTTGGAACTTATAGTCTAAGACTTTTCTTACAAAGACTTCATCACCTTTGAAATGTTCTAGCATATAAACATGTAAAAAGTATTAGCTAAGCTAATACTTTATTTATATTAATCTTCAGTTTCATCTTCATCTAGATCAATACTACCAGCAACAGAAATGTTCTTTGGAGTACATAAGAAAATCTTAGGTCCTATTTTTTGAATATCTCCATCAATAGCGTAGATAACTCCACTTAAGAAATCAACTACCCTTTTAGCTTGATCTTTTTGAAGGCGGTGTAGATTAACAACCGCAGCTCTTCTACTAGTTAGATGTTGTGCTATATTTTGAGAATCACCAAATGATCTTGGTTCAAATAAGACCAAGTTAGATCCTTTAGCATTTAAAGCATCAACAGCTTGTGTTGTTTTATGATATTTAGGCATTTCAAATTTACTTGTTTTTACTTCTGGTTCAACAGTATCCTCTTCAAATGATTCTTCGAATTCTTCTTCTTCATCACTATCATCTGTAAAAAACCAATCTTTTATTTTTTCTCCGGCACCCATGAAGATTCCTCCTTTTAATTACTATATAATTCTACCACATATTGAAACATTCTCAATAATTATTACCTATTAACACTATTATTTTGAGGCTTTAACTGCCTTAATGACAGCATTTCTAAAATTAGCTTCTTCTAATGTTTCTACACCTTTAATAGTTATACCTCCAGGAGAGCATACATTATCTTTTAGTACTCCTGGATGAATGTTAGTTTTCTTTTGCATCATACCTGAGCCAATTACTGTCTGACTAGCAAGCTTATAAGCAACATCCCGAGGTAAACCTTCAAGTACTGCGCCATCAGCTAAAGCTTCTATCATCATATAAACATAAGCTGGTCCACAGCCACTTAAAGCTGATCCAGCTTTAAATTGATATCCTGGAAGGACTTGCACTTCCCCAATAGAATTCAACATGTTTATCACGTATTCAAGTTGACTTTCATCTAAAGTGTTCTCTTTTTCTACTAATGTCATTCCTTGTTTAACAAGAGCTGGAGTATTAGGCATAATTGTAACATGCTTAGTTCCTTCATTTAATAGTTCCTCATATTTATAAAAATCATAACCATTTACAATTGAAACTATTATTTTATCGTTGATGTCATCAACTATTTCTTCAACAACAGCTTCAATAACATTAGGTTTAACAGCAAAAACTATTAAATCTACTTTCTTAACAAGTTCATTTAATGAGCTTGTAGGGTTTAGATTGAATCGTTTATTCATATCATTTAGTTTTTCATTATCTATATCATAGGCATAAACATCTTTCCCATCTATAAACTTTGAATCAATAATACCACCAGCAATAGCACTGGCCATATTACCCATTCCAATAAATCCTATTTTCATCTTAATCTCCTTATATAAAGAAATAAGTTAACCAAAGGTTAACCTAAATCTTTCTTCTTTTTAAGAATGCAGGCACTTCTCCATCTTCAGAGTCTTCAAAATCATCTTCATCTTCTTCAGGATTATCTAGTTCTGGTTTAACAACTGAAGGTTGAACTTCAGGATCAAGATTTTCTTCATCAAAACCAGTAGCAATAACAGTTACAATAATTTGATCGTCTAAGTCTTCATTAATAGCGATACCTAAATATGTATTAATGTCATCACCTACTTCTTGAGTAATTGTCTCAAGAGCTAAGTTTGCATCAAATAATGAAATATTTGGTCCACCTGTAACATTGATAATAGCATCTTTAGCACCAGCTACAGAAACTTCTAGTAAAGGAGAACTAATAGCATTTTTAGCTGCTTCTTTAGCTTTATCATCTCCAGAAGCCATTCCGATACCAATTAAAGCATTACCACGATTACGCATTACTGCACATACATCAGCAAAATCAAGGTTGATAAATGCTGGAATAGCGATAAGGTCAGTAATAGTTTGAACACCTTGTCTTAAAACATTATCAGCTTCCATAAAAGCTTCTTGCATAGGTCTTCCACCAATTAATTGAAGTAAACGATCATTAGATACAACGATGATACTATCAACATTTTCTCTTAATTCTTCAATACCTTCAATTGATTGTCTTTTTCTTTTCATACCTTCAAAAGTAAAAGGTTTAGTAATAACCCCAACTGTAAGAGCTCCAAGTTCTCTAGCAATTTTTGCAAATATAGGAGCAGCTCCAGTACCAGTTCCACCACCCATACCAGCAGCGATGAATACCATATCGGCACCTTCTAAAGCATTTCTAATTTCAGCTTCAGATTCTTGAGCAGCTTTTTTACCCATTTCTGGATTACCACCAGCCCCAAGTCCTTTTGTAAGTTCTTTTCCTAAAACTATTTTGTTTTCGACAGGTGATCTTCTAAGTACTTGCACATCAGTGTTTGCAACAAAGAATTCTACTCCTTTAACCCCATCATCAACCATTCTATTGACAGCGTTGTTACCACCGCCACCAATACCTACTACTTTAATGTTTGCTACTTGTTCTTGATCAAAATTTTTATCCATTTATTTATCCTCACTTTTAGTCTTCTTCTTTAAAGAAGCTATCTAATAATTTATTAAACTTACTTGTATGCTCTTTAGGTTGAGTTTTCGTAAGTCCCTTAAACCTAATTGACATTGTGCCTGTAACATCCGGCATTTGGACAGCTGTTTCATATGGTCCTAAGATTTTAGCTCTGTCAGCCATATAGAAAACCATTCCAACAGTTGAGACAAAACTCATATCTCTAATCCCCACTATATCTGGACGATATAGTCTAGATGGAGAATCTAACACTTCACTAGCAACCTCATCTAACATTTCTAGTTCAGCGCCACCACCAACAATAATAGTTTCATAGTTATGACCATCGTCGATAACTTTAATTTTATCTTTTATTACTTCCATTACTTCATGAGCAGATTTATTTAAAATGTCACAAAGTTCTTTTTGGGTAAACTCTTTAGAGTCTTCATCATTATAATACGTAGTATGAATAACATCTTCTTGTCCAACTGTGTAGTCTAACGATCCATACTTTATTTTATAAGTTTCTGCTTGTTTCATAGGAATTTGCATTTCAGCAGCAATACTTCTTGTAAAGTTATATCCACCAACTTGACAAGTAGTTAGGTATTTCAAATAACCATCTTTATAGAATGAAATAGTTGATGTTTTATATCCCATATCTATTAGAATTGCCCCTTCTTGAAGATAAGCTTCATCAAACGCTTCTTTAGCACAACTAAAAGCATTTATACTTATATCAGCCACTTCTAAACCGGCCTTTTCTACTATTTCAATATATGGATATAAGACTTTCTTATTTGATGTAATTACTAATGAATCAACTATTAGATTTCTAGTAGGTTGATTTAGTGGAGCTTCTGTTGTAGCACCCTTATCAGAGTGAAATTTAACAGGAATTACTGAAATAACTTCTTCATCTTTGTTTCTTTTAAAATGAGAAGATAGTTTTAATACTCTAACAACATCTTCACTAGTTACTACTCCTCCATCCCCTAAACTAATTGAACTATCACTTTGATATAATTTAGCATGAGTAGTAGGAATATTAACTCCAACACATTTTATTTTTGCATCTAAGAATTCTTCAGCTGATGAAACTATTTCTCTAACATCTTTAATAAGAAAACGACTATCTTCAATAATCCCATTCTTAATACCATGACTTGGAATCTTCTTTTGGTATAATACATTTAAATTAGAATTTATTACTTCAGCAACTAGTATTTTTACTGTTGCCGATCCGATATCTAATACAGCATATACATCCTTCATCCTAAATCTCCTTATATTAAAAAATATACCATAAAAGCTATGGTGTTTAAAGGTTTTTTACCTATCACCATAGCCCTTTTTATGTGTTTTTTTCTTATTAGATTATTAAATATAAAATCATCAAAAATATCTTAATTACTAGCGTACATATATTTGCCTACAAAATCATAATATTTATACCCTGGATATTGTTGCATTTTTTGGGCATAGTTATCTTTTTGTAGTTGTTTAGCCATTTGATCTATTCGAACATACAATATCTTTCCATCATTCATATCAAATTCCATTCTATCATCATCACCAGTTAGAGGAGAATAGGATGCTTGTGATAGATTGTTCCTGACAATACTAGGTAATTTAATATATTCTTTCACCAGATTTTCAAACTTTTCTTTTTTAAATCCTTTAAATTCTGGTAAACGTTTTATATAATTTACATATTTGTTTTTTGTATCTTTATATAATGTTCCTTTACTATCAAAAATATAAATAACATTTTTGATATTTGCATAACCATATAATTTAGTTTCTTTAACATCAATTGTGACATTACCAAAGAAATCTTTACTTACATTGCAGTTACTAATAAACGGAACAGATTCGACATCTGATTTAATACTACCTTTAGTAGTAAATAATGAAACTGACTTGTGTGCTTTTACAGAGATACTATTATTAATATCATCACTACTTACCATTTCATTACCTGTAATTGTAATACTTTGAATTCTAGAAAGATCACTGATAAAAAAGGCTGCAATCAAAACAATAACTATAATTACAATAGCTACTTTACTCTTTTTAATACGTCTTCTTTTTTTATCTTCATGAAGTTTTTCGTCTACTGGATTAACATCATATTCGTTATAGACATGGACTTCTTTTTTTCTAAATTTCATTTACTTACTCCCAATTTATAAAACAAACTTCTTTTTTCAAATCAATACCATACTTTTCTAATACTGTATCATGAACTTTGGCAATTATATCATATATATCTTTTGCTGAAGCATATCCATTATTAACAATAAAATTAGAATGTTTAGGAGAAACTTGTGCTCCTCCTATTTCATAGCCTCTAAGCCCAGCATCATCGATAAATTTCCAAGCATTACCTTCTTTAGGATTTCTAAAAACACTTCCACAACTAGGAAAATTCCAAGGTTGAGAAGACATTCTTCTTTCCTTACGACGATCAAGCGTAGCTTGAATCTCCTTAGGATCTTTCGTATTCATTTTAAACGTTGCTTTTAAAACAATATACTTAGGATGATCTTGAATAATTGAATGACGATAACTAAACTTCATCTCTTCTTTGGTTAAAGTCCGGACTTTCAATTTATCATCTAAGATAGTTACACTTTCAACAACTTCAGAAAGATCATGTTTATAAGCTCCGGCATTCATGTATATTCCACCACCGATATTACCTGGAATTCCACCCATAAATTCAAAGCCACTAAGTCCAACTTTAGCAGTTTCATAAGCCAACTTTATCATTGAAACTCCACCATCAGCTTCAACAATATTACCATTAATAGAAAATGAATTAAAAGTATCATTTAAAGAAATGATTATTCCATCAAAAGCTTTATCTGAAAATAACAGATTACTTCCTCGGCCAATAATAAATAGTTTAATTTTTCTTTTACGACAATATTTAATGACATTAACTAATGAATCAATATCTTTTACTTTTACAAATATTCGAGCTGGTCCTCCAACTTTAAAAGTCGTATGTTTATAGATAGGTTCATTATCTAAGACTTCACCAACATTCATTTCTTTTAAATCTAAACTGTATTGTTTAAATCTTGCTTCCATCTTTCAACATCCCTTCTATCAAATTATAAATATCTTTTAAAGCATTTGGTTTACCCAAAGCCTTAGAATTGGATTTTAACAAACTTTGTTTGTTATTATCCAAAATTATATCTTCTGCTTCTTTAATAAATAAGTCAGCATTTAAATCTTTTTCTTTTATCATTACTGCTGCTTGTTTATTCACTAATTCCAAAGCATTATACTCTTGATGATTTGCAGCCACATATGGGCTAGGAATAAGAATTGCAGGTACTCCAAGAGCGGTTATTTCAGCTATAGTGCTAGCTCCTGCTCTAGAGACAATAACATCTGTATAATTCATTACTGATGGCATATCATCAATATAAGGAACTATCTTGACATTATCGCTAGCAGTAACCTTAGACATCATTTCATCATAATTATTTTTACCTGTTGCATATAATACTTGGTAATCTTTACCATCTATTCTTTTTAAAACATCAACCATTACATTATTAATACTACTAGACCCTAAAGAGCCCATAACAATAGTTATAAGTTTCTTTTTAGAATCTAAACCATATTTAGCAAATATATCCTTAGGAGTAGTATTTACAATAACACTAGCTCTAGGATTACCTAGTAAATGAGTCTTTTCTTTTGGAAATTCGTTATAAGCTTTTTCATAACAACATACTATTTGATCAACTTGATTAATTAAAATCTTATTAGTAAGACCAATAATTGAATTTTGTTCATGAATTAGAGTTTTGACACCAAGCTTTTCAGCTGCTTTAACAACACTAGCAGATGGATATCCTCCAAAGCCAATAACTATATCTGGTTTAAACTTTTTTATAACTTTCTTAGCTGAACTAATAGATTTTATAAAGATTAAAGCACTATAGGCTTTCTTTATAGGATTTCCTACCATCCCTCTTACATTTAATCCAACATAGTTATATCCAAGTTTAGGAACCACTTCTGATTCTAATCTATCTTTAGTTCCAACAAAGATAAATTCACTTGTTGGATCATTCTTTTTAATATACTCTACTAAAGCCAAGGCAGGATATAAATGTCCGCCCGTTCCTCCGGCACCAATTATTACTTTCAATCTATACACCTCACAAAGTTATTATACATTATTTATTAATAATTGTATCACTTATAATTGGTTTTTTAGTATAATATGGTTAAAGGAGATGTATCGTATGAATGTTCTTATCATTGATGAAGTTAAACTTAATCATTTAACTCTAAATGAAATACTTAGCGATTACTATATTACAGATTGTTATAGTGCTTCTAAAGCACTTGAATATATAAGTGATAAAAATTATAAGTTTGATTGCATCATCATCAATATGATAATGCCAGAAGCTTTAGATACTATCTCTAAAATCAACAATATGAATTTAGATGTGTATCTACCTATTATCGCTATTTTAGTTGAAGATACCTACCATAACAAAATGGAGGCATTTACTTATAAAATTTATGATTACTTTGTAAAACCTTTTAAAGCTTCTATAATAAATGAAAGAGTATTATCAGCAGTTACTTATCACAAACGATTAGAAGAGCTAGTAAACGGCAATATAGACCTTGTAAAAGACTTAAACCCTATAACTGGTACTCTTAACTATAATGCTGCTAAATGGCTTATTGATGAAGATATAGCAAAGCATAAAAGCAATAGCTTATTTGTATATTGTAAGATTGTTGGTATGGAAGATATTTATAAGAACTATGATCTAAGAACTGGTAATTTCACCTTATATTCAATTGCTAGATTTATAATGTCTCAATGTCAAAAGAAATATATAGTTGGTTATTTAGGCAACTATGATTTTTGTATTTATCTAATGGACTTGAATAAAGAAGAAGATACAAATATCACTGTTGATAAATTAATTAGAATGTTTGTATTACAACGTGGAAATAGTATTACAGATGATGTTGATATTAAAATGTCATACAAATATAATAATGAATTTTTAGATTTCGAAGAACTATTAAAAATCACGAAGGAATCTGCAAATTAAGAATCTAAGTAATTAGATTCTTTTTTATTTATAAGTATAAAAAAGCTAACTCATAAGAGTTAGCTTTTAGTTTAGAAAATTAGTTTTCTTCTTTTCTTTTTCTTGTAGCCCCAAGACCTAATACAGCAGCAAGAAGTAATGTGATAAATGTTCCAATTGTCATTGTATTATCACCAGTTTTTACTTTAGCTTCTGGAGTTCTTTCAACTACAGTATATTGAGGATTAGAAGTTTCTTCTTCTCCACCTTCATCACTATTATCTACACCAGTAGCAATGTTTGTGAATTGTTGTTCAGCTTCATCAAGAGCGGATGCACTTACAACAATCTTATACTCATTGTCACCTTTAGCTAATTTAATGTTTTCCCATGTTACAACATTTAAATTAATGTTAGAACCAACTTCAGGGTCTACAGATTTAATTGTTAAACCTGTAGGAACATTATCAGTGATTGTATAATCTTGAATTACATCTTTTTCATCTAATGCTTTATTTGTAGCAGTAATGATATATGTGAATTCATCTTGGTCAGTGATAGCAGTAGGGTCTAATTTAGTTCCTTCTCCTAATTCCTTACCATTATAAAGTACTGTCTTTTTAAGACTAGTTAATGGATATAATCCAATATTTTCATCAGTTGCATCATCATCAGTAACATCAACTTCTGAAATTACAGCTCCTTTATCAGTTAATTCAGCTAAGTTACCTTTAGTATATTGATCAGTAGCAGTAGTAGACGCACCATCATTTGTTTCATTTACTTTAGTAACTTTATAAGCTTCATCATCAATATCAACTTTAACTTGATATTTACCAGCAGGAATTGCACCTTCGAATTTGTAATTACCATCTTCATCAGTAACTACATCTTTGATTACATTTCCATCATAGTCTTTAGCAGGATTTCCATTTTCATCTAATAATGAAACTGTTAATCCTTCATATAATCTTTCAACAGGATCTCCGTTATCATCAACGTCATCCTTATCAATTGTACCTTTACCATCTAGGTCAACCCAAACAGTTCCAGTAATTGTTCTGTTTTTATTATCAACAATGTCTAATACATCTTTATCTGTATTAGTTAATGTTTGATCTTTACCATTAGCATCTTTATAAGTGATTGTTACAGTATATGTATCAGGATCATCTTCTTTAGTCTTTTCATCTAAAGTAACCTTAACTTTATATTCTGTAGCATCTAATTGATATCCATCTGGTGCTTTTGTTTCTTTTAATGTATAAGTTCCAGCAGGAAGTTTAACATTAATTAAGATATCTTCATCATCATTAGTATCAATTGTACCTTTCTTATCAGTACCTTCAACTTTAAGTTTTCCGTCAGTATCAGCCTTTAGATTAGCAACTACAGTACCTTGTTCATCTTTAAGTTCGAATTCAGCACCAGGAACAGCACCTTGTGCTTTTGTATCATCAACTTTTTTAGCAAACATTTCAGGTTTAGAATCTACTAAAGTAACTTCAGTAGCATATGTTTCATCAGTAACTAATACAGCTTGTTCATTCCAATCATTATTTAGAGTCCTACTTTCAAGAGAAGCAGCAGCACGATTATATGCTTTTCCATTAGTTTTACCTTCTTTAGTACTTAATTCATCTCCTAAATCTTTTGATTCAGGCGCACGCATATTTATATATGCATATAATGATTGATTTTCAGCTAATTCAAATTTAGTTCCTATAGTCGTTGTTGAGCAATCAACAGCAACACCAGTTACATATTTACCATCAATTTTACCATTTGCATCAGGAGTAGTAGTTACCCATCCTTGAGTAGTATCATCTAAATTGTATTTGTATGCTGTGTCATTTGCATCAAATCCATCATATGTTGAATAGTAAACAACTGGTTTAATTCCTAAAGCTTCAAGTACACTAGTATCTACGGCAGCTTGTGTAGTTCCGTCAGACTTAGTAGTAGCAAGTGTTCCTTGCCAGTGACTTCTGTCTGTTCCTGTACTATCTTTATAAGCACCTTCTAAAACATCAAATAAAACAATATTTTTTACAGCACCAGGTTTTCCATTTCCATAGATAATTGAGTAACGATAGTCAGTACCAACTTCTACGTCAGTTTTTTGTCCATAAGTTATTGAGTCTTTAGAAACTAGTTTTCTTATACCATTAACATTAATTGCATTTACTAGTGGAAATTGAATTCCGGTATTGTAAACTGTAGATAATGTATCTGTCGTACCACCAGTCAAATGATCCATAATATAGATAGGATCTTCAGTTGTTCCAATATTAAAGTAAGGAGAAACAGTACCTGTTAAATCTGCAACGTTGTCATTTGTAAGAGAACTTCTATCAGATGGTCCAATTAAACTAGTATCGCTTGATTGATATGCAATGTAATCTTTCAAGCCTGCTGTTGCTGACGTACCACCACTTGTAAGGTTAGCAACAACATCATTAGCCCAACTACATTTTAAAGTGTAGTCAACTATAAATCCACTTTGTAAATAATTACCAGTTCCTTGTTGACCACTATAATTAGTGATTTCAGTAGATTCTGGATAATAAGTGTTATTAATAGCATTACCACTATTATCAGTTACATCACTTATTTCAAATTTAACTAAAGTACGTCCTGTACCATTATAATTAGGTGTTTTAGTAACAACCACTTTAGCTTTTGTCTGATCTGCAGAAACACCATGAGCAACCACTGAATCTTCATCAATCATTACTCCCATTGGTAATAAATCATATAGCACACCAGATGTACGGTTGATGTTTGTTCCATTATCCATTGCCACTTCTGTATTAGCCGTTGTCATTGGATAATATTCAACACCATTTAATCTTACATTTTGAAAAACAGTTTCTGAAATCAAATTATTTTCATCACTTAATTTTGTTTTAGTGACATTAGAATTACCTTTAACACCTGTTAAATAGACATTGGCATTAGTTCTAAAATGATTATCAGTTCCATCCAAAGCTAATAATTGTTTAGTGGATCCGTTTTGTCCAGTGACATCTTCCCCACCTGTTTTTAATTTAGCATTTTGATTATAAGATGCTTGTTCTTGTGCTGAATATTGTTCTGAAGTTAATGAAGATAAATCAGTTGTACCAAGTTTTTTATAATTTGCTTCTTGTCCCTGATCATTAACCCAACCGTAATATGAAGAGTTTTGAACAATTACACTTTCAGGGTTATTAAAAGATGAAATTGTGTTACCAGATGAATCTTTCTTCAACCAAGTAGTTAATTTAACAGTAGGTTCACTTTCATAATCAAATCCTGTACCAACAACTTTGATTCCATAAACATCTTTTCCAGTAAATTCAACAGTAACCCCATTTAAAATTTCTGCCTTTGTTAAATCCTTATATTTAACCCAACTACCACTTACTGTATTTTTAACAAATAAAGCACCTTTTGCGTTCGAATTATCAACAGTATGTTTTTCGCCTCTTGACTCATTCTTTAATGTATAATCATTTGCTTGAATATATACACTTGAGTGATAATAGTCTTTCTCTGTAAGCAATTTTACAGGATTTACTGAACTACCATTTTCACCATCTTGTGATTGAGCAAATAAATAATCATCAACTACCACAAAGCCATGAGAGTCTTTTCCTTTTTCATGTGAGTTATAGCCAGTATTACCTATGCTAAATACAGAAAGAGGAGTGTCTCCTGTTTTGTAGTTAGAAAGTGCACCTCTTGCAGTTATGGTATCATCCCAATTGCCATTAGCGTATTTTTTCCATCCGTCTCCAAAACCATCAGCTTCAGTTGGTGGAATAATTGTTGATTGATTAGAAGTAGCTTCTTTCTTAACTTCTTCTTCACCTACGGCAGTAAAATCTGAAACTGCTTTATTTGCAGGATATGTAATCTTATCTGGATTATCGTCACAATTACCAATAGGATAATCCGCTTTTTTATATCTAACTAGGGCGTAAACAGTTTTAGTCCCATTTCCCTTAGTTGGAAGTGTAATAGAATTAGTTGCTGTAGTAATTGCATCATCGCCACCATTCATATTAGTAGTCATAGCAATTACAGTACCTGGAACAGTTGTTTGTGAAGTACCATCTTTTTTAGTTATCGTACTTTGAGGGTTGTCAGTAATTGTAAGACTCCCGTCTTTTGTTCCTTCAACGACACTGTCGATTTTGTAGTAAACATATCTATAAGTATTAAAATCAAAAGCACTTGATGCCATTCCAAAATAAGTATCTTGATTTGGGAAGGCAGTGATTTGATTAGGAGCACCCTTACTATTAGAACTCATTGTTGCATAAGTATCAAAGGTAACTTTACATCCAGTTGCAGTAGCATTATTAGATAATACATTAAGATTAGCTACTTGACCGTCACTAACTTTACCTGTTTGAACACTATAAGTTATTGGGATGGTAGTACTACCATCACCATTATTACGTTCTACTGTACTAGTGAATACAACTTGGTCTCCTTCAATTTTATATTGCCAACCACTATCACTAGCAGCAGGTGCTTCTGGTACTGGAAGTTGATCAGCTCCAGAACCATTTAATACAAGTGAACCATATGTACCATCGCCATAATCAACTAAATTTAACGGTACGCTAAAAGAAAATTGATTAGGTTCATAATGGTCACTAACAACTACTGTAATTTTTGCATGTAATTTTGCTTCTGTTACAGTAGTAGGAACAATTGTAAGATCTTTACTAGTTCCAGTTCCACTTTCAATAGTTGTACCACTCCAATCAGCAGTAACAGTTGAACTTCCATCAGCACTTGTATTGCTTGTTTGCATAGCCATTACAGAAACAACCATTAGTAATGAAACTATAATAGCAGCAACCTTTTTACCATACTTCGCACAAGTACTAGATAAATCCTTTCTTAAAAATTTCTTCATGTTAAAAAAACCTCCTTTAATTTATTTCACTTTCACACACAACTTCTCTCACACTTATATTTTATGGCATTTATTTATTAAATACAATAAAATATACATTTTTGTCCCATAATATGCACATAATTGACTAAACAAATAAAAAAGAAACACCATATCATTAGTGCTTCTTAATATCTAATTCACTAAATTTTATTTAGCAAATTCATATATTCAGTTATTACATTTGTTCTAGAATATAATCTTTTACTTCTTCTAATTTCGATTTTTGCCATTCTTTCTTTTCTTCTTGTTTAGCAAGTGGAAGAATAATATGAAAATCCAGCCCTTCTCCGATTACTCTTCCGCTTCGTTTAGGATCTAGAAAATGTTCTTCCCATTCTTTATCTGTCGCATTTTTAAACTTATCAGGGTTAAGATATATTTGTTGGCGTTTAGTTGCAGCAATAAACATCTTAGCTGCAAGAGGTTCTAATTTTAAATACTCTTCAGCAGGCACATTAGTAAATATCTTAGGAAGTTCTCCTTTAATAATATGTTCTGTTTCTCGATCTATTAGAATACCTAAAGACTCAAAACTAAATTTATCTTTAGTTAGTACTACTTTAAGTAATACGCCTTTTTCAGTATTAAACTGGGCTCTTTGATAATCAGTATCAAAGATGAAGTTTCCAAGTGAATAGAAAATAGCTTTATTATCAATTAATTCATAATTCATAGGAACATGAGGATGATGTGAAACGATAATATCTGCTCCCATCTTGAGATATGCTAAATATCTATCTCGAGTATATGGAGTTGGTAAAGAAGTAAATTCTTCTCCCCCATGAGCAACAATAATACACCATCGATTATTCTTTTTAATTTCTTTAATTCTTTCTTGAATGAGATCCATCTCATTCCAAAGTAAACATCCAGCTTTATCTTTATCAGCTGGTTTACAGCCTCTTCGATAACCAACTGCAAGAATTCCAACTCCTCCTGCCTCATTTAAAATTAATGGAGTTGAGGCTTCCTTAATATTCATTCCTGCGCCTATTGTCTTGATGTTGTGTTTCTTAGCTTGGGTTAGAGTTTGTCTAGCACCTTCTTCACCAGCATCCATAATATGATTATTATCTAAATTCCAAATATCAGTATGCATACTATTTAGGACTTTAATTGCTTGAGGATTCATTGTATGAAGGAGTCTTTGTTCAACGCCAGTAACTAAAGTACTAGTATCACTTACTATTGCACCTTCCACATTTGCTAGAACATGATTACCTGAATGTAAAAAGTCCAATACTTCTTTAGAAATAATATTGGGATCATCCCATTTACCATCCATATATTTATCAAAACCAATATCGCCAGTAAAGACAATTGATGTTTTATCTTTCATACATGTATCCTTTCATTTATTTAGTTACATATTTTTTATAGGTATCGCCACGTTCTTCAAAGTTTTTAAAGTAACCATATGAAGCAGCAGCTGGGGAAAGCACACAAGCTTTTCCTTCTTTTGTTATTGCTTTAGCTAGCTTTACAGCTTCTTTTAAGTCTTCCTTGTAATAAGTATTATCAAATTCTTTAACATCTTCATATATTCTTTTACCTGATTCATACATAAAGATATAATTATATTCTTGATGAGCTTTTATATAATCGATTAAAATTCCATAATGGATATGACGATCCATTCCCCCTATTAAGATAGTCCCAGTATTACTAATACTACTTATAGCCTGAATAGTAGCTTGAGGAATTGTGGAAATAGAATCATCATAGTAGTCTACATCATCTATTTTACCAATATATTCTAATCGATGAGGAAGACCATTAAATCTTTTAATTACTTTTCTAACTTCTTCATCTTTACATTTATATAAATCTGTAGCAATTAAATAGACTACTTCCGCATTAAACTGGTTATGTTTTCCTTTTAAATTCATTTCAAAAGTTAAAGGAGAATCAGTTTTAATTACTATTTTATTTGCTTTAGTATCAATAGTTGGTACTTTATCACCAACATAAAAATAATCATCTTGATTTTGATGAATAGTTATATTAGTTTTAGCCTTAAAGTATCTATCCATAGTTTTATAATAATCTAAATGATCTTCAAATAGATTTAAAAAGACAGCAACATGAGGAGATACTTTGACATCAGATAACTGATGACAAGACATTTCAAAGACAATTATACTGTCCTCATCAATATCACCATAATAACTAAGACATGGAAAACCAATATTACCAACTAGTAGCACTTGTTGATCTAAACAGTTATCCAATACACTAAATAGTAAGGATGAAGTCGTACTTTTACCTTTAGTTCCAGTTATCCCGATTGTTTGTCTGCTAAATTCTTCTAAGAATAATTCAGTTTGAGAAGTATATTTATCATTCAAATAATCAGCTACAATTCCTGGGCTTTTAATAATGTAATCATATTTTGATTCATCTATATCAACTTGTTTGCCTTCAAAAACATCAACAAGTTTTACTTTACAATACGTATCAATAAATTCTTTAGTAGATTTACCTTCTCGTCCAAAGCCCCATATTAAGATCCTTTTATTATTTAATTTCTCTGTAATCTTCACTTTAATATCTCCATTTTATATTTATAAAGCAGCCAAATGGCTGCTTTAATAGTTATTATAGTACTCCAATTACTATTGCTAGTATTCCAGCAACAAATCCAATAAACCAAAAAGTAACAGTTACTTGTTGTTCAGACCAACCAAGCATTTCAAAGTGATGGTGAATTGGAGCCATCTTAAACACTCTTTTACCAGTAGTTTTAAATGAAACAACTTGAATAATAACTGATAATGTTTCCATTAAGAAGACAAATCCAACTAAGATAAGAAGTAATTCTTGTTTAGTAAGAATTGCCAGGATTGCAAGGAATCCTCCAAGAGATAATGATCCAACATCACCCATAAATATTTTAGCAGGATGATAGTTAAAGAACATAAATCCTAAAAGAGCACCAATCATTGCAGTTGCATAAGCTGCAACGGCATAGTCTTTAGTCATAATTGCAAAAATTACATATGGTGCAATTGCAACCATTGAAAGTCCACAAGCAAGTCCATCTAATCCATCTGAAAGATTAACCCCATTACTTTCACCAGTAAACATAATAAATACTAATACTGCATAAAAGTGTCCTAAATCAATTTTAACATTAACAATTGGAATATTTACTAAAGTAGTAAATCCAGGCACAAATTTATATAAATAACAATAAGCAATTATTGCTAAAATAGCTTGTAAGACAAATTTTTGCCAAGCTTTTAATCCTTGATTTTGATGTTTTAAAACAATTAAAGCGTCATCGATAAAACCAATAGCTCCATAACCAATTAATACAATACTTATTATAATAATTGCTGGGTTGGTAATATTAGAAAAATTAGCTACTAGTCCACCAATAAGACCAGCAATAATAAAGATAACTCCTCCCATAGTTGGAGTACCTTGTTTTTTCTTATGTGATTCAAGTCCTTCTTCTCTTTCGACTTGACCAAATTTCATTTTATGAAGAAAGGGTATTGCTTTAGGCATAGCTATCATTACTAAGATAAAACTAAGTAAGAAGCCACCTACTAACATTAATAGATTTCCCATAATTTATTATCTCCTTTATTACTTAGACATAATATCATAAATAGATTATTCCTTCAATTTTCAATTGCTTAATAATAAAAAGGAATCTAAATAAAATAAAAAGGTCAAAAGACCTTTTTATTAATCACTGATACCTAACTCCTTAACTAATTGAGTTGCTCTTTCAATAGCTGCATCTTCATCTTTACCTTCAGCTTCTATTATAATTGAAGCCTTAGTAGGAATACCTAATGATAACACACCCATTAAAGATTTCATGTTGACTGTTTTTGATTCGTATGTAAGTTTAATGTCAGAATCATACAACTTCATATTGTCAACTAACTCGGTTGCTGGAGTGGCATATAGCCCAACGGGATCAGTAACAGTGATAGTTACTTTCTTTGCCATAAGCTATCCTCCTCTATCTACATATTATTATAGCATTCATAATATATATTTTCATTAAATATTATTAAGAAGGTTCTTATTTGAATATTAATTATTCTATTTCTTCAATAACATCTTTCAAACTGTTTAATGTTTTGTAAGTTAAATCACATATATTTTGAGGATGTTTAACAACATCAGGAATACATATAACATTGATATTAGCGTTATTAGCAGCTAGAATTCCATTCTTGCTATCTTCTAATACTAAAGCATCTTCATTTGATATATTTAGTCCTTTTAAAGCATTTAAAAATATATCGGGTTCAGGTTTACCTTTAGGTTCTTCATCACCACCAACAATATAATCAATATCATCAATTACTTTAATAGTAGTTAATTGTTCAATAACTCGCGCTTTTCTTGTAGATGAAGCAACTGCCATCTTAATATTTTTACTTTTTAAATAATCAATAAGTTCATATAATCCAGGCATTGCTTCAATTGGGTGGACTTCATAATGTTCATATCTAAGTCGTACTGCTTCATCTCTTATTTTTTGAGCTGGATAATCTTTACCAAAGACTTCCTCTAAATACTTAAATGAATCTTGTAAATTACGGCCCATTAAATTTATAGCTACTGCTTCTGGTAATTCATAGCCATATTTTTTAGCTGCAATTATATTGGTCTTATAAGCTAGTTTTTCACTATCAATCATCAGACCATCCATATCAAATATAACTCCTTTTACTTTTAACATATTCTCTCCTAACAAAAAGAAGAATTTACATTCTTCTTTTAATCATCATTATCTTCTCTAAGCCCTTTTAATATTTCTAAAGTTCTTTTTTTACCATGAGAAGTAAGCATTACTTCTCCAACAATTACAGCATTAATATTTTTATTTTCAATCTTAATAATATCTTCTCTAGCCTTAATTCCACCTTGAGCAATAAATATTACATCTTTATCAACTAAATCTCTTAGTTCTAAAGAGTTATTAAGATCAACACTATAATCACGCATATCTATATTATTTACAGCAATTATTTTAGCACCTACTCTAAGAGCTTTTTTAACTTGCATACTACTATGACATTCAATAACTGAACTCATACCTAAATTAGTCGCTAGATTCATACAACGCATTAAAGTAATCTCATCCATAATACCAGCTAATAAATTAATAGCATCAGCCCCGATTATTTTAGATTCATAAACCATATATTCGTCTAGTATAAAATCTCTTCTTAAAACAGGTACCCCTACTATTTTAGAAATCTCAGTTAAAAAATCATCATCACCTTTATAATAATCAGGTTCAGTTTCCACAGCAATAGCGTCAGCTCCAATTAATTCATATTCTTTAGCTATTGATTTAAAATCAAAATTCGATACTATTTGCCCTTTCTTAGGACAATTCTTTTTAAGTTCTAAAATATAAGCTAAATTATTTTTTCTTAAAGCTTTTTCAAATGGGAAATCATTACTTATTTCCATTTGAAAAGCTTCTTCTTTTAGTTTTTCGATTGAATGTGACTTTTGATTATGTTTAATTCGATCTTTTGTGTTTTCAACTATATCATCTAATATCATTTAACCACCTCATATAGGTTTATTATCAAACATTTTTTTATTTAAGTAAATAGAAAATATAAAACCTCGATTCAAAGTAAGGACCGAGGTATATTATTTAGATATTAATTACCAAGTATATCCATTATATTGGGCAGAGCCAAAGCCAAGATATAACACTGCAATTGGTTCAAAGAAAAATATCATTAATTTTGTACCAAATCCTTTACCAAAATAAGTAGCAAGCCTACTTGCTTTAGCAAAAGCATAATAGATTAAAAAGACAACATTTACAAATAGAACAATTGTTAACAATAGTAACCAAGGTGATATTCTAATCATCTTACACATAACTATATCTGAAACAATTGGAAGAATAGACCATAATCCAGAATATCCAGCTTTATTATAAACTTTCCAGCGTCCAATTAAGACTAGCACATACCAGATAATGGCTGCACTATAAACCATTGAAGATGAACCATTTCCTAGAGTGCTATCAATATTTTGAGATACTTGAGTTAATACATTATTCATTTTTTTTCTTCTCCTTTGGAATAATTAGATTTAAGACTATTCCAACTATTGCAGCTAGGGCTGTACCTGAAAGTGTTGCAGAAGCACTAATTGGTAGAACTGCTCCTCCAAGTCCAAGAACAAGCATTGCAGATGCAATAACTAAATTACGTTGTTTAGAGAAATCAACATTGTTATCAACTAATACTCTAAGTCCATTACTAGCAATAACTCCATATAATAGAATACTCATTCCTCCAAGAACACAACTAGGTATTGATGAAATTACGGCAGCAATCTTTCCTGAGAATGAAAGTAAAATAGCAATACATGCTGCCCCACAAGTAACGTATACAGATCCAACTTTCGTCATTCCAATGACACCAGTGTTTTCTCCATAAGTTGTATTAGCAGGCCCACCGATTAAAGCAGATACTGCTGTAGCTAAACCATCACCTGTAAGTGTACGATGAAGCCCTGGATCCTTTAAGAAATTCTTACCACAAATTTTACCAAGTACTGTATGATCTCCTATATGTTCAGAAATAGTAACTAAAGCTACTGGTAAGATTGCAAGAGTTTCTGGTCCGAAATAGAAATTATAGCTTTTAAATCCTGATACTTTAAATGGTAGTATAAATTCGGGAATTCTAAACCATGATGCTTTCGCAATATTTGAAAAATCAACTAATCCAAAAGCAGCCGATAAAGCATACCCAAAAGCAATTGCTACAAGGAATGGAACAATCTTTAAAAATCCTTTAGCTTTTGTAGATACAAAAGCAGCAATTAAAAATGTTAAAACAGCTACTAACATTTCTTTCCAGTTACCACCAGAAACAAATCCAGCATTACTAACAGCATTACTTGCTAGTGATAATCCAATAACAGCAATCATTGGTCCAATAACAATTGGTGGAAGTAATTTATCAATCCATCCTTCACCTGTAAACTTAACAATTAAACCAACAACACAATAAATAACCCCAACTAATATAAGCCCTGTTTGAGCCGCATCATAACTACCATGCATTGCTTTTACAGCAATTTGAACTGCTGCAATATACGCAAATGAACTTCCTAAATACACTGGTACTGATTTTTTAGTACACATTGTGTAAATAAGTGTTCCAATACCTGATGCAAATAATGCAACTGATACAGGATAACCTGTAAGCATTGGAACTAAGATAGTAGCTCCAAACATTGCAAATACGTGTTGAATACTTAAGAATAACCAAGTAAGTGGCTCTGGTTTTTCTTTAATACCAATCGTAAGATGAACATCTTTGTCTCTCATATTTTCCATATATATCCCCCTCTAGACTCTACTTGTTCTTTTTAGTATTTCACTTATAATATCATGTTTACCTTTAAATTCTTCAAAGTCTTCTAAACGCCAAGTCCAATTATCATCTGATATTGTACCTGGAAGATTATATCTAGCTTCATTACCTCTCCCCAGGATATCTTGAACCTGAGTAATAGCTATATCACAATCAGTCGCGAAGACATGATACATAAGTAAATAATCAATGTTATACATCGGATAATTAAAACTTCTAAGTATGTTGTATATTCTTTCTTTATCGTTATCTAATAATCCATTATACCAACCAGCAAGTGGTGCATTATCATGGGTACCAGTATAAACAATACAATTTTTAGGTAATCGATAATTATCAATTGCATAGTCTTGATCAAAACAATATTGAATTACTTTCATCCCCATTAAATCATAAGCATCTCGGAGTTGTTCAACCTCTGGTCTAATATCTCCTAAATCTTCAACTACCATATTAAGATGTGGAATTTGATTAAAGATTGAATCCATAAAACTATATGATGGTCCTTCTTCATAGTGACCATTTCTAGCAGTTGTTTCCCCATAAGGAATTTGCCAATAAGTATCAATAGCTCGAAAGTGATCTATTCTAATTACATCAAATAAATAACTAGTCCATTTAAATCTATCCACCCAATATTTATAATTATTATCTTTTAAGTATTTCCAGTCATATGTTGGATGATTCCATAATTGTCCATCAGCGTTAAAGTAATCAGGAGAAGCTCCTGATACAAAAACAGGAAGTTCGTTTTCATCTAAATCAAAGCATTTTTTATTATTATAAACATCACTACTGTCATACCCAACATAAAAAGGTAAATCTCCAAGTAATGTAACCTCATGTTTTTTTGCATAAGTATGTATTTCTTTAAATTGTTCAAACGCAATAAATTGAACAAACTTATGATAATTAATGATCTTAGTAAGTCCTTTTTTACTAGGATTATCTTTATCTTGTTTGTTCCATTTATCCCAAGGTTTGTTTTTATTTTTATATTTTAAAGCCATGTATAAAGCGTAATCATCTAACCAAAAAGCTTCTTTAGTAAAAGCTTTATATTCTTCTTTTTTATAATTAGTACTTTTAAAAGCATTAAAAGCCTCTTCTAATTTTTTTCTTTTATAACTTCTAACTTGATCATATTGAACGCGGCCAGTATTTTTAATATTAGATTTTTTAGTAATTAATTTATTCTTTTTCAAAGCATTGATATCAATATATATTTCATCAATAGCAAATGAAGAAAAAGGAGTATAAGGAGAATTACCATCACTAGATGGATTTAATGGCAAAATTTGCCAAATCTTAAATCCCATTTTGGAAATAATCTTTACAAATTCCTTTGCTTCATTACCAAAGTCACCTATTCCACTATTAGATGGTAATGCAGCCATTGGTAAAATTATTCCTGCTTGTCTTGAATGAATGTCATATTTCATAATGATTTCCCCTTAATTACGAACAATATAGCATAATTGTTATTAATAAAATACTTTAATAATATATTAAAGTTATTTTTTTATTTGGTGCGCCTAACAAGATTCGAACTTGCAACCTTCAGAGTCGGAGTCTGACACTCTATCCGTTGAGCTATAGGCGCATACCTAATTCATTTTACATTTAATAAAGACAAAATAAAAGTATCATTTTATATTTCGTTATAGATTATTTAATCCCAATATTTTCGATTCAATTACTAATATTTTCCCATATTTATTTAATATTATGACATTATGAAAAAAATAAATGAAAATAAAAAAAGAATAATTGGATTATTGATGACAATAGCTTTAATTGTTGTAACGATTTTAGGAGGTAATATAAAAGAATCTTTAGCCACCACCATAGAAGCAAAAGAAGATTCTAATTCAAATGTTTATACATTTGAATATAATGATAAAAACACTGCTCAAGATATTTATAACGCTTCTACTAGCAGTCTAACTACTAGTAAAATTGAAACCTTAAAATCTCAAAACAATTATACTGCTAATAATCCACTAGTGATTTACAATCCCTATCGAACTAACAATAACTCTTTATATGTATACTTTAAAACCTATAAGAGCCTATCTGTTAAATATACTATTCATGTTGATGATGATAGCATTGCCGATTATACAAATACCCTTTCTAGTAACACAAAGAAAGAACATGAGTATAATTTAATTGGTTTAGTACAAGGTCAAACCAATATCATTACTTTAAGTTATTATAATGGTGGCGGTAAATTAATAAACACTAAAACTATTACTTATGATGTACCAAGTAAACAAGGAACAGAAGAAACAGTATTAAGTAGTACTAGTGGTACTAGTACTACAGAATTAGAAAATGGTTTATATACCATTTTAGGTAATGATAGCGATGATCAAGATTTTGTATATATGTACGATAATAATGGTATTCTTAGATGTGAAATACCTATCATTGGATATCGCGCTCACACCATTTTATTTGATGATAATTATATGTATTATAGTATCTCTCAAACAAAAATAGCTCAGGTTAATGCCCTTGGAGAAGTTACAAAAGTTTTTAGTACTGGAAAATACGAATTACACCATGACTACACTTTTGATAATGATGGCAATCTATTGATACTAGCAAACAATACTAAAAAAACAACTGAAGAAGATTGTATTATTAAAATCGATATAGAATCAGGTGATATTAGTGAAGTGTTAGATATGGAATCAATATTTTCTTCTTACGTAGATACCTGTACACTAGACACAACTAGCACAAGAGATGAAGGAGAAGATGGTTTAGATTGGATTCATATCAATTCAATTGAATATATAAATGGTGATGTTATCTTAAGTTCAAGAGAAACCTCTAGTATTATTAAAATAACTAATCTTGAGACTAATCCTAAGTTAGACTATTTAATAAGTGATGAAAGTATATGGGAAGATAGTGATTATAGTGACTATGTTCTAACAAAGATTGGTGATTTTAAAATCAATGCAGGTCAACATTCAGTCAGATTTTCACCTAGTGATCAAGAAGGTGTTTATTACTTAACGTTTTTTGATAATAACTACGGTAAAGCAAACTCTCAACCTAGTTTTGATTACACAACTATCGGTATAACTAATCAAAATGCTTTTAAAGGAGATAACTCTTATTATTATGTTTATAAAGTAGATGAAAACAATAAGACATTTGAACTAGTTGATAGTATGGCAGTTACCTATTCAGGTATTGTTTCAAGTGTTCAAACACTTGATAATGGTAATATCGTAATTGATTCTGGTACTGCTGGTGTCTTTAGTGAATATGATAGCAACCATAACCTAATTAAATCTTTCACGATGAAACTGAATAAATATATGATTTATCGAGTTCATAAATATTCTTTTAATGGTTTTTGGTTCAATAAATAATTATAATGAACTTATGAATGATTTATTAAAAAACATTAACAAAATTCATACTACAATTCTTGGAGAAAAAAGGATTATTAACAATTTATCTTTAACTAATACCAATCCTGTTGAATATTGTAAGAGTATTGTTAAAGATAATAATTCTAGGATTATAGTTAAAGGAAAAAACTATTATATAAAAAAAGATGATTTAATAATTACAATAAACAAATATTCTTATTCAATTATTACTGCTCATAAAAAAAGGCTATAAGTTTAACTTATAACCTTTTTTCTATTTGAAATTTTCTAACCAAAGTTTCATACTTCTAGTCATTTCTTCAATAAATGGTTGTGACCATTTACGACGATAAATGTTTTCAACAAGGTCTTTACCTAGACGACCATCAACTTTAGCTTTATCATCAAACATTGCTTGGAGTTTCTTTTCATCAAATTTTTCATATTTATTTACACTAACTAAATATTTTTTATCAAAGCGAGTTGGCTTTTTACGATTGATTTGAGAAGTTGCTGGATGACCAAACACTAACATAGCCACTGGTACAGCGTATTTAGGAATATTCAATAGTTCTTGATGATATTCATATTTTTCAATTATATCCCCAATAAAGCAACTTCCTATACCTAGACTTTCAGCTGCAATGGTTGCATTTTCGCTAGCTAAAAGAGTATCACTAGCAGCTAACATAAAGTCACCAACCCCAGGAGTTCTTGCATCTTCATGATACATTTTAAAACTGTCATACCATTTTTGATAATCAGCAACAAAGATAAGGATCATTTTAGCTTCTTTGATAAAAGGTTGATTATCACAAGAAACAGCCAACTTATCTTTTAACTCTTGATCTTGAACATCTATTATTGATAGTAAAGACATGTTCCCAGCTGTTGGAGCTTGGATAGCTCCATCAATAATAATATCTTTTTCTTCTTCCGTTATTTCTTCATCCGTAAATATTCTTACTGATTTACGATTTTTTATTACTTTTAAAGTTTCGTTTTCCATTCTAAATCCTCTTATTTAATTAACTTAATTTCTTTTCGACCAGGATATAAATAATTAATTTTTTCATCTTTAAAAAGAATTGTTTCTTCAGTAAACATTTGCCACGTTTCATTGTTATAAGTAGAAGTGGTATTGAGTTCTAAAGCCCAAATAGTATTGTTTATTAAAGTTACTTCACCTCTTATTGGAATACTAGTTTGATTATTATATAAACCAATAGTAGGTCCAGGTCCATGACCAAAGTAGTTACAAGGATGAGAATAGAGAATTGGTTTTAAATTCTCTTGATTCCCTATTTCTAAAGCTTTCTTTAATACTTCATTACCTGTTTTACCAACTTCCATACATTCACTTACAATATCTTGAAAACGATCATTGTCTTTCATAGCCTTAATTAAACTACTAGGAAGTTTGTCTTCATCTTCTCTTGCAATATAAGCAAGTCGTTGGGTATCAGTACACATATGAAGATATCTAATACCAAAATCACAATGAATTAAATCACCATAATTTATTACCCCATATGATCTTTTGTTAGTAGTATTTAAATTTTGATAATCAACATCTGGTTCAAACCAATAATCTAACCCTAAGTTCTTTACTTTTTCTCTAAACAAGAATTCCAAATCACTGCAAGTAGTTACTCCAGGGTTAATATTATTTTTTGAAAATACCTCATCAATTATCTTATAGGCAATATTTACTACTTCAGGTAAATATTCAAGTTCAGTTTTTGTCCTATTTTCAAGAAGTCTTAGTCCTAAATAATCATCAGAGATAAATAAACTTGGATCAATGACTTTAGCTAAAGTATTATAGCAACCTAGTGATAATCCATCGCTAGTAGCAAATGTGCTCGATTTATTAATGGCAATTTTTTTAGGTTTAAATTCTTCTAACAATCTCTTTAAAGCATTTTCTTGAGTCTCTTCATTGAAGTTATAATATCTTTGATAGTATTTTTCTACCCCTTCATCTGGCATACATAAGGATAATTTCTTTATTTCATTATTATCTTTTACAAAAGCTAGAATACATAATCTTCTAGCTGTAGGATAATTGGCAGGTACTAAAGCATTAAACAAAGGATCTTCATTATATTCTTTACAACAGATAATCCACATATCCGCTTTACTATCATTCATAACTTTCGGTAAAACGTCATTTAATCTCTCTTCAAGAATCTTATTTATTATTTGGTATTGCTTTTTAATTGGTTTCATAAATTCTCCTTAAAGATAAAAAGCGCAGTTAACTGCGCTTTTTTTGTTTAGTCTTTTAAAGAAGCTCTTGTTAGATCCCAGTGACCTTCAGGAGATGAAGTTACACCAGTTAACTTAGGATTCTTTAAGATTTTTTCAGAATAACTAAATAATGGAATTAAATAATGTTGAGTTCCAACTAAATAGTTTTCTGCTTCATGAAGCTTATTCATTCTTTCTGTTCCAGATAATGCTTCAGCTTCAGTAATTAATGCTTCGTATTTATCATCATCAACTGTGTTACCAGCTAAATCTTTTCCATAATACATTGATAAATAAGTCATTGGATCCATGTAATCAGCAGTCATGGCATGACGGCATAATTCAAAGTCACCTTTATCTCTAGCAGCAAAGAATGCTTCTTTTTCACTAGATACAACTTTTAAATCAATATAAGCTTTCTTTAATTCTTGTTGTAAAGCAGTAGCTACATTTTTATGCATAGTGTTATCGTTATAAGTATAAGTAAGTTTTAACATATTACTATCACTATAACCTTTACTAGCCATAATAGTTTTAGCTTCATTTAAATCAGAATAAGCAAGTTTTTTAACAGCATCTTGTTCAGTTCTAAAGTCACCGTTTGCTCCAGGAATACCTTTTGGAATAAATCCATTTAATTCAGAAGCGTTATCACCATATCCTAATGCTTTTAATACATCACTACGGTCTACAGCTAAACTTAAGGCATTTCTAATATCAACATCTTTTAATGCTTTATTTGTATTTTCATCACCAGAATTAATTAAAATGTAGTAATTACATACAAATGGATCAATTAAATAAACATTTTTCTTTAAAGATTTTGATGATTCTACAGTATCATTGTTAACACTTGTAGCAAAATCAATTTCTCCAGATTGGAATGCAGAAGTTTCTGAATCCATATCAGACATAACTTGGAATTCAAGACTATTTAGTTTAACTTCTTTTTTATCATAGTATTGATCATTCTTTTCCATTTCAATCTTAGATTTAGTATTTACAGAAGTAACTTTGAAAGCACCATTGTATGGTACATCATCCTTATTTCCCCATGTAGATTTAGTTTCACCATGTTTTGATACATAAGCTTCATTAACTGGGTAGAAAACAGTTGAAGTAAGTAATTTAGTGAAATAATCACATTTAGCTTTTAAAGTAATTTGGATTGTATTGTCATCAATAGCTTTAGCTCCAAAATCTTTTAAATCAGCAATTTTAGTACCATCAGTAGCACCTGCGATATAGTTAGAAATAAATGTAGAATAGTAAGCAGTACCCATTCCTAAAGAAACAGCTCTCTTCCAAGCATAAACGAAATCAGATGCTTTTACTTTCTTTCCATTAGACCATTTAGCTTTACTATTAAATTTAATAGTATAAGTTAAACCGTCAGCACTAATCTCTGGCATATCAGTTGCTAGAGAAGTTACAACATTACCTTCTTTATCTAATTTATAAAGACCTTCATAACATTGATTTAAAACATTTGCAGTAATTGAGTCATCAACGATAGCTGGATCTAAATCAGCAGTATCTCCACCAACTGCAACTTTTACATCAGCACTACTTGAACTACCACAACCTGTTAGAAGTGATAAACACATTAATGCTGATAAAGCATAACTTAATAGTTTTTTCATAATATTCCCCTTTCGACTATTATTTTTCATATAAGAAACATGCGACTTTTCTACCGTTAACCTCTTTTAATTCAGGTTTACATTTTGCACATTTCTCGCTTGCCTTTGGACAACGTGTTCTAAACACACAACCACTAGGCGGATTTATCGGACTTGGAAGTTCTCCTTCCAATACGATACGTTTTCTTTCCCTGGCTGTTTTAGGGTCAGGAATTGGCACTGATGAAAGTAAAGCTTGAGTATAAGGATGCATTGGTTTTTCATAAACATCATCAGCATCTCCTATTTCCATCATGTTACCTAAATACATAACTCCAATACGATTTGAAATATGTTTAACCATAGACAAATCATGAGCAATAAACAAATAAGAAATTCCCATTTCTTTTTGAATCTTTTCTAATAAGTTAATTACTTGGGCTTGGATAGAAACATCCAAGGCACTAATTGGTTCGTCACAAACGATGAATTTAGGATTTAAAGCTAAGGTTCTAGCAATCCCAATTCTTTGTCTTTGACCACCAGAGAATTCATGAGGATATCTTCTGATATGATCAGGTTTTAATCCTACGATTTCTAGTAATTCTCTAACTCTTTTTTCTCTTTCTTCTTTAGTATCATAAATCTTATGAATATCCATTGGTTCTCTAATAATTTCTCCAACAGTCATTCTTGGATTTAATGATGCATAAGGATCTTGGAAAATCATTTGCATATCTTTTTTAAATTGCTTTAATTGTTTACCTTTAATCTTAGTGATATCAACTCCTTGGAATTCAATAACACCAGATGTTGGCTTATATATTTTAACTATAGCACGACCGGTAGTAGATTTACCACACCCAGATTCACCAACTAAACCAAATGTTTCTCCTTCTTTAATATCAAAAGAAACACCATCAACAGCTTTAACTATTTGTTTTTTCTTAAGGAAACCACCAGAGACAGGGAAATGAACTTTTAAGTCTTCAACTTTTAGGATTGTTTTTTTATCATCCATTCTTTACTCCCCCTTTGCTCTTTCATCACTTAACCAACAACTACATTGGTGAGTATCACTATATTGTTTATATTCATTCATTTTTAATTTACAAATCTTCATTGCTTTATCACAACGATCAACAAATGGACATCCTTCTCCAATATTTAATAAATCTGGAGGTGAACCAGGAATTGGATGTAACTCTTTTCTAGGTTCTTCAGGATTAGCAATACATGCTAGTAATCCTTTTGTATATGGATGTTGAGGATTGTAGAATATTTCATCTGTCGTTCCTGTTTCAACAATTTTACCACCATACATAATAGCAATACGATCACAAATTGAAGCAACAACTCCAAGGTCATGAGTAATCATGATAATTCCTGAATCAATACTTGTCTTTAAATCACCAAGTAAATCTAATACTTGCGCTTGAATAGTTACATCCAAAGCAGTAGTAGGTTCATCAGCAATAATTATTTTAGGATCGCAGGCAAGAGCCATTGCGATAATAATACGTTGTCTCATTCCTCCTGAGAATTGATAAGGATATTGATCCAAACGTTTTTCAGGTGAAGGTATACCTACCTTTTGCATTAATTCAATTGCTTTTTTACGAGCATCTTTTTTACTTATTCCAGGATTATGATTCACAATTGGTTCAACTAATTGCGTTTCAATCTTTAATACTGGATTTAAGAAAGTCATTGGATCTTGGAAAATCATTGCCATATCGTTTCTCCTGATTGCATCCATTGTACTTTCATAATCTTTTCTTTTATTAAATGATATTGGTGAAATATCCTTACCATCAAGTTTGATTTCTCCACTCACTACTTTACCATTACCAGCAAGTAGTCCCATTACTGAGAACATAGTTTGAGATTTACCAGACCCTGATTCACCAACTATTCCTAATACTTCTCCTCTATCTAATGTAAGAGATACATCTCTTACCGCTTTTACAGTTCCGTTTTCAGTAGAGAATTCAGTAGTTAGGTGTTTTATATCTAAAATTGCCATCTATCTATCCTCCTACTTCTTCTTAGGATCTAGAGCATCGCCTAGTCCGTCTCCAACGAAATTTAAAGCTAACATGGTAAGACAAATTGAAAGTACTGGCCAAACAACTTGTAGTGGTTGTGATGAAATCAAACCACGAGCATCATTAGCTAAAGTACCCCAACTAGCTTGTGGTACAGAAAGACCAATTCCAAGGAATCCTAAAGTTGCTTCATAGAAGATTGCACTTGGAACAAGCATTGTAAATGAAACAATGATTGGTCCCATCGCATTGATAATTAAATGCTTAAATAAAATTCTTTCTTTACTAGCTCCAATAACAAAAGCTGCTAGTGAGAATTCTTGTTCTTTTAAAGTCATTACTTGTGTTCGAACTTGTCTTGCCATTCCCATCCATGATGATATACAAATACCAACCATTATCGAGAAGAAACTAGGTTCAAGAACAACAGTAATCATAATTACATATAACATGTCAGGAATTGAATATAATGCATCAACAATACGCATCATAACCATATCTACTTTACCACCAGCATAACCAGCGATACCACCATATGTAACCCCAATTACTAAACTAATAACTGCGGCACAAAAACCAACACTTAATGAAATACGACCTCCGTATAAAATACGAACTAGAATATCTCTTCCAAAACGGTCTGTTCCAAGGAAGTGTTCTAATGAAGGGGCAGCATTGGAATTAGCCATATTTTGCCCATCATATGTATAAGGAAGTATCATTGGTAATACTATACAAGCAACTACCATAAATAATAAGAAGAATAAACCAACTAAGGCCATCTTATTCTTTTTAAATCTACTCCAAGCATCACTTATATAAGATCTAGATTCATAAGCAATTTTTTCGGAGTTTTTTTCTGCATCTGAAAGTTTTTCAAACATATCAGGAGTAATGTTAATTTTTTCTTTTGTTTCCATCTTCATTCCTCCTACTGTAACTTAATTCGTGGGTCAACCACGGCTGATAAAATATCAGTAATAATATTAAAAGTAATTACTAAGAATCCAAGGAAGATAGTAAGTCCCATGATCATTGGATAATCACGAGTAGTTAACGCACTAACCATTTCATTACCAATTCCTGGAATAGAGTAAATATTTTCAATTACAAAACTTCCAGTTAATAAGAATGCAAGAGCAGGTCCAGCATATGTAATAACTGGTAACATAGCGTTCTTTAATGCATGCTTTATAACGACCTTTTTATAAGGAGTTCCTTTACTACGAGCAAGAATAATATAATCTTGTTTCATTACTTCTAGTAAACTACTTCTTGTTAGACGACAAGTCATAGATATAGGGTATAAAGCCAAAGATGTAACAGGTAAAACATAATTAGCTGGTCCATCTAATCCAATAAATGGGAACATTCTTAGTTGCACTCCAAAAACAATAATTAAGAAAATTGCAAGTAAGAAAGATGGTAAGCTGACTCCAAGAGTAGCTATAAACATACAAACATTATTTACCCATTTTCTTTTTGATAACGCTGCTGCTGTTCCTAAAGCAATACCGATAATCATTGCAACGCAAAAGGCAGAGAATCCAAGTTTAGCTGTAACAGGGAAACCAGTTGAAATAGTTTCAGAAACAGAACGACCTGTCTTAACCATACTTTCTCCTAAATCACCTTGAACTATTCCTTCAATATATAATGTATATTGTTCGAAGATAGGTTTATCTAAGTTATACTTTTCTTTTGCTGCATCATACGCTTCTTGCGTTTTATATTTTTCACCACTGATTGGAGATCCAGGAGTAGCTTTCATCAAGAAGAATGTTGCTGAAGCTAATAGGAACAATGTAACAATTCCAATCAAGACACGTTTAAGAACATATCTAAACATTTAATCACCTTTCCTTTTTTATATTTTTATATATTTAAACCATAATTATAATGTTTTAAAATGTATACAAAATGTATTATACTCTACTTTTTTGTGAAATGTCTATGAAAAAAACTTAAAATTGTATGTGATTTTAAACATCATTAAGCATTGTATTTAATTAAAAACAATTTATATTAAAAAACGGCTTAAAATCGTATGTTTTTTATCATGGAATTGTCTCAATAAATAAATAATAATAAATTGTTTGGTTTAAAGCACAATTCGCGTTAAGATAATATGCGAGGTGAAATTATGAACATAGAAGAAAGATTTTTAAATTATATTAGTATTGATACACAATCAGATCCTACAAGTACATCTGCTCCTTCTAAAGACAATGTCTTTGAACTTGGTAAAGTCCTTGTAAAAGAAATGAAAGAACTAGGTATTCAAGATGCAGAACTAAATGAATATGGGATTGTTTATGGTACTTATCCAAGCAATGGTGGTACTGGTGACATTATAGGTTTAATTGCCCATATGGATACTGCCCCTGATTATAGTGGTAAAGATATTAAACCCCAAAAAGTAAATAATTATGATGGTTCAGTGATTACAGTTAATAAAAATTTAGGGTTATTTTTAGATCCTAAAGAATTCCCAGTCTTAAATAGAATGATTGGTCATAACTTAATTACAACTGATGGTACTACCCTTTTAGGATGTGATGATAAAGGTGGAATTGCCATTATTATGAACGCCATCCAAGAATTAAACAACAATCCTTCAATAAAACATAATGATATTAAGATTGCCTTTACTCCTGATGAAGAAGTTGGTAGAGGAGTTGATAATTTTGATGTTAAGAAATTTGGAGCTAAGTATGCTTATACACTTGATGGCGATATAGTTGATGAATTTAACTATGAAACATTTAATGCATACGAAGTAATAGTTAAAATAACTGGTAAATCAATTCATCCAGGTAGTGCTAAAGGAAAACTAATAAATGCAATTAGTGTTTCTAATGAATTTGACAACATGTTGCCTGTTGAAAGTAGACCTGAATACACAGAAGGATATGAAGGATTTAATCATCTTCATAAAATAACTGGAGACGCTACTTTTAACACAATGGAATATATTGTTAGAAATCATGATTTTGAATTAATTCAAAAACAACTTCAAGATTTTAAAGACATTACCAATTATTTAAATCATAAATATGGTTATGAAATTGTTACTTTAGAAATTAAAGAGCAATATCGTAATATGGCAGTAGAAGTAACTAAGTATCCTCAAATAATTGAAAGATTAAAAAATGCTATCGAAGCAATTGGATTAAAGCCTAAAGCTGAGGCTATCAGAGGTGGAACTGATGGTTCAAGACTTTCATTTATGGGGCTTCCTACTCCTAACATTGGAACAGGTGGTGGAAACTTCCATGGTCCATTAGAATTTGCTGATATTACAATGATGGAACAATCCACTCAAGTAGTAATCAATTTAGTAAAAGAATAACTCCAATCAACG
>JAQVWN010000016.1 GCA_028749475.1 Thomasclavelia sp.
TAAGTATCTTGCATTTTGTGATATAGTATTCATGTGATTCATTTCCTTTCTTTGGTATGCAACTAAATTATAAAGGAATGAATCACTTTTTTAATACTTTTGTTTCACATCAATTGTAAACCTACAATAAAGATTATTTTACTGGTAAATTAGTATTTAATTTAAATATATATGTTAGTAGCGTCAAAACAACTTTCCGATACTTTTCATTCATACTTTTAAGTCCTTGGATAGAACTAATAATTGTATTATATTTATTTGATGAAAGATCGTTTATATTGGTAATACCAGCGTTAGAAAAAATATCAAAGAATTGATCAATCAATTCTTTTCTTTCTTTATAACTTAATTCTTCTAAAATAGAATTAACATCTTCTAAAATCTTTTTATTACTTTCATCTAAATCATTGGCATAATCAAATTTACTTCCATTTACTATCCAATATAGCCCACTATGTTGCATCATATTATTAATTGTTGTATTTACATATCTAATTCTAGTATTGTGATTTAAAAGCATTCCAAATACCGAACCTGAAGGAAGATAATTGGTAACTTTGTTATAAACAACTGTACTTTTTATTTCGTTTATTATTTGTTGATCAAAACCAGGGCCATCAAAATTATCAACAGATATAATATTATTCATCATTTTTTGATTTGTATGAGTAGCCCCATAGATAGCGATATTACCACCTTTAGAATGGCCTCCGCATCTAATAGTAATTTTACTTTTTAATTTAGAAAATATTGATATTCTTTTTAAATACTTAAGATAAAAATTGTTTAAATATTTAGTTGCAGCTGTTTGAGAAGGAATAATAGTATAAGTCATATTTAAATCTTCTTTCCATCCAACTATTGTATCGTCAGTTCCTTTAAAGGCAATATAATAATCATTTAAACCCAATTTAGCGGCGTAGGCAGAGAATTGTTTTTCTTGTTCAAGGTTTATATCGTTGACATAATTATAAATAGTAATACCTTTAAATCTATTACTAGAAGCCATTAATTGAAGAATATATATATTATTAGAGATTAAAGATAGACGTTGTAAATCTTCTTTAATATTATGGACGTGAATATATTCATTAAATATCTCCTCTATTTTTTTACCTTCAATTTTTAATCCATCAAAATCAACATATGAAAGTTGACACATGATTAGACTATCTATTTCATTAAATGCACTTTCATTAAAAGTAATGTCTCCTCTAATTTTTAAGTAATCTATTATTGTATAAGAGTTATCCATATTTTCTCCTTGAAAGTATTATAAAAGAAAAGGCTTCTAAATTGAAGCCTTTTCTTTATGTTTAATGTCCACCAAATACATCAAAATCAATAGATTCTATTTTTTGGTCTAACTTTTCTATTTCTTCTTTAGTTAAAAGAATATTACCAGCATCGAAGTTTGATTGTAAGCGATCAAGTTTTCTACTACCTGGAATAGGAATAATAAAATCATATTTATTAATCATCCATGCAAGAGATACTTGAGCATCAGTACAATTATGGTTTTCACCTATTTCTTTAATAACTTCTAATAATTGGTTGGTTTTAGCAATACCTTCTTTAGTATATTGGGGCATTGTACTTCTAAAATCAGATCCATCTTTCTTAAAATCATCACTTGATTTATAAGCCCCAGTTAAGGCTCCGTTAGCAAGCGGAGAAAAAGCTACAAATGTAACACCTAACTTTTTACAAGTATCAAAGATAGATTCATGCCATCTTGCCATCATTGAAAATCTGTTTTCAATTGCTGTTACTGGACAGACTTTATGAGCTCTAATAAGGTATTCTTCTGTTGTTTCTGAAATTCCCCAAGCCTTTATCTTACCTTCTTCAATTAATTCTTTCATTACCCCAGCAACTACTTCTGGTTCAACTTTAGGATCAATTCGATGTTGATAATAAATATCAATATGATCAGTTTGAAGTTTCTTTAATGAACCTTCAATACTTTCTCTGATTTTTTTAGGACTACTATCAAATTCAAGATGGTCTCCTTTATGAGTAACCCCAAATTTACTACAAAGAATTACTTTATCTCTAAAAGGTTTAATTGCTTCTCCAACTATTTCTTCGTTATAGTTTATTGAACCATCAGGATTTACTCCTGTATAACATTCTGCCGTATCAAAGAAGTTATACCCCATTTTATAAGCTTCTCTAAGTATTTCAATAGCTTGATCTTTTGGTGTTGGTGTTCCACTTGCATGAGAAAGTCCCATACATCCAAGTCCAATCTTATTTGAATACATATTTGTTTTACCTAATTGTGTTTGTTTCATATTATTACCTCCTATTTACATAATTAATTTAACACTTGGAGTTTACTCCATGTCAATAATATATTTTAAATAATAAAAGCTAAGTTTAACTTAGCTTTATTATTTATTATAAATTTTCTCCATTTGATTCAATACATTTTTTATACCAGAAGAAAGAGTCTTTCTTACTTCTAGAGAAATCACCTGTACCATCATCATGACGATCAACATAAATGAAACCATAACGTTTTGCATATTGTCCAGTACCAGCAGATACTAAATCAATTGGTCCCCAAGTAGTATATCCAATTAAAGGTACACCATCTTTAATAGCTTCATTCATTGCTTCAATATGGCTTTTAAAGTAACTAATACGATATTCATCATGGATTGATCCATCAGCTTCTACCTCATCAAATGCTCCAAAACCGTTTTCAACTATCATTAATGGAGTGTTTGGATAACGACCATGTAAAAGATTTAAAGTATATCTTAATCCTTCAGGGTCAATTTGCCATCCCCAATCAGATGCTTTTAAATATGGATTCTTAGCCCCTTTAGACATATTACCATCAGTTAGAGCAGCATTTTCATCAACAGTTACACAGTTAGACATATAGTATGAGAAAGTATACATATCAACTGTACCTTCCTTGATGATTTTCTTATCTTCTTCAGTAATATAAGAATAATCAATACCATTTTCTTCAAAGAAGCGATATGCAAAGTCAGGATATTCTCCACGTACTTGGACATCACCACATAAATTGTTTTTAAGATCATCTTCATGCATACAAGCCATAATATCTTTAGGATTTGGTGTTAAAGGATATAAAGTTGTATGAGCAATCATGTTTCCAATCATGAAATCAGGATTGATTTTATGACCTGCAATAACAGTTAAAGCACTAGCTACAAATTCATTATGTAATGCTTCGTAAGTAGTTTGGATATTAGATTTTAATTTATTTAATGGAATTCTATCAGTAGAATTAACATCATCTTTATCCATAATACCTAAACCATATAAGTTACCAATACCACCTTCACCCATGCAAGGAATGTTAATTTCGTTAAATGTTAACCAATATTTAACTTTTCCATTATATCTTTCAAAACATGTTGTAGCGTATTTTACAAACATATCAATAACTCGTCTGTCAGAGAAACCATTATATTTAGTAACAATGTTCCAAGGTATTTCATAGTGACATAAAGTAATTAAAGGTTCGATATTATATTTATGACATTCGTCGATTACATCTTCATAAAATTTAAGTCCTGCTTCATTAGGTTTTTCATCATCACCATTAGGGAATATTCTACCCCAGTTAATTGAAAATCTAAAACACTTAAATCCCATTTCAGCAAATAATTTAATATCTTCTTTATAATGATGATAAAAATCAATTGCTTCATGACTTGGATAAAATGCTTTGTCATCTATCTTTGGTAAGAAAGTTCTTGATGTATTAACATCTCCACCTAAAAGCATATCAGGTACAGATAATTTTTTACCATCTTCTAAATATGCTCCTTCACATTGGTTAGCAGCAACAGCTCCACCCCATAAAAAATTCTTAGGAAAACTCATATAATTACCTCCTTGTAATCGTTTTCAACAATTATTATACAATAAAGCCATAAAAATATTTATTATTTTCATAATGTGAAAATAAATAAAAAACAATTTATAAAAAAATAGAATCTTAAAGATTCTATTTTCTATAAATATTGTGTAATGGGTCTTTTATAAAGACATAACATATCCAAATAACTAAAGCTATTGCAATAATTGTTAGTCCTAAAAAAGTATCATTTAACATGGTTGATAAACTAGGCGTAAAATATTTTGCTCCAAGTTGAATATATTCAAATATAGCATCAACAAACCACATCAAAGACGCACCACCAAATAAGTAACATAACAACCCTACTTTTAGTTTTTTTGCGAGTTTAGAAACATACCAAATAGTCATTGAAATAACTGTCGCAAATACGCTAAGTAAAAGAGTCATTATTTTGCTCCTTCGATAGCTCTATTTTCTACTTTGTAAGAAATAAGTGTAATAACAGCCCAGATTGCAGTAATAAATACAGCCATTGCAACTCCAACAGTCAACATTTCAATAAGTGCTGATTGAAAATCTGCAGCACTTTTTGCAGCTGTTAAAAATGGGAAGAATAATGTTAATTCTCCATGCCATAAATGTTCAATTGCTAGTAATACTGATCCACCCCAAAGTAAACCATTTAATAATTTAAGTTTCTTTGAGAATCTATTTTTACTAACTTCTCTTCCTTCTTTTAATGCAACTTCTTCTTGTTTATTTTCTTTATTTTCTAATACTTTTGTAGCTATTGTAGTAACGATAGCTTCAGTTGCAGGTACGATAAAACATGACATAATTTTTGTCCTCCTTATAATTAATATCTGTTTATAATATACATCTTAAAGTGTACTTTAAGTCAACATCTATTTAAAATATTCTTTGATTTTATTTTCATTTAAATTTGATCCAATAATAATTATTACATTTTGTCCAGATTCAATGCTATTAATGTACACATTATTTTTAGTTGCATTTATTTCATACCATTTATCATTTTTATCTACAAAGCCTTTTATTCTAAAAATATATCCACAATTAGAATCTTTAAATATTGTATCGATTACGCTAGAGTACTTTTCTATTGAAATATTGTTATTAAAAAGATAAATAGTTTGATAGATTGTTTTTGTATCAAGGTTCAAATAAGGATATGACGCTAACTGATAACCTGCATTTAATATCTCATAAAAATCATTATCTTTATAATCCTTTAATGGTTTTGTAATCAAATCTTCAATATTTAGTTTCCTTTGGCATTTAATCAAATCTAAAGATTTATTTAAATAATCCAAAATATTATTTTCATTATTAGTAGTAATGATTTTACCAGCATATGCTACTTGTGATGCTAAAATACTTTGGGCTTCTTGAGGAAGAGAACTATTAATATTAGAATCTACTAAAGTAATAATGCTACCTATTTCGTACCAATTTGATAAGGGATCATCATTAATTACATCAAAGAACTCATCCATATCATATATTCCTGAAGGTTCAACTAAGATTCGATCATACCCTATCATTTTCATCGCAATAAGTTTGGTTTTAAAACGACGATAATGAGTTTGTTTATCACAACCACCAGATATCATTTCGATATCACAGTTAGGTGATTGCAAGTCTTGTAAAATCATTAAATCAACATTTACAGCCCCATAATCATTTTCTATTATTCCTATTTTATAGCCTTCATTCAACAAATATGAAGCATATTGTTTTATAAAGCTAGTTTTGCCACTACCTAAGAATCCAGTTATTAAATCTACTTTTATCATATTAACCTCATAGTATACTATTTCCAAAGATAATCCATATATATTTTATTAGATTTCTCCCAAGTAGCTTCGTTATGTTTCCCGTTAACAACTAAACGCGGATAAAAAGAAACCTGATATTTATCTAGTTCACTTTTAATTTGATCAAACATTTTCATGACTTTACTTGGATCCTTAACTTCTTTACTACCAATATCCATGTATATATGTGTATCACTAGATAAATTATTAATATCTTGGAGACAATCTTCTAAACAAAAATGAAGAGCTGGCGAAAGACACGCTGCTTTAGAAAAGATATTGTTATAAGTAGTAACGGCATTTAAAGCCATTAATCCTCCCATCGAACTTCCTGCAATGCCAGTACATTCACGTAGTGGCATCGTTCGATATGTTTTATCTATCATTGGTTTAAGTTCATCTACAAGCCATTTGTTAAATATTTTTCCTGTTCCTTGAATATATCCAACATATTTATCATAAATATTATAAGGACAGAATTCTTCTATTCTTTTGTTTCCTTCATGATTACATTCAATTCCAACAATAATCATCTTTTTGTCATAATTATTTAAAAATGTTTCTAATCCCCATGATTTACCATAGGTCGCATCTTTATCAAAAAATAAATTATGGCCATCATACATATACATTACTGGATATGTTTCATTACTTTTATAATAGTCATTTGGTAAATGTATATGTAATGTTCTATTTAGTTTATAAGGAGTTATAAATACTTCTTTTTTTTCTATCATAATAACCTCCTACGTATTATAACATAATAAATAAAATGGAATTCAATATGAATTCCATTACTTTAACAATTATAATCAATACAAGTTCTAGTTTTAGTAAATGGTCTTACTTTACCATTAGCTACTTCTACATGTTTAGGATTAGTTGAATATCCTTTTAAAGAATCTTCATCTTCAAATACTGAATATAACATTACATCAGCATTAGAAGATTCCAATTTATCTATTTGAACCTTTATTTCTTTAAGACCTGGAATTTGTCCTTGTAAACCTTCTAGACCTTCTTTAATTCCTTGTAGGACTTCTTCTTTTTTTGTAGAACTTAATTCATCTTTTAATTGCCATAATATAATATGTTTAACCATTTTTTTCTCCTTAACAAACTATTAATATGATAAATGATAGTTTATTTTTATAATTATTACAAGTCATAAAAAAGAAGCACAATTAGTGCTTCAAATATTAATCATGAATTTTTGTATCTAACACCATCTTAACAAATTCAGGATCGAAATGTTTTGTTCTAGTTCCACCTTGTCCCATATCTAAGGAAGATACTTGTTCCATTTCTTCTTTTGTTAGAGTAAAGTCAAAAATATCAAAGTTTTCTTTAATTCTTTCCACATGCGTTGACTTAGGGATAACTACTACTCCTCTTTGAGTATTCCATCTAAGGATTACTTGACTAACTGTCTTATTATGATCTTTTGCAATCTTAAGAAGCATTTCATTTTCAAAAGGATTATATCTTCCCCCACCAAGAGGAGCCCACGCTTCAGGAATTACTCCGTATGATTTCATAGTTTCTACTGAATCATTTTGAGTAAAATAAGGATGAAGTTCAACTTGATTTACCATCGGCATAATTTCTACTGTTTCACAAAAATTAGTTAAAATATTTGGATAGAAATTAGATACTCCAATAGCCTTAAGTTTTCCTTCTTTATAAGCATCTTCCATTGCTCTCCAAGCAGCAAAATAATCGCCTAAAGCTTGATGCTCTAAATATAAGTCAAGATAATCAACACCCATTTTGCTTAATGAAGCATCAATTGCCTTTTTAGCACTTTCGTAATCTTTCATATCTTGAACCCATAGTTTAGAAGTAATAAATAAATCTTCTCTTATACAAATTCCTTCAGAAATGGCTTTTCTAACCCCATCTCCAACTGCATCCTCATTGGTATAAGCAGCAGCAGTATCTATTAAACGATATCCAGTTTTAATAGCTTCATAAACCGAATTAGCGCAGTCTTTTTTATCAGGTACTCTAAATACTCCAAATCCAATCATTGGCATTTTTAAACCATTTTTTAAAGTTACATATTCCATATACTTACCTCCATATATACTATACAACTTAAAGTAAACTCGAAGTCAAATCATTTTTCTAAACTTAAAGAAACTTCAATATTCCAATTACCTAATGCTTCTTTCCATCCAGTAAGATCATCTATAGATGCAAGTTTTGTATAACTCCAACTATTTGAACCATAAAACACAACTATCTGGTTACTATTATATAAAACAATATCTCCTGAAGAAGTTGTTATATGTTTATTTGAGGTTGGGAGATTTACTCCTAAATCTCCAACCTTTTCAAATCCGGAATAATCTGAGAGATTTAAAACTATTGGTTTTTCTTTCATCATTTTTATAAGATCTTTTGTAGCATTATTATCTACTAAAGTAGCACTAAATTCTTTGTCTACTATTTTTAACTTTCATCTTTTCCACCTCTATTGTTTGTTTTTGAGTACTATTATTGCTTCTAGTACTAGAACTATGAAAGTTATAGAAATTAATTAATAATAATACGACTATTAATAAACATACGATAGTAATTAATATAACTTTAATCTTGTTTATTGAATGTATTTTCATAACTACATATACCTTTTTTTAATCTGTTGAGTCCATCTAACAATGTAACTTTATTACAAGCAATATTGATTCTAACAAAGTTCTTTCCACTATTTCCATATTCATTTCCTGCTGTTATGAATAAACCTGTTTCACTTCTAATATGATCAACTAGTGTTTTGGTTTCCTTACAAACTTTACTGCAATCAACCCATAGTAAATAAGTTGCATCTAATGATACAACAAACAATTCTGGGATTTCCTTCTTTAAAAATTCAACTACAATATCTTTATTTTCTTGAAGATAAACTCTTAGTTCATCTAGCCAGGCTTCACCTTTGGTATAAGCAGCTACTGCTGCTAAAACGCCAAACGTATTTGTTTCTGCAATTTCATCGTTATTTAAAGCTCGGTATACTTTATGTCTTAAATTAACATTAGGAACCACTACAGCTGCACTTTGCAGCCCAGCAATGTTAAAAGATTTTGTAGGAGCAATACAAGTAATACTATTATATTTACAAATATCGTTCACACTTGCAAATGGAATGTATTCTTTATTTGGTGCAGTTAAATCACAATGAATTTCATCAGAAATAACTATCACATTGTATTTAGCACATAAATCACCAATACGACTAAGCGTATCTTTGTCCCAAATCTTGCCAATTGGATTATGGGGATTACATAAAATCATAAGACTAGTTTGGGGATTAGATAATTTATCTTCTAAATCATTAAAATCAATACTATAAGTCCCGTTACTATATAAAAGAGGACTTTCAATAACATTTCTCCCATTATTTAAAATACTATTAAAAAAGATATTATAAACTGGTGTTTGAATTAAAACATTTTCAGCTGGAGTAGAAAACTTTCTTACTACACTAGAAATGATTGGTACTACCCCGGTTGAAAACATCAACCATTCTTTTTCTATCTCCCAATGATGTCTTTTTTTCCACCAATAATTATAGGCTTCATACCAATTGTCAGGGATTATATTATAGCCAAAAACACCATGACTAACACGAGTTTTAATTGCTTCAATAATTTCAGGAGCAGTCTCAAAATCCATATCAGCTACCCACATTGGTAGTTCATTACTTTTGACATTCCATTTTAAAGAATTGGTATTTCTTCTGTTTATAGTTTTATCAAAATCATACATATTTTAATCTCCTTTTTGACAATGACATTTTTCAAGTTGAAGCGTCATATAATCTAACATATCTATTTCTTTTTGCTTTTGATGCATTGCATCAACAAGATTTTTTCGATGATTGCCTATTATTTGTTTTTGCTTAAGGTAGTTGTCTTGATCAAAACCTTCCAAAAAACTATTTATAGTATTTTGATCACAGCCAGCATCTTTTAAATTCTGAATAACTGTATTTCTACATGTATAATCCATCCTTATAACCTCTTTCACAAGTTTCATTATTAACCTTTTCAGTTTCAATTATTTCGGTATTATTTTTACATACATCATCATTATCAAAAATAATTTCATGAATACTATGAGCTTTAATTTTGCCAGATATTGGATTCTTAACACTATCAATACTACTATCAATTGTAGCATCGACAGTCGAATATTCAAAAGCTAAATTAGTATTTAACAACTTACAATTTTTCATTACTAAGTTATCCATATAACACATACCTTGTTCACTTTCGATAGTACAATTAATTAAAGTAACATTTTTAGAATTCCAACCAAAATATTCACCAGTAATAAAAGAATCATAAATAGTCACATTTTCACAGTTCCAAATACAATCTTTTGATAATAGTTTGGAATTTCTTATAACTAGATTCTTTACGCCATCAAAGGAATAATCTCCTACTAAAGTTAGATTATCTATTTCTATATTAGAGCATCCCATTGCAAAATAATGACCTTTAGCGCTCATATTAGAAATCTTTACATTATTACAATTCCATAGTGTTTCTGAGGCATCAGGGATAACAATGTTTTCTAAATCTAAATCATTACATTTTCTAAATCCTTTTGGAGCATTATAAGTAATATTATTCATTTCAATATTATTAGAATACCAAACTCCAGCTCTAGCCATTTCAAACATAGTTGAGTTAGTTACTTTAATATCATTGCAATACCAAAATGGATATTTCCATTCAAACATACAATTATCTACAATTAAATTAGAACTTTCTTTAAGTGGTGATTCACCATCAGCAAAACTACAATAAGTAATTATTGCTCCTTTAGTTTGATATAGTGGTCTTTCACCTGTATATTTAGTTTCATTATATTTTTTCATTTAAATTCCTCCATCTCTTTTAAGATGAATTTATGATAACACCAGTAATAAAGAATAACTAATACTTATATATTATATATTTCTATGCTTGACAAGCATAGATAATTATTTACTATTAATATATAAGGAGAATTAAAAATATGGAATTTAGAGTACTAGAATATTTTCTAGCAGTTGCAAGAGAACAAAATATATCAGCAGCTGCCAAATCTTTACATCTTTCTCAACCAACTCTTTCAAGACAACTTCATGATTTAGAAGATGAGTTAGGAAAATCTTTATTTATTAGAGGTAGTAGAAAAATAACTCTCACTGAGGAAGGCATTATTTTAAGAAAAAGAGCAGAAGAAATAGTAAATCTAATGCAAATGACAGAAAATGAAATTACAATGTCTGATGAACATATATCCGGTGATATCTATATTGGAACAGGTGAATCAGAAGGTGTTCGTTTAATTATAGAAGCTGGATTATTACTTCAAAAAGAGTATCCAGATATCCATATTCATACAATCAGTGGTGATTCATTAGATATTCTTGAAAAACTAGACAATGGTTTATATGACTTTGCTGTTGTATGGGAACCTACTGATATATCATCTTATGAATCTATATCACTACCATATAAAGATGTAATTAGTTTATTAATGCCTAGAAATTGTGAATTAGCGAAAAAAGAAAAAATTACTTTAAACGACTTAGCTTCTCTCCCTATTATTGTGTCTAGGCATCAGCTAAAAGATAATTTCCTAGATTACTTCTTTAATGAGAATAAAAAAATGTACAATATAGTTGCTACGTATAATTTAATATTTAATGCTTCTTTAATGGTTCAAGAAGGTATGGGATATGCTATAGGATTTAATCATATTATAAATACATCCAAAGAAAATAATCTTATCTGTAAACCATTATATCCAAAGGTAGAGCTTGGAATGAACTTAATAAAGAAGAAATATCAAACACTTTCAAAACCTGCAAAATTATATCTTAAAAAAATAGAAGAGCTTATTGCCTTAAAACAGCAATAAGCTCTTTATATATAATAAGAATAAAATTTAAGAACTTCTTCTAGCAAATACTTTAAATATTGCAAATATTTCTAGCCTTCCTAGAATCATTCCTATAATTTCAATAATTAAACAAATAGAAGAAGTATGAATACTAGTTACTCCTATAGATAAACCAACTGTTCCTAATGATGAAGCAAATTCAAACGCACCCTTTAATATAGAGCAGCCTGCAAAATAACTCAATAGAATTGTTCCAATAACATATATAATAAGATAAGTTTGTGCATAAGTAGAAGCTTCTTCTACTCTATCATCAGATAATACCTCGTTTTCAACCCCTCGATTATAGTGACATAAAAGAACACTTCGATCAGGTAATACTTTTAATTTGATATTTCGCCATAAATTCTTTAAAACGATACATATTCTGCCTAGTTTAATACCACCAGCCGTTGATCCGATACCTCCACCAATAATCATTAATAAGATAAGTAAAACAATTCCAACTTGGGGCCATGTATTATAATCACTCGTAGCATAACCAGTTGTCGATAATGCTGAAAAGGCATTAAAGAAAGCTTGACGAATACTATATAACACTCCACTACCGCTAGATGCTAAAAATAAAGCAATGATTGGGACAAAAATTCCTACTAACCCAACTAGAAAACGCATTTCACTTGATCTAGTAAATTCTTTTAGTTTGCCTCTAAAAAGAAGTAAAAGTAAAGAAAAGTTAGTGGTACCAATAATCATCAAAATAACTGTAATTACTTCAATTGGTACAGAATTATAATAACCAATACTAGTTAAACGATTAGAAAAACCACCTGTCGATAAAGCACACATTGTATGAATTACACTATCAAATATATTCATTCCAGCAATTACATACGCTATACTTCCAATAACTAGAAAGAATGAATACATTTCTAAGATTACTTTTGCTGTTTTTCCTATATTGGGCATTAAACGATCTGGATGTCCTTCCGCTTCATATAAAGTAACCGAATGTTTACTTTGTATAAAGACTAACATCATCATGACAAATCCAAGGCCTCCGACATATTGTAAAAAACTACGATAAAAAAGAAATATTTGTGGTGTTTTAACAACATTAAGAACTGATAAACCGGTTGTAGTAAAACCACTTACTGATTCAAAAGTGGCTTGGACAAAGTTTAAATTACCATATAAATAAAATGGTATCGCTCCAAGGATAAAGCCATACATCCATGCTCCAACTACAAATCGATTACTATTAAGCTTTTTAGGATTTCTCTTGCATTTGCAAACAAGATACCCCAAAGCTATTGAAACAAATGCTGGGAGTAAAAACATCCAAATGAGTTTTCTCTCTTGAAAGTAAAATGGAATAATCAAAACAGGAACGACTAAGATTAGTCCTTCCAAAATCATCATTTTTCCAATCATGGATGTTTTCTCATTTTTCATCATAACCCATTTGCTCCTTAACCAAAACAATTTTTTCTTTATCAGAAGAAATAATCAATAAGTTATCTCCAGCCATTAAACGAGTATCGCCTCGAGGAATTAAACTTTGTTCTCCTCGAAGAACACATCCAATTATTATTTCTTTAGGAAAATTCAATTCCCATAATCTTTTTCCAATAATAGGTGCATCATTTGATACTCGAAGTTCAACTATTTGAATTCTTCCTTCTTCGATTGGAATCATTTTAGTCATCTCATTCATGATGGCATGCTCTTCCATAATATTTGTAATCATGTTCATAGCACATACAACCCGGTCCACTCCCATTTCATAAAAGAATTCGGCTTTTTTCGGATCGTTTAATAAACAAACTGTCTTTTGAATATGAAATATTTGTTTTCCCATTTGACAGATTACTAAGTTGCATTCATCATTATCAGTCAAAACAATCATAACTTTATTTCTACTGGCATCTGCATCTTCTAAGATAAATTTTTTACTTCCATCACCATAGATAGTATTTAAGTTTTCTATTTCTGCTAGTTTTTCACATTTTTTTAAGTCTTTATTAATAGCAGTTACTTTATATCCTTTTTTTATTAAAGATTTAGCTAAAGATTGGGTTTTATGATAACCACCAACAATTAGTATTCGATCTTTTTCACGTTGTTTAAGAATCATTAATGAACACTCCCATCTTTTACATCTACTAAAACTTCTTGTTCTGATAAAATAGTTGGGCATATAGTTTCTATATTATATTTTTCTACTAAAACACTTTTACATTCGTCGTAGATTCTAGCAACGACATAAGGAACGTTAAACATTTTTTTAGCTATTTGAGCTACAAAAATATTAACATTGTCATTGTTAGTTACGACAATAACATTATCTGCTTCATTCATTTTGGCTTTTTTAAGTTTTTCAATATCAGTGGCATTGGCTGCCATGGTTATTCCACCATATGATTTAGATAGCTTCCTAAATGCAGAACCTTCTAAATCAATAACCATAACATCCTTTCCTTCTTCAGAAAAATGTGTAGCTAAAAATGATCCTAGTCCCCCACAGCCAACAATAATTGAATAACCATGTTTTTTACTGTCCATCATCTTTTCTTAAAACCTCTTAACTTTCTAACCATATGACCAACATGATGATCATCATATTCAACATCAAATTGTGAATCCGATTTAGTTTTAACAATTTCTATACAATCATTCATACAATACGCTGGAATAAAACTATGGGAATTGAGTCCTCCGAACTTTTCAAGATTATATCTAGCAGGAGTATATGTAGGATCTAAAGCATTAGCTGCTCTAAAATGTTTCATTGCTAGAATATGTTCATGTTGTTTTTCTAACATAATTCCATAAAGATTATGTGGAACAGGTGAATGTGGATTACTTAACATTAAATCAACTATTTCTTGTTCACAATTATCGTATAAATTTTCACTTATTAAATGCTTAATATTATCTATTTCTTGTACTAATTCTTCCATATAGTTCTCCCTCTTTTTATAAATATTATATTAAATATGATGTGATATAGTTGTGAGGATTTTTGATTTTGTGTGAGAATTCTGTGAGGATTTACTAATGAGTTATAAGTACAAAAAAGCCTTTAATTATAGTAATTACGACTAAAATTAAAGGCTAAATATACTTTTATTCAATTTCATTCATTCGATAACCAACACCTATTTCTGTATTAATATATTCAGGTTTAGCAGGGTTATCTTCTATCTTTCTTCTTAGGCCAGCCATTAACGCTCTTAAGGCTTGAGTATCATTACCATACCCACTTCCCCATAGTTCATGTATTATAACGTTATAAGTTAAGACCTTACCAACATTTTTTAAGAATAAAACTAGTAGTTGATATTCTAGTGGCGAAAAGTGAACTTCTTTTTCTTTTAAAGTTATAATATGTTTATTAGTATCAGCTTTTATTTTACCATTTTGGATAACACTTATATCCATTTTTTGATTATCACTATAATAATGACGAAGAGCAACTCTAATTCTCGCTAATAATTCAGTTGCTGAAAAAGGTTTTGTTAGATAGTCATCGGCTCCATCGTCTAACGCAATTACTTTTTCATTATCTTGATCACGGGCTGACACAATTATAATTGGCATTTGACTATATTCTCTTATCTTATGGAGAACAACCATTCCGTCGATATCAGGAAGACCAAGATCTAAAAGCATTAAATCAATGTTTTCTTCAACTTGACAATCAATAGCCGCCTGACCACTATCAGCTTCATATACTTGATAGTTTTCTTGTTTAAGTGTATATGTTATAAAGTTTCGTATTTGAACATCATCTTCAACAACTAAAATATTTTCTTTAAACATTGTAATTCACTTCCCCTCTTATATTTTGATAGGCAATTCAAAAGTAAACTCTGCTCCTTTGCCATCACTACGATTATTAGCATATATTTTCCCACCATGAGCTTTAATAACCGTTTCACAAATGGCTAGTCCTAAACCAACTCCCTTATTGGCATCAGCTGATTTATTACCACTAGTATAGAACATTTGGAAAATATTCTTTTCATCTTTTTTATCTATTCCAACACCTTCATCTTGAACACATACCTTTGCTATATCATTATCGTAACTAACTATAATAGTTATCTTATCATTTACAGTAGTATGTTTGATGGCATTATCTAGTAGGTTATTGATAACTTGTTGAATCAGTCTAGCATCCATTGGAACAAGGACAAAGTCGTCAGGGAGTTTTACTTGAATCTCTCTACTAGGATAAATTCTTTCAGTATGAGTAATTGCTGCGGCAATTACTTCTTCTAAAGCTTCTGGCTCTTTTTTAACGTCCATATTACCATCTTTTAATCTTGTTAAACTTAAAATATTTTCAACCATTGAATGTAACCAATCAGCATCTTTATAAATACCTTGCATCATTTCATATCTTTGATCATCATTATCAGTCATATCCATAATCATCTCAACTGTTCCCATAATACCAGTTAAAGGTGTTCTTAAATCATGAGAAATGGCTCTTAATAGATTTGCTCGATATCTTTCTCTAACTGCTGCTTCACGGTCTAGGATTCGTTCTTTAGTTACTAATATTCTATCTAATGCAATAGCAATATTTTCAATCATTGAATGCAGCAATCTTTTTTTATCTTCATCTAAACTTAACCATACTTCTTTTTTTAAATGAATAGCACCTAAAAGTTTATCGTTTACTCTAATAGGAAAATCAATATATCCATTTTCTTCAGCATATTCAGTTCGAAGATTCTTTAGTAACAAATGAATATCAGCTACCTCACTACTATTTCGATATATAAATTCATGATTAAGCTTTTGAATAAGAATTTGTTTATTAGTTTCTTTAAAATAGGCAATTCCAGCATCATTATTAATCAAATTACAAATATTACTAAGTCCTATCTCTAGAATTTTTGATGTATCTTCGGCATCTGAAAGTTGATTTGTAAGATTATATAAAGCTAAACTTTCGGCTTCTTTGTCTTCAGCTTTTTTAGTATACATTTTAGCTGTTGAAGTTAATGTACTAGTAACAATGGAAGTAATAGCCATAATTGCAAAAGTTATAAAATAATTAGGATCATAAACATTAAAGGTATGATATGGTGCCGTAAAAAAATAGTTAAATCCTAAGATTGAAAAGATAGAAGCGATAATTCCAAAAATATATCCATTCGTAATCCTGGCAGTTATTAAAACTGCTAAAATATAAATAACTACTATATTTACTTCAGTAAAATGTAGACTTGTAAATAAAAAGCCTATTAATGAAGCTAAAATAAATATTAAAATAGTTTTACCCAAATCTATGAAATACTCTTTCTTTATCATTACTAAAAGCCTCCCTGGCTACAAAACATATTATAACAAACGATTTTATTATAAGTCTTTTTTATTATCATACAATTAAAACATATGATATTTCAAAGCCAAAAGAAAAGATCTATAACAATTCAACATTATTTTAGACCTTTTTTTATATCTAATATAAATAATTATTCCTCGTCAAATAATTTAGATACTTTCTTTAATAAATTAATTATTTCTAAATGTTGAGGACATACTCCTTCACATTGACCACATTCAATACAAGCTGATGCAGGATTTTGAGGAGCAGTAGAGTGCTTTGTATAGTAGTGTTTATAACGTGAACTTTTTCCATATAACATTTGACTATTATAGGCAGTAAATAATTCAGGTATTTCAACCTTCATAGGACATCCTGGGACACAGTATCGACACTTGGTACAAGGAATTGTTGGTTGATTTAAAATCATATGGGTGATTTTATCAATGATTTTATATTCATCTTCATTCATCTTTTTGAATTCACTCATTGTTTGAAGATTATCTTCTAATTGTTCCTGCGTAGACATTCCTGAAAGAACAGTCATTACTCCATCTAATGAAGCAATATACCTAAGAGCCCATGAAGCAATAGAGGCCCTTGGATTATAGTCTGTTAATTCACTTTCTATTTCTTTCGTAAAGCTAGCTAATGTTCCACCTTTAACAGGTTCCATAACAACAATAGGTACATTATGTTTTCTAGCAACTTCATAATTCTTTCGAGATTGAACAACTTCGTTGTTCCAATCTAAATAATTAAGTTGTAATTGGACAAATTCTATTTCTGGATGAGCAGTTAATACTTCATCTAAGAGTTTAGAATCATCATGGAAAGAGAATCCAATATGTTTAATCTTTCCTTCTTCTTTCATTTTCTTTACGAATTCAAAACAGCCATATTTTTGATATGTTGGATAGTGACTTTCTTCAATACTATGCAATAGATAAAAATCAAAGTAATCTACTCCACATAAAGATAATGATTCATTAAATATCCTTTCAACATCTTCTTGTTTGTTGATTTTCCATGCTGGAAGTTTATCAGCAAGAGTAAAAGATTCTCTAGGATATTTATCTACTAATGTTTGTTTGATGGCAGCCTCACTACCAGCATAAGCATAAGCAGTATCAAAATATGTAAATCCTTTCTTCATAAAAGCATCTACCATAGTTTGGACCTTATCAATAATGATATTCCCTTCTTCATCTTTTGGTAAACGCATTAAACCAAAACCTAATTTTGAATCTGATAACATTTTATTTTCCTCCTATTATTAGTTTTCTTATTATTAATATTTTATAAATCCAGAATATATTTTATTAATTTCATTATAACTTAAGTTTAATAATTAACCTAAATTTTATTTTCTCTTTAATCTTAAACAAACTTTATATTAAATGTTGGGTTTAGTTTTCTTCGATATAATTATCAATTATTTTTAATGTTTGTTTTAAGTTTTGTTTTTGATTTTTCATCATTTCTATTTTTTTATTTTGAGGTAAATCAAGATAAATTTTAATTTCTTTAAGTGAAATACCTGTTTGTTTTAAATCAACAATTTCTTTAATTCTCTCTATTGTTTCTTTGGAATATAACCGCCGACCAATATCTGATCTAGTTATTTCATACATCCCAAGATTGTTGTAATATCTAAGGGTAGCAGCAGGCACATTGAGTAATTTAGAAACTTCTTGAATAGTATAATATTTCATAATTATTCTAAAACCTCCTGATTATTTAATTTCTTTTTAATAAAATATCTAAAGTAATTAACATTAGTTATGGTTGTTATTAAGTCAGATATTGGTTCTGCTAAGACTACAGCGATTAAGGAATTTGGTAGGACTAAAGGTAAAATAAATATTAAAGGAATTAATAAGATAATCTTTCGATAAAATGCAAAGAAAAATGATCTTTTACCTTCACCAAGTGAATTATAAGTTTGTTGACAAGTAGAGTTAGCACCCATAATAAAGCAACCAAAAATGTACACTCTAAGCATTGAAGATGCCATAGTCATAAGTTTAGGATCACTAGTAAATAATCCAACAAATATTTGAGGGAAAAGTTCCATACAAAGAGTACCAACAATGCTATAAGTCAGAGTAATCTTAATAGCTAAAGAGATTGTCTTTTTAACTCTATCGTAGTTTTTCGCTCCATAATTATAGGAAATTATTGGTTGTGATCCTTGGGCAACACCTTCCATTGGAAGTAATAAAAGCTGAAACATCGATGCCATAATTGTCATTGAACTGACAGCCATATTCCCTCCATAATATAATAGTTGCTGATTAAAACAGATTGTTAGTAATCCTTCCGTAGCAGACATAAAGCAAGGTGCTGCTCCTAGAGTTAAGACTTTTTTCATAATACGCCACTCAGGTTTTAATAATTTCTTTTCAATTTTAAGAATTGTTGTTTTACCAAATAAGAATTTTAGTACCCAGATGCAAGAAACACCTTGAGCAATAATCGTAGCTAAAGCTGCTCCTTTGATTCCCATGTTTAAACCATAAATAAAGATTGGATCTAAAACAATATTCAGTAGTGCCCCAATCATAATGGTCATCATCCCAAATTTAGTAAATCCTTGAGCATTGATAAAATAATTCAAACCAACTGTAAGTTGGACAAAGATTGTACCAAGTGAATAGATAGAAATATAATCAGTGGCATAAGTAATTGTTTCTTTACTAGCCCCAAACATGTATAAAATATTATTTTTAAATAATAATACGGTAAGAGTAATGATAATTGATGATATCGCTAAACAGATAAAACTATTAGAAAGGATATGATTAGCTTCATGATGATTACCTTCACCTAGTTTAATTGAACTAAGTGGCGCTCCACCTCGACCAAATAAGCCATTAAAGGCATTTATTATTGTTGTTAAAGGAACACATAATCCAATAGCTGCCATGGCCATTGCCCCACCAGGCATTCTTCCAATATACATTCGATCTACCATATTGTAGATTAGAGATACTATTTGAGCAAATATTGAAGGTATTGCAAGCGACCATAATAATGAAGATATATTTTGAGAAGCTAATCTTTCTTCCATTTTATTCATCTAAGCACCTCCTTAACATTTTATAACCACCAACTAAAACATCAGTACAACATCTTTCTTTACAATTAGTTTTTAAGATATCACTACATTTTAAAGACCTATATTCATCTTTAAATTCCATTGCTAAACATTTAGCACAGGCATAACTTTCTAGTTTAGTTTGAGGATTTTCTAGATTACTATCACTAGTTTCTAGAAAAGATACAATCATAGAACTAATTATCGGAATACAGCACATATCCTCGAGTCCTCCAACTCCTCTTCCTAGTCCTTCAGATAACTTAAATAGTTTTTGTTTATCAATATTTAATTCATCTGACCATACACATAAAAATGCTTGGGCACAGTTATAACCTTTTTTATGTAGTTTTCTTATTTCTTGTTCTTTGTTCATATTTTCACCTGACTTTATAATTAAATGATAATTATTTAAGATATTAAAAAAAGAGATATTAAGATTATTAAAACATCATTTACAAATATATTTACAAAAATCAGTGTAAATTGTAAATGATATTTTAATATGCTAATATTTAAATAAAGAAGGTGATTCAATGTTACTAATTGATGAAATGAAACAATATCCATTTTCTAATAGTGAAAGAATAGTAGTTGATTATATCCTAGAAAACAAAGAAAAAATCAAAGACTATTCAACAAAACAAATAGCCGAGGCGACTTATACATCCCCTTCTATTCTAATTAGAATAGCTAAAAAACTAAGCTTTAAAGGATGGAATGATTTAAAAGCTGCCTATCTAGATGAACTAACATATTTAAACAGTCATTTTACAGATATTGATGCCAACATGCCATTTAATAATCAAGATTCTATTACTACAATCGCTAATAAAATATCTAAACTACATAGCGAAAGTATTAATGATACACTTTCTCTGATTAACCATGATTCACTGCAAAAAGCAGTTCAAATCATGCGTAAGAGTTCAAAAACGAACATCTTTGGAATAAGTAACATGAATTTTCTAGCCATGAATTTTGCATTTAAACTAAAAAGAATCGGTAAAGATGTCGAATGTGATCCAATTAGTGAAAACCTGTTTCAAAACGCTTCTATGGCCACTAAGAGTGAGTGTGCAGTCTGTATTTCTTATTCTGGACAAACACTAGCAATTCTTAAAGTTGCACGGATATTAAAGAAAAACAACGTTCCGATAATAGCTATCACTAGTATGGGTAATAATGATTTATCCAAACTTGCAGATGTAACATTAAACATTTCAACAAGAGAACGTTCTTATTCAAAAATTGGAGCTTTTACATCAGAGGAATCTATCAACTTAATTTTAGATATTTTATTTTCTTGTCTATTCTCACTAAACTATCAAGCAAACTTAGATTATAAACTAGCTATCGCTAGTCAAATAGAAGTTGGAAGAGTAATAGATAATCCAATTATTGAAGAAAAAGTCAAAGAAGATTAAAAATAGAGGAAATATTTCCTCTATTTTTTTTATTTATATTTAATTTTAAAAATTAAGATAATTCCAGCTAAGATAAATGTTATTCCATTAGCTACGATTAAAGATATATCTCCAATATTTACTCCATGAATAATCCATAAGAATACTCCTAATACAAACATTGAATACATTCCAAGTGAAATACCTGAAGTATCTTTTGTCTTTATTACTTGGACTGCTTGAGGTACAAAACTAAGCGTTGTAAGACATGCAGCAATTGGGCCTATAAATTCTAACATAATAATATCCTCCTCATTTACAAATGAAAGATATCATTAATAATTGATCTGAGAAATATATTATTCTTGTTTTAAAATGTCATTTACATTTTTTAACAATAGATGTTTGTTATTTGTAAATGACATTTATATTATATTTATTATTCCTAAAAAAGTGGAAACATTATATTTAAGTTACTTTTCATATATTCCTTCAGGTACCCATTTTGCCATTAGATCATGATAATCCTTGATATCGCCATCAACAATAAATCTACCATCACCAATAGCATGAAATCCTTTTTCCATAATATATTTTTCATTGATTACTAAACGTTTTGGTTCAAGAATTACTATTCCATATTTTTCAATATAATCCGTTACAATACATTCGATATTAGCTTTACACTCAACTATCAAAGGAGCTTTAACATTCTTTCCTTTTTCTTTTGTTAAGTCAAAGAGTTTAAACTTATCAACTTTACTTCCATTAATAGTACCTATTCTGACACACTTTTCTATCATTGAAGCAGTTGGAATTGCTACAACACATTCTTTATTTGTCATTAATGTTTCAAATGATTCATTCCAAGGTCCAGTAGAAATAGCTATATTTCCTTCAAAGTTCATAGCCATAGTCCAAGATATAGTCATTACATTATCTTTTGCACCATTTCTAGTTGTAATAAGTGTTACAGGTCCTGATTCAATAAATGTAAATACTTTAGAAAGTGAAAGTTCTTTCAACATAATCTTCTCTCCTTTTTTTGTAATTGTTTTATATAATCATATATATTATTGATATCTCATTCTCAATTATTTTGAAATCACATTTTCATCATACATTTTATTTCCATACAAAACTAAATCTTTTTCACTAATACCTGCATTGTCTAATAACTTTTGGACATCTTTCTTATAGAAATCAATACATCCCTTTCTTACATCACCAGATGCCTCTTTATAGTAACCTGAAAGAAATTTTTCACCATCATCAACTTTAGTACTAGGATCTCCATTTATAATATACACACTCGCCTTATTGTCTTTATTTTTCTCAATATATACATATTTTATTTTATATTTATTCCAAATAACGAAAGTATATTTTTCATCATCATCAATAGTATTATCACATATTCCTATGTCTGATAAACCATCTTTTGAAAAAACAAAAGTAATATCAAGTACATTTTCTTTTGTCGACAATTGAATAGTAGATAAACTTCCATTATTTTCATCTTTTTTAATTTTTATTTCAAAATAATTATTAATCTTTTCTTTGATTGTCTCAATATCTTGTTGCTTGCCTGCTAAGCTAAATTTTTTGACTTCTTCTTTTTTGTTCGAAGCGCAGCCAACCAACATAAATAAACAAATTATAATAGTAATATATTTTTTCATATCAACTTCCTCTTTTATTATTAGTTACAGCCATTATTATTTTATAATTATTCATTAGTTGTCTGATTTTCTTTATATTGTTCTTCTCCATATAAAACTAAATCTTTCTCACTAATACCTGCTTTATCTAATAATTTCTTTTGGATATCATTCTTATAGAAATCAATACATCCCTTCCTTATATCACCGGATGCCTCATTATAATATGACATAAATTTTTTGCCATCAGTAACCTTCGTATTAGGATCTCCATTTATTATATACATGCTCATTTTATGATCTACCATTTTATTGAAATTTACATATTTTAGTTTATATTTATATCTAATAACAAAAGTATATTTTTCACCATCATCAATAGACTCATCATTTATCTCTATGTATGACAATTTATCTTTTGAATCACTAATAATAATAGAAAGAATATTTTTTTCTGTCGATAAGTAAATATAATCAAGTCCTTTATCTTTTTCATCTTTTTTAATCTTTACATCGAAATAATTGTTAATCTTTTCTTTGATTGTCTCGATATCTTGTTGCTTGCCTGCTAAGCTAAATTTTTTGACTTCTTCTTTTTTGTTCGAAGCACAGCCAACCAAAATAAATAAACAAATTATAATTGTAATATATTTTTTCATATTAACTTCCTCTTTTATTTTAGGTATAAACTTGTTTATTTCATAATTATTCATTAGTTGTCTGATTTTCTTTATATAGTTCTTTTCCATACAAAACTAAATCTTTTTCACTAATACCTGCTTTATCTAATAATTTCTTTTGGATATCATTCTTATAGAAATCACTACATCCTTTTCTTATATCGCCAGATGCCTCTTTGTAATGTGAAATAAATTTTTTTCCATCAGCAATCTTCGTATTTGGATCACCGTTAATAATATACACACTCGATTTATTATCTTCGATTTTGTCTAAATATACATATTTAATTCTATATTCATACCGAATCAAAAAAGTATATTTTTCATCATCATCAATAGTATTATCACTTATTAATATTTTTGATAACCCATCTTCTGAAAAAACAAAAGTAATATCAAGTACATTTTCTTCTGTCGATAATTGAATAGTAGATAAACTTCCATTAGTTTCATCTTTTTTAATTTTTATTTCAAAATAATTATTAATCTTTTCTTTGATTGTCTCCATATCTTGTTGCTTACCTGCTAAACTAAATTTTTTGACTTCTTCTTTTTTATTCGAAGCACAGCCAAGCAACATAAATAAACAAATTATAACAGTAATATACTTTTTCATATCAACTTCCTCTTTTATTGTTAGGCAGAGCAATTATTATTTCACAATTATTCATTAGTTGTCTGATTTTCTTTATATAGTTCTTTTCCATACAAAACTAAATCTTTTTCACTAATACCTGCTTTATCTAATAATTTCTTTTGGATATCATTCTTATAGAAATCAATACATCCCTTTCTTATATCACCAGATGCCTCATTGAAATGTGAAATAAATTTTTTGCCATCATCAATCTTAGTATTAGGATCTCCATTTATAATATAAACGCTCATTTTATGATCTACCATTTTATTGAAATCTACATATTTTATTTTGTATTTATTCCAAATAGAAAAAGTATATTTTTCACCATCATCAATAGAATCATCACATATTCCTATTTCTGATAAACCATCTTTTGAAAAAATAATAGCGATAGAAAGTTCATTTTCTTCTGTTGATAGAGAAATACCAATTACATGTTCATCCTCTTCAGATTTTTTGATTTCTACATCAAAATAATTGTTAATCTTTTCCTTGATTGTCTCAATATCATGTTGCTTACCTGCTAAACTAAATTTTTTGACTTCTTCTTTTTTTTTCGAAGCACAGCCAACTAACATAAATAAACAAATTATAATAGTAATATATTTTTTCATATTAACTTCCTCTTTTATTGTTAGTTAGAGCCCTTTTTATTTCATAATTATTCATTAGTTGTTTTAATCTCTTTATATTGTTCTTTTCCATACAAAACTAAATCTTTTTCACTTATACCTGCTTTATCTAATAACTTTTGGACATCTTTCTTATAGAAATCAATACATCCCTTCCTTACATCACCAGATGCCTCTTTGTAATAACCTGAAAGAAATTTTTCACCATCATCAACTTTAGTACTAGGATCTCCATTTATAATATATACACTCGCCTTATTGTCTTTATTTTTCTCAATATATACATATTTTATTTTATATTTATTCCAAATCACAAAAGTATATTTTTCATCATCATCAATAGAATTATCACTTATATCTATGTATGATAATCCTACTTTTGAATAAATAAAAGCAATAGAAAGATCATTTACATCTGTCGATAAGCCAATAGCAACTAAATGTCCATCTTGTACAGATTTCTTTATTTTTACATCAAAACAATTGTTAATCTTTTCTTTGATTGTCTCGATATCTTGTTGCTTACCTGCTAAACTAAATTTTTTGACTTCTTCTTTTTTATTAGAAGCACAGCCAACCAACATAAATAAACAAATTATAACAGTAATATATTTTTTCATATCAATTTCCTCCATTGTTATTAGTTATAGTCATCTTTTGTGATTTCATCATTTTGTTTATTATAAGAATATTCATTTTTAAGTTTATATCTAGCTGAATATTCATAGTTCGAATCAGTAGAAACCGGTTTCATGTCATATGCTTTATGAGTGTATTTTCTCTCATTTAGCTCTTTGATTTCACCAGAATCATCATTTTCCACACCAATAAAATTAAATGACTCAGAATTTACAATCTTTAGTTTATCTTCTTTACTTAGTTTATTAACACTATTTTCAGATAATTTTGGATTACCATCTTTACCTATTTTTAAAGCATCCCATTGCGTTACAAAGTTTCTATCTTTGCTATCAACAATAAATTCACAGTGTCCATCATTGACAACAAGTTTATCGTTTATTTGATGCTCGTTAGTAGGAGTATTTCTATCATGATAATAAGATCTTACATCATAATTGATTTCTTTTCCTTCTTGAGATGCACAGTAAACAAGTTTTTCATAATCATTATTTCCGACACCATGTGTTCTTACATAATTGATGTTTTGTCTATCAATATACATTCTAAACTGTGATACATGCTGAAAATCCTTACTTGTAGGGTCAAATCCGACCACAGCTTTCATTGAGAACTTGTTCCAAAAATCATCAAATGGTGAAAGATTTGCATCAAATTTGTAGCCATCTTTTTTAAATTTGAGATTTCCATTAGAATCCATATATCCACCCATTTGTTTTTTAATCATATTATCGACAATTTTATTATCTGGTAGTTTAGAATTATCAAATAATATTTGATAGTTCTTTGATCCTACTTTTTTGGTTTGAGCAAAATTATCTAATAAAGACTTTTTAACTGATTCATAAGGCTGGTTTTCAAAGTCTGCTGTTACATTTTTAAAATATCCATTAATTGCAGGTTTATCCCAACCATCTTTTTTTAATTGAGTATTTTCATCAACGATAGTTTTTAAATATTCTTTCTTTTCTTCAACCGTCATGTTACTTGGAATTTTAACATTATTAAAATCAATATCGTTAACATTCATAGTAACATTACAAAAAGAGTTATTAGCATATAAAGGTGTGAAATCGTATTTTCCATTATAAGTTGAAATAACATTTTTAAGTGATTCTATTGATTGATTAATAGATGAATTTAAATCTTGGCAATTAGTAAAGAATGAAGCTGTACTACCATAAAAAGATTTAAATTTATCTAAGATAGCTTGATATCTTTTAATCATTGAATCAATTAATTCGTTAGTAGCAATTAGTTGACCTAACAATCCATTCGCACTACTATTTTTATCAGTTCCATTATCTGTTTGAAAATTAGATATATTAACCATTAGACTATTCTTTGATTTAGTTAAATGATTAATCTGTTCTATTACCCCATCTTCATTTACTTCATAGATATCATAAACATCACCTATAGACGTAGTAAAGCTGTTATTCATTTTATCAATGGAATCAACTAAATCATTCATTAGATTTTTTAAACTCTTAATCAAAACCACTGTATTTGAATATAATTCTTTAGTGTTATCAATTGTTTCACTAGTAGAACTATCTGAATTTATTTTTTTAATCTTTTTAGTAATACTATTTAGATCTTTAATTTGACTATCAATATCACTCTTTATAGATTTTTTTACATTATTTATAGATTTTGAATTATAAAAATACCCCATTAATAACCTTCACTCCTTATCTTTTGAATCTCTTCTTGCAATTCTCTTTCATTTAACTTTTTCTTTTTTATATCATTTTCGTATTCTTCATCTAATATATTTTGAAGTCTTAAAATAGTCTTTTTTTTATCACTCAAGTCATCATATGCATTCTCTAAATACTTATTTTCTCCTTTAATACCACTATTACCAAATTGTTTCATCATACCATCTAATTGAAATAGATAATCATCTATACAATTGTTGTTATTGTTTCTAGTTTTAACTATTTCATCTATTTCATTTTCAATACTATTTAGTTCATCTTTAATTTTTAAATATTCATCATCCATTTTGTTATAACTTCATCTTTCTTGCTTGAGCTTGATCATTTTCTTCTGATTTTTTCACATATGTATTTAGATTTTTAGTTATACTATGAATATGTGTATTTAAATCATCAAGCATGGCATTTAAAGATCCACTCAAAGCATTGACTGAGTTTTCAACATTTGTAGAATTCATATCATAAGACTTTTTGATAGATGCTTTTATATTATCATCATTTAGTGATTCTACTTTGTGTTTAAATTCTTTTTTTATTTCCATCGTTTTACTCACTTTCAACTAGTTCATTAAGTATTTATATTTAGATTAATTAAATATATAAAAAACAGGGCTCAACAAAAACTTTGTTTTGTTTCTTCCCTGTTTAGTTATCGTGTAATACTATAACTTATTTTACTTATTCTTTCAATATATTCATAGTGAATACATTGAAATTTTAAGAATTAAACTCAATTACTTACAATCCTTAATTCCATACAATGTTCGTTTATAATATAGAAATCACAAGTAATACAACATATTTTCAATTTTACCTCATAGTTTTGTTTATAAGTTTTTAGAGTTTTAAAAGTATTTACTATCTAAATTCAACAATATCATCAATTGATTTTCTAGGCCGTTGTTTTGGATTTTCATCAGCATAACCAAGCGTAATAATTCCACTAACATACATACTACTAGGAATACCTAGAACAGTACGCATTTCTTTTTGTTCATACCATCCAGTCCAGCATGTATTAAGACCCTGATGTTGTGCTTCCAACATTAAATATGATATTGCGATAGATGTATCTCTAATAATTAATTTTAATTCCGGATTTGTACTATCTTCTTCCAAATTAATCATATCATTATTTTTTATACGAACTCCTATATCAGCTAAACATACAATAAATACTGGTGCTGTTAACATCCATTTCTGTTTATGATCTACTTCAACTATTTTTTCTTTTAACCGTTCATTTCTAATTACTATAAATTTCCAAGGTTGCGTATTACTCCCTGATGGTGCTAATAGTGCTGCTTCTAATATTCTATTTATTCCTTGGTCAGTAACTTCTTTTGATTTATATTTTCTTATACTTCGTCTATTTTGTATCTCAGTCAATATGTCCATACTTTCACCTCTATAGATTCATAGTTTACCCTCTTCTTTATTAGATGTCTAATTATAGTTTTTAATTTTTCTATGGGATATTTGATTGTATATAACATAAAATTTCATAATAATTACTTTTCTTCTTTTGACACTTTAAATCGTTTTATTTTAAGAATTTATCAATTTTACCTTTTAGCCACATTCCTAAAAAGGAAAAAGTCCCAAAGATCTTATAAATTAAGGATTTTGGGACTTTTATTTATTATTCAAACTCAATAGTTCCTGGTGGTTTACTAGTAATGTCATACATTACTCTATTAACACCTTGAACTTCATTAATAATTCTATTCATTACCTTATTTAGTACTTCATAAGGTATTTGAGCAGCTTCAGCTGTCATAAAATCAATAGTATTTACAGCTCTAAGAGCAATTGCATAGTCATAAGTTCTTTCATCACCCATAACTCCTACCGATTGCATATTGGTAAGGGCTGCAAAGTATTGACCAATAGTTTTATCTAAACCAGCATTAGCTATTTCTTCACGATAGATAGCATCAGCATCTTGAACTATTTTAACTTTATCAGCTGTAACTTCCCCAATAATTCTAATCCCTAGTCCTGGACCTGGGAAAGGTTGTCTAAAGACAAGCTTTTCAGGAATACCTAGTTCTAATCCTACTTTACGAACTTCATCTTTAAATAGATCTCTTAAAGGTTCAATGATTTCTTTGAAGTCAACATAATCAGGTAATCCACCAACGTTATGATGACTCTTAATAACGGCAGATTCTCCACCTAAGCCACTTTCTACGACATCGGGATAAATTGTTCCTTGAACAAGGAAATCGACCTTACCAATCTTTTTAGCTTCTTCTTCAAAGACTCTAATAAACTCTTCTCCGATAATCTTACGCTTAGCTTCTGGTTCACTAACACCTTTAAGTTTTTTATAATATCGATCTTGAGCATTAACTCTAATAAAGTTTAAGTCATAATTACCGCTTTTACCAAAGACTTCTTCAACTTCATCACCTTCGTTTTTACGAAGTAAACCATGATCTACAAAGACACATGTAAGTTGGTTACCAATAGCTTTTGATAGAAGCACAGCTGCTACAGAAGAGTCTACTCCTCCTGAAAGAGCACATAATACTTTTCCATCTCCGACTTTTTCTTTAATTTCTTTGATTGATTCTTCAACAAAAGAATCCATCTTCCATGAACCATCACATCCACAAATATCTAATACAAAGTTAGATAAGATTTCTTTTCCATACTCAGTATGTAATACTTCTGGATGGAATTGAATAGCATATAATTTCTTAGATGCATCTTCACATGAAGCTATAGGACAATCTTTAGTATGAGATGTAATAGTAAATCCTGGTGCCTCTTTAGTAATGGCATCAAAGTGAGACATCCAAACATTACTTGTTTTTGGAACATCTTTAAAGATGTTTGCATTTTCGGATATTTCTAAACTACATTTACCATATTCCTTAACATTAGCTCTTTGAACTTTACCACCAAGAACATGTTGCATTAGTTGTGCTCCATAACAAAGTCCAAGTACTGGAATATTAAGTTCAAACAATTCTTTAGAATATGTTGGTGAATCATCTAAGTAACAACTATTAGGTCCCCCAGTTAATATGATTCCTTTAGGATTCATTTCTTTAATCTTTTCAATATCTACTTTATAAGAGTAGATTTCACAATAGACATTACATTCTCTAACTCTTCTTGCTACAAGTTGATTATATTGACCACCAAAGTCAATAACTATAACCAATTCTCTTTTCATATTTACCTCCTAAAAATTAACATCTTTTAATACTACTGTTTGTTTACGATCAGGCCCAACTGAGAACATCACAACTGGACAATGAATTAATTCTTCAATTCTTCTAATATATTTCTTTGCATTTTCTGGAAGTTCTTCAAAAGATGTTACTTTAGTAATATCTTCTTTCCATCCAGGCATTTCTTCATAAATAGGTTCAACTTCTTCAATACCTTTAATAGTTGAAGGTAAACCATAAATTGTTTCACCTTTATATTTATATGCTTTACAAATCTTAATAGTGTCTAAACCACTTAAAACATCAAGTAACATTAAACTAACGCCAGTTAAAGAAGACATTCTTCTTGATTGATTAACTACTACTGCATCAAACCAACCAGTTCTTCTAGGTCTTTTAGTAACTGTTCCATATTCATGACCTTGATCACGAATATAGTCTCCGATTTCATCAGTTAATTCAGTTGGGAAAGGACCTCCCCCTACTCTTGTTGTATAAGCCTTAATAATTCCAACAGCTTCTTTAATATATAAAGGACCAATTCCAGCTCCTTCAGATACCCCATTAGCTCCTGGATGAGAACTTGTTACAAAAGGATAAGTACCATAATCAATATCAAGCATTGCTCCTTGAGCACCTTCAAATAATACTTTCTTATCAGCTTGTAGATAATTATCTAATAAGATACCTGTATCACATACTAAAGGTTTCATGATTTTAGCATATTCTTTATATTCATTAAAGATTTGTTCAACTGTGAACATATCTTTTAATGCTGGGTATTCTTCACATTTCATTGGGAATACTTCTTTTAATCTTTTTAAGAAAAGTTCTTCATCAATGAATTCTCCCATTCTAATTCCAATACGAGAATATTTATCAGTATAACAAGGTCCAATACCTCTTTTAGTAGTACCGATACTTTGATCACCTTTTCTTTTCTCTTGTAATTCATCTATTTCTAGATGATATGGAAGTATTACATGAGCACGATCAGAAATTCTAATCTTATCTGTATTAATACCAGCATCATTTAAGTACTTAACTTCTTCTAAAAAGGCTTTAGGATTAACAACCATCCCATTACCCATGATTACTTCATGACCACTAAATATTCCTGAAGGTATAAGTTTTAATGCAAATTTCTTACCATCATAAACAATAGTATGTCCAGCATTATTTCCTCCAGCATATCTAACTACAACATCAGCTTTTTGAGCAAGATAATCGGTAATTTTACCTTTACCTTCATCTCCCCACATACTTCCTACTACGACTACTCCAGCCATTACATATCATCCTTTCATCTTTAATTGACTATTTTACATTAAGATTATATTATACTATTAGTTATTAGTAAAATTAATATTATAGCAAAGTGTTATAAGGAGAACTAATATGTATATTAAACTAGAACAATATAAAATCTTTAATGAAGCAGCTAGTACTTTATCTTTTTCGGAAGCAGCTAGAAATCTATTCATTTCCCAATCAGCTGTTTCCCAAACTATTCATACTTTAGAAAAAGAATTAAATACCCAATTATTTATTCGTAAGTCTAAAGGAGTAATTCTAACTAAAGATGGAGAATTACTTTATGAAAACATTTCTAAAGCATTAAATATTATTAATGATGTTGAAAACAACTTATCTTTATCTAGTGAATTATCTAGTGGTGAACTAATTATTGGTTCTAGTGATACTTTCCTAGAAAACTATTTAATGCCTGTAGTTAATAAATATCATTTAAAATATCCTAATATCAAAATAAAGATTATCAATCGGACAACATTAGAAACTATTGAACTAATAAGAAGTGGTCAAATTGATATCGGATTCTTAAATTTACCAATTAACGATGATAGTTTAATTATTAATAAATGTATTGATGTTCATGATATCTTTGTCTCAAACAAAAAGACTAATCATAAATATAGTCTAAATGATGTTTCTAAAATGCCGCTTATTCTTTTAGAACAAAACTCTAATACTAGAAAATTCTTAGATTCTTATTTTAATACTCATAATTTGAATTTGAATCCTATTATTGAACTTGGTGCTCATGAGTCTTTAGTAGATTTTGCAAAAGCTGGAATTGGCAATACCTGTGTTATTAAAGAATTTATTCAAGATGAATTAAATAAAAAAGAGCTTTATGAAATAAAGCTCTCTAATGACTTACCTCAAAGATCTATTGGTTATGCTTACTTAAAATCAAGAATTTTATCTAATAGTACTAAAGCCTTTATTGATTTATTAAATAATTAATCTTGTAAAAATAGATATAATTGATTAGTTATTTTAGCCATCAATCGGCTCATTGAAATATTAGCATCTTTAAGTAAAGGAACTTCAAAAGAAGTTTCTTTTTTATCTGTTTTTAAATTAATCTTAACAATGTCTCCTAAAGTATGTTTGGTATTATTAATTGTGATAATTAAATCATTACCAGGATTATTAAAATCATAAGTTTCTGGTAAACGCAGATCACAGTTATATTCAATATGATATGGAGGAATTATACTTTTAACTTCTTCATAAACATTTTTAGCTTTTATAACATGACTACCGAGTCTTTTTACTATTTCATTATAAGTTGGTTGCATTATCTTACTTGCTTCTTGTTCACTACTAGAGGACACCCCTAGTCTGATTCTAACAGACTGTTCAGAAGCATATAAAGCAATACTGACTTCTTTTTGGTTTTCAATGATATCTGAAAGAACTTCATCCACTTTAGATTCCCCAATACTCATTGTAATAATATCTTTAGTATAAATAGTATTACTAGCATATTGTTTTAGAAATGGTTTTAAAGAATGATCAACTACATAAGTCATTTCTTTAGGTGGTCCAGGAAGATTAATAATCATCTTTTCATCTTTAGACATCACACATCCATTAGCAGTTCCCACTTCGTTTTCTAAGATATAGGCATCTTTTGGAAAATAAGCTTGTTTGAAGTTGTTTTGAGGAATAACTTCAAGTCCTGTTACAAACTTACACTTATCATCAACTTTCTTAGCTTCGTTTTCATCGTATATCATTTCTAAGCCTAAATAAGAAGCTGAAAGTTCTTTAGTTAAATCATCTTTTGTAGGGCCTAATCCAGCCGTAGTGATAACACAATCTGCCCCTCTATTAAAGGCTACTTCAAAACAATCTGTTAACCGATGAATATTATCACCAACAACTGTTTGATAGTAAACATTAAATCCTAGTTCTTTACACATTTTTTGTAGGTAAACGGCATTTGTATTTACTATTTCACCTAGTAATAATTCTGTTCCAACATTTATAATTTCAATATTCATAGTTGCCTCCATGAAATAAAGTAAGTAGCAAGCTACTTACTCTATCTTTGATAATCCTGTAACCATCGCTCCTCCCAGTAAGAATACAAGGAATGAAGAAATAATAGTAATTGCATCATATGATGCATTAAATGGAATTAAAACAATACTACTAGCCACGATAAGTCCTAAGATAACTGATAAGAATTCTCTTTCAAAGTTATTAACTGCATACTTACAAAACTTAGAACTTAAGACAATACCAAGTAAAATTCCAATAGCCATAAACCCTAAAGGAATAATAATATCAAGTGAAAAACTAGTCACATTGGCTAAATAACTTTTAAATAAATAATATTCACCAAGAATAAGTAAAACCATGCTTCCAGAAACTCCAGGCATAATCATAGTAGCTCCAGATATAAATCCCACAAGAACTTCTCTAATAAGTAAACCAAAAGTAATAGCTGGAAAAGCTGGATTAACAACTTTTGAAGATTGACCAGGATTTAAGTATTCAAGAAGAAAGATAATAGCTAAACCGGCAACAAAACATCCTAAATGTAGTTTTTTACCTTTAAGTTCATCTTTTAAAAAGATGGGAACACTAAACATTACTAGTCCAACAAACCAAAACATTGTTTGAACCTCGAAATGAGCAAACAAGTATTCTAATATTTTTGCAAAAACGATAACCCCTACTCCAGCTCCAATTAAAACTTGAGCTAAGAAAATGATATCATCCTTACGGTGATCATTATCTTTTTTAAAGACATCAGAAATAGCAGCTGTCATTCGATTAAATATTCCTAAAATAACCATCATAGTACCACCAGATACTCCTGGGATAACATTTGCGATACCTACAGCGATACCACCAATAATATTTTTTATCATTTTATTATATATATGTATTAAATACATTTCCTTTCATTAATTTCTTAGATATTATAGTTTATCTATAATAAAAAAGAAATAAGAATGTCTTATTTCTTTCTATAAGCTACTTGGTTAAATGTATAACGGTCACATCGATAATATGTATGACCATATTCGATACATTTACCATTATTAAGTCTAGTTACTGATAATACTCTAAGAAGAGGATCATTTGGTTTTATTTCTAAATACTTAGCGATATCTTTTCCAGCAATTATGGCATCCATTTGTTGATCTGAGTAAGCTATTTCATAACCTTTAGTATCTTCAAAGTATTTAAATAATGATGTTTCAGCCACTTCATTAGGAATATCTCCTACTAAATCATAGTTAATGTAGTCATCTTCATAAGCAACAGTTTCACCTTTAGTAGATCTAACTCTTGTAAGATGCCAAACATTATCATTTTCTTTGATTCCCATTTCTAAAGCAACTTCTTTAGAAGCTTTTTCTTTAGAACTATAGATGATAATAGAAGTAGCTTTTCCTTGTTTACGACTACTATCTTCACTAAAAGAGTTTAATCCATTGAAGTTTTTGAACTTACTTTTCTTAGCGACAAAAGAACCTATCTTAGGAACTGAGTAAATGATATTATCATTTACTAACTCGCTAAGAGCTTGGCGAACAGTCATTCTAGTAACCCCAAAAATGTCACATAACTCATGTTCAGATTCTATTTTTTCGTTTTCTTTGTATTTTCCTTCATCAATGTTTTTTACAATATATTTTTTAATTTTGATATATTGTGGCTCTCTTTTCATAATCATCCCTCATATCTAGACATATAATAACATATAATTATAACAATTTCTTATTTTCTTTTACGACTTTTTCTTTCGTGTTTCATACTAATTGTAAGGTTTTTTCCATTATATGAAACATTACTCATTTTTTGCATTGCTTGTTTAGCTTCTTTAGAAGTTACTTCCACAGTTGTTTTAAGTCTTTGAATATCAATATTACCAATAGCGTGATCTTTTAATTTTCCGTTCTTCTTCAAAATATTAATTGCTTTATGAACATTAATACCATCATTTCTTCCAGCGTTAATAGTAATTACTTCATATTTATTACTGTTAGAATTATTTGATTTGTTAGATCTGCTTGCTTGTTTATTATCTCTTCCACGGTCTCTACCATGGTCTCTGTCTCTATCTCTACTATTACTTTTCTTTTTCTTTTTACTAGTTACTAAGATAGGTTTTGGATTTGCAAGTGATATTAAAGCACATACAATATCTTGAGCTTGTAAACCTTCTTTTAATAAATCATTAGCAATATTTAGATTTTCATCATTTAAACCTTTTTTAGATTCTTCAACAACCTTTTTAATAAATAATTCATTATGAACTTTAACTAATTCTTCATTAGAAGGCATTTGTCTTTCATCGATATTAGATTTAGTATATTTCATTAATTGTTTTACTAATCGAAGATCTTTTTTTGTTTTACAAAGAGTAATAGCTACCCCCTGTTTACCAGCTCTTCCAGTTCTTCCAATTCGATGAATATATAATTCATTTTCTTGTGGAAAATCATAGTTAATTACTAAATCAATATTATCAACATCTATTCCTCTAGCAGCTACATCGCTTGCTACAAGAACCATTTTTTCAGCATGTTTAAATGTCTTCATAATTCTAGTACGACGTTCTTGAGCAATATCTCCATGTAAAGCCGCTGAATTAATTCCCATTTTATTTAATTTTTCTACTAATTCATCAACTTTTCTTTTGGTATTACAAAAGATAATTGTTAAATCTGATTTATAGTAATGTAATAAAATTTTAGTTGCATCATCTTTATTACCACCATCAAGATAATAATAATATTGATCTATTTTATCTACGGTTTTATGTTTACTTCTTACTTCAATTTCAACTTGATTATTTAAGAATTTTTCAGCTAATTGTCTAATTTCTTTAGGCATTGTAGCACTAAATAAAACTGTTTGATGGTTTTTAATCATTGATAAGATATTTTCAATATCTTCTCTAAATCCCATATTTAGCATTTCATCAGCTTCATCTAAGACAACTGCTTCTACATTCTTTAAATTAACTACTTTTCTTTTTACAAGGTCTTGAATACGACCAGGTGTACCAACTAAAATATTAAAACCTTTATTTAATTGTTGGATTTGTCTATTTATTGGTGATCCACCATAAACAGTAACAATCTTTAAATATGATAAGTATTTAGCATATCTATTAATTTCATCTGAAACTTGCATAGCAAGTTCTCTTGTTGGACAAATTACTAGTGCTTTATTTATTTCATCGTTTGTTAGTTTCTCTAAGATAGGTAAACCAAATGCTGCTGTTTTACCTGTTCCAGTATTACTCTTAGCAATAATATCTGTACCTTCTATAACTAAAGGAATGGCTTTTGCTTGAATCTTAGTAGGTTCTAAATACCCCATCTCTTCTATTCCTTTAATAAGGTTTTCATTTGTGATTAAATCATTAAATTTCTTCATATATCTCCATTTCGTGCAACAGTAAGAACATAACACTTTATGTAGATTATTACAACAAAAAAAGGCTTTAAGCCTTTTAATTATACTTTATAAATGATAAAAACATAAAAATAGAAAATATATGAAGTTGTAAACTCAAAGTAGACACAAAAAAAGATATAATAAATATATCTTAGAAGTGTCTACTTTTTTCTATGTAGAAATGGAGGATTATACAAATGGGAAGACATAAAGGTGGAAAGAATCGTT
>JAQVWN010000017.1 GCA_028749475.1 Thomasclavelia sp.
GAGTAATCATTATCTTTTTCTTATTATAAAGGAAACTCCATTATCTTTATTAATAGCTTCAATATTATAGCCATACATTGTAACTGTTTTATGAACAATAGAAAGTCCTAAACCAAATTCTCCTTTTGATCCTTTACGATATGGTTCAAATAGTTGTTTAGTTAATGCTTCATCAATTGGTTCTCCATCGTTATGTATTTCTAAATAACCATCTTTTAGTATAATGATTATTTCTTCTTTAACATATCGATAAGCATTTTCCAAAATGTTTTCTAAACAAATACGCCAGTGTTCATCAACACCTTTAAAGTTTATTTCATCACCTTTAAAATCAATATTTATTTCTGGATGCATTACTGTAAATTGTTCTTTAATATCACTGATTAAATCAAACATATTTGTTTGACTATCACAGTCTTCATCAGACAAATAATCTAGTCTATTTAAATATAGTAAGGTTCTAACTTTATCATTTAATCGATCAGCATTATCAAGTATTACATCTAATGAAGCATCTTTATCTCCATAAGGATATACTCCATCTTTAACCGATTGGGTATAGGTCTTAATTAAAGCAATAGGAGTTTTTAAATCATGAGAAATATTATGAATCATTTCTTCTTTGATTTTTGATTGGTTGTCCAATTCTTCTTTCATATCAACTAAAGACGTCGCTAAAGAACCAATCTCATCATGTCTGTTAATTTTTAACGTAGCATCTTTACCTTCTTTAATGGCTTTAATATAGTTTTCTATTTTCTTTAAAGGGCTTATTGTAAATAAGATAAAGATGAACATAACTAGACCAACTCCGGCTAGAAGTCCATATAAAACACTTATAATTTGTTGGTTAACTGTTGTAGCTAGTTTATCAGAATAATCTGAATACATAACTGATATTAAGTAAGTATTATCATCTTCTTTAGTAATTCGATAAAAGATTGTTTGATCTGACACTTCACCGGTTGATTCAATATACTTCTTATCATAGTTCACACATTTTGCTAGGTCATATTGATATGCAGAATAAAATTCTTGAGACAAACGATTTGGCATATCTGTCATGACAGATGTAATATAGTTGTCTTGAAGATTATATTCATAGTGATAGATGAATTTATCACTTTTAGCCTTTGAGTAGTTACCATAATTTATATAATTCTTTTGGGCATCTTCAAGGGTAGAGTAAGACTCATCGGCTACAATAGAATTTAAATTTTTATTAACTATGGGAGTAACGACAAATATAACTGCGATGAATAGTACCAAAAAGATTAAAGCCAGTTGAGCTAATAATGAAAATCTCTTCTTTTTTATACTCATTAGTCTAAACGATAACCAAATCCATAAATAGTTCTAATATTTATTTCTGGCATCTTTTTTCTTAGTCTTCTTAAAGTATCATCAACAACTCGATCGCTACCAAAATAGTTTTCATCCCAAACTTTACTTAAAACTTGCTCCCTTGAAATAGCGATACCTTTATTTGATACAAAATACACCAATAGTTCATACTCTTTAGTAGTAAGTACTACTTCATTACCAGCAAAGAACACTCTTCTTTTTTCTAAGTCTATTGTATATCCATCTATTTCTAGTTTAGTAGGATCATCATATGCTCTTTTAAGTAAATTAGATATTCTAAGAATAACTTCTTTGATATTAAAAGGCTTAGTTATATAATCATCAGAACCTTTTTCTAAGCCAAGGATTCGATCAAATTCTTGATCACGCGCTGACATAAATATAATTGGCATCTTTGGTTTAGATTCTTTAATTCGATTAAATAAATCAAAACCTGATTCTTCATCTAACATAATATCTACTAACCATAAATGGACATCATCGTCCTTATGTCTTAAAGCTTCCGCGTATGTATAAAAAGAAAATACTTGATATCCTTCCTTTTCTAAATATGTTCTTAATAAATCATTTAAATTCTTTTCATCATCTATTATATTGATTTTAAATTTCATTCTTCTCACCTCTATTCTATATTATAAAAAATATTGCCATAATATATGGCAATATTGTGTGACATTGTGTTAATTATCTTTTTATTACTAATCCTTGTTCGTTCATGACAGTAACAATGTCTTTAACTTTTTGAGCACATAATTGATCTGTACCGGCTTCAACCATTACTCTTATTACTGGTTCAGTTCCAGATTCTCTTACTAATACTCTTCCTTCAGTGCCAAGTTCTTCTTCAACTTTTTCTACCGCTTTAATAACTGCAGGGTTTTCTCTAGCCTCTTTTTTATCGCGAACAGGGACGTTTTGCATAAGTTGTGGGTAAATTCTTACTTCTTCAGTTAAAGCAGCAAGAGTAGTCTTAGATTCAATAACAGCTTCCATTACTTTAAGTGAAGTTAAAATTCCATCTCCGGTAGTTGCATGTTTAGAAAAGATGATATGACCTGATTGCTCTCCACCAAGACAGAAACCATTTTTAACCATGTTTTCATTAACATATTTATCACCAACAGCAGTTTTTTCATAATCAATACCTATTTTATCAAAGGCTTTATACAAACCAAGATTTGACATAATAGTTGTAACAACTGTATTACCTTCTAATTCATTATGTTCTTTTAAATATTTACCACATACATACATGATAAGATCACCATCAACTACGCGACCAAATTCATCAACAGCTATACATCTATCAGCATCTCCGTCATAAGCAAATCCAATATCTAATGCATTTTCACGGACATATTGTTGTAATACTTCAATATGAGTAGATCCACAATTAGTATTAATATTTAAACCATCAGGTCGATCATTAATAACATATGTTTTAGCTCCTAAAGCATCGAACACTGCTTTAGCGATACTTGAACTACTACCATTAGCACAGTCTAATCCGACTCTAAAGTTTTTAAAAGCTCTAGTTGGAATTGACATTAAATATCCAATATAACGATTACGTCCAACTGAATAATCTAAAGCACATCCAATATTATCTTTAGTAGCGAAAGGAATTTCATCAATTTCACCATCAATATATTTTTCAATTAGATTTTCTACTTTAGCGTCCATCTTATGTCCATTACTATCAAGTAGTTTAATTCCATTATCATGATATGGATTGTGAGAAGCACTAATCATAATTCCACAATCAAAACCATCGCTTCTTACAATATAAGAAACTGAAGGTGTTGTCGTAACATGTAAAAGTGAAACATCAGCTCCACTGGCTGTTAAACCAGCAACTAAAGCATATTCAAACATGTAAGAACTTCTTCTTGTATCTTTTCCAATTACAACATTAGCTTTATCTTTAGCTCCTTGTTGAGAAAAATACCAACCAACATAACGTCCTACTTTATACGCATGTTCAACAGTCAAATCTACGTTAGCTTCTCCTCTAAAACCATCTGTACCAAAATATTTACCCATAATTTTCTCCTATTTTTTTCTTATTCTAACTGTTACTGAAGCACTTGAATTAATCACAATTGAAAGTGAATTGTTTGTTGGTGTTGTAACATGTACTTCAAACGATCTACTTGTTGCCTTACTTTCATCACAATCAATGTAACATTTTATATCATCATTGGTTAAACTATTTACTACTTCTCCTACTCCAGTAATAGTCACCTGAGCTTTTGAAGAAACAGTTCCACTGTATCCACTATAAGTATTAGTCGCCTCAATATCTAGACTATTAAACACTTTAGTAGTATTAGCCTGAGCTATTTCTAGTTGAGCATCTACTGTTTCATATTCTAATTTATTTACACTATCAGGTTTAACTAATTTTAAACCTTTAAGAGAAACACTTGATGATAGATTAGATAAATCTACACTAACTGGAATACTAGTTATCTTATCTAAATCAGATTTATCCCCATAAATCTTAACCTTTTCTTCACTAAATTCAATACTTTTTACGCCATACCCTTCAATACAACTGTTTTTATAATCAGCAAGCAAAGGAACCGACTTAGAATATGAAGATACTGTACAATCGACAGTGGCTCTTTTAGGAATAATATCAACATTCAATTTTTTACCAGAGCGATCATATGCCACAATCTTAGAAGATTGTTGGAATGAATTAGTTACACCATCTAAATCTACTAAAGCAACTACTTGATATACTTTATCGATACTCTCTTGAGCTCCGGAAACTTCAACTTTTTTATGATTAATGTTATTAACAGCGACAGAGTATTTAGAATCCATCTTTGATTGATGAATAAACTTATAACCAAGTTCAAAAGTTTTTGTGACCTTTTGCGTTAGTTTAATGGTAACTGTTTGAGGTTTTATTAAGACTTCTAAATCATCAGGAAAATCTTTAGCTTTTAATTCTACTGTATGTTCTCCTTCATTTAAACCTGAACAATCAACATAAACTGAATAACTCTTAGATAGTTTTAATGAAGATATATCAACTGAATTTCCTATCACTCCAACATTAACACTATCAGGAAGTCCAGAAATAGAATAATCACTTTCTAGCCCTTCTACTTCAACTGGAACATTTTTTAAATAATCTCCAGTATTAGGTGATGCAAATAAAGAACTAAAAGAACCACCAGTAACACTAAATAGTAAAATCATCGCTAGTAACAATGATAGAATTTTAATTGAAAACTTTGATTGTAACATCTTATCTAAAAGAGTATTAAACCAATTCACTACTCGCAATATTACCCCCGTAACACTTTGAGCTAATTTTTGATCATGATGAACTTGTTTTTTTTCATTTGTCGAAGAATCATCAGTCTTTTTTTCTTTGTTTACAACATTCAAAAAGAAGTCAGTTGTTGATTCAGAACGTTTTTCTTTCTTACTCATCAGCATCACCTTCTTCATTGTCATACCATCTTAACTCTCTTACTAAATTTGCTTTAACTTCTTGACGAGGAATTTTAGTTAATTTCCCATCAATTGCAAAAGAGATAGTACCAGTTTCTTCAGATACAACGACAGTTAAAGCATCAGTTACTTCGCTAATACCTAAAGCTGCTCTATGTCTAGCTCCATATAAAGGAGAAAGTTCTTGTTTAGTTGGTGGAAAAAAAGCGGCAGCACAAACAATTCTATTATCACATATAATAGCTGCGCCATCATGAAGCGGAGTTCCTTCCCAAAAAATAGTATTAAATAATTCTGATTTAATGTCAGCGTTTATTTTTGTACCTGTATTTATATAATCCATTAGGGATTGTTTTCTTTCAAATGTTATTAAAGCACCTGTTTGTGTTTCAGATAATTTAGTTATAGCATCAACCAATTCATCCATAATGTATTCTTTTTCATTGTCAGATAAATTGTTTTTATGTTCAACATTAGTACGTCCCATTTTTTCTAATAATGCTCTAATTTCAGGTTGGAAAATAACTACTATTGCAACTATTCCCCAAGTCATTACTGTATCTACTAAATAGCTCATAGCAGTAAGTCCAAATAAACTAGTAATTAGTTTTAAAACTAACACTAAAAGGATTCCTTTAAATAATTGCATAGTACGCATATTTTGTTTAACCATTGAAATTAAAAGGTATAAGACATACCAAACTAAGGCAAGGTCAATTATTGTTCTAATAACATTAATGAATAGTCCCCACGAAATTGTAATTGCACCAATCATATTTTATACCTACTTTCTTTTTCCATTATACCATTCAAACCACTAACAAAAAAGAAATATATAAGTAAAAAGAGATTACATAATTGTAATCTCTTAATATTATAAATTGGAAAATCCCATTAATTCTTCATCAACTGCTTTAGCTACTTCTCGACCTTCTCTAATAGCCCATACTACTAATGATTGTCCTCGACGCATATCACCAGCGACATATATTTTCTTTTGAGAAGTTAAATAGTTAGTATCTAACACATTACCTCTTGGAGTAGTTTTAACATTAAATGCTTTTAACACTTCTTCTTCTGCTCCAATGAACCCGGCTGCAATAAGAACTAAATCAGCTTTTATTTTCTTTTCACTACCTTTAACTTCTTCCATTGAAAACTTTCCATCAGTTACTTTAGGTTCTAAAGAAATAAGTTCAATTTCTTTAACATTATTATCTTTATCTAAGATAAATTCTTTTACTGTTGTTTGATAAATTCTAGGATCTTTTTTAAAGACAGCGATAGATTCATTTTGACCATAATCTGTCTTTTTAATCATTGGCCATTCAGGCCAAGGATTTTCCTTCTTTCTAGATAATGGTGGTTCAGGCATCATTTCTAGTTGAGTGACACTTTTACATCCAAGTCTAATTGCTGAACCAACACAATCATTACCAGTGTCTCCTCCACCAATAACAACTACATTCATATCTTTAGTCTTAGGATATGCCTTGTCTTCAAGATTTGAATTAAGTAAAGACTTAGTAACACTAGTTAGATAGTCAACTGCAAAGTAAATACCTTTTCCTTCTCTTCCCTTAGCGTTAATATCACGAGCTTTTTTACTTCCACAAGCTAGAATTAAAGAATCAAATTCTTTTAATAATTTATCTACTGCTTTTTTAGTATTTATATTTTCATTACATTTAAAAGTAATTCCACTTTCTTCCATTAATTTAATTCTTCGATCAACGATATTTTTTTCTAACTTCATATTAGGAATACCATACATTAATAAACCACCTGGTTTATCATCTCTTTCAAAGACTGTAACATTGTATCCTCTTCTATTAAGTTGATCAGCTGCTGCAAGGCCAGATGGCCCAGAACCAACAATAGCAATTGATTTATCAATTCTAGTATTTGGTGTATTAGGGGCAATCCAACCAGCTTTAAAAGCTGTTTCAATTATTTCATGTTCATTTTCTCTTACTGATACTGGATCTGTATCTTGTCCACAGGTACAAGCTGCTTCACATAAAGCTGGACATACTCGAGATGTAAATTCAGGAAAATTATTGGTTTTTAGAAGTCTTTTAACTGCTTCTTTATAATTTCCCCGATAAACTAAATCATTCCATTCAGGAACTAAATTATTTAGTGGACATCCAGATGTTTTACCCATTAAATCTTTCCCTGATTGACAAAATGGAACTCCACAATCCATACATCTAGCTGCTTGTTTAGATTGTTCTTCCTTAGAAAGATACTTATGGAATTCATTAAAGTTTTTAATTCTTTTTAAGGGTTCTATTTCTTTACTATTTTCACGTTCTATTTCTAAAAATCCTGTTGGTTTTCCCATAGTTATCTTCCTTTCTTTAAAGCATTAAACGCTTCAACTTTAGCTTGTTCATCAGTTAGACCTTGTTGTTTGAAATCAGCAATTGATTTCATCATTGCTTTATATTCAAAAGGTATTACCTTTTTGAATAATGTTAGATGATGTTCAAAATCATCTAAGATATTTTTAGCTACTTTACTTCCTGTATATTTATAATGTTTTTCAATTAAATCTTTCAATTCTTCCTCATCATATTTGGAATGAATTGGGAAGTAATCAACTAAAGATTTATTAATCTTTGAATAGAAAGTATTATGGGGATCATAAATATAGGCATGTCCACCTGACATTCCAGCAGCGAAGTTACGGCCAGTTTCACCTAAGACAACAACTACTCCCCCTGTCATATATTCTAATCCATGATCTCCTACACCTTCAACTACAGCTTTGGCTCCAGAATTACGTACTGCAAATCTTTCACCAGCAATACCATTAATATAGGCTTCTCCACTTGTAGCTCCATATAAGGCAACATTTCCAATAATAATGTTTTCTTCTGGAACTAAATTAGATCCATCGCTTGGAGACACAATTAATTTACCTCCTGATAAACCTTTTCCAAAGTAATCATTACTGTCACCTTTAAGGTTAAGAGTTAACCCTGAAGGAATAAATGCTCCAAAACTTTGTCCTCCGGCTCCATAACAATTTACCTTGTAAGTATCTTCTTTTAATTCATTACCACAAGTATTAGTGATTTCACTACCAAACATTGTTCCAAAAGAACGATCGGTATTAGTGATTTCAACATCAATTGTTCCTGGTTTTTTATCTTTCAACAATTTAGAGAAGTTCTTTTTAAGAACTGTTGTATCTTTTACTGCATCTAATTTGAAATCATATTTATCTTTTTCATTAAAATGATTATATTTATTTTTAGCGTATTCACTATCAATTACTCTTGATAAATCAATATTAGTAGAGCCTTCTCTAACTTCTAACAAGTCAGCTCTTCCAACCATTTCATCAATAGTTCTAAATCCAAGTTGAGCCATATATTCTCTTAACTCTTGAGCAATAAATCTCATAAAGTTTTCAACATATTCTGGTTTTCCTTTAAATCTTTTTCTAAGGATTGGATTTTGAGTAGCTACTCCAACTGGACATGTATCCAGATTACATACTCTCATCATTACACATCCCATTGTTACAAGAGGAGCAGTTGCAAAGCCATATTCTTCAGCTCCTAGTAATGTAGCAATAGCAATATCTTTACCACTCATCAGTTTACCATCAGTTTCAATAATGACATGACTTCTTAAGTCATTTTGAATTAATGTTTGGTGGGCTTCAGCAAGTCCTAATTCCCAAGGAAGTCCCGCATTATAGACTGAGTTTTTAGGCGCAGCTCCAGTTCCTCCATCATATCCAGAAATAAGAATTACTTGGCTTCCTGCTTTGGCAACTCCAGCAGCAACAGTTCCAACCCCAGCTTCAGATACTAACTTAACTGAAATTCGAGCTTTATTATTAGCGTTCTTTAAGTCATATATTAATTGAGCTAAGTCTTCTATTGAATAGATATCATGATGAGGTGGTGGTGAAATTAAAGCAACACCTGGTGTTGAATGTCTAGTTTTAGCAACCCATGGATAAACTTTCATTGAAGGTAAGTGTCCACCTTCGCCTGGTTTTGCTCCTTGAGCCATTTTAATTTGGATTTCTTTAGCTGAACATAAGTATTCACTAGTTACCCCAAATCTTCCAGAAGCTACTTGTTTAATAGCTGAACATTTAGAATCACCATTAGCAAGAGGAACGAATCTTTCTGGATCTTCTCCTCCTTCTCCACTATTAGACTTACCTTTAAGTCTATTCATGGCGATTGCAAGAGTTTCATGAGCTTCTTTAGAAATTGATCCATATGACATTGCTCCAGTTTTAAATCTTTGAACAATCTTTTCTACTGGTTCTACTTCTTCTAAAGGAATTGATTTGACCTTTTTGAAGGTTAATAATCCTCTAAGAGAAATATCCTTTTCTTCTTCATTAACCAATTTAGTATATTCTTTAAATAAACTATAATCACCATTTCTAGTTGCTAGTTGTAATGTATGAATAGTTTGAGGATTATATAAGTGTTTTTCTTTTCCAGAACGGACTTTATGTTCTCCTGATGAATCTAAAGTAATATCTACTGGTAATCCTAATGGATCAAAAACTAAATTATGATGGTATTCAACTTCAGCTTCAATATCTTTAATATTTTTTCCTTCTATTCTAGTAATAGTCTTTGGAAAATACTTATCAACAAATTCTTTAGCTAATCCGATAGCTTCAAAGTTTTGAGAGCCACGATAAGACTGAATAGTTGAAATACCCATTTTAGATGCTATCTTTACTATTCCACTTAAGATACCATGATTATAATCATCCACGGCAGCGTAGTAATCTTTATCAAGTAAACCATTGTCAATCATATCAAAGATTGTATCTTGAGCTACATAACCACATATTGCACTTGCTCCATAACCAAGTAATGTGGCATAGTGATGTACTTCTCTAGGTTCACCTGATTCAATAATTAGAGCCATACTATTTCTTTTTTTAGTTCTTACAAGATATGAGTTTAAGGCTCCTGTTGCAAGTAAAGAAGGAATTGGTAAGTGATTTTCATCTACTCCTCGATCAGATACAATTATAATATTTGCTCCTTGATTAAAGGCTTTATCTGTTTCAACGAATAATTTATCTAATGCTTTTTCAAGAGAAGTATTCTTCATATAAATAGAAGATACAGTAGCTACTTTAAATCCTGGTTTTTTAATATTTTTTATTTTAAGTAAATCAGTATTTGATAATATTGGATGATCTATTTTAAGTAAATGAGCATTACTAGCCTTATCTTTTAACATATTACCATCGCGACCAATATAAACACTTGTTGAAGTAATTATTTCTTCTCTAATAGCATCGATTGGTGGATTAGTAACTTGGGCAAATAATTGTTTGAAATAATTAAATAATGGTGGATGTTTTTTAGAAAGGACTGCAAGAGGAGCATCATTACCCATAGCGATAATAGCTTCACTACCTGAAAGAGCCATCTTTCTAATATAGTCATTAACATCTTCATAAGAGTAACCAAATACCTTTTGAAGTTTAGTTAATTCTTCATTTTCGTATCTTTCTACTCTAACATTAGGAATTCTAATATCTGATAACTTAATCAAATTAGATTCCAACCATTCACCATAAGGTTGTTTTAAAGCATATGTTTCTTTTAAAGAATCATCATCAATTAATTCACCTTTTTTAGTATCGACTAAAAGCATTTTACCTGGTCTTAAACGTTCTTTTAAAACAATGTCTTGTTCATCAACAGGAAGAGCTCCTACTTCTGATGAAAGAATTAAATAATCATCTCTAGTAATATAATATCTAGATGGTCTTAGACCATTACGATCGAGTACTGCCCCCATTACATCACCATCAGTAAATAGAATAGAAGCTGGTCCATCCCAAGGTTCCATTAAAGTTGAATTATATTCATAGAAATCTTTTTTAGTTTGAGACATACTACGATCATTTTCATAAGGTTCAGGGATACACATCATAACTGCTCTTGGAAGATCCATTCCAGACATCACTAAGAATTCTAATGTATTATCTAACATTGCTGAATCTGATCCAGATGCATCGATTACAGGATATACTTTACTAGTATCTATTGCCTTAGTTTCCATATTTTCTTCACGGGATAACATATTATTGGCATTACCTTTAATAGTATTGATTTCTCCATTATGAACCATAAATCTATTAGGGTGAGCACGACGCCATGAAGGCATAGTATTAGTTGAGAATCTTGAATGAACAAGGGCGATAGCACTTTTATAATCTTCATCTTGAAGATCATTAAAGAATGAACGTAATTGTCCTACTAAAAACATTCCTTTATAGACAATTGTACGTGATGAAAGAGAACATACATAAGTATGATCAAAGTCAGATTGTTCAAAAATACGTCTTGCAGTATATAGTTTTCTATCAAAAGGTAAACCTTTATCTAAACCATGAGGTTTTTTAATAAAACATTGATAGATAGCTGGCATAGCTTCAATGGCTTTTTCACCTAGGACATTAGGTGTAGTTGGTACTTTACGCCATCCTAAAAATTCCATTTCTTCTTTTTTTATAATTGTTTCAAACATTTTCATAACCCGGTTACGATAATGTTCATCAGTTGGTAAAAAGAACATTCCTACTCCTACTTTACCTTCTAAAGGTAAAGTAAAATCAGTAATTGTCTTTTTAAAGAAAGAGTATGGTATTTGGGTAAGGATTCCTACTCCATCACCAGTTTTACCAGCTGCATCTTTACCAGCACGATGTTCTAATTGTTCGACTATTTTTAAAGCGTTGCTAACAGTGATATGAGTCTTAACACCTTTAATGTTAACAACAGCCCCAATACCACAATTATCATGTTCAAATGACTTATCATATAGTCCTTTTACTTTGTTCATTTATCTTCCTCCCTTGAATAGTGAATATATATTACAATATTTAGAAAATTATGTAAAGAATTGTATACAATTTAGGATATTCATAAATATGTAAAAATTATTTTTTTATATTTTACGTAATAATGCGGTTTTTAAAGGAATGTAATAATATTTTATTAAAGTAAGTGATTATTTTTTACTATTTTAATAAATTTTTATTTATCAATAATTAAAAAAAATATCTTTTTTTGCATTTATATTGAATAAAGTTCGTATTTGTTCGATAATTGTATAGTAAAAAGGAGAAATAATAATGGACAATAAATTTATTGTAGAAACAAGTGCTCGTCATATTCATTTATCAGATAAAGACTTAGCTACTTTATTTGGAGAAGGATACCAACTAACTAATAAAAAGGATCTTTCTCAACCAGGACAATTTGCTTGTGAAGAAAAAGTAACTGTTGTGGGAGCTAAATCTCAACAAAACATGACTATTCTTGGACCAACAAGAAAAGATACTCAAGTTGAAATCTCACTTACTGATGCTAGAAGCCTTGGACTTCAAGCTCAAGTTAGAGAATCAGGTGATATTGAAGGTACTGCTGGTTGTAAACTTGTAGGGCCTAAAGGTGAAGTAGAAATTCCATGTGGAGTTATCGCTGCTAAAAGACATATTCACTTAACTGAAGAAGATGCTTCTAAATTTGGAGTTAAAAACGGTGAAATCGTTAAAGTTGAATTAGATACTAATGGTAGATCACTTGTATTTGGTGATGTTGTATGTAGAGTATCAAATAACTACGCTACAGCTATGCATATTGATACTGATGAAAGTAATGCAGCTGGATGTGGAAGAGAAGTTTACGGAAAAATAGTAAAATAAAAACTGGCTTAGCCAGTTTTTTTATTTAAAAACCTCCATCAATGATAGAGGTTTTTTTGTGTAAATTATTATTATTTATTTACAGCTTTTTTAAGAGCAGAGCTTGCTTTGAATGCAGGAGCTTTACTAGCAGCAATTTCCATTGTTTCACCAGTTCTTGGGTTACGTCCAGTTCTAGCGTTTCTTTCTCTAACTTCGAAGTTACCAAATCCTTTGATAGCTACTTTATCACCTTTTACTAAAGCTTTAGTAATTTCATCGATAAATGCAGCTACTGCTTTGTCAGCATCAGTTTTAGTCATTCCAGTTTGAGCAGCAATTGCTTCTACTAATTCAGTCTTATTCATTTTTTAAATCTCCAATCTTTCTTTTTAATTTAGGTTTACCCTATGAAGTAATGATACTACTTGTGTGAAGCGTTTTCAATCATTTATTACTATTACATATACTTTTTAAACGTTGATATAAAGCCATCTACATCGCTTTTTTGGGTGTTAAATGATGTCACTAATCGAGCACAAGAATTATTGTCATCAATTGGTTGAAAAATCATAAAATTGTAATCTTGATGAAGTTTTTCAATTAACTCATTACTAAGAATTATAAATAATTGATTAGTAGGTGACTCAAGATAAAATTGAACATTTAACTCTCTTAATTGTTTTGCCATATACTGAGCCATATCTGTTTGATGTTTTCCTATTTCTTCATAAAGATTATCTTTAAAAAGTTCTAGAAATTGAATTCCTAAGATTCTTCCTTTAGCCATCATCAAACCATGATTTTTAATTTGATATCTAAAATCATTTTTTAATTCATCATTTACAATAACTAAGCATTCACCCATTAATGCCCCATTTTTAGTCCCACCAATATAGAAAACATCACTATAATTGACGAGATCTTTTAAAGAAGGAGCACCTTCTACACATAAGGCCGATGCAAGTCTAGCTCCATCAATGTATAAATAGAGATTGTGTTGCTTACAATAATTATAAATGTCTTTTAGTTCTTCTAATGAATATACTGTTCCATATTCTGTTGGTTGAGAAATATAGACCATACTTGGCATTACCATATGTTCATCTGGATGTTCATTAAGGATTGATTCAATCATTTTCACATTTAGTTTCCCATTAATATGGGGTCTAGTTAATACCTTATGGCCAGTTGATTCAACTGCTCCTGTTTCATGAACATTAATATGCCCAGAATCGCAGGCAATAACTGCTTGATACCTTTTTAAAATAGTATCAATAACTAAAGCATTAGTTCCTGTTCCATTTGGTAAAAAATGAACATCAATGTTATTGTTGTTTACTTTTTTCTTTAAAGCATTAGTTGCTTGAAGACAATAATCATCTAATCCATAACCAACTGTTTGCTCTAAATTAGTTTTAACTAGAGCTTCTAATATTTTAGGATGAGTTCCTTCACTATAATCATTTTCAAAACTATATTTCATATTCTTTACTAAATAATAAGAATGACTTAATGTCATTCTTATAATTCTTCTCCATTCGTTTTAATTACTTTTTGATACCAATAGTATGAATCTTTTTTATATCTATTACATGTACCAGAGTTTTCATCTTCTTCTCTATCGACATATACAAATCCATATCTCTTTTGATATCCATTTAACCAGCTAAGTAAATCAGTGTATGACCAAGTACAATAAGCTAATACTTGACATCCATCATCACAAGCTTTTTTTAGTTCTTCAATATGAGCTTTTAAATAATCAATTCTATAAGGATCATGGATTTCTCCATTTTCTAATTTATCAAAAGCTCCAAGTCCATTTTCACTAATAACAATCGGTAAATCATATCTTGAAGTGATTTCACGACAACACATTCTAAGTCCCATAGGATCAATTGTCCAATCCCAGTCAGTTGTTGGTAAGTAATCATTGGCTGGTTTTTTATATAAACCTGGGACACCTTGAACTTTAGCAGTTCCTTTTTTACCGGTAGTATTCATTTCATGAGAAGTACCCACTCCATCTAATGGATTATATTCTACAACACAAGTTTGATAATAGTTAACACCCATAAAATCAATCTTAGAAGCAGCATCTTTCATAATTTGTTCATCTCCAGCTTCCATAGTTGGAGCAACATTTATAGACTTTAGAAATTGCATTGCACTTCTTGGATATCGTCCATAAGCATAAACATCCATCCAATAATAATTTTGAAGGTCATCATAATCAGCTTTAGCCATTGCATTTTCAGGACGACGATCATAAGCATAAGATGGACTATAAGCAAATGACGCTCCTACTTTAGCGTTTGGATATAATTCTTTTAAGGCTAAAACACTTTTAGCATGAGCCATATTAGCGTGATGATTAACTTGATAGAACATCTTCAATTCATCAATTTTTCCTGGGGGATGCATTCCTTCTAGCCACCCAAATGAAGTAAAGATATTTTGTTCATTCATTGTAATCCAATATTTAACTCGATCACCATATCTTTTGAATAAAGTTGTAGCATAGTTTACATAGTCATCAACTATTTTTCTATTTTCCCAACCATGATATTCATCTTCTAAGGCTTGAGGCATATCCCAATGGTAAACCGTAACCATTGGTTCAATTCCATATTTAACTAGTTCATTAATTAAATCATCATAGAATTGAAGTCCTTTTTCATTAACTTCACCATTACCTTGAGGATAAATTCTTGACCAAGCAATAGAAAATCGATAAGTTTTTAAACCTTGTTCAGCCATTAATTTAACATCTTCTTTAAAGCGATGATAATGATCTACAGCCTTATCACCTGTAGTAGCTTTAAATGTCTTTCCGGGAATTCTTACAAACCTATCCCAGTTAGATGGACCTTTTCCATCTTCGTTCCAAGCTCCTTCTACTTGGTATGCAGCTGAAGCACTACCCCATAGAAAGTCTTTTGGAAATCCTTTAGAATCTTTAAAATACATAAATCTCCTCCTTTTTTATAAATATTGTTTTAAGAATTCATCTAGAGTCTTTTTATAATCATCATCCTCAAGTAATTCAAACAAATATTTTTCATCTTTTAATATAAATAAAGTCTTTGGTCCACGGTTATTGTTGTAAAGTTGATAAACCATCTTTAATGGAACAAAATCATCTGTTTTAGTATGAACATATAATGTTGGTATATCATTATGACGAACTTTATCAATAGTACTATTTTTAAGGTTGATCTTAATTGCTTTTTTAACTTTAGCACTAACAATTGGCATAACTGGAATTGTTGGCATGTAGTAATCTTTGGTTACTCGATAACCTAAAATATCATATGGTGATGTATATGCTCCATCAGAGATAATACAAGACACATTCTTAAGTAAATGTTTACCACTAGCGTTTAAGATTGTATTAGCACCACATTCTTTACCAAACATGATTATTTTTTGATCTTCACCAAAAGTCTTTAAAATATAATCATTCCATTTTACTAAATCATCTACATCTTTTATTCCAAATCCTCTAATATATCCATCACTTTGACCATGAGCACATGAATCAATAAGTAGAAAATTAGAATCAGGCAATTTTTCTTTTAAGAATGGGACATATAAAGACATATCTTTACAATCTAAAGCAAAAGGATGAGTTACAAGAACAGTTGATTTTGCCCCTTCTTTTTCAAGAAGAACTCCATGAAGATTTACCCCTTGAGTATTTTTAATATAAACATCTTTACCTTGATATTTACTTTCTAGAATACTTGGACGATCATCTTCTTTATGATGTCGATACATCAATGCTGTAGATGTTTTATTTGCGAACGCTACAGTTGCTCCTGCTGCTGATGCAACTGCTGCCACACCAGCAAGTCCAATTAGTTTTTTACTATTATTTTTCATTATTTATAGCCTCCAAAATTTTCCATTAATAATCTATTTATATTTGCAACTTGTTCAAATGAAGATAATCGGTATTCTTCATTATCCATTCTAGCTGCATAAAACTTTATAGCCACTTCTAATTCTTCTTTAATAATAGGAAGATACTTTTTAGGGAATGTGTCTATTTGAAAACAAACAAATACAAAAGTATTATAATCTTGTTTAAATAATTCAATTAATAAATCATATCCTTCATTATGAATAATGCTATTTCCAATAGCTAGTTCTAAGTCATGATTAGCAAATGTTAGTATGTCTAACATTACTCTTCTTATAACATCAAGGTTGGCTTCTCTAAAGGCATCCTTATCACTCAAAAACACTGCTTTTAAATAAGGAAGAACAATATTATTTTCATTATTTTCTTCAACTTTTTCCTCACAGTATTTTAATAATTCTTTAAGGATCTTTGGCCTTGACATAACTAAAGTTCCAAAGTCAGTCATAATCGCAAAAGTAAATCTTTCAAATCTTACAATTCGATAACATGTCAGCATCAATTCATCTTTAGTTTCTTTATAAAAGCTATCAATATTATCATAGACCATTCTAATTATCTTTCTAAAATTATATAAATGATATTGATATTGAGTATCCAGGAACTTTGTATTAGTTCCTTCCCATTCATATTCATATAAAATTTTATCTAAAAGAAGTTCAATGGAAACCATAAATTTATGATAACTTTTCATTTTTAGAAGTAATTGTAAATAAGGAATAAAAAAGTCATAGAATGAGTCTACTGCTTCTTGATTAGTTCCTCGATGATACTCTAAATAATCTAGGATATTACGATAGTCCACTGGTTCTAATGGTTGCCCTCTTGTTGGATGAGATTCAATATAATATTCAAAGATGTGACAATGAAGTATTGAAGGATATTCATTTACATCAATAATCTTTTGCAAGGCATCTTTAATAATATATTCTTCTTCTTGTTCGTGAAGACTAACAGAGAAATTATATTCTATTTCATCATGAGAATAATCTAAGGTTAGAAAAACATTAATTTCTCTAAATTGTGAATCTAAAATATAATATCTAAATTTATGTTCATATTTTTTTGTCTGGACCATTGAATGGCATCGATACTTTCCAATGTATTGACTTTTATGTTTGTCTAAATAATCATTTATGCATGGTCTTATCAACGTCATCACCTCTTTCTAATATTAACATTTATAATTAACTTTTTAAACAAATATGTAGTTGATAAGTATATTCAAAAGAACTTTATTAGATAATAAAAATAAAACAATCTATGATTGTTTTATTTATTTCCTTTTTTGTATTTGATTTCATCAACCAAATTCAAATTATATTTTTTAATATAGTTTAATAATACTCGATAATCAGTATCATTAAAATCTTTAGGATTATGAGCATCTATACCGATGATTACTTTATTTTGATAATTTCCAGCTAGTCTGAACATAATATGTGAAGTATAAGGATAAGTAATCATTCCTTCTTTATTCCTTACACCTCTTCTAATACCTCCAGCATTAAGTTCTAAGGGAACATCATATTCTAAAGATAATTTACATATTTTATCCATGGCTTGAATACAATAATCATCTATTTTGTCTCTTCCTAGTAGAAATAAATCAGGATGAGCTAAATAGCTAAATAAATGCGTTCTAAAGGCGTTATGAATATCTTCGACATAATCGTCTATTTCTTTGTTTGAAAGGCCCTCATGGCCATAGTATTTGTTTGCTAGATTACATTTATCGAAATGATTACCTAGAATTAAATAATCCACTTCATTAGTATCTAAGAGATGTTGAAAATAAGGAAGATATTCTTCAAAGTACTCACATTCATAACCTTGATAGATATCAATTTTATTTTTATATTTTTCTTTTAGTTCTTTCACCTTGTCTTCATGATCGTTTTTTGTTTTATAAGGCATTCTCATATTAGGACCATCACAAATAAATTGATGGGTTGCTGTCACAAAAGAATGAGGATCTAAAAAAGTTTTTGGTAAATTCTTTAAAATATGTTTTCGATACTTAGGATATGGTACATGTTCAGAGAAACCAAGAATATCATATTCTTTATTAATGGCTGCTCTAACCATATCTTCTTCATTTCCAATTGCGTGCCCGCATCGATATGTATGGGTATGATAATTAGTCTTCTTCATAACTTACCTCATAAAGATATAAGCCTTGTGGCTTAGCTTTAAATAAACATTTTTCTTTGCCTTTACTGTCTAATAGTTGTTTTAAATACTCTTTAGTTTTTCTTTTTTGCCCGACTTGAATTAAAGCTCCTACTATATGTCGAACCATATATCTCCTAAAGCCATTGCCAACCAATGAAAAGATAATAACACCGTTTTCTTCTTCAATATCTATTGAATAAATATTTCTTATGGTATTACCATATTCATCATGAGCACAATAAGATGCAAAATCATATTCTCCTATAAAGATCTTAGCAGCATCTTTCATTGAGTCAATATCTAATTTTCTTCCAAATTGAAATATATGATTGGTATCTAATGGGTTGTATTCTTTAGTATTTAAAAAATAACGATATTCTTTTTTAGTAGCACAGTATCTTGAATGAAATTCATCTGAAACTTCTTCACAACTTTTAATATAAATATCATTTGGTAGAAAATGATTAATGGCTCTTTTCCATTGTTCAATTGGAAGGTTCTTTGAAGTATCAAAATGAAATACTTGATTTAAGGCATGAACTTTTCGGTCTGTTCGACCAGAACCATGAATAATTATATTTTCACCAGTTATATTTTTAAGTGCTTTTTGAATTTCTCCTTGTGTAGTACGAAATTCTTTTTGAACCTGCCAACCATGAAAGTTTGTTCCATCATAACTACATATACATTTTATTCTCATATTACAAAACTCATTACAATTACTCCAACACTAAATATCAAAGTAACACCTAAACACATAGTATCCGTATTATTCCATGATAATGTTTGATATCTAGTTCTTGTTGCAGATGGATTGTAATTACGACTTTCCATAGCGTTAGCTAATTCTTCTGCTCTTTCAAAGGCTGATATGAATAACGGAATTATTAAAGATATAATTGATTTAATTTTTTCCATTATACTACCTTCACTAAAGTCTACTCCTCGACTTGCTTGAGCTTTCATTATTCTTTTTGTTTCATCTAATAAATCTGGGATAAATCTAAGAGCAATACTAATCATCATTGCTAGTTCATGAACAGGGAACTTAAATCTTTTCAAGGGATTTAAAAGTGACTCAATAGCTAGCGTCATTTCTAATGGTTTAGTAGATGATGTAATTATTGTAGTAAGAGTGATGATTAAAACTAATCTAATAGCAATATAGGCAGATTGTCTTAAAGCTCCAGAGTAGATTTTAAACCCATTAATATTACATACTACACTACCTGTATTGATTAAAAAGATATTAAAGAACATTAAAAACAACATCATAAAAATCATTGGTTTGATTGCTTTTAGAATCTGTTTAAGTGATATTTTTGAAAGAAGTGCACATATTAAAACATACACTGCTAAAACTCCATATCCAATAAATCCAGCATCAAAGAATACAGCCACTAAAAATATTAATAAAGTTACAATCTTTAAACGAGGATCAAGGCGATGAATTAATGAATTGGTAGGAATGTATTTTCCAAATGTCATATTATCCATTTAGTTGTCCTCCTAAAGCATCAATTAATTCATCAGTAGTTTTAATAGAAGGATCTAAATGATAACCATTTTGATTTAATGTCAAAATAAATGAAGTGATTTGAGGTAGATCGATTCCTAGTTGATTTAAGTATTCTTCATCTTTAAAGACATTATCTACTTTGTCTTTTCTTTCTAACTTACCTTTATGCATTACTACAACTTCATCACAGTATTTAAGAACATGATTCATATCATGAGTAACTAAAATAATTGTTACTCCGGTTTCATTAATCTTTTTGAATAAATCCATCATTTCTTTAGCCCCTTGGGGGTCTAAACCAGCTGTAGGTTCATCTAAAATTAAGATATCTGGTTCCATTGCTAAAATACCCGCAATAGCTACTCTTCTTTTTTGACCACCTGAAAGATCAAATGGTGACTTGGTAAGATATTCTTCATCTAAGCCAACCAGTTTTAGCATTTTATGTGCAATATTTTTAGCTTCTTTTTCTTCAACGCCAAAATTAATAGGTCCAAAGATAATATCTTTTTCAATTGTTTCTTCAAACAATTGATATTCCGGAAATTGAAATACAAGCCCGGCTTTTTTTCTTAAAGGCTTTAATTTATCATGTTTTTTATTAGCTGTAATAACGAATTCATCAATCTTGACAGTTCCGCTAGTAGGTAATAATAAAGCGTTAATATGTTGGATAAGAGTTGATTTTCCTGAACCAGTTTGACCAATTATAGCTGTAAATGTTCCATCATCAATTTTTAAACTTACATCCGTTAATGCTTTATATTCAAAAGGGGTTTTAAGTCCATATATATGGCTTACTTCTTCAAAGTTAATTGACATAATTCTTTTACCATTTCCTCATAAGATGTAGTTTCTTTTAAAGATATCCCTTTTTCTTTTAACCCCTTAGTAATTTTTAAGGAAAAGGGAATATCTAATTTAAGTTTATTTAAAAGTTTTTGATTACTTAAAACAGCAGTCGGATTACCTGTTTTTTCTATCTTACCTTGATTTAAAAGGATAACCTCATCAGCCTTTGTGGCTTCTTCAATGTCATGAGTAATAGAAATAATAGTAATATCTTTTTCTTTATTTAATTCTTTTATTAAAGAATTAATTTCTCTTTTACCAATTGGATCAAGCATACTTGTTGCTTCATCTAAAATAATAATTGAAGGACTCATTGCCATAATTCCAGCAATTGCGACTCTTTGTTTTTGACCACCAGAAAGTTTAGTTGGTTCATGGTCTAAAAAATCTAGCATTCCAACTTTACTAGCATATTTTGTAATTATGGCATCCATTTCTTCATGCGGAACACACATATTTTCTAGGCCAAAAGCGATATCATCTCTAACAGTACTACCAATAAATTGGTTATCAGGATTTTGAAAGACAATTCCGATTTTTTCTCGAACTTTATATAAGTTTTCTAGATTTAATTGATAACCAGAAATATTAATATCACCATTTTCTTTTCCCAATAAACCAATTAAGAGTTTAGCGATAGTACTTTTTCCACTACCATTGTGACCAAGTAAAACAGTATAACTTCCTTTTTTGATATTAAATGAGATATCATCTAAGACTCTTTGATTACTTTGATAAGAAAAAGATAAATTTTTAACTTCAATAATATTTTCCATTAGGTCCTCTTGTTTCTGTATAATTCTATTATTTATCACTTTATTAGTCAATTGATATACTAATGAATTATCTTTACGATAGTAACATAATAATTCTCTTTTATAAACTTAAATTAAAAAAGCTATGAATAAATTCATAGCTTTAAATAATTACTATTTTGTAAGTGTAAGGATAGCCATTGGGGCATTGTCACCTTTACGGTTATAAGTCTTTAAGATACGAGTGTATCCACCATCAACATCCTTGAATTTAGGTGCAACATCATCAAATAAGATTTGAACTGCTGTCTTACCAGTGTTTTCATCAATTACATTATGTAAATCTGCAGCTGCTTGTCTTCTTGCATGAAGATCACCACGTTTACCTAAAGTAATGAATTCATCTACAACACTACTTACTTCTTTAGCTCTAGTTTCTGTAGTTTCAATTTTTCCATTAACGATAACTTCAGTAGCTAAGCTATTTAACATTGATTTACGAATGTCTGAAGTACGTCCTAATTTTCTATTTTTAGCCACGTCTAAGTGCTCCTTCCATAATTATTAATCTACTGATTTAAATCCTAAACCAAGTTCTACTAACTTTTCAGTAACCTCTTTAAGAGATTTTTTACCTAAGTTACGAACTTTGATCATATCATCTTCTGATTTACTAGCTAAATCTTGAACAGTTTGGATACCTGCTCTCTTTAAACAGTTGTATGAACGAACAGATAAATCTAATTCTTCAATAGTCATATCTAAGACTTTATCAGTTGTATCTTCTTCAACTTCTGCCATTACTTCCATGTTAGAAGCGAAGTTGTTCATTTCTACAAACATATTTAAATGTTCAACAAGAATCTTAGAAGCGATACTTACAGCATCAAAAGGTTTTAATGCACCATTTGTTTCGACTTCTAAAGTAAGTTGATCATATTTTGCACTTTCACCAACTCTAGTTGGTTCTACATGATATGCAACTTTTTCAATTGGAGAATAAATTGAATCAGTTGGAATTATTCCAATTTCATTAATCTCTTTTTTGTTTTGGTCTGCACTTGCATAACCGCGATCTTTTTTAGCGTATAATTCAATATATAAGTGACCACCTTCAGAGACATGAGCTAATTCGATATCATTTGAAATCATTTTGACTTCAGCAGGACATTGAATATCAGCACCTGTTACTGTTGCAGGTCCTTTAACATCGATTACCATCTTAACCGGTTCATCACCATCGATATCAAAAACTAATTTTTTGATTTGTAAGATGATATAAGTAACATCTTCAACTATTCCATCAAGTGATGCAAATTCATGAATAGCACCATCAACTTTAATAGCGTAAACTGCACATCCTGGTAAAGAGCTAAGTAATACTCTTCTAAGAGCATTACCTAAAGTAGTTCCAAATCCTCTTTCTAGAGGTTCTACAACGAATTTACCATAGTTTTCAGTTTCATCATATTTTTCTATATTAATATTAGCTTTTTCAAATTTATGCATGTTTTCCTCCTCTTTCCTCTTGGAATTATCAATATATTTAATTAAATATTAACCACGAGGACGTTTTGGTGGACGACATCCATTATGTGGGATTGGTGTAACGTCTGTAATAGCAGTTACTTCTAATCCTGCAGCTTGTAAAGCTCTTACTGCTGCTTCACGTCCAGGTCCAGGACCTTTAACGTTTACTTCTACGCTCTTAACTCCATGATCCATAGATGCTTTTGCAGCAGCTTCAGATGCCATTTGAGCAGCGTATGGTGTAGATTTCTTAGAACCTTTAAATCCTAAAGCACCAGCACTAGACCAAGATAAAACGTTTCCGTTTTCGTCTGTGATAGTAACGATAGTATTATTGAAAGTTGAATGAATATGAGCTACACCCTTTGCGATATTTTTCTTTGCACGTTTCTTACCACGTACTTGTTTTACTTTTGCCATTGTTCTTCAACCCTCCTATACAGCTTGTTTCTTTCCTGCAATTGGTTTTGCTTTACCCTTACGAGTACGAGCATTAGTCTTAGTCTTTTGACCACGAACAGGAAGACCTTTACGATGACGGATTCCTCTGTAAGATCCAATTTCCATTAATCTCTTAATGTTTAATTGAGTTTCTCTACGAAGATCTCCTTCAACTTTAATTGTTTCAACTTCTTTACGAATCTTAGTAACTTCTTCTTCAGTTAAATCTTTAACTCTAGTATCTTCTGAGATTCCAGCAGCTTTACAGATTTTAGAAGCAGTAGTTGAACCGATTCCATAAATATATGTAAGTGATATTACAACACGTTTGTCACGTGGGATATCAACACCAGCAATACGAGCCATTAATAATTTCCTCCTCTATCCTTGTCTTTGTTTATGCTTAGGGTTTTCGCAAATTACCATTACGCGCCCTTTTCTTTTAATTACTCTGCATTTTTCACACATCGGTTTTACAGATGCTCTTACTTTCATGATTCATACCTCCTTTAGGTATTATTTATGTCTAAATGTAATTCGCCCACGTGTTAAGTCGTATGGAGAAATTTCTACAGTAACCTTATCCCCCGGTAAAATGCGAATGTAATGCATACGGATTTTACCAGAAACGTGAGCCAAGATTTCTACTCCATTTTCAAGTGCTACTTTGAACATTGCATTTGGTAATGTTTCAAGTACAGTAGCTTCTACTTCAATAACGTCATCTTTTTTTGCCATATTTATCTCCTTATTAAAGTTTAGTAAGAATTTCACATTCGTTATCTCTAATAACGACTGTGTGTTCATAATGTGCCGCTAAGGTGCGGTCTTTAGTTACTACTGTCCATCCGTCTTTTAAAGTTTCAGTTTCATCTTTTCCTAGATGAGCCATTGGCTCAATAGCGATGCACATTCCACTTTTAAGGCGAGGACCTTTTCCTGCTTCTCCATAATTAGGGACGGCTGGATCTTCATGAACTTCAGTTCCGATTCCATGTCCAGTATAATTTTTGGGAGTAGTACAGCCATTACTTTCAAGATAAACTTGAACTGCATGACCAATATCTGATAAACGATTACCAGCTTTAGCTTGTTTCAAACCTTCATATAAAGATTGTTCACAAACTTCTAGTAGATGTTTAGCTTCATCAGAAATATTACCAACCGGGTAACTCCAAGCAGAATCACCATGGTAACCTTTATAACAAGCCCCAACATCGACAGATATAATATCTCCATCTTTTAATTTTGTATCATCTGGAATTCCATGAACTACGACTTCATTTATTGAAGTACAAACAGCTGCTGGAAATCCATACAAATTTAAGAAAGAAGGAGTAGCGCCATTATCGCGAATAACCTTTTCGCAAATTTCATTAATTTGTTTAGTAGTTATTCCTGGAACTATTACATCTTTTAGTTTTTGATGAACAAGCGCCACGATATGTCCTGCTTGTCTCATCAAGTCGATTTCTCGTTCATCTCTAGTAACTATCATTATTTAGCCTCCAAGGCTTTTTTGATATCAGCAAAGACGTCTTCCATAGATTGATCACCATTTATATTAGTGAGTTCACCTTTCATTGAATAATAATCAATTAGAGGTTTAGTTTGTTTGTTATAAGTATCTAAACGAACCTTCACAGCTTCTTCACTTTCATCAGGTCTTTGATAAAGTTTTCCGCCACATTTATCACAAATACCTTCCACTTTAGGTGGATTGAATTCTAAGTGATAACTAGCTCCACAGTCTGGACAAGTTCTTCTTCCAGCAAGTCTTTTAGTAAGTTTACCAAAATCGATATCTAAATTGATGATTGCATCAATTTTGAAATCAAATTGTTTAGCCATATTTTCAAGTTCTCTTGCTTGAATGATTGTTCTTGGGAAACCATCTAAAATGAATCCGTTAGGGAAATCATTTTCTTCGATATAATCTTTGACCATTTGAATAGTATAGTCATCAGGTACTAAGTGTCCAAATTGAATAAAGTATTTTGCGATAACACCATATTTAGTTTCTTCCTTTAAAGCTTTTCTAAAGATGTCTCCTGTGGAGATTTGAGTTAACCCATATTCTTTTACTAAATTAGCAGCTTGAGTACCTTTTCCTGCACCAGGAGGCCCCATAAGAATAATATTCATTATTATGCCTTCTTTCTATACTATTTACGAATATAACCGTGATATTCTTTTCTAGTTACAAATGTTTTAATTTGTTTAACAGTTTCTAATGCAACACCAGTTACGATAATAAGTCCTGTACCACCAAGTGATAAAGACGCATTACTTGTTTGTGTCCATAGAACTGGAGTAATAATTGGAATTGCAGCAATAATACATAGTGTTAATGCTCCAACAACAGTTACTCTATTTAATACAATTTTTAAATATCTCTTAGTATCTAAACCAGTTCTAACTCCTGGAATTGATCCACCATTCTTTTTAAGATCATCACTGATTTTTTCAGAGTCAATCTGTAAGTTTGAATAGAAGAATGTAAATCCAATAATCATTAGGATATATAAACAAAATCCTATTGGTTTTTGATAATTAAAGATATCATTTATCATTGTTGTAGTTGAGCTAGTAGCCATAAACGATACAACCGTTCTTGGTGCAGCTAGGACACTACTTGCAAAGATTACAGGGATAACTCCTGAACTATTAATCTTAATAGGCATATGAGTTTGATCCTTAGTTCTCATTGTTGTATTAGAACTTGTTGCATAAACGATAGGTACTTTACGAACTGAACCTTCAGTAAAGACTACGAATACGACAATTGCCAAATAAACAATTACGAATAGGACATACCATAAGATATCAAGAACCATACCACTATCATAACTTACAAGGTTGTTGTAAGTTGTAATAAATGAGTTAGGTAAGTTAGAAACGATACCTGTAAAGATTAGTAATGATACACCATTACCAATTCCTTTGTTTGTGATTTGGTCACCTAACCAAATAGCAAACATACTTCCAGCCATCATAATTATTACAACATAAGCATATGACCAAATAGATGTATCAGTAAGAATTCCATAACCAGTATCGAAAGCATAAGTTAATACTCCACCTTGAAGGGCAGATAAGAACATTGTTAATATTCTTGTAACTCTGTCTTTCTTCTTTTTACCAGTATTTCCTTCTTTACGCCAACGTGTTAACGCTGGAATAACATCCATTGATAATAATTCAATGATGATTGAAGAAGTGATATATGGAGTAACTCCTAAAGAGAATAAAGAAAATCTTTCTAAAGTTCCTCCTCCAAGCAGATTCATAATTCCAAATATACCTTCATTAGTACTATTAGAAGATAATGAACCGATATTAACACCTGGAATTGTTACTCCGGCACCTAAACGATAAACGAATAAGATACCTAGAGTAAATATTACTTTTTGACGAAGTTCACCTTTTTTGAATACATTTTTTAAAAATGTAAGCATCTTAGATCACCTCAGTTTTTCCACCTGCAGCTTCAATTGCAGCAATTGCAGATTTAGAAAATTTATTAGCTTTTACAGTTAATTTCTTAGTTAATTCTCCATTACCTAAGACTTTAATACCATCTAATTCTTTTTTTACTAACCCTGCTTCTTTTAATGCCTTTGCATCTACTGTAGCACCATCTTTGAATGAATTTAATTGTTCAAGATTGATGATTGAATATTCAACTCTATTAAAATTTGTGAATCCACGTTTTGGTAAACGCATGAATAAAGGTGTTTGTCCACCTTCGAATCCAGGTTTTTTACCTCCACCAGATCTAGCGCCTTGACCTTTTTGTCCACGTCCAGCTGTCTTACCAGTTCCTGAACTTGTTCCACGACCAACACGTTTTCTAGTTTTACGAGATCCTTCAGTATATTGTAATTCGTGTAGTTTCATTTTTACACCTCCTATTTTTCTTCTACTTTTACTAGGTGTGATACAACATTAATCATTCCTTTGATTAATTCATTGTCATCTTTTTCTACTGTTTTATGCATTTTAGTTAAACCTAAAGCTTTAAGAGTACTCTTTTGTTTTGCTAAGCAACCAATTGGACTCTTAACTAATGTTATACTTAATTTTTTAGCCATCTTAATTGCCCCCTAACCAAAAATTTCTTCTACTTTCTTATCTCTAAGTTCAGCTACTTCATTAACAGTTTTTAATGAAGCTAGACCTTCCATAGTAGCTCTAACCATGTTAATTGGTGTACGGCTTCCTAAAGATTTAGATAAGATGTCTGAGTATCCTGCAAGTTCCACAACAGCACGAACTGGTCCACCAGCGATGATTCCAGTACCTTGAGATGCAGGTTTAATGAATACTCTACCTGAACCATAGACACCAGTAACTTCATGAGTAGTAGTACCATGAACATTTGGAACTGTGATTACATTACGTTTAGCATTTTCACATGCTTTTCTGATTGCGTCAGGTACTTCGTTTGCTTTACCAGTACCAAAACCAACACGACCTTTTCTATCACCAATTACTACAAGTGCAGCAAAACGCATTTTACGTCCACCTTTTACAACTTTAGTAATACGGTTAATAGTAACAACTCGTTCTTCAAATTCTTTTTCTTCTCTTCTTGGTGCTCTTCTATTATTACCTTTTCTTCTAGGTCCTTGTTTTCTGTCACCATTATTAGTTCTTGGTTTACGTTGTTCCATATTTACCCCTTTCTAGAATTCTAATCCGCCTTCTCTAGCAGCTTCTGCTAGGGCTTTTACACGACCATGATATACATAACCACCACGATCAAATACTACATTTTTAATTTTCTTTGCAGCTGCTCTTTTTGCAAGTTCAGTTCCTACTTTAGTTGCAGCTTCAACATTTGCACCGTTTTCAAGTTTCATATCTACACTTGATGCGCTAACTAGTGTTTTTCCATCAACGTCATCAATGATTTGAGCATGAATATGAGAGTTTGAACGGAACACGTTTAATCTAGGACATTCAGCAGTTCCACTAATTTTAGTACGAACTCTAGAATGACGTTTTACACGTATATCATTACGTGATTGAGATTTAGCCATTGATATAGCTCCTTTCTTACTCTAAAACTACTTCTTACCAGCAGTTTTTCCTTCTTTTCTGATGATTCTTTCATCAACATATTTAATTCCTTTACCTTTATAAGGTTCTGGTTTTTTAACAGCTCTAATTCTAGCAGCAATTTCACCGACACGTTCCTTAGAAATTCCAGAAACAATGATTTTTGTATTTTCAGGAGCTTCAATTTTAACTCCTTCTTCAGCTTCGATTTCTACTGGATGAGAATAACCTACGTTAAGTACTAAGTTGTTCCCTTTCATTTGAGCACGGTAACCAATACCGACGATTTGAAGTTCTTTTTTATAACCATCATGAACACCTGTGATCATGTTAGCGATTAAAGCTCTTGTAGTCCCATGTAATTGTTTATGGGTTTTTTGTTCACTACTTCTTTTCACTGTGATTTCACCATCATTTTGTTCGATTGTGATAACTGGTGAAAATTGTCTTGTTAGTGTTCCTTTGCTTCCTTTTACAGTAACTGTATTATCTTTAGCGATTTCAACAGTAACTCCTTCAGGTATCGCAATTTTTTTATTACCGATACGAGACATCAGTTATACCTCCTATAAATTTATTACCAAACGTAAGCTAATACTTCTCCACCGACTTTTTTATTTCTTGCTTCTTTATCAGTCATTAATCCTTGTGAAGTTGATAAGATAACAATTCCTAAACCATTTAATACCTTAGGAATTTCATCTACTTTAGCATAAACACGGAATCCTGGTTTTGAGATTCTTTTTAAATTTGTAATTACTTTGTCATCTCCTCTATATTTTAGAGTGATGTTGATATTTTTGATGGCACCTTCGCCTTCAACTTTATATCCTGCAATGAATCCTTCGTTTTTTAAGATTTCAGCAATATCTTGCTTAGTCTTTGATGCTGGAATAGAAACTTCATCATGATGTTGTCTATTCGCATTACGGATTCTTGTTAACATATCTGCAATTGGATCTGTCATTGACATGAATATATCCTCCTTCTTTTACCAGCTTGATTTTTTAACACCTGGGATTTCACCTTTGTAAGCTAATTCGCGGAAGCAAATTCTACAAAGTTTAAACTTTCTAATTACTGAATGTGGTCTACCACAACGTTCGCAACGTGTATATTCACGTACTTTATATTTTTGAGGACGTTGTTGTTTTACTTTCATTGATGTTTTAGCCATTATTAAGTCCTCCTATCTTTTCTTTTTGAAAGGCATTCCTAATTGAGCTAGTAATTCATGACCTTCTTCATCATTAGTAGCACTAGTTACAATTACGATGTCCATCCCTCTTAATTTATTTACTTTATCAAAATCAATTTCAGGGAAAATTAATTGTTCTTTAACACCTAAAGTATAATTTCCTCTTCCATCAAATGAATTGTTAGATACACCTCTAAAATCTCTTACACGAGGTAATGAAATATTGATTAGCTTATCTAAGAATTCATACATTCTTTCACCACGTAAAGTAGCTTTACATCCAATTGGAGCACCTTCACGTAATTTGAATCCAGCGATTGATTTTTTTGCTGTAGTAATTAATGGTTTTTGACCAGTGATTAGAGTTAATTCATTTACTGATTCATCTAAGAATTTAGAATTATTAACAGCATCACCAACACCAATATTTAATACGATCTTTTCAATCTTTGGAGCTTGCATCTTTGATGTATAATTGAACTTATCCATTAATGATTTTACGATTTCGTTATTATAACGTTCTTGTAAACGATTCATTTGTTTCTCCTTTCACTATTACTTTTTAACTTTAATTTCAGCACCTGTTTTTCTATTAACACGTACTTTAGTTTTTTTACCATTTTTATCTTCAGTTACCTTGAAACCAAGTTTAACTGCAGATTTGTTTTTAGAATCATAGTAACCAACTTTAGAAACTGCTATTGGAGCTTCTCTAGTTACGATTCCACCTTCAGGGTCAGCTTGTGATGGTTTAATATGTTTAGTTACATTATTAACACCTTCAACGATTACTTTATCATTTAAGACTTGTAATACTTCACCTGTTTTACCTTTGTCTTTTCCTGCAATAACTTTTACAGTATCTCCTACACGGATTTTCATCTGCGTTCCTCCTATAATACTTCTGGAGCAAGTGAAACTATCTTCATAAAGTTAGCATCTCTCAACTCTCTAGCGACTGGTCCGAAGATACGAGTTCCTTTTGGAGACTTATCTTCTTGAATAATTACGCATGCGTTATCATCGAATTTGATGAATGATCCATTTTCACGACCAACACCATATCTTGAACGAACGATAACTGCTCTTACTACTTCACCTTTTTTAACACTTCCACCTGGAGTTGCTTGCTTTACTGTTGCAACAACAACATCTCCAATGTTACTTGTTTTTCTATTAGAACCACCTAAGTTTCTAATAACAAGCACTTCTTTAGCACCTGTGTTATCAGCGACTTTTAATCTACTTTCGTTTTGTATCATTTGTGGTTAACCTCCTTTTTTAGAGTTAAATTAAACTGTTTCTGCTTTTTTAACAATTTCAACTAATCTGAATCTTTTTAAAGCAGATAATGGTCTTGTAGACATGATTTTAACTAAGTCTCCTTCTTTTGCTTCATTATTTTCATCATGAGCATAGAATTTAGTAGAAGATTTAATTCTCTTACCATATAACTTATGTTTTACATGTGTTTCTACCATAACTGTGATAGTTTTATCTGATTTTGCAGATACAACTTTTCCAGTATATACTTTACGACTATTTCTTTCCATGTTATATCTCCTTAATCTTGATTAAGTTCTCTTTCTCTAATGATAGTCTTAATTCTAGCAATAGATTTACGAACTGTTTTAATACGTGCAGTATTTTCTAATTGTCCTGTAGCTTGTTGGAATCTTAGTCCAAATAGCTCTTTTTTGTATTCTTCAACTTTTGCTTCTAAAGCTGCGTTGTCTAATTCTTTTATTTCTTGAACTGTCATGACTATTGTTCCTTTCCAACGATTTTACATTTAATTGGAAGTTTGTGTGAAGCAAGTCTTAATGCTTCTTTTTGTGTAGCGGCATCGATTTCACCAGTTTCAAATAAGACACGCCCTTGTTTTACAACGGCTACCCATTCTTCTGGAGAACCTTTACCAGATCCCATACGTACTTCCAATGGTTTCTTTGTTTTTGCTAAATGAGGGAAAATTCTAATCCAAACTTTACCACCACGGTTCATATAACGATTTATAGCAACACGGGCAGCTTCAATTTGACGAGAAGTAATCCAAGCACCTTCAGTAGCTACTAAACCATAGTCACCGAATGCGATTGTGTTTCCACCTTTAGTTTTACCTTCATATGAAATTCTATGAGGTCTTCTATATTTAGTTCTCTTAGGCATCAACATGATTATTTATCCCCTTTCTTTTTTTCAGGAAGGATTTCACCTTTACAAATCCATACTTTAACTCCTAATTTTCCGTATGTTGTATCTGCTTCAGCAGTAGCATAATCGATATCAGCTCTTAATGTATGAAGAGGAACATTCCCTTCAGAATATCCTTCAGCACGAGCAATATCAGCTCCACCTAAACGTCCTGAAACGTTAGTTTTAATTCCTTTAGCTCCAGCTCTCATAGCTCTTTGGATAGCTCTTTTTTGAACTGTTCTAAATGAAGCACGGTTTTCTAATTGTTCAGCAATGCTGTTAGCAACTAATTGTGCTTCGATATCTGGATTTTTAACTTCCACGATATTGATAAACACTTGTTTACCATCTACCATTTTTGCAACTTCTTTTCTTAAAGCATCTACTGCTTCTCCATCTTTACCGATTACTACACCAGGTCTAGATGTATGAACAAAAATGTTAATTCTATTCTTAGATCTTTCGATTTCTACTCTTGATACATAAGCATTCTTTAATTTCTTAAGTAAGAAATCACGAACACGGATATCTTCATGTAATAAACCTGCGAAATCTTGATCATTTGCGTACCATCTTGATTCCCAATTGCGGTTAACACCGACACGTAATCCAACTGGACTTACTTTTTGACCCATTCTAGTACCTCCTATCTTTCATCAACCACACAAGTAATGTGGCATGTTCTTTTTAAAATTCTTGTTCCGCTTCCTTTAGCACGAGCGCGGAATCTCTTTAATGTAGGACCTTCGTCTACATAAATTGCTTTTACATATAAATTATCAGCTTCAGCACTTTCATTGTAAACTGCATTTTGTGCTGCTGATTTTACGACTTTCATGATTGCAGGTGCTGCACTCTTATTAGTATATTCTAAGATACCAAGTGCTTCTTTAACATCTTTACCTCTTACTAAATCTACTACTAGTCTAGCTTTTTGAGGTGATACGCGAATCATTTTAGCTGTTGCTTTTGCTTCCATGTTTTAGTTCTCCTCTCTCTAAGCTGCTTTATCTTTGTCTGCTGCATTGTGACCTTTGAAAGTTCTAGTTGGAACGAATTCACCTAACTTGTGACCAACCATATCTTCAGTTACATATACAGGTACATGTTCTCTTCCGTTATACACTGCGAAAGTGTGTTCAATAAATGAAGGGAAGATTGTAGAACGTCTTGACCAAGTTTTGATAACTTCTTTTTTTCCTGATTCATTTAATGCTTCAACTTTTTTCATTAAATGTTCATCACAGAAAGGTCCCTTTTTTAAACTACGTGACATATTTTCTTCCTCCTTTATTTACCATTACGACGACGTACAATTAATTGAGTAGACGCCTTTTTGGCTTTTCTAGTTTTAACACCCATAGCTTTTTTACCCCAAGGTGTCATTGGAGCTTTACGACCGATTGATGTTTTACCTTCACCACCACCATGAGGGTGATCGTTAGGGTTCATTACAGATCCACGTACAGTAGGTCTTACACCCATCCATCTAGTTCTTCCAGCTTTACCAACGTTAACTAAGCTGTAGTCTTCATTTCCAACTACACCAACAGTTGCACGGCAGTTACCAAGAACTTTTCTTACTTCACCAGAAGCAAGTCTTAAAATTACATATTTATCTTCTTTACCAAGGATTTGTGCAGACACACCAGCAGATCTTGCCATTTGTCCACCTTTACCAGGTTGAAGTTCAATATTATGAATTACAGTACCTTCAGGCATGTTCATCATTTCTAATGCATTACCAACTTTAATATCAGCAGTTTGACCAGAAATAATTCTAGTTCCAACTTCTAATCCTTTTGGAGCTAAGATATATCTTTTTTCTCCATCTAAGTAATTGATTAATGCAATGTTTGCTGATCTGTTAGGATCATATTCAATAGTTGCTACAACACCTTCGATATTGTCTTTGTTTCTTTTGAAATCAATTAGACGATATTTTTGTTTGTGTCCACCACCATGGTGACGAGTAGTAATAACACCTTGGTTATTTCTTCCACCATTTTTAGATTTTTTAGCAACTAAAGATTTTTGTGGTTTAGCAGCAGTTAACTCTTCTTTAGTAAGAGTTGTCATGTTACGACGACCATTAGTGACTGGCTTATAATTTTTGATTGCCATCTTTAGTTTCCTCCTGTTATTTTCTGGAACAGTATTCCAATAATTAAACTATTCTTCACCGAAGAAGTTAATTTCATTACCTTCTTCAAGTGTTACTATTGCTTTTCTTCTTTTATTAGTTTTACCAACATATTGACCCATTCTTTTTGATTTAGCTTTACAGTTCATTACATTAACTTTGCTAACTTTAACATCAAACATTTTTTCTACTGCATGTTTGATTTCAGTTTTATTAGCATCTAAATCAACATCAAATGTGTATTTATTTTGGCTATCTTTAAGAATTAAAGACTTTTCAGTAAGTACTGGTTTTTTTAATACATCTGTAATATGTGCCATTATGCAAGTACCTCCTCAACAGCTTTAATTGCAGCTTCGCTCATAATTAGCTTATTGCTGTCTAGAATGTCATAAACATTTACATGTTTAGCATCTAATAATTTAACTCCTGGGATATTATTAGCAGCTCTAGCCACATTTTCATTAATTTCATCTAAGATGATTAATGTTTTTTGTGGAGCTTCTAAGTTTGTTAATACCTTAACCATTTCTTTTGTTTTTGGAGTTGTGATTTCAATTCCTTCTAAAGCCATGAATTCTTTATCAGCTACTTTACTAGATAAAGCAGATTTTAAAGCTAATCTTCCGACTTTACGATTTACTTTGAATGAATAAGATCTAGGTGTTGGACCAAATACAGTTCCTCCTCCACGCCATTGTGGTGCACGGATTGATCCTTGTCTAGCTCTACCTGTACCTTTTTGACGCCATGGTTTCTTACCACCACCAGCAACTTCAGTACGGTTTTTTACTTTATGAGTACCTTGTCTTAAAGATGCTCTTTGAAGTAAGACCATATCATAAATAGCTTGTTTATTTGGTTCAATTCCAAATACAGCTTCATTTAATTTAAGTTCTTTACCTTCAGCACCTTCTTGGTTGTATACTTTTACTTTAAGCATAACTTCGTGTCCTCCTTCCTAAATTACTCAGCAGCTTCAACTTTTTCAGTTGCAGCTTCATCTTTAGTTTCTTCTTTAACTTCTTCAACTGGAGCAGCAGTTTCTTCAACTGGAGCAGCAGCTTCTTCTACTGGAGTTTCTTCCTTAGTAGATAGATCTACTAATTCGTGAGATTCCTTAACAGCACCATTTCCTTTGATTGCAGATTTAACTACTACCATACCTTTTACAGGTCCAGGAACTGATCCTTTGATTAATAATAAATTGTTTTCTGTATCTACAGCTACAACTTCAAGATTTTGAATTGTTACTGTAACATTTCCAGTTTGTCCTGGTAAGTGTTTACCGGGAGCAATTCTGTTTGGAGCGATTGGTCCCATTGACCCAACAATTCTGTGGGCTCCTGAACCATGTCCTTTAGGACCGATACTTTGTCCGTGTCTTTTAATAACACCTTGATAACCTTTACCTTTTGAAGTTCCAGTTACATCTACAACTTCACCAGCTACGAAGCTATCAACTTTAATACTATCTCCAACTTCATAACTCATCATTTCGTCTAAACGAAATTCTTTGATGAAGCGCTTAGGAGCAGTGTTAGCTTTTTTTGCAATTCCTTGTTCAGCTTTGTTTGCTAGTTTTTCTCTTTTGTCTTCGAAACCAACTTTTACAGCATCATAACCATCAGTAGCAACTGTTTTCTTTTGTAATACAACGTTGTCTGTTGCTTCGATAACAGTTACAGGGATTAGTAATCCATCTGTTGTGAAGACTTGAGTCATTCCGATCTTACGACCTAAGATTCCTTTCATGAGTTACACCATTTACCTTTCTTATAATTTAATTTCGATGTCTACACCACTTGGTAATTCTAATCTTGTTAGAACATCAACTGTTTCAGGTGTAGGGTTCACAATGTCAATTAGACGTTTGTGAGTTCTGATTTCAAATTGTTCACGTGAATCTTTGTCTTTGTGAACAGCTCTAAGTACTGTATAAACTTCCTTTTCAGTTGGAAGAGGTACAGGACCAATTACTTGAGCACCAGATTTCTTTGCAGCTCCGATAATTTTTTCTACAGAGTTGTCTAGAATTTTGTGATCAAAAGATTTTAATCTAATTCTAATTTTGTCATTTGCCATGAGTTTTCTCCTTTCATATAGCAAGGTTTGATCCTACTCAGTGCGAATTACCTGAAACATGCCGTTTTCATGACAACGCCTTTCGGTGTTTCAGCAACCTCGCACATCTACATAGAGGTCAACGTTAACATTATAGAGAAAAAGCCTTGTAATTACAAGACTTTTTTTACTTTTTTTAAACTAATTTTTTATTGGTTAAATCACTATTTTTAACACTTTAATTTATTTAAGAAAATTAATACTCAAACTAAAAAAAAGGTATAAAAAAAGAACTGGCAATGTGCTATTGTCGCACCGTAGTACTATCGTCGCCGCTGTGATGCTTAACTTCTGTGTTCGGGATGGGAACAGGTGTGTCCATCATGCTATCAATACCAGATCTTCTTTTT
>JAQVWN010000018.1 GCA_028749475.1 Thomasclavelia sp.
TAAGTATCTTGCATTTTGTGATATAGTATTCATGTGATTCATTTCCTTTCTTTGGTATGCAACTAAATTATAAAGGAATGAATCACTTTTTTAATACTTTTGTTTCACATCAATTGTAAACCTACAAAAAATTAAAGCCAATTCTTAAGTCTCTATTGCAATTTTCATAAAAAGCCTTATAATACAATTTGTATCTTAAGAGTAGAGGGGGGAAACACCACATGGCAAAGACTGTAGTTAGAGAAAATGAAAGTTTAGATGACGCTTTACGTCGTTTTAAAAGACAAGTTTCTAAGACTGGTACCCTTGCTGAAGCTCGTAAAAGAGAATTCTATGTTAAACCTGGTTTAAAAAGAAAACTTAAATCTGAAGCTGCAAGAAAAAACAATAAAAAAAGAAGATAATTATAATAACGAACACATTTGTGTTCGTTTTCTTTTTTAATATGATAAGTAATATAATTATTATCTAAATCCAAGTATGTTATAATAGTTTTATAAAATAACTAAGTGAGGGAATATAATGCGAGAAGTAATTAAATTAGTGGATTTAACCGTTGATAATGTAACCAACTTAGTCGGTGCTAATGATCAAAACATTAATGTAATAGAGGATGCCTTAAATGTTGAAATCTCTTTTAGAGGAGATGAACTAACCATTATTTCTGAAAACAATGACTCAATTAAAAAGACAAAAGAAATAATTGATGAATTAGTAAATATAATAAAAAAGGGTGTTAATATTACTAGAAGAGATGTTGTTTATGCCTTAAAGTTAGAAGATAAAAACGATGTTGAACAAATGGATCAATTATATGATATTAAGATTGCTAGAACTATTAATGGTAAAATAATATCGCCTAAAACTGCTGGTCAAAAAGAATACTACTTTGCTTTAAAGAGTTCAGATGTTGTATTTGGGGTTGGACCGGCTGGAACAGGTAAAACCTATTTAGCAGTTGTCTATGCTGTAAATGCTTTAAAGAACAATGAAGTAAAGAAAATAATCTTAACTAGGCCGGCTGTGGAAGCTGGAGAAAACTTAGGATTTTTACCAGGAGACTTAAAAGAAAAGGTTGATCCTTATTTAAGACCATTATATGATGCTTTACACGATATGTTAGGACTTGAACAAACTGAAAGATTAATTGAAAAAGGAATTATTGAAATAGCTCCTTTAGCTTATATGCGAGGACGAACATTAGAAGATGCTTATGTCATTCTAGATGAAGCTCAAAATACTACTAATAATCAAATGAAGATGTTTCTAACTCGTTTAGGGTTTAATTCTAAAATGATTATTACTGGTGATGCTAGTCAAATAGATTTACCTCGTGGTCAGCAATCTGGATTAATCCATGCGCTAGATATTTTAAAAGGAGTTAAAGGTATTAAGATTATTCGTTTATCACCAATGGATGTAGTTAGACATCCAGTAGTTCAAAAGATTATTGAAAGGTATGATCAAACTGATGACAAAGATTCTAATAATCGAAGATGATTCTTCTATTAATAAAATAATCTCATACTCATTAACTAAAGAAGGCTATCAAGTAGATAGTCTTTTAAGCGGAAAGGATGCCGTTAGTAAAATAACTACAGGTGATTATGATTTAGTTGTTGTTGACTGGATGTTACCAGTCAAAAGCGGAGTTGAAATAATTAGAGAATGTCGTAGTCAAGACTATATTAAACCATTAATTATTCTAACGGCTAAATCTAGTGATGAAGATATTGTGGAAGGCTTAGAATCTGGGGCTGATGATTATTTAACTAAACCTTTTAATAATGACACACTTATTGCCAGAATAAATGCTCATCTTAGAAGATATTACAAACACTTTAGTGGGAATTTAAACTTTAATAATATTAACTTAGACTTAAATAAAAGAATGGTTTATATTGATAAAGATGAAGTAAAACTTACTAAGGTAGAATATGATTTACTTCGTTACTTTATTGAAAGAAAAGAAGATGTAGTTACTAGAGATGAACTATTGAATAATATCTGGGGGTTTGGTTATGATGGCGACACTAGATTAGTAGATGTTCATGTCTTTAAATTAAAATCAAAGTTAAATGCAGGAAATATCCATTTTAAATCAATTAGAGGTATTGGATATCAATTGGAGGATAAAGATGAATAAAGGCTTTTATACAAAAATAACACTATGTTTTATACTAATGGCTGTGTTATATGCCGTAGAACCTAAATATACTTTAGTATACTTATTATTCTTATTTGTAGCATTAGTGGTTTTATCAAATAGTGAAAAGAAAGAATATGAAATTAAAATTGATGAAACTGCTAGAGATAAAGAAAATATAATTAAAGAAGTGGAAGATGAAAATGAATATCATAATAAAATCTTAACTTCTTTAATAAAGACAATGCATATGCCAATGGTCTTTATTGATAAAGCAGGAGTAATTCGTTTTACTAATGAAGCTTTTAGAAAAGCTTTCAATTTTGAACATTTAAGAGGAGAAAAATATCAAAACATCTTCGAAGGACAATTATTAAATATTGTAGAACAATCATATGTCTTTGAAAATAGAGTTGATACGGTAATGCTAATAAATAATCGATTCTATCAAATTGCTTCTACTCCAATTTTTAAAGATGAAAGAATATTTGATGGTTCAATAATTCTTTTTACCGATGTCTCACAAGTTAAAGAAATAGAACAAATGCAATCTCAATTCTTTTCCGATGTCTCTCATGAATTAAAAACTCCAATGTCAGCTATTATCGGTTCTGTGGAAATCCTAAAAAAAGATGGAATTAAAGATCAAAAAACTTTTGATGAGTTTATGGATATCTTATTAAATGAATCTTATCGAATGCAAAATACAATTAATGATATCTTAAAACTAGTTTCTATTGAACAACCTAAGTCAAAACCTGATATTCAAAGTACTAATGTCAATGACTTAATAGTTTCATGTATTAACTTATTTGAACCACTAGCAAGTGAAAAAGATATTAAGATTAAATATCATAATACTATTGATAAAGAAGTAAAGATTGATTATTCAACCCTTAAGACTTCCATCAATAACTTATTATCTAACGCAATCAAGTATTCTAATTCAGGAACAATAACTTTAGATTCTAAAATAAAGAATGATAAAATCCAGATTAAAGTGCAAGATGAAGGAATAGGAATAGATGCTAAAGACCTTCCATATATCTTTGATCGTTTCTACCAAGTAGATGACTCTAGAAGTAATAAAGACTCTACGGGACTGGGACTTAGTATTGTTAAGAAGATGGTTGAGAAGGCTGGCGGTACTATTAAAGTTGAATCCGTTTTAGATTCAGGTAGTATCTTTAAAATCACACTTCCATATGAAGATTAAAGGTGTTTAAACACCTTTTATATTTACATATCATTTAGGAAATATATAAATGATTATTAAGAATATGCTAAATAATTAAAACATAAATATTTTATAAATATTTAGCACTTATATATTGACAGTGCTAAAAGATGGTATATAATATAGTTAGCACTAAGAGATAAAGAGTGCTAAAAGGGGTGAAAAATATGGATATTGAAAAATTCACAGAGAAAATGAAAGAAGCTATTTCATCAGCTAGTCAAATAGCCCTCGATAATAAAAATGGTATTGTCGATGTAGAACATTTATTAATGGCTTTATTGAATGATTCTAATGGTACTCTAAATCGAGTATTAGAAAAATCTAATATCAGAGTTGATGATGTGATAAGTTTTGTTAAAAGTAAGATAAATTCTAAACCTAAAACTGATAACGCTAATATTAATAGTATGTCAGCATCTTATGATTTAAATGATTTACTTTCTAAAGGTATGACCAATATGAGTAAGATGAAAGACTCTTATTTGTCAGTTGAACATATCATTTTAGCTTTCTTTGATAGTAATAATGAAACATTAAAAGAACTAATTAAAAGATTTAACTTAAACAAACAAGATATTACCGCTAAGATTAATGAGATGCGAGGAGGAAAGAGTGTGGATAATCCAAATCCTGAAAATACATATGAAGTACTTGATAAGTATGGACGTAATCTTATTAAAGACGTTGAAGATGGTAAACTAGATCCAGTCATTGGACGTGATGATGAGATTAGACGTGTTATTCAAATTTTATCTCGTAAAACCAAAAATAACCCAATTCTTATTGGTGAACCAGGTGTTGGTAAAACAGCAATCGTTGAAGGCTTAGCTTGGCGTATATATAAAAACGATGTACCTACTTCTTTGCAAAATAAAATCTTATATGAATTAGATTTAGGTTCACTAGTAGCTGGAGCTAAATATCGTGGAGAATTTGAAGAAAGACTAAAAGCAGTCTTAAATGAAATAAAGAAATCTAATGGTCAAATAATTATGTTTATTGATGAAATCCATCAATTAGTAGGAGCTGGTAAGACCGATGGAGCAATGGATGCTGCTAACTTATTAAAACCAATGCTTGCTCGTGGAGAACTTCATTGTATTGGAGCAACTACTTTAGATGAATATCGTCAATACATTGAAAAAGATGCTGCTTTAGAAAGACGTTTTCAAAAGGTTCAAGTTGATGAACCAGATGAAGATGACGCTATAGCCATTCTTCGTGGTTTAAAAGATGCTTTTGAAACTCATCATGGGGTAAAAATCATGGATTCAGCTATTATCTCAGCTGTTAACCTTTCTCAAAGATATATCACTGATCGTTTCCTACCAGATAAAGCAATTGACTTAATTGATGAAGCTTGTGCAAGTATTAGAATGGAAATTGACTCAATGCCAGTTGAATTAGATGAAATCACCAGAGATAAGAATCGATTAGAAATGGAAAGAATTTCAATTGCTAAAGAAGAACATTCTGCTGATAATGATAAAAGATTAAAAGACATCGAACAAAAGATTGCTTCTTTAACTGAAAAAGAAAATGTCTTAAAAGATAAATGGACTCAAGAAAAGAAATCTTTAGATCACATTAAAGATTTAAAAGATCAAAAGGTTCGTTTAGAAACTAAAAAAGATCGTCTTCAAGCGGAAGGTAATCTTGAGGAAGCTAGTAAAATTCAATACGAAACTCTTCCAAGCATTACTAAAGAACTAGAAGACTTAGAAGCTCATGAAAATAAAGATGCTCTTCTTCAAGAAAAAGTAACTAGTGATGATGTATCTTTAGTTATTGCTAGATGGACTGGTATTCCAGTTAGTAAACTAATGCAATCAGAAAGAGATAAATTGTTATCCTTAGATGAAAAACTTAAAGTCAGAGTTATTGGTCAAGATAACGCTATTGAAAATGTTTGTGATGCCATTCTTCGTAGTAGGGCTGGTATTAATGATGAAAATAGACCAATTGGTTCTTTCTTATTCTTAGGACCAACTGGAGTTGGTAAAACAGAAGTAGCTAAGGCTCTAGCTGAACAATTGTTTGATACTGAAAGAAATATTGTTCGAATCGATATGAGCGAATATATGGAGAAATTCAGTGTCTCTAGACTTGTTGGTGCTCCTCCAGGATATGTCGGTTATGAAGAAGGAGGACAATTATCAGAGGCTGTTAGAAGACATCCTTATAGTATTGTCCTATTAGATGAAATTGAAAAAGCTCATCCAGATGTCTTTAATATTTTACTTCAAGTCTTAGATGATGGAAGAATTACTGATTCTAAAGGTAATGTTGTATCATTTAAAAATACCATTATTATAATGACTTCTAATATTGGTAGTGAATACTTACTAAATGGTAATACACCAGATAATCAAAAATTAGTAATGGATGATTTAAGAAATCATTTTAAACCTGAATTCTTAAACAGAATTGATGAAATTGTCATGTTCAATTCATTAAATGAAGAAGTAGTTAATAAGATTGTTGATAAGTTTATCGGTGAACTTTCTAAACGATTAGAAGATAAAAAGATAACTATCACTTTAACTGATAATGCCTACAAACAAATTAAGGACGATGGATTTGATCCAGTATATGGAGCTCGTCCTCTAAAGAGATATATTCAAAACAACATTGAAACCAAACTTGCTAAAGATATTATTTCTGGCGCTGTTAAAGAAGGAGACAATGTGGTAGTTGATTATAACAATGCATTCATTTTAACTACAAAATAATGATAAACCAAGTAGAGTCTTCTACTTGGTTTATTTTATGTTTATTTGTATAATAAAATTATGAAATTAATTAATAAATACAAAAAAATATATACTGATATGTTTGATAGTCAAGGAGTGTTATTTAGATATTCTTTAAGTTTTGGACTTATCATGGGACTTCTCCCAACTTTGATTATCTTATTTTACATCTTTCAAGTGGCCTCTTTAGACCCGATGAAACTAATTGAAGCCTTATATAATTATATTCCTCAAGCATTATTAAAACCATTTGTGGAATACTTAATTAAACAAGATCTTCCTGGAATAGTAACTATGACGATTTCTTTAATAATTGCCATCTATATTGGTAGTAAGTCGTTTTATGTTTTTATGCTTAGAACTCAAAGAGATTCGACAATTAAAATGCCTAATTATGTTGTCAGAATTAAATCAGTTGTTTGCTATGTAATATGTTTAATTGCCATTATTATTTTGAGTCTAATTAGTGGACTATTACCAGTTCCTTATGCTTTATGTTTCTTTATTGGAATGTTACTGATTATTTATGTTTTTTATCATATGATGTTTTATGTTAAACTACCATTTAAATATGGAATTATTGGATCCATTACTTCATCTTGTTTAATTGCTATTGTTGGAGAAGTATTTTTGTTTTTTATTCGACACTTTACTAGATATGATTCATTATATGGACCATTAGTATCATTGATGATTGTCTTATTAGCTTTTTATTTAATTAGTAGTTTTCTATATTTAGGATATTGTTTAAATGAATTTTTCTATGATCATAGTGAAGATGATACTAGTGGAATTATAGATTATTTAGATAAGAAAAATATTCCTTATGACCATCAAGATTGATGGTCATTACTTATACTGTATGATAAAATGAAGGAGTTAATATGCAAAGATATTTTATTAAAAACCAAATAATAAACAATGAAGTCCAAGTCTCATCAGATGATCTTCATCATATGAAAGATGTTATGCGTTACAAAGATGGAGATAAAGTAGTAATTATTGATAGTGATGGAAATAATTTTCAAGCGATTATTAAAGATATTAATTCTGGGATTTTAGATATCAATAATAAAATTGATATCAATAATGAACTAGATGTGGATATTACGATTATCTATGCTTTCCCTAAGGGCGATAAATTCGAACTAGTTCTTAAAAAAACCTGTGAGTTAGGGGTGAAAAGAATTGTCCCTATAATTACTAATCGATGTGTTGTTAAATTGGATGAAAAAAGATATCAAAAGAAAAAAGAAAGATATAATAAAATATTAAAAGAAGCTAGTGAGCAATGCCAAAGAAGTATTATTCCAACTTTAGAAGATTTATCTTCTTTAAAAGTGGTAGAAAAGTATAAAAGCGACTATAATCTAGTTGCTTACGAAGAAACTTCTAAAGAAGGTAAACATGGTGAACTATACGAAACCTTAAAAAAGTTAAAGAAAGGTAGTAGTATTACTGTGGTAGTTGGTAGTGAAGGTGGTTTTGATAAAGAAGAAGTTGACTATTTAAATGGTTTAGGGTTTAAATCATGTAGTTTAGGTAAAAGAATACTTCGTTCTGAAACAGCACCTATTTATATATGTAGTGTAATTGGATTTACAAGGGAGATAGTACATGACTTTAATAAAATTGATGAATAAATATGGATTAGAAACAAAAATATCTAAAACAGACTTATATCAAGAATTGGAAAAACATAAGGATATCTGTAAAAGAAATAATTATACTTTGGATATTAAAAGTGAAGATGATTTATTTAAAGCAGAACTTATTGTAAATGGATTACTTCTTAAAGAAGAATTAGAAGGAGCCTATAATAAATATGTTTCTTTAAATTATGATACATTTGAATATATTAACTATGAAGAAAAAAGAAATATCTTTCAAAAAGATATAATGGAAGTATTAAAAGATAAACAATATTTTATAGATAGTAAATCACATAAAGAGATATATATTCCGTTCTATGAATTATTTGTAAATGAAAGAATAGTAGATGATTACTTAGTACTAACTCTTAAACAATATGAAAACTATGTTAAAACTTATAAAATAAGTAATGATAATATTACTTCTTTATATGGTTTACAACCATTTAATTCATCTTTATCTTGTTTAGAAAATATCGGACATGATGATGAATTTACTTATTACTATTTTAAACCAACTAGAAGTGTCTATATTTATAATACTAATGATTATTCATTTTATAATAAATTAACTTTAGTTGGTAATAAGATTGAGAAAGTTCCAACAAGCGAGGAAGCTAGAGAACTTATTGCTGTTCTTTTATCAAATGAAGATGATAAAGTCTTTGTTGAAGAGTTATTTAGTAAAGAATTTATTAATGAAAAGACTTATAAGAAAATTTTGAAGAAAGTAGATAAGAAATAATGAAAGTTGCGTTTCACACATTAGGATGTAAAGTAAATAGTTATGAATCTGAAGCAATGCTTGAGTTATTTAATAAAGCAGGATATGAGGAAGTAAATTTTAAAGATCAAGCTGATGTTTATGTAATAAACACTTGTACAGTAACTAATACAGGTGATTCTAAATCTCGCCAAATGATTAGAAGAGCGATTAGATTAAATCCTAAAGCTACTATTGTAGTATGTGGATGCTACTCCCAAACTGCCCCTAAAGATATCGAAAACATTAAAGGAGTATCAATTATTTTAGGTACTCAATATCGAAATGAAATAGTTGAACTGGTATCTTTATTCCAAACTAATCATCAAAGAATTGTTAAAGTTGATGACTTAAAAAATAATCAAAAATTCGAAGATTTAAACATTGATACTTTTCATAACACTAGAGCTTATTTAAAGATCCAAGATGGATGTAATAACTTCTGTACCTATTGTATTATCCCATATGCTAGAGGAAGAGTTCGTTCAAGAAGTAAAGATAGTGTTTTAAATCAAGCTAAAATATTAATATCTAAAGGATATAATGAAATAGTATTAACAGGTATTCATACTGCTGGTTATGGGATGGATTTAAAAGATTACTCTTTTTATAACCTTTTAAAAGATTTAGTTAAGTTAGATGGCCTTAAAAGACTTAGAATTTCTTCAATTGAAATATCTCAAATAACTGATGAAATTATAGATTTAATTGCTAGTAGCAAAGTAATCGTTAATCATTTACATGTTCCATGTCAATCTGGTTGTGATGCAACTCTTAAAAGAATGAATCGTAAATATGATACTAAAGAATATATTGATAAAATTAAAGAAATAAGAGAAAAGATTCCTGGAATTGCTCTTACTACTGATATTATTGTCGGATTTCCCGGAGAAGATGAAAATGAGTTTAAACAAACTATTGAATTTATTAAAGAAGTAAATTACTCAATGCTTCACGTCTTCCCATATTCTAAAAGAACGGGAACTAAAGCAGCTAGTATGGATAATCAAGTAGATGAATCTATTAAACATCAAAGAACTAAAACATTAATAGCTTTGTCTAATGAATTAAATAAAGAATTTGCATTAAGTCAAATAGGAAAGGTAATACCTGTCTTATTTGAAAAAGAAGAAGATGGCTATTATGTTGGTCATGGAGATGATTATTTAAATATTCGAGTTAAAGGCGATAAGGAATTAATAGGTAATATTAAAGATGTAAAGATTACTGAGTATGAGGATGGCTTAATTGGACAGGTGATATAAATGAAAAAACTTTCTGAACTTTTTGAAATTGATAAAAAAGAAGATATGAATATTTATTCAATTCATAGTGATTCAAGATGGGTAAGACCAAATTCCATCTTCTTTTGTATTGAAGGATTATCGGTTGATGGACATCGATATGTTGATGATGCAATATTTCAAGGAGCTAAGTGTATTGTTTATTCTAAAGAATTACATGATTACCAACAAGGCGTAGTTTATATAAGAGTAAAAGATACGCTTGATGAATTAAATCGAGTATCGAATGTCTTTTATGATTATCCTAGTAAAAAAATAAAGATGTTAGGTGTTACAGGAACTTCAGGAAAGACAGTAGTAGCGTCAATGATCAAAAATGCAATGAATAATTACTGTCCAACTGGATTCATTGGTACCATCTCAGTTGAATATCCGGGTGTATCAAGACGAACACCATATACAACGCCTGAAACTATCTATGTTCAACAAACGCTTGCTAGCATAGCTAAAAAGGGCGTTAAGGTTTGTACAATGGAAGCTAGTAGTCATGGTCTTGCTCTTAGAAGAATAGATGCAATTAATTTTGCAGTAGCGATTATGACGAATATTGGAAGTGAACACTTAGATTTTCATGGAACTGTCGAACAATATGTTTTATCTAAAAGAAAACTATTTGAAATGGTACCAGTAAATGGGACAGCTATTTTAAATAATGATGATCATAATTTTGGAACTATTAGAAAAGCTTGTGTTTGTAAAGTGATAACTTATGGTATTGATAATGATAGTGATATCATGGCTAAAAATATTAAATTATATATTGATCATACTGAACTTGATTTATATTTTAAATGTAATTTACATCATGTGATTTTACCAACTATTGGAATGTTCAACATCTACAATGTTTTAGCAGTTGTTGGTGGTTTTATAGCTTTAGGGTTTGATGATCAAATGATTATAAAAGAAGTTGAAAATCTAGCTCCTATTCCAGGAAGATGTGAAGTGTTGAAAACAAATGATAATGTCAATATTATTATTGATTATTGTCAACATACAGAAAACTATGAAAACATCTTAAAATTTGTCACTGAAGCTAAAGACCCAAGGGGAAAAGTGATTGTGGTTATGGGTGCCCCTGGTAAAAGAAATTTAAAGAGAAGAAAAAAGATTGGTAAAATTGCTGATAAGTATGCCGATCATATTATTATTACCGAACTAGATGAAAGAGGAGAAGACTTAGATATTATTGCTAAAGAAATAAGTAGTGAAATTAAAAATACTCCTTATGTTACAATTTCTTCTAGAGAAGTAGCTGTTGAACAAGCTGTCGAAATGGCCAATGAGAACGACGTTGTTTTATTACTTGGTAAAGGAAATGAAGATTTCATTTCTTTACCAGTAGGACAAATTCCATATCTTTCAGACCGGACTGTAGCTTTAAATACAATCGAAAATAAATTTGGAGAAGACTATGAAGAAATACAATAAACTAATTGATCATACTTTATTAAAACCCAATGCTTTAGATAAAGATATTATTAAATTATGTAAAGAAGCAAAAGAAAATGATTTTATGTCAGTATGTGTTAATCCAGCTTTTATTAAGCTTTGTGTTAACGAACTAAAAGATAGTGATATAAAAGTATGTACTGTTATTGGTTTCCCTTTAGGAACTAATATGACCTCTACAAAAGTATTTGAAACATCAAAAGCAATTGAAAATGGAGCTGATGAAATAGATATGGTCATAAATATTTCAGCCTTAAAAGATAAAAAGTATGATTATCTTTTAAATGAAATTAAAGAAGTTAAACAAGCCACCAATAAACACACTCTTAAAGTAATTATTGAAACATGTTTATTAACTAAAGAAGAAATAGTTAAGATATGTCAGATTGCTAAAGAAGCTGGTGCCGACTTTGTGAAAACATCAACTGGTTTTTCTACAGGTGGAGCACAAAAAGAAGATGTTAAATTAATGAAAGACACAGTTGGCAATATGGGCGTTAAAGCTAGTGGGGGTATTTCTACTTATCAAGATGTTAAAGATATGGTAGATGCTGGAGCTAGTCGTATAGGGACTAGCCATGGTTTGGATATAATAAAAGGCAGTAACGATTAAACGTTATTGCCTTTATTTTTATGAACAGATACGACGAAGTGTAAAACGAAGTAGGCTAGTTCACCATCAGTAAATTCTTTTTTATATATGGCTTTAATATTTTCATTTAAGACCCTAGCATAGTTGAACTCATCAGGATGACGAGTTTTTATTTTATCTAATAAGGGATTATCTAATTGATTATCATTTTTAAGACGATCAATAGCTGGAGCTAAGTGTAATCCAATAGCTACATATAAAGATGTATCTTTAGTAAAATCAGTTTGATATTCTTCTTTTATTTCATGGAAGACTTTTCTAAGTAAGATAAAAATATCTTCATCTAATAAATCTAATCCTGAGTTAAATTCAACATCTAGAACATTATCTTTTGTAAGATAAACAGTTACAAAAACTATTTCTGAATCAGGAAAAGTGATATTTAAAGCTTTTCCTACTTCGTGACAAATATTAGCAGCTAATGAATATGCATCTTCACTAGCGATAGATTCTATTTGTCTAGTTGACATTGGAATATAGTTATTACTTTTGATTCTTAAAGTAGCTATTGTTAGATGAATGGCTAAGTTATTTAACTTAGTATGATTCATAAAATAATCTTCTTTTTTAATCTCATTTTGAATAATATCTATGATAATTGACTTGTTGTTATCAAATTGAATTTGTTGTTTCTCAGTTTCGTAGTTAACAGTCATAACAAAACCTCCTAAATTGACTCTATAATAAACTAATGTGGATATAAAATCCAGTATAATCCTAAATAAAAACATAAAAATATAAATGCATATTACTTTATTATAATAATGATAATTGTTATTATTTAATTGTAAAAAAATAAGAACTAAATTATACATTATCATTGAGTAAAAAAATTGATAGTGTTATAATTTTTTCTGAATTTACTAGGAGGAAAGACAATGTCATTTATTAATTTTGATGTTGAATGGAAGGGCTTTAAAGGAAGACTTTGGAAAGAAGAAGTCAACACTCGCCAATTCATTCAAGACAACTACACACCATATGATGGTGATGAAACATTTTTAGCTGGACCTACAGAAGCTACAAACAAGCTTTGGGGTAAACTTCAAGAACTACAAAAAGAAGAAAGAGCTAAAGGTGGAGTATTAGACATGGAGACTAAAGTAGTAACAGGACTTACTGCTTATGGACCAGGTTATATTGATGAAAGTATGAAAGACTTAGAAACTGTTGTAGGTCTTCAAACTGACAAACCACTTAAAAGAGCATTTATGCCTTATGGTGGAGTTAAGATGGCTGAACAAGCTTGTCAAACTTATGGTTATACACCAGATCCTGAATTACACAAGATCTTTACTGAATATCATAAGACTCATAACCAAGCTGTATTTGATGTTTATACACCTGAAATTAGAAAAGCTCGTCACTCTCATGTAATCACTGGATTACCTGATACTTATGGACGTGGACGTATCGTTGGAGATTATCGTCGTGTAGCTTTATACGGAATTGATTACCTTATCGCAGAAAAACAAGAAGATTTAGCTAACTGTGGTAGTGGATCAATGACAGAAGACATCATTCGTAAAAGAGAAGAAATTGCTGAACAAGTAAGAGCTCTTAATGGAATGAAAAAAATGGCAGAAGTTTATGGCTTTGATATTTCAAAACCAGCAAGCAACGCTAAAGAAGCTGTTCAATGGTTATACTTTGGTTACTTAGCAGCTATCAAAACTCAAAATGGTGCTGCAATGTCTGTTGGACGTGTATCTACTTTCTTAGATATCTATATCGAAAGAGATTTAGCTAACGGAACACTTAATGAAGAAGGAGCTCAAGAATTAATTGACCATTTCGTTATGAAATGTCGTATGGTTAAATTTGCTCGTATCCCTTCATACAATGAATTATTCTCAGGAGATCCAGTTTGGGCTACTCTTGAAGTAGGTGGACTTGGAACTGATGGAAGATCAATGGTTACAAAAAACTGTTTCCGTTTCTTACATACATTAGAAGACATGGGACCTTCTCCAGAACCAAACTTAACTGTTTTATATACTGAAGCATTACCTGCAACATTTAAGAAATATGCAGCTCGTATTTCAGTTGAAACAAGTTCAATTCAATATGAAAATGATGATGTCATGAGACCTGTATGGGGAGACGACTATTCAATTTGTTGTTGTGTATCTGCAACACAAACTGGTAAAGAAATGCAATTCTTTGGGGCTCGTGCAAATCTAGCAAAATGTTTACTTTACGCTATCAATGGTGGAGTAGATGAAAAAGAAAAGAATCAAGTAGGACCTGAATATCGTCCTATTACTTCAGAATACTTAGACTATGATGAAGTATGTCATCGTTTTGATGACATGATGGATTGGTTAGCAGATTTATATGTTAATACATTAAACCTAATTCAATACATGCATGATAAATACTATTATGAAGCAGCTGAAATGGCTTTAATTGATACTGATGTAAGAAGAACATTCGCAACTGGTATTGCTGGATTCTCTCACGTAGTTGATTCACTTTCTGCAATCAAATATGCAAAAGTAAAAACTATTAGAGATGAAAACGGAATCGTTGTTGATTATGATATTGATGGAGATTTCCCTAAATATGGTAATGATGACGATCGTGCTGATGAAATTGCTGTTAAATTACTTGGTGACTTCTTAACTAAGATTAAGAAACATCATACTTACCGTAATTCAGAACCAACTACTTCAATCTTAACTATTACTTCTAACGTAGTATATGGTAAAGCTACAGGAGCTCTTCCTGATGGTAGAGAAGCTGGTGCTCCACTTGCTCCAGGTGCAAACCCTGCTTATGGTGCAGAACAACATGGTTTACTTGCTTCACTTAACTCAGTAGCTAAACTTCCATATGAATGGGCTTTAGATGGTATTTCTAATACTCAAACTATTAACCCTGATGCTCTTGGACATGATACTACTGAAAGAAAAGAAAAACTTGTAACAGTATTAGATGGATACTTCAAACAAGGAGCTCACCATTTAAATGTTAATGTATTTGGAAAAGAAAAATTAGTTGATGCTATGGAACATCCAGAAAAAGAAGAATATGCAAACTTTACAATTCGTGTATCTGGATATGCCGTTAAATTTATTGATTTAACTCGTGAACAACAATTAGACGTTATTGCTAGAACTTGTCACGATCATATGTAAAAAATAAAGCAGCCTTTAAAGGCTGCTTTATTATGAAAGGAAAGTATGGAAACAAAAGGTAGAATACATTCAATCGAGAGCTTTGGTTCAGTCGATGGCCCTGGTATTAGATATATCTATTTTTTACATGGGTGTCCTTTTAGATGTCAATTTTGTCATAACCCTGATACTTGGGGAAGTGAAAACTTTATGAGTGAAATGACACCTAGAGAAGCTTTAGACCAAGCAAAAAGATATGAATCTTATTGGGGTAAAGATGGAGGAATCACTATTAGTGGTGGTGAGCCTTTAGTTCAAATAGATTTTTTACTGGAATTATTTAAGTTAGCTAAGAAAGAAAATATCAATACTTGTATTGATACAAGCGGAGCTTGTTTTACAAGAAATGAACCTTTCTTTTCTAAGTTTAAAGAATTAATGGAATATACTGATTTATTACTAGTTGATATTAAAGAAATAAATAATGAAAGACATAAAGTAATTACTTCTAAAGATAATACAATGGTTTTAGATATGTGCAATTATTTATCAGAAATAAATAAGCCTATTTGGATAAGACATGTATTAGTCCCTCAAAGAAGTGACTATGATGAAGATTTAATTGAATTGGATAAATTTATTAAAACACTAAGTAATGTCTATCGAGTAGAAGTGTTACCATATCATACTTTAGGAATCTTTAAATGGGAAGAATTAGGTATTAAATATGAACTAGAAGGTATAAAGCCACCAACTAGTGAAAGAATTAAAAATGCTAATGAATTACTTCATACAAGTGAGTACACAAAATATAAAGACTAAGTTTCGTTAATTCGAAACTTTTTTCTTATATTTTGGGTACACAAGTTACATAGTCATGCTATAATTGTTTATATAAAATTAATGGAGGCTTAAAATGAAACTTGGAGCTATAGAAGCAGGTGGAACAAAATTTGTAGTATGTGTTGGAGATGAAAACGGAAATGTTTTAGAAAGAGAATCTTTCCCAACAGAATCACCAGAAAAAACAATGGCCAATGTCTTTAAATATTTTGATGGAAAAGACATTGATGCTTTAGGAGTTGGTTCATTTGGACCTATTGATCCTGATGAAAGCAGTAAAACTTATGGTTATATAACTACTACTCCTAAACCAGGATGGAGTAATTATAATATTATGGGTGCTTTAAAAGAAAGATATGATATCCCAATGGCATTTGATACTGATGTAAATGGTGCTGCCCTTGGAGAATCAACATTTGGTGCAGCTAAAGGATTAGATAGTGTTTTATATCTAACTATTGGTACTGGTATTGGCGGAGGAGCAATCGTTGGTGGAAGTCTAGTTCATGGACTTCTTCACCCTGAAATGGGACACATGCATATGATTGTTCGTGAAGATGATAATTATAAAGGTAAATGTCCTTATCATGGTACTTGTTTTGAAGGATTAGCTGCTGGTCCTGGAATTGAAGAAAGATGGGGTAAATCTGCTAAAGAATTACCTGTTGATCATCCAGCTTGGGACTTAGAAGCTTATTACATTGGACAAGCTCTTGCAATGTATATCCTAACATTATCTCCTAAAAAGATTATCTTAGGAGGAGGAGTAATGCATCAACTACAATTATTCCCAATGATTCATAAATATACTCAAAAGTTCTTAAATGGTTATATTCAAAAAGATGAAATAACTACTGATAAAATCAAAGATTACATCGTTGCACCAGGACTTGGTGATAACGCTGGTGTAGCTGGAGCCTTAGCTCTTGCTAAAATGGCATTAGAAAAATAATATAAAGCATCCAAGAAATTGGATGCTTTTATATTGATTTATAGATTTTAAAAAAGTATCATATAAGAAAAATGGAGGAAAAAAATGAGTAAAGTAGAAACAAAAGCATTACATGCTGGTTATGAACCTAAAAATGGTGAACCAAGAGAAATACCAATATATCAATCAACAACATTCAAATATGATACTAGTGATGAAATGGGTCAATTATTTGATCTTGAAAAAACTGGTTATTTTTATACAAGACTACAAAATCCAACTAATGATATGGTAGCAGCTAAAATAACTGCTATGGAAGGTGGACAAGCTGGAATGCTTACTGCTAGTGGACAAGCAGCTAACTTCTTTGCAGTTTTTAATATTTGTGAAGCAGGAGATCATTTAGTATCTTGTGGAAGTATTTATGGTGGAACATTTAATCTATTTGGTGTAACAATGAAAAAGATGGGAATTGATGTTACTTTCATTGATCAAGAAGCTAGCGAAGAAGAAATCGAAAAAGCTTTTAAACCAAACACTAAATGTGTCTTTGGGGAAACAATTACTAATCCAACACTTAAAGTATTAGATATTGAAAAGATGGCTAACATTGCTCATAAACATAATGTACCATTAATTGTTGATAATACATTTGCTACCCCAATTAATTGTAATCCAATTAAATTCGGAGCTGATATTGTCACTCATTCAACTACTAAATACATCGATGGACATGCAAGTAGTGTAGGTGGTGCGATAGTTGATAGTGGTAACTTCGATTGGATGAAGTATGGTGATAAGTTCAAAGGACTTACAACACCTGATGAATCTTATCATGGAATTACTTACGCTACTAAATTTGGTAAAGGAGCTTATATTACTAAAGCAACAGTTCAATTAATGAGAGATCTTGGAGCCATTCAAGCTCCTCAAAATGCTTACTATATTAATTTGGGTTTAGAATCATTACAAGCTAGAATGTATTTCCATTGTAAGAATGCATTGGATGTAGCTAAATTCTTAAAAGATAATGATAAAGTTGCTTGGGTTAATTATCCAGATTTAGAAGGTGATTCTCAACACGAGTTAGCTAAAAAATATTTACCTAATGGTTCATGTGGAGTTGTATCATTTGGTTTAAAAGATAACTCTAAAGCTGAAACATTTATGGATAGTTTAAAACTAGCTAGTATCGTTACTCATGTAGCAGATGCTAAAACATGTTTGCTTCACCCAGCTAGTCATACTCATCGTCAATTAACAAAAGAACAGTTAAAAGAAGCAGGTGTAGATGCTGATTTAATTAGATTCTCTGTTGGTCTTGAAAACAGTGAAGATATTATTAATGATTTAAAACAAGCAATTGATAAGATCTAGAATTATCTAGATCTTTTTATTTATGTATATTTATTTTAATATTTGATAGAATGTATTAAGGAGATAAATTGTATGGATAATATCATTGAACTAAATAATTTAAAAAAATTATATAAAAAGAATATTGCAATTGATGGTGTAAATCTAGAAGTAAAACCTAATCAAATATATGGCTTTGTTGGACCTAATGGGGCTGGTAAGTCTACTACTATTAAAATAATGTTAGATTTAATTAGAAGTGATGAAGGAGTAGCTAAAATCTTTAACTTAGATTGTAAAAATGATACTGAGATTATTAAAAGAGATCTTGGTTTTGTATCTAGTGATGTTCGGTTTTATAACTTTATGTCGGTAAAAGACATAATTAATAAGACATTGAAATTTTATAATCTGAAATATTATGATGACATTGATAAAATGATTGAATATCTACAAATAGATACTTCTAAGAAATTAACTGAGTTATCCCTTGGAAACAAAAAAAAGATTGCAATAGTATGTGCTCTAATTCATCATCCAAAACTAATAATCCTTGATGAACCAACTAGTGGTTTAGACCCTTTAATTCAAAAAAGACTATTCGTTTTATTGCAAGAAGCTGTTAAAAAGGGGAGTACGGTGTTTTTATCATCACATAACTTACAAGAAGTTGAAACATATTGTGATAATGTTGCTTTTATTAAAGATGGGAAAATAATAAGAGTTCAAAATTTAAAAGAAAAAGGGATAAAGCATACTAAAGATGTTTATCTTACTGGTAAGATAGACAAGGAAGATTTAAATAATATTGATATTAAATTAATCGAAAATGATGAAAATCATTTACATTTTCATTATCAAGGTGACAGTCAAGATTTAATAAAAGCAATTAGTAATTTGAATATCATTGATATTCAAATCCGTAATCTTTCACTAGAAGAAGAATTTATGCATTACTATGAGGGGAAAGATCATGAATAAACTAAATATATTTAAATTAGAATTAAAGGCCAACTCTCGTTCTTTTCTACTTTGGAGTGTGGCTTGTAGCATTCTTTTAGTAATTTATATTCTATTATTTCCGATGATGGAACAAATGGATATAAATAGTATGATGTCTCAAATGACTAACACAATGCCTGAAGCACTAACTAAAATGTTTGGAATGGATGGTATAAAAGATTATAGTTCACTTTCTAATTACTTAACTGTTGTTTTATCAGAGTTTAATATCTTTATTCTTATTTATGGAGCTTATCTAGGAGGTACTACTCTAGTTAAAGAAGAAAGTGAAGGAACAATTGAATATTTATATTCAATGCCGGTAACTAGAACTAAAATATTTTTTGAAAAGTTACTAGCAATTGTATTTTTATATTTTGGCTTTATGGTTATTAATGTAATTGTTGGAATTGTTAGTTCTTTCTTTGTGACAAATGTTGATTTTAATTTAGTAAAAGATTTCTTAAAACTATTCTCTAGTGCTTTTATAGTTGGATTAGTCTATTTATCACTTGGCTATTTTAGTAGTACGCTACTAAGATCAACTAAACAAGCTATCGCTTTATCAATCGGAATGGTATTAGTGACTTTTATCATTGGTTCGTTCTCAGGAATAAGTGAATCACTTGATTGGATTAAGTATCTTGCTCCAATTAATTATTGTAATGGCTCAGATATTTTAACTAGTGGTTTTAGTTTAACCTATGGATTATTATCTGTTGGAATAATAGTTGTGAGTATTGGATTATCGTATTATATTTATCGAAAAAAAGATTTCAAAGTATAAACTATGTCAATGACATAGTTTTTTTGTTGACAAACAATATTATACGCCATATAATATTGTTGAAATCAAAGGTAGGAGGTCAAAATATGATATTTAATACCGGAGCAGCCTTACTTGATGCAATAGTGTTAAGCGTTGTTGCAAAAGAAAAAGATGGCACGTATGGTTATAAAATAACTCATGATATCCGTAAAGGATTAGATGTTTCTGAGTCAACGTTATACCCAGTGCTTAGGAGATTACAAAAAGATAAATGTTTAGAGACATATGATAAACAAATAGATGGGAGAAATAGAAGATATTATCGAATTACTAATAATGGGATAGTAACATTAGAGATGTATCGTGGTGAGTGGGATAAATATGTTAGTAAAATAAACTCACTAATCGAAGGAGGGGACGAGTAATGAATAAAGAACAATTTTTAAATCAATTATCATATTTACTTCAAGATATTGCTGAAAATGAAAGAAATGAAGCAATGGATTACTACACTAGTTATTTTGAAGAAGCTGGTGCCAGTCACGAACAAGATGTTATAAATGAACTAGGATCACCAGAAAAGGTTGCGGCTATTATTAAAGGTGGTTTAGATAGTACTTATGAAAAAGGTTTTGAATATGGTGATAGTGGAGTAGATGATAACTATCAAGAAGGCAATAATAAAGTCATTGAGCATGCATATACTACTAAAGAAGAAAAGACTACAAACTCTAATCCAATTAATGGTTATAATGAAAAGAATAATACATTAGTTAAAATACTAATTGTTATCGCATTTGTTATTTTAATCTTTCCAATAGGTGGAACAATTGGGGGATTATTTGTTGGCTTTATCGGATTAATGATTGCCTTATTTTGTACTGGTATATTTGGAACAATTGGTTTAGTCATTGGAAGTATTGCTTTAATAGTGGCTGCTGTAACCTTCTTTACTTCAGGGGCTATAGGGACAGGAATTTTACTACTTGGAATTGCTTGTTTACTGCTAGCAGCTAGTTATTTAACTACTGCTTTAGCTAAACTACTAATTACTTTTGTTCCAAAAGTAATTAGAGGGATAGTTCAAACAATTAAAAATGTCTTTAATAAGGTAGGTGCTTAAAATGAAAACATATCGAAGAGTTTCACTTGTTTTACTAATAGTAGGAATATTACTTTGTTGTGTTGGAATTGGTATGGGTGGCCATCAAAAACTAATGTCTAGTGCCTCATCACTTAATCGTTATTTAGTGTTTAATTTTGAAAAGGGAGAAAGTTTTACTAAAGAATTAGAACTACCTAGTAATAGTAATTTATCTATCAAGGTTGAAGGAGTTAATTCAAATATTGAATATTATGATGGAACAACTATAAAAGTTGAAACCAATAATGTTAGTAGCGAATATGACTTTTCCTCAGCTAATAATGAAATTAATATGGAATTTGAAGGATGTACAAATTTAAGTAGTAGATCTAAAGTAGTAATTTATATACCTAAAGATTATATGTTTAATAATGTAAACATAACAGTTGAAGCATCTGATTTTAAGTTTGATAGTCTTAAATGTAATCAGTTTATATATGATAGTGATGCTGGTAATTTGAAAGCTGAAGACTTAGAATGTACTGGAAAGGTATCATTAGAAGGTGATGCCGCTAGTATTGATATTAGTTTAATTAGTTGTAATGGACTAGATTTAGATATGAATGCTGGAAATATAAAAACAGTACTAGCAGGTAATAGAGATGATTATTGTATTAATAAAGATGCTGATGTAAGTACTGTTACTATTGAAAATGAACATCATGGAGAGAATCATGGATCTAAAATAGTTAATGTAGATTGTGATGCTGGAAATGTGGAAATTAAATTTAAGGGGGAATAGAAGATGAATGAACCAAAAAAATTATATCGCTGTGGGAAAGATAAGATGGTATGTGGAGTTTGTGGAGGAATCGCAAGATATTTTAATGTCGATCCTTCATTAATTAGAATACTAACTGTTCTTGTATGTTTTGCTTGGGGAACAGGATTAATTGCTTACATAATTGCGGCTTGTATTTTACCAGTTAATCCATACGAATAATCAAAAAGCTACCTAGGTAGCTTTTGTTTTAAATAAGTGTGATAAAAAACTATCACTATAATAAAATAATTATTAATTTTTGGGATGAATTTCCCAAAATCAATTGACAATGTAGGTGATATAGCATATTATACATACATAAAGATTGTATACAAACATACAATTGGAAGGGGAAAGAAAATTATGAAAAAGATTTTAGCTATTTTTTGTAGTTTTGCAATGGCATTCTCATTAGTTGGATGTGGTGGAAGTTCTTCTAGTGCTTCTGATGAGTTTACATTTGTAAGTGAACTTGATATTAACACATTAGATTCAACTGTATCTGATGATGGTATGTCATTTAATGCAATGCATGCATGTATTGATGGTCTAATGGGCTTAAACGCCAAAGGTAAGATCGTTAACGCTTTAGTTGATAAAGTTGAAAAAAGTGATGACGGATTAACTTATACTTACACATTAAGAGATGATGCTAACTGGTCTAATGGAGACCCTGTTACTTCTGATGACTTTGTTTATGCATGGCAAAGAATTATTAAAAATGCTGGTAACTATGCTTACATGATGGGAAGCGAAGGAGCTAACATTGCTGGTGCTGATGCTTTAATGGAAAAACAAAGTGAAGGTACTGATTTAACTGATGCTGATATGGAAACTCTTGGTATCAAAGCTGATGGTGATAAGAAGTTAGTAATTACTTTAGCTACACCTTGTTCTTACTTTGATGAATTAATGACATTCCCATGTTATTATCCAATCAATCGTAAATTTGCTGAAAAATGTGGAGATAAATATGGTACTAAAGCTGACTATATTATTTCAAATGGTGCATTTAAAGTAAAATCATGGGATCTTGGAACTCAAATCGTTTATGAAAAGAATTCTAAGTATTACAACAAAAAAGCAGTTAAACTTAATAAATTAACTATGTTATTAAAACAAGATTATAAAACTGCTGCTACTTCATTTGATTCAGGAAACAATGATTTCTGTTCAATCAATAGTTCATTAGTTGATAAATATAAAGATGAAAAATCTTATACAACTTATTCAGAAGGATATTTATTCTACTTACAATTAAATATGAAGACTGCTTCATTAAATAATTATAATGTACGTAAAGCATTATCTCTTGCAATCAACAGAACAGACTTTGCTAAAAACGTATTAAAAGATGGATCTAAAGCTGCTACAGGATTTGTACCTAGCGGACTTTCTGAAAGCCCTGAAGGAACTGATTTCCGTAAAGATGCTGGAAGTTATGATTCAATTGCTTATAATGTAAAAGATGCTCAAGCTGCTCTAGATGCTGGACTTAAAGAATTAGGAACTGATTCAATTACTTTAAGACTTACTTATGGTACTGATGAATCTCCTATGGATCAAATGGCAACTTACTTACAAAATGCTTTCTCTAAACTTAAAGGTTTAAAGATTGAAATGGTTGCTACAACTAAGAAAGATAGAATTTATACTAAACAAAAGAATGGTGATTTCGATATCGCTTGTACTCGTTGGGGACCTGACTATGGTGATCCTACAACTTACTTAAATCTATTAACAGCTAACAATGCAAACAACTATGGTAAATATACTAACTCTGCATATGATGCTAAGATGAAAGAAGTACAAACTGCTACTGATGTTAATGCTCGTTGGCAAGATATGGTAGATGCTGAAAAGATCGCTATGAATGATTTACCAAACATCCCAGTATTTGAAAAAGCTGCTGCAGTTTTAGTAAATACTGATTACACTGGTATCGTACATAAACCAGTTGGTGTTCCATATACATTCAATTATGTACATGCAAAATAATTAAAAAAATTATTCACTAATAATAAACACATTATGGTGTAACATAATGTGTTTATTAATATATAAGGAGGAAAAAATATGGATAAATCGATGTTGAAATACATTGGAAAAAGAATATTGATTTCCTTAGCAACATTATTTGTTATCATTACTGTCTTGTTTTTAATGGTAAAGTTATTGCCAGGGACTCCATTTAATGATGAGAAATTGACTGCTGGGCAAAAGGCAGCCATTATGGCTAAGTATGGCCTTGATCAGCCTATATGGGTTCAATATGTAAATTATTTAAAATCTATGATTACAGGAGACTTTGGAGTTTCTTATGCATTGTATAAAAATGTAGAAGTTGCTGATTTAGTTGGTAGTGCTGCTAAGATTTCATTTTCACTAGGTGTTGCTGCCGTAATCCTTGGAACAGTCTTAGGAATGCTTCTAGGTATATTTGCAGCTCTTCGTAGAAACACTATTTGGGATTCAATTGCGACCGCAATATCCGTTTTGGGTGTTTCCATCCCCTCATTTGTATTTGCCCTACTATTAGTAATTTATGTAGGAAATAAATGGCAGCTGTTGCCAATGGCTTATAGTCCAGCTAGTCCAATATCGACTTCTATTCTACCGGTTATTGCTCTTTCAGTGGGGGTTATAGCCAACGTTGCTAGGTTTACAAGAACGGAAATGATTTCAGTATTGAACAGCGAATATATTACTTTAGCTAAAGCTAAAGGATTAGATCGTCATCATATTATATGGCATCATGCAATCAGAAATGCCTTAATACCTGTTATTACTATTTTAGGACCTATCTTAGTTAACTTAATGACAGGTACTATGGTAGTTGAACAAATCTGTGGTGTTCCCGGACTAGGGAAACTACTTATCGAAAGTATTAGAGCAAATGACTATAATATTATCTTAGCTTGTTCATTCTTATATGCTTTGATGTATATAGTTATGATGCTTGTTATCGATGTATCATATGGTATTATCGATCCAAGAATTAGATTAGGAAAGGATGATTAATGATGGAATTAGATGATATAAAATTTGAACCTAATGACTTTGAATTAGTTGGGGACAAACAAGACATCACTAAAGATGTTGTTACTCCTGACCGTTCAAACTGGAAAGATATGTTATCTCGTTTTACAGCTAATAAAGGAGCTGTATTAGGGATAACTTTAATCGCAATTATTGTCTTACTTGCAATATTTGTACCTATTATTTCTAACTTTAAATATGATGATATAAATATGGCTTTAGCTGATATTCAACCAAATTTAACTCATTTATTTGGAACTGATGCTTATGGTAGAGACTTGTTTGTTCGTTGTTTCCAAGGAACACGTATCTCATTATTTATTGCTGTTGTTGCTGTTATTATTGATTTCTTTGTTGGAATGATTTATGGACTAGTTTCAGGATATTTTGGTGGTAAGGTTGATGCTGTTATGCAACGTATCCAAGAAATATTCAACTCTATTCCAACTTTAGTTGTTCTTACAATTTTACTTACAATTATGAAATCTTCATTATTTACAGTAATCGTAGCTTTAATGTTTACTGAATGGATTGGAATGAGTCGTATTACTCGTGCTCAAGTTCTTAAAGTTAAAGAAGAAGAATTCGTTCTTGCCAGTAAAACATTAGGAGCTAGTAATATGTGGATTATCTTTAAAGCAATTCTTCCAAATATTATTGGACAATTAATTATCATGTCAATGATGACTATTCCTAATGCTATCTTCTACGAAGCATATCTAGCCTTTGTAGGACTTGGACTTGCCGTACCGCAAGCTTCCCTTGGTACATTAGTAAATGATGGATTTAATAGTTTCCTTGTGTATCCATACCAAATGATTATTCCAGCAGTATTGCTTGCAATACTAATGCTTTCATTCAATATGTTTGGTGATGGTTTACGTGATGCATTAGATCCAACTATGAAGGAGATGTAGACTATGGCTGATAGAGAAAAAATATTAAGTATAAAAGATCTAAAAATCTCATTCAAAACTGATAATGGGAAAGTAAATGCTATTCGTGGTGTTGATTTTGACTTATATAAAGGTGAAACAATCGCTATTGTTGGTGAATCAGGATCTGGTAAATCTGTAACTACAAAAGCTATCATGGGAATTATGGCTAATAATGGAACTATTGATAGTGGTACTATTGAATACCATTGGAATGATGAATTAACTGGTGAACCAAAAGAAGTTGATATTGCAAAGCTTTCAGAAAACGAAGTTCAAAAAGAAATTCGTGGTAGAAAGATTGCCATGGTCTTTCAAGATCCAATGACATCTTTAAATCCGACTACTCAAATTGGTAAACAAATTATGGAGCCAATGAAATATCACTATAAACGTGATAAAGAAGATGCAGTATCTGCAACTTATAAAGTAGTGGTATCTAATAATAAAACTACTAAAGGTAATTTAAAAGAAACAGTTGCTCCAAGTAAAAAATACACTTTATTAACAGCTGATTATGAAGTAAATGTTGAAGATGCTACTAAAGTAAAAACTAAAAAGGATTTGCTTGATTTAGGTGGAATTATCGCCATTCAAGGAGATAATGGAGCTAACTATCATCCAACTCTTACATGTGAAGGGTTAGAAGATATTAAAGCTGGTAAACCTGGAGAATATGAATGTAGTGTTTCATATGGTACTTCAGATGATTACTACACTAGAGCATTAGAATTATTAGAATTAGTAGGTATTACTGATGCTGAAAAAAGAATGAAGAATTATCCTCACCAATTATCTGGAGGAATGAGACAAAGGGTAGTAATCGCTATTGCTTTATCTTGCGATCCTTATGTGTTAATTTGTGATGAACCTACAACTGCTTTAGATGTTACAATTCAAGCAAAGATTCTAGAATTAATTCAAGATATTCAAAAGAAAGAAAACCTTTCTGTAATTTATATTACTCATGACCTTGGAGTTGTTGCTAAAGTAGCTGATTATATTAATGTTATGTATGCAGGTAGAATTGTCGAAAAGGGAACTATCGATGAAATCTTCTATGATCCTCGTCATCCATATACATGGGGACTTCTTTCAGCTATGCCAGATTTAGATACTGATGATCAAGAATTATATACAATTCCTGGTACTCCACCAAATCTAGCTCAACCTATTAAAGGAGATGCCTTTGCACCTCGTAATAGATATGCATTAAATATTGATTTAAGATTAGAACCACCAATGTTTGATGTTGAAGGTAGTAAAACTCACAAAGTAGCAAGTTGGTTAATGCATCCAAATGCTCCTAAAGTAGAAATGCCTAAAGAACTTAAAAATCGTTTAGAACATATGGAAAAGGCAGGTGATACAAATGGAAAATAAAGAAGAACCTATTTTAGTTGTTAAGAATTTAAAACAACACTTTAGAATGTCTAGAAAATTTACAGTTAAAGCTGTTGATGGAATTTCATTTGAAATTAGACCAGGTGAAACTTATGGATTAGTAGGAGAATCAGGTTCTGGTAAATCTACTACTGGTCGTTCAATTATTCGTTTGTATAAACCAACTGCTGGTGAAGTAATTTTTAATGGTGAAAACATCTCTGGTAAGATGTCTAAAAAAGCTATCAAAGAACTTCGTACAAACATGCAAATGATTTTCCAAGATCCAATGGCTTGTTTAAATCCTCGTAAAAAGGTTATTGATATTATAGCTGAAGGACTTGATATTCATCATGAATATAAAGATGAAGAAGATCGTAAACAAAAAGTTTATGATATCTTAGAATTAGTTGGATTATCTAAAGAACATGCTACTAGATATCCTCATCAATTCTCTGGTGGTCAACGTCAAAGAATTGGGATTGCTAGAGCGTTAATTATGAATCCAGACCTAATTATTGCTGATGAAGCAATATCAGCTCTAGATGTATCTATTCAAGCTCAAGTAGTTAACTTAATGAAAAAGATTCAAAAAGATACTAATACAGCTTATTTATTTATAGCTCATGACTTATCAATGGTTAAGTATATTTCTGATAATATTGGTGTTTTACATTTAGGACACTTAGTTGAAACTGGAACTACTGAAGAAATCTTCAATAATCCAACTCATCCATACACTAAGTCATTATTAAGTGCTATTCCAATTCCTAATCCAAGAGTTGAAAAAACTCGTAAAGCTTATGAATATGATTATGATAATAATGATATTAATTATGAAAAAGGAACTAGTCATTTAATCGATGGTACTCATTATGTTTTAGCAACTGATGAAGAATTTAAAGAATGGACTAAATAAAAAAAGGGCACATCCAATTGGATGTGCCTTTTACTATGGAATTATTATATTGATAGCGTTATGAATATTAGTTATTTTAACAGGGAAATTACATCCTTCTTCACCATCCACATCAATCTTTAATGTATCATTGTTTGAACAAGTTATTTCAATGTTACTTCCTTGATCAAATATTACAAATGGACTATCAGAATGTTTTCCAAATCTAAAATCTTTAATTAAAGCAAGTAAGTCAGTTACCGAACATTTTTTAATAATAGCGATATCAAGCTTACCATCTGTAATATCAGCATAAGGCATAATATCATCAAAACCACCAACCCGATTAGTATTGGTAACGGCAAATAAGTAAGAATCAACATCTTTGTATTCATGATCATCCACTTTAATACTTAGTTTTAAATCGGTTCTCAGTTGAGAAGAAAGATTAACTAAACCATTAAAATAGTAAGCTAAAGGACCAAATTTCTTTTTATCTTCCTTACTTACAACAAAACTTATATCGGCAAACATTCCGCCAGCAGCCACATTAATAAAATAGTTATCATTAATCTTACCAATATCGCTAGTAATTATATGATTGTTTTTAATTAAGTTAACTATTCCAGTAATATCATTGGGGATGCCTAAGTAGTTTGCAAAGTCATTAACAGTCCCAGCAGCTAATATAACTAAAGGTGTTTTTTTATTGGAATCAACCATTCCAGAAGCTACTTCATTTAAAGTCCCATCGCCACCTACACTTATAATATAATCATATATATTATCATCCACCTCTTTAGCTTTATTATAAGCATCATTTTTTTTACTAGTATAGAAAACATCAATATGATTAACTATTTCTTCTAAAACTAATTGACCAATTATTTTATCTAATTTTTCTTGGATTATTTCTTTTCCACTACTAGGATTAATAATAAATAAAGCCTTACTCATTATTTATCCCGGTATTTAATCTATATTTAATCATTGTATTTCTCCTAGTATTAAAGTAATTATAATATTTTATTAATAATAATTAAATAGTTGTTTACTTAAATATTAATTTTGATAAAATTTATTATATGAGTAAATACTACGCAATCAAAAAAGGTCGTAAGACAGGAATATTTAACACTTGGAATGAATGTAAAAGCTATGTTGATGGTTATTCAGGGGCTGTTTATAAATCATTTAATTCTAAAGAAGAAGCTGATAATTATTTAAATCAAATAGAAATCAATAAGGATATTGAAGGACTTATTGCCTATGTTGATGGATCATATAACATCAAAACGAAAGAATATGGTTATGGTTGTGTTTTGATAGATGATGGTAAAGTAGTTCAAACATTATCTAATAAAGGTAATAATAAAGATTATGCTTCCATGAGGAATGTGGCAGGAGAAATTCTTGGAAGTCTTAAAGCTATTGAATATGCCTTAAATAATAACTATCCTGGCATAATGATTTATTATGATTATGAAGGAATTGAAAAATGGGCTAATGGTTCTTGGAAAGCAAGCAAAGAAGGAACTAAAGAATATGTCTCACTTATTAATAAGTATTCTACTAATATCGATATTGGTTTTATCAAAGTGCTAGCTCATAGTGGTGATACATATAATGAAATGGCTGATCAATTAGCTAAAAAATCAGTAGGAGTTAAATAATGAATAAAGCTTTAAATAAGAAATTATCTAAAAGCTTTATTTTTGTTCTCATATTATTTTCTTTATTTATCTATTCTTTTTCTTTAAATTCAAATACTTCTAAGATAACTAGTTATAAGGTTCAATTAGAAAAAGTTATTGATGGAGATAGTGTGTACTTTAAAAAGGGAAAAGAAAAAATAGAAGTAAGATTAATTTATATCGATACTCCCGAATATAATGAATATTACGGAAAAGAGGCTAAAGAGTTTACAAATACTAAACTTAAAGAGGCTAAAAGTATTATTTTAAAACTAAATAAAAAAGGAAATAAATATGACAAGTATAATCGTTTATTAGCTTGGGTATTTGTTGATGATAAACTTCTTCAAGAACAACTAGTAGTAAATGGTTATGTTAAAAAGTTTTATGATTATGGATATAGTTATGATTATAAGAGTAATTTGATTAAAGCTTTAAAGATAGCTAAACATAATAAAGTAGGTTTATATGCAAAATAAAAAAACATCCAAGGATGCTTTTTATTATATTATTTAGCTTTCTTCTTATCTTTTTTCTTTAAGAAGAATAAAACAATTAATACTACAACTGCACTAGCTGCAAATGTGTAGTATAGAGTTGGTGTAATTGCATGAGTAGTAGTATACCAACCAGATAAATCAGCAATCTTATCATATAACTTAACCATCGCAAAGGCGAAAGTAAATGTACCTAGTAATCCAAATACAAACTTAAAGAATTTATTAAAAACATCTTTAAATAAGATTAATGATGATAGACAACATGCAGCAATGAAAATATTTATACAAAAATACATAAAAAAACCTCCTTATTAACGAAATAAATTTATCACAATTAACATATAAATGCAATATAACATTTAAATGAAAAGGTCATTTATGATATTATATTAATAATGAAAAAAAGGAGGAACTATGAAAGTTCTTACAATTTGTATACCATGTCATAATAACTTACAAGAAATGCATAAAGCAATTGGATCATGTTTACTCATGATAGATGACATTCAATTATTATTAGTAGATGAAAATAGTGATGATTCAACGTATGATGTTTTACTAGAATATCAAAATGAATATCCTAATGATATTAAAGTAATTAAACTAGATCATGAAAATATGAGTTATTTAGATATTAGAGATAGTATTGATGGTTTATATTTTAAACTACTTCGAGCAACATCATATTTCAAGAAGGGATCACTCGTTACTTTAGTAGAAACTTTACAAGATTTTATCAGAGTTCAAGCTAACCTAGATTTAGTCATCAATGATTATCAAATAGAAAGAGAAACGAAGAAACCTCTAAAGTATTCATTTGATAAAATATTAAAAACTGAAAAGTTATTAGGTTGGCACTCTAAAGGAGTATCAACAATATTTAACTATAAAGCAATAACGATTAAGACTTCAATATTTAAAAAAGCATTTGATACATATCCTAACCTAGGTAACTATTTATTTGATAGCATTGGTTATAATGGATTAGAGGAAATCAACTCTTTATATTATTTAGAAGAAGTTCTATATACTCAAGCAGATAAGCATAAGCATCCAAAAGATTATTATGTATTGGCTTCTGCTTTAATTGCAACTTATCATGCGGACTCTTTAAAATCGCATAATAAGAGAATATATTCCCGCAAATATCTAACAAGTTACGCTTTAAAAGCTTTAGTTCAACTACTTGATCATGATGATTATTGTCGAGCTGAAGATCTACTTCAACAAATTTCTTTACAACCAAAACTGGCTAAAAGGCTTAATAAAGAAATGTATGGTAATGTTATGAGTGTAAATAAACTAATATCAGTAAACAAAAACAAATTACTTAGAAAAAAAGTAGAAAAGATTGATTTCTAAAATATACAAATTATTTTTATAAAAAGCATAAATATATTATAGTCATTAAGATTGGTTATCATATAACTTGCGTAAAAGCCAAAATTAATTAAACTATAACAAAGGAGTTAATTGTGCAAAAGACTTTAATAAAAAAAATAAAAGAATCAGATCCAGCTAGTCGTAATTATTTAAATATATTAATAAATTATCCAGGCTTACATGCCATGTTCTTTTTTAGGATAAATCATTTCTTATGGAAAACATGTCATTTAAAACTAATCGCCAGGTTTCTTTCTCAAATATGTCGTATCTTTACGGGAATAGAAATTCATCCTGGTGCCACTATTGGCCATCGTTTATTTATTGATCATGGAATGGGAGTAGTAATTGGTGAAACTAGTATCATTGGTGATGATTGTCAGTTATATCAAGGAGTAACTCTTGGTGGTGTAGGAACTGGTGAACATACTTGTAAAAGACATCCAACATTAATGGATAATGTGATGGTAAGTTGTGGAGCCAAAGTAATAGGAGATGTAACTATTGGTAGTAATTCAATTGTTGGAGCTCAAACAGTAGTCGTTAAAGATGTACCAGAAAATTGTACTGTTGTTGGAGTCCCTGCTTATATAGTTCGAGAAAATGGAAAAAGGATTAATAAAAAGTTATAAAAAGTATTACTTTGTAATACCTTTATTTATAGCAATTATCTGGACCATATTAGTAGCGGTACATTGCTTTGATAATATTGATCAAAGTATTACTAATATGTTTGTATCAATAAGGAATCCACTTCTAACTCAAATATTTAAACTAGCTTCTGATTTTGGCTCTGTTTGGTTTTATATTGTAGCCACAATTATATTTTTTAGTAAATATAAAAAAGAATCTATTACTTGGTTAGTTAATTTAGGAGTTATTCAAGTAATTAATAGAATAATAAAAATCATAATTAGAAGACCACGGCCATCTAAATCATTACGTTTAGTAGTTGAACATAATTATTCGTTTCCTAGTGCTCATGCCATGTGTGCTAGCGTAGCTTATGGTTTATTAATTTGTAAACTAGGTAAATTAGATCTTAAGTATAAAAGACTTTATCAAGGATTACTTTCACTAGTTATTTTAATGATTTTAATATCAAGAGTATATCTTGGCGTCCACTATGCATCAGATGTAATAGGTGGATTATTATTTGGGATAGCGTATACTTTATTTATTAACTATAACACCTCATTTAATTAGTTCTATAAGATGTTATAAAAAGAGAGGTTAAAATGAATATTAAAGAAACAATAAAAAAATATAATCCCTTATTTGTGATTGGTATATTACTTATATTAATCTACAAGTTGTTAGAAACAACTTTCTTATCAACATTATTGTATGCCTTTCAACCAGTAATTATCGGAGCTGTATTAGCCTATTTTTTACAACCATTAGTTGTTGGAGTTGAAAACAAACTTAAAAAAACTAGTGTTAAAAAATATGCTAGAATAATTTCTACTTTAATAATCTTTATTGGATTTATTTTAATTCTTTGTATATTACTATGGTATTTTATACCTATTATAATTAATAATGTCGTTAGCTTCGCTAATAACATAGGACACTACGCTAATAGTTTTGAAGAAACTATAAAAAGTAACGTTGATAATGTTTCTATTAGAAATGCTATTTTAGAATTTGAACAAACAGCACTTAATTGGACTAGTAATGTTAAAGGAATTAAAGTGGATGTAGCGTTTAATTATATTTCAACCGCTTCTTCTACAATAATCACAATTCTTTTAGGGCTTATCTTTTGTCCATATATTTTAATTGAATTAAATAGATTAAGTATTATTTTTGATAAATTAATGAAAATATTTGTTAGTGATTATAATCTAGCATTAATACATAAATATATTCGCCGAACTAATGAGATCTTTGGAAGGTTTATTTATGGGAAATTTATTGATTCAGTAATTATAGGAATTATAGCTTGTGTCGGATTTGGAATCCTTGGACTTAAGTTCTTCCCATTACTTGCGCTTATTATTTTAGTAACTAATATGATTCCATATTTTGGACCATTTATTGGAGCAATACCAGTTGTATTTGTTGCTCTTATTACTAATGGATTAATGACAGCGTTGGTAACTGTTATATTTATTTTCATTCTTCAACAATTTGATGGTTTGATTCTAGGACCAAGAATTCTTGGTGGGACTGTTGGAATATCTCCATTTTGGATCATTACATCCATTACCGTATTTGGATCACTTTGGGGTGTTATTGGAATGTTCCTTGGAGTACCAATCATTTGTGTTATTAGAATGTTCTTTAATGATTACATCGAATATCAAGAAAATAAAAAGATACAGGATAGTTAACTATCCTGTATAATTATGTCTTCGTAGCTCAGTTGGATAGAGCACACGCCTCCTAAGCGTGGGGTCAGCAGTTCGAATCTGCTCGAGGACGCCAAGAATATTACTGCAAGATTCATTGCAGTTTTTTTGTTATAATGGAATAGAGGATAATTATGTTAAGTTATATAGAAAAAGAAATAGAAATTGCTCGAAACTCTAAAAAAGTTGAAAAATATATCTATGAAAAGCAAAGAAAAATAAATGATAAAATGAAACCTATTGCAAAATCATGGAAAGATATTGAATTGTTTAGAAGAGTGAATTTTATTACTAAAGTGTTTTCAATCATTTTAATAATCCTTTATTTGGTGTTATTGGCTGGATTATTACTATTAAGTCGAGGCATTGGTTTATATATAATCGTAGGAGATTTTATTTTCATTATAGCTATTCAATTATTCTTCGATTTATATCTAGCAAGCAAATGGAAGTGTCCTTGTTGTCAAGAAAAGTTACCGACTAATTATCATTTTATTAATAGACCAGCTTGGTCAGTTGGAATGTTAACAATTCTTAATGATAAAGGAATCTCGTATGTTAAAAGTACATTTAGTGAAGTAGCCTTACCAGCTAGTTGTCCTCATTGTGGTTATAAATTTTATCCGAATCAAAAAGAAGAAAAGGGGTAATAATCTTTCTTCTTTTTAATTTAAAATATTTGTTATTAAGATTGTTTTTGCATTTATATCTATTATTTATAATAATTCTTATTTATATTTTGTTCCAAGATTACCCCAGATCATATTTTCTAATTTGTTTCTTATTTTTATTTATTTAAAATATGTTGATTATTTGAACATTTTTCTTGAGTTAAAGCGATAAAATAGATATATTTAAATTGTTCAGGGAAGGGCAATACAAATGATATCACATTATAGTGCAATCGTATTCATTAGTTCTATTATGATGCTAATGATGATTTTATGCGTACAAGTAAATGTATTTTTACAAACAAATCAAAAAAGACGTTTTCAACTTTTATTTCTGATAATAATTATCGCAAATATGTCAGAATGGGGTGCAGCTTTTTTGAATGGAACAAATCTGAGTTTAATTGGATTGCATTTTATACTAAAACTAACAGAGTTCATCTTAACACCAATAGTTCCAATATTATGTATTAGAGCATTTGATGTTACAAAACATAAAATTTTTAGTGCTCCAATCATATTTAATCTTATCCTTCAATCAATATCTTTATTTAGTGGTGTCGTTTTTAGTATTGATAAGTTTAATGTTTATCATCGAGGACCACTTTATCTACTCTATGTTTTCACGTTTGTATTTTCAATTATCTTATTACTGGTTTATTGTTATAAGTTTTCAAGTAAATATCAACACTCGAATATGGGCTTCTTTTTGATGATGATTCTTCTTACTGGATTAGTAGCTTTGATGCAAATCCAATTCCCATATTTACGTTTAGACTGGACTTGTATATCTATTCTAGCAATGATGCTTTATATATATTATTACCAACTTGTTCAACAAGTTGATAATATGACTGGTTTATTAAATCGTAGAAGTTATGATTGTTTGATTACAAGTTTTAATAAACCAAGTACAATCTTATTTTTTGATGTTGATCGTTTTAAAGAAATTAATGATTCATATGGCCATGAATATGGTGATAAGAGTTTAATCAAGATAGCTAAATTAATGCAAAAGGTATTTAATGGACCTGGATATTCATATCGTTATGGTGGCGATGAGTTCTGTGTAATCATGCTTGAAGACCGAGACAAAGTTAAAGAATATATTTCTAGATACAATAAATTAATTGAAGAAGAAAGAAAAAAAGATCCTCAATTACCATATGTTTCAATTGGATATACCATCTTTGATCCAGATAAAGAGAATATTAGTAATGCAATCAGAAGGGCTGATCGAATGATGTATATCTATAAAGAAATACATCATAAACAATGGTAATTATAATAAAACTCCAATCGTTGATTGGAGTTATTCTTTTACTAAATTGATTACTACTTGAGTGGATTGTTCCATCATTGTAATATCAGCAAATTCTAATGGACCATGGAAGTTTCCACCACCTGTTCCAATGTTAGGAGTAGGA
>JAQVWN010000019.1 GCA_028749475.1 Thomasclavelia sp.
ATACATATATCACTTTAACTATGAACGTCCAGCTTATAAACTTAAATATAAAAGCCCCGCCGACTTTACAGTCGAGCAGGGCTTTAGATGTCTTTTTTAAAGTGTCTACTTTTCATTGACATCTGCATATTTTATCATCCTTTTATTTAATCTATTAAAATTATAGATATTTCTTTTCTCACAATAGTTATTTATACTATGAAACTGTAATATCAAATGTACTACAATTTCCAGCTTTATCATATAAATACAACTTCGAATTTTCAGTAATAGATTCATTAGGAACACCGATTCCTTCTCCTGAATCTATCATTTTTATTTCTTTATCACCCATTTTAACATAAGATTTTTCATAATCTATTCCACTTCCTTTATCAGTTAAAGTAAATGTAAGTAGGTTTGAATCTTTGTTTATGCTATCAAGAGATGGCGTGTCTTTATCAATATTAGTTATTTTGATTTCTTTTTCAAATTTACCATATTTTATAGTATAACTACCATTCTCTTTGGCAATAAAGTAATATAAATCTTTTTGTAAATTAACATTACATCTTTTTTTATTGTGAACTACAGAAACTTTTTCATCTACTGCTTTTCCGTTAATATCGAATACTACTTGAAGATTTTTGTTCGTATCTTGCTTTTTATACACAATATTTTCAATATAAGAGTTGCTTGAAGAAGCACTATCGTGTTTACTAACAGCAAATATTATCCCTGTTAATAATATAATAACGATTAATACCTTCAAGACATTTGCAATGGTTTTTTTAAAATTCTCATCTTTGATTAAATTTTGAATTGTCTTCATAATTAATCTTTCTTGAGCTTATAGCCATTGTTTTCAAAGTGTTTTTTTGTAGATTTTAAAGAAACAGTTTTCTTTTTATCGTTAGTTAAACCAGCAATTAAACCATTCTTTTTTAAAGAACTATAAGTATCACTATTAATTGTATAAGTAGTAGTCTCAACACAAGATTTACTTGTTACCTTACTAGTGTAATTTACTCCTTTAATCTCTTTATATTGTTTTTTGTTTTCTTTAACAGCATCTTTTGCATCTTTTTCAGTTAAAGTATCACTACCAATTTGAATTTTGGAATACATTTCTATTTCGCTTACTTCATCATCATCAGAAGTAATAGTAACTTTAAATGATGCAACATTTTTAATATTTTTTGTATAAGTAGTAGTAGTATCACTAGAACATCCAGTAATCATAAGCAAAGCCATTATAGCTATAAATGTCTTAAGTAATTTATTAGTCATTTTTTTACCTCATTATTCTTTCTTTGATCCTTTTGAAAAAAACTTATTCATTGTTTGATTGTGCTCGTATCTTTTGGTTTTATTAGCTTTTAAGTATAAGTAACATGATATCACCGTAACAATTAAGATTAGAAGAGCAATCAAATCGTACCAACATGTAGTCATTATTCATTCTCCCATTCTTCACTATTTTTTTTGTTTTTATATTTTGTATAACCAATTGTAACCGCAAGAACTACAGCACTAATCGCAAGTAAAATCCAATGAGTATAACAAATTTGAGGCTCATCAGTTTCTACTTTAACATCGGTCTTTTTATTGCTCTTAAAACTAAACACCTTATAATTCTTATCGTTCTTTAAAGCTGATAAATCTTCATCAACTAAAGAAGCTATTTCATCATAAGAGTTAGAGCCAGAAAGACTTTCTTGATCATTCAATTTAAAAGAATAAGACTTTGTTTTAACAGCCTCTGCTATTTCATCAAGCTTTTTCTTAGGTATTTCACTTGATACTTCCTCAACAACTTTTGAATCTAAAGTAATGTTTTTGTCTACTCCTGATCCGTCGGGAATAATTGTCCCAGATGACGGTGGAGTTGTAGTTGTAGGCTTTTTATTAGAAGTAATCTTCAATGAAGGAAGATTTACTCCTAAAGTACTATTTGTACCATCATAACCAGCATGAATAAATGCGGTCATATTTTCAGGTGGTAGTTTACCATTATAGGCAATCATGGAAAAATGAGTAAAGCCAAAATTAATTGATGTTCCAGTTGAACTTAGACTTGAATTATTACTAGAACCCAATATTTTAAAGCTTATTGTTGCAACAGTACCTCCAGAATTATTCGTTCCATTAGTTAAATCTGCTGCAATACTATCCACCCATATTTTGTTAGAAGCATTGTCATATTTCATGACAGTATTTTCCCAACCACTACTAGATAAAGTACTTCCGATAGAATTCTTAATAGTTACAAAACTGTCTTGTAACTCAAGTTTGGAAGAATCATAACTAATTACCTCACTAACACCGCACGCTCCGGTGTTAGCGGGTAAATTAATAGTAAGTTTAATTATGTTTCCACCATAGTAATATGTATTACCATTTTCTGTATAGGGAGACTTTCCACCACCAACATAGCTTACGCTATGCGTCACAATATTAGTGTCTTTAACGACAGCTTTTTCAAGAGCGCTCGCACACGCTATATTACACACAACCATCATCAAAGACAAAAGCAAAGCAACCACTTTTTTTTGTCCTTTTTCGCACATATAAATTTGTCCCTTCTACAATGATTATACCATTATACTGGTATTGCTACAATCGGTGGAGTTAAAGAAGGGTTAGCTAAATAGTTATTTAAACCAGCTTTATCACCAACATCCACTTTTTCATTACCGTTATAATCACTTAGAATAATTTGAGTCTTTGTTAAACTAGAATTATGTAAGAAGTAATAATTAAATGTTGCTTTATCAGCAATATCAATTGTATTGTTTTCATTATAATCAAACATATAAACATCACGAGTTAATTGGATAACACTTAATTTAACTGTTCTAGATACATAATCATTTGATCCAGATGTACCATAACTGTAAGTAACACTGTAATCACCTAATTGACCATCTTTAATATCAGCAAAACTACTTGAAGATAAATTAACTGTTGGAGTATATGTTGTTCCATCTACTTTTACTACTTTAACTTCGTTGTATGGAATTAAATCAGATTTACTATTTAACTTCTTAGCATCATCATTTGAAATTGAACCATCAACAGCAGATAAAGCATATTGTCCGTCCTTTGAAATAACTGCATCATCATCAATGACAGTTAAGTTAACACTCTTTTCGACAGCTGAAGTACCGCTACCATATGTATACATAATTGTATAGTTTCCTTCAGTTCCCTTTTTAATTAATAACCAATCACCATCAGTAATTGTAACTGTTGGATCAGGATGAGTTCCATCAGCAACTGTAACAACTGCACTATTATATGGAGCTACTCCATTTTTAGCAGCTAATGCTTTTGCTTGAGAAACTGTGATAAAACCATCTTTTGCATAAATACTTGCAGTTTTATCAGGTGAAATAATTGAACCATCTTTAACAACTGTAATGCTTACTGTCTTAGATAGAGTTCCATGAGCAGTTGTATAAGAATAAGTTACTGAATAAGTTCCTTCAACTCCATCTTTAACATCTACCCAATCAGCAGTAGAAATAGTTACATTTGGTTTTGGAGAAGTTCCATCATTTAATGTTACGCTTGCATCGTTGTAAGCAATTAAATCTGTTTTAGTGTTTAATGCTTTGGCTTCTGTTTGTGTTAATAAACCATTTTCAGCGTATAAACTTCCATCTTCATTTACTGCAGAACCATCTTTATAAACGTTAAGTTTTACAGTTGTAGTTCCAAGTAAACTTCCACTACCATATGAATAAGTAATATTGTATGATCCAACAATACCTGCTTTAATTGAAGTCCAATCAGCTGCAGTAATGTTAGCAGCAGGATGTGTACCATCGACAGCTGTTACAACAACATTATTAATTGTTAATAAGTCTTCTTGACTAGTTAATGCTTTTGCTTGTGTTTGAGAAATACTTGCATTTTCAGCAGTTACTTCATTAACAGGGTCTTTTACTACAGACATTGTTACTGTTTTAGTAACAGCATCTTTACCAGTACCATAACTGAATGTTACAGAATAACTACCTACAGTACCTGCTTGAATACTACTCCAATTAGAGTTAGAAACTGTAACTGTTGGAGTATATTTAGTTCCTGTTCCGACTTCAGTTACTTCTGCTTTAGCTAAATTAATTAATTCAGATTTAGCGCTTAAAGCTTTTGCTTCAGATGCAGTAAGTTCAATGTTTGAAGCACCTAATGCATATTTACCACTTTCAGAAATTACATCATCATCACCAACAACAGTGATAGAAACTTGTTTTTCTGTTTCATTTGTACCAGATCCGTATGAATAGTAAACTGAATAGTTACCTTTTTCACCAGATTTTATTTCAGCCCAAGAGTTACTTGAAACTGAAGTAGTTGGAGTAGTAGTACCTCCGCTTGCTAAATAAACAACTGCCCCATTATATGAGATAAGATCATTTTTAGCACTTAGTGATTTAGCTTCACTTTGTTTAATAAATCCATCTTTTGCATATAATGCAAAGTCTTTATTTGGTGAAATAATTGAACCATCAGGAACAACTGCAAGGTTTACAGTTTTACTAACTGATCCTTTTCCTGTTCCATAAGAATATGTTACTGCATAGTCACCAACTGTACCTGCTTGTACTGAACTAAATTGATTACAACTTACATTTGGAGTTGCAGTAGTTCCATCATTTACTTGAACAGATGCTCCATTAAGAGCTATTAGTTGACTTGTTGAACCTAAAGCTTTTGCTTCAGATGAAGTTATAATTCCATCTTTAGCAGTTAAAGCATTAACTCCATCATCAGAAATAACTGTATCATCAGTAACAACTGTTAACGAAACTGCTTTTGAATCAGATAAACCACCATAATTATAAGAGTAAGTTACATTATATGTTCCTAATACTCCATTTTTAATATTTGTTAAACTACTTGTATTAGCATTAACATTGATTGCTGTACCATCACTTACAGAAGCCGCAACTTTATTGTAAGGAGCTAAGTCAGAAGCAGTGTTAATTGCTTTCGCTTGTGTTTGAGTAATAAATCCATTTGAAGCATTAAAAGTAATACTTGGATTTTTAGCAGTAATAGTTACTGGATCACAAGTTGTTTTATAAGTACCAGCAGAATCACTTGGATCATAATTTGGTGTCATGAAGTTGAATTCTGCATCGGCAACTTGCCAGCTTGGGAAAGAAAATGTAATTCCAGTCCCAGCATCAGTTGTTACACCAGCTTTAACTTGGAAATAGATACGTGCAATAGCAGTACTAGAGTCAGTATGAGTATCTGGTGTATTATAAACTACATCATTAATATAATGAATAACCGCTTCAGTAGAACTAGTTGTATCACCAGCTACATAAGCAGACCATCCTTCATTATCATAATAGCTATCTTGGCTTTGTCCAATTTGAGCATAAGATGATAATAAAGTTAATTGAGATGGATTGTAAACTATATCATCAGCAATAGCTACAGATTTATTGTTGACAGGAAGTTTTATTGTTAAACAAATAATGCTTCCATCTTGATAATATGTTTTCCCACCTTCAGTATATGAAGCTGTGCTTGATCCAAAGCCTGTTCCATCGTACCAACTCACTGTATGTTCAGGATAGAAAGTTCCATATTGTGTTAAACCACCACCAATGGCGTTTACAGAACTCATTCCTGCAGGAATCATACATGAGAGAGCTAAAAGGAAAGCTGTGCATATACTAACTAATTTAATAATTATTTTCTTTACTTTCATTTTTTCGTCCTCCATTTATTAAATTCACAACAAATATATCGGCTCCGTGATTGATTTTTCATTTTAAGAATAAGAATATTTAGCTAAGGGCATTGAATTACTTTTGTTATATAGATAAAACTTTTGCAATGTTGACTAAGTTTAAAAACATCTGGTTTTTAGATGATTATATTGATAATACACAGAGCCGATAAATTCTCTTAATATTACTTAGTTTTCTAGCAAACTACTAACTACATATCATTTTGTTTATATAAAATGAGTAGTGTATGGAGTATTTTTATAGAAGTAGTTTTTCTATATACTTTAAATAATTGCCCAGTAATAGGGATTTATATAAATATTTAATGTTTCATTAAATATGTTTTCACTAAATATTAAGCACCAAATTACCAAAACAGGTAGAGTCTACCCATTTTGGCAATTAATTGACTATTCTTTATTTAAAAATCTATAACTTCTAATTCCAATGTAAGCTGTTGAGATAAGCATTAACATCATGAATACGAATGTTTCTGGACTATAATCACCAGTTTTTACATTACCAGTATTACTTGAAGAAGTTCCTGATTCATTAGTTGTGCTACCACTATTGGTATTAGCACCACCATTAGAACCATTATTAGTATTTCCACCAGTAGATCCATTTGGATTACCAACAATTACTTTTGTAGTTGCAGTAGTAGAAGGAGTAGCTGCTAATTCTTCCCAAGCTTCTTTATCAGAACCATTGTATGGAGTGATTGAACGATTACCATCAGAATCATAAGAAATGATTGGAGCAACTAAGTCCCATGTAACATCAAATTCTTGATCATCTTTTAATGTTCCGTCACTATTTACAGCATATCCACTTGCAGTTCCACCAGTAGATACATATTTAGTATTTACTTTAGTACCATCATTACATGATAGAACTACATCGAATTCACCATCAGAATCCTTTAAAGCTTCTTTTAAATCATCTTCTGTAGATCCGTTAGGTAACTTAATGTCTTTACCATCAACGCTTACAGAATCAATTGTATAAGTTCTCTTTGTTACTGTAAGAGTAAATTCTTTTGTAGATGTTTGACCATAGTTATCAGTTACTGAATATGTATAAGTATATGTACCAGCTTTAGGAACATGTTTAGTAAATACATTATCGCCACCAGTAATTGTTACGTCAGAAGCATCAACTTTACCACCTTCACTATCAACTACAGATTTAATAACATCTTGAGGGTTAAATACATCACCTTCATAGATTGTTTGATTATCAGTAGTTAAAGTAATAGTAGGGAAAGTTTCAGCTTTTGCTACCTTTTTAGCAACAAAAGTTACATCTGGACAAGTAGTTTTATAAGTACCACCAGAGTCTGAAGCATCATAGTTTGGTGTCATGAAGTTAAATTCTGCATCAGCTACTTGCCAACTAGGGAAACTAAATTTAATAGCTGTTCCAGCTTCAGTAGAAACACCAGATTTTACTTTAAAATATATTCTAGCTATAGCTTGAGATGCATCTGTATGTGTATCAGGAGTGTTATAAACTACATCGTTAATGTAATGAATAACAGCTTCAGTAGAACTAGTTGTTTCACCAGCTACATAAGCAGACCATCCTTCAGTATTGTAATAACTATCTTGTGTAGACCCAATTTGGGCATAAGAAGATAATAATTCTAATTGAGATGGATTGTAAACAATGTCATCTGCAAGAGCAACACATTTATTATTAACTGGTAGCTTGATTGTTAAGCAAACAATACTTCCATCTTGATAATAAGTTGTTCCTCCTTCATCATAAGTTTCAACAGATGTACCGAAGCCAGCAGCACCATTTGCCCAACTTACTGTGTGCTCAGGGTAAAATGTCCCATATTGAGACAATGCACCACCAATAGCCTTAGTATCTGTTTTACTTGATACATTTAATCCTGTTAAAGCTAAACAAGAAAATGCAAGCATTGCAGCTAAACCTATTGAGCCGAGTCTTTTAAAATTCTTTTTGATAAGTTTCTTCATAAACTCATTCTCCTTTCAATTAAATCACCTATAAACACTTTCGCGTTCAATATTTAGACTCCCTTAAATTAAAAAAGTTCCGGTTTTTTATAAAAAAAAGATAACTATTTTTAAAATAGTTATCTTTTGATGCTTTTTCTTTAATTTTATTGGTTTACTGAGACATTAAATGAACTATAATTTCCAGCATAGTCATATAAAACAATAGAACCATTATTATTGATTGTACTTTCTAATATTGCACTTGAATTAGTAATATCGGTAAAAGATATTTTATTGTTATCACTAATGAAATATGAATTAGAGAAATCAACACCAGACAAGTTATCCGTTGCTTCAACTTTTAATTGTCCATTTTCATTATCATACATTTTTATAATGTTTGGATACTCTTTATCAATATTCTTTATACTGATCGTTTCAACTGATCCATTATAACTAACCTGGTAATCTCCATTATCACTAACAAAGAAAGATAGTTTATTATTTTCAGTTGTTTTAAGTTCTAATTTAGCGTCTTGCGATTTTACTTCTACATCTGCAGGGTCAACAGCATTTGAGAAACTCAAAACTATTTGTAAGTCTTTATTAGTAATACTACTATCATACTCATATCCGGTAAATACCGGTTTAGTTTCTTCAAGAGTCTTTGCTTCCTCTCCCTTAGAAGCAATTCCTGATCCGCTTAGATAAGCACCTCCACCAAATACTAAACATCCTGAAAGTACAACTGCTATAGTTGAAAGTCCGATATGGGATGATGAAGTTACTGCATTAAATGTTAAACCTGTTAAACTAGTAATATTACTTGCTATAGCTGATGTTCTGTCAGCTGACAAGCTATAATTTTTAACAATAGAATCAAATAGCCTAGTTGTCATTGGAGCAAAGGTAATAGCCATGTATCCAATTGGACTAATGTTCTTTCTACTCAAATCTGATTGAAGAGTTTTTCTAATTCTAAACAACTTACTCTTTACAGTACCTTCTGGTAAATCCATAATATCAGATATTTCTTTTAAACTTAGTTCACCGATAAATCTTAAAGTTGCCATTTCTCTTTGTTGTTTAGGTAAAGAATTAATACTATCTTCCATTTCACTCATTATCTCTTTAGAAAAGATACTGTTAGGAATTTCTTCTCTTTGTTCATCTACAAAATAATCAATTTCATAATCTTTATCATTATTGATATATTTTTTATTCTTACGATATAAATCCAAACTAGCATTATAAGCTATTCTATAAACCCAAGAATTAAAAGCTTTATAATCTATCAATGATTTCCTATTTTGAATCACTTTAATAAAAATGTTTTGAACAACCTCTTCTCCATCAGTTGGATTTCTAAGAATGGAAATTGCCAAATAGTATATTTTATCTTGATAGAATTCATATATTTCTGGGAACACATTATCATCACCATCTAAGAATTTTTTAATATCTTTATCTTTTATTTTTTTCATTATTTACCCCCTTAATATTAATTAATTTCCATTCCTTTTTTTACGTCTTAACAATTCTATCCTTCAATTCTCATTCTACTTATTGGCGATAGTATAATTATATCTTTACTAATAATATCATCCTTTTTAAATGCTCCGATTACTCTAGAGTCTCTTGATACCGGACGATTATCTCCACACAAGAAATACTCATCTTTGGAAAGAGTGAATGGTCCACAATTAGATGTAAATAAATCATGATTCTTAAGATGTTCTTTTTTATGATCAGTATCAAGAAAATCTTCTTTAACATAAGTTCCATTTATATAAAGTTTATCATTAATATAAACAACTGTTTCACCAGGTAAACCAATAACTCTTTTAATAACTGTTGCATTATCCACTTTGTCATGAGCTACCACAACATTAAATCTACTAATTTTATTTGTTTTTAAAGCTAATTCATTGCTTAGTCCAGATTCTCCATTTTCAAATGTTGGATACATACTGTTTCCATCAACGCTTATTTTCTTAAAGACAAAATTATCTAATATAATAATTAATAGATTAAAGATAATTAATACTTTAATAAACAAAATAATTTTTTTCTTTACACTATCAGTCATTTTGTTTTCATCCTCATTAATTATATATATTCCCAACACTAATCATTGACTCATTCAATACTATACCTTCAGGGCATTGTAATGAGTAAACAACTCGGTAGACACTTTCACATCCATCAACAATTTTTCTAAAACTACTTTCATCAATAATGATTCTTGGTCTAGTAACCATCCCATTAGGATTTACAGCATAAGCTTGATTAATATCCAATAAATCACTTTTTGATTTAATTGATTTTGCTTGTTCAGATGTAATGTAAGCGTTAGATGATAAGATAATATTTTCACCATCAACATTTCTTAACACACTCATGTTAGTGTCAATATCAATGTCTTCCATTGATGACATCGTGAGATTGGTAATTAACATTAAAGATGAAGCAAGCATATTGATATTTTTCATAAACAAGCCTCACTTTCTCTATAATTGGCTTTTATATTTTTTTAAACTACCAAAAGAAATGATATATATCATTTCTTTTTGGTTAAGTTAATTTGGAATTTTAACAATAGGTAATGTTACGCTTGGATTAGCTAAGTAGTAATTCAATAATGATTTATCACCAATATCAATCATTCCATTTCCATTAGCATCACTAAGTAAAATTATTATTTCTGTTTGAGCATCTGGTGTTGATAAATAATAATTAAGCATTGATTTATCTGAAATATCTACTCTTCCGTTTCCGTTGTAATCAAATAAATTTCTTTCAGTATATGTTGTAGTTACTGTAATAGATGCTGCTTTTGTAACATCTTTATAAATATATCTAGCACCATAAACACCTACTGTTCCAGCTTGAATAGAGTTGAAATCATTTGTTGTTATAGTAGGTACTGCTGTTGTTCCATCTGATAAGTAAACTGTAGCTTTATTATATGGGATTAATTCTTCCTTATTCTTTAAAGCCTTTGCTTTATCTTTATCAATGGTTCCAGCAGTTGCATATACTGCATAATCACGATTTTGAGAAATCTCAGCATCATCATCAACTACTCTTAATTTTACTGATCTACTTGTAGCGTTTGTTCCAGTTCCATAACTATAAGTTATGTCATATATTCCAACATTTCCAGCTTTGATATTTTCATAACCTGGAACACTAATTGTTGGAGTAGTAGTTGTTCCATCTAATAATCCGACATAAGCATTTGTGTATTTATTAATATCACTCATACCTGTTAAAGCCATTGCTTCTTTTTGAGTTAAAATCGTTCCATCAGCATAAATCACAAAGTCTTTGTTTGGAGAAATAGTTCCTCCAGCAGGATCATAAACTGTTAGTACTACTGTAACATCTTCAGTTTCACTTCCTAATGTATATGAATACATTACATTATAAGTTCCTTTGTCACCATTTTTTATTGATAACCAATCAGCAGCTGTTACTGATACTGTTGGTGTGACAGTTGTTCCATCTTTCAATGTAACTTTTGCTTTATTAATATTTATTAAATCTGTTCTTGCTGTTAAAACTTTTGCTTCGTCAATTGTGATTATTGCATTTTCAGCTTTTATCTTAAAGTTTGTTCCTATTCCATCTGCAACAGTAAGTTTTACTGTTGTGCTAACAGCATTACTTCCACTTCCATATGTATATGTAACTTCATAAGTTCCTTCATTTCCGGCTTTAATTGCAGTCCATGAAGTTGTAGAAACATTAGGTGTTGCAGTTGTTCCATTTGCAGTAGTTACTTTAGCTTTATTTAATGTGATTAAATCACTCGTACTTGTTAAAGCTTTTGCTTCTGTTGGGCTAATAATAGCGTCTTCAGCATATAATGCAAAACTTCTATCTGGTGAAATAATTCCTGGAGTTACAACTAAATTAACTGTTTTTTCTTTTGCGCTTGTACCTTCTTCATATCTGTATGTAACATTATAGTTACCTTCTATTCCAGATGAGATACTTGTAAAATTACTTGTTGTAATCTTTGTTGGAGTTGTTGTTTTACCATCTAATAAATATACTATTGCATTATTATAAGGAATTAATCCTGTAATATTTGTAAGTGCTTTTGCTTCTGTAGGAGTAATAACTCCATTTTTAGCATATAATGCAAAGTTATCACCTATTTCAGATCCATCAGGCACAACTATTTCATTAACGCTTATATTACTTGATCCAGTTGAATTAGAGTAAGAATATGTAGCTTTATAAGTTCCTAGTGTTCCTGCTTTAATTGAAGCAAAATCTGGAACTGATATAGTTGGTGCTGTCACTGTTCCTGTTTTATATAAAATAACTCTAGCATTATTAATTGTTATTAAATCATTAGAATCAGTTAAAGCCTTAGCTTCACTTTGTTGTAAAAAACTTGAATCGGCCATAATAACATAGTCACCTACTACTGGTGTTCCATCTGGAATTACTGATAGATTAACTGTCTTTGTAACTGTATTACTTCCAGTTCCATAACTATAAGTAACTTCATAGTTTCCTGTTATTCCAGCTTTTATGCTTGAATATGAACTACATGTTACTGTTGGTTCAACTCTTGTTGCTGAATCTAATAATTCTACAAAAGCGTTATTATAAGGAATTACATCTTTCAATTCTGTTAAACTCTTTGCATCGCTAGCATAGATATATCCACCATCAGCATATAATGCAAAGTCTTCATTAGGAGAAATAATCGTTCCATCTGGAATTACATGAATTTGAACTGTTTTTGTTCCTTCTTGTAATCCAGTTCCATAACTGTATGTTATATCATAAACACCATTTACTCCGGCTTTTATACTCGGCCATGAAGTAGTAGTTACATTTGGTTTTGCAGTTGTTCCACCTAATGTTGTTACACTAGCTTTATTATATGATACTAAATCATCAACGCTATTTAATGCTTTAGCTTGTGATGCTTTAATCCATCCATTTGAAGCTATTACTGTATGTTTAGGTTCAGTAGTCACTGTTAAGTTAACTGATGAATTGATAGCATTACTTCCTGTTCCATAATTATATGCAACTGGATATGTTCCTACTGTTCCAGCCTTAATTGTTGTAAAATCGACTACTGTTGTTATAGGAGTTGTTCTTGTCCCGTTTGCTAAAATTACATAAGCATTTGTATATTTATTGATATCAGTATATACATTTAATCCAACAGCTTGTAATTGAGTAATACTTGCATCTTCACTATGAAGAGCGGCAGTACGATCAGGTGTAATTATATCTTTGTCTGAAACTACTGTTAGTTTAGCTGTCTTTGTTGCACTGACACCATTTAGTGTATATGAGAAATCAATATCATAACTTCCAACAATACCACTATGGATATTTGACCAATTTCCTTTAGAATCAACTGTTGGTATTTTTGTTGTACCATCTGCCATATATACAATAGCACTTTGAGTAGTTACTAACTTATCTTCTCCTGTTAATGCTTTTGCTTCAGTTTGATTAATGATTTGATCAGATGCGTTAATCGCAAATTTTTTATCAGGTGAAACTACACTTCCATCAGGAATTACAGTTAATTTAACTGTTTTAGTTCCTTGAGTAGCCCCGCTACCATATGTATATTTCACATCATAACTTCCAATTGTTCCAGCTTGGATGCTAGCCCAACTAGTTGTTGATGCTGTTGGTGTTACACTAAGTCCAGCATTTGTAACTGCACTTGCGCTATTGTAAGTATTTAATTGCATTGTGCTTGATAGTGCTTTAGCTTGGCTTTGATAAATAAAACCATTATCAGCATTAATTGTGTGTTTTAAATCTGGATCAAGGGTTAAACTTACATCTTTATATGTATTGTTTGTTCCTGTTCCATAACTAAATCTTACTGAATATGGACTCTTTGCTACATTGCCAGCTTTGATATCACTCCATTGGCTTGTTGTTACATTTGGTGTAGCTGTTGTTCCATCTAATTTATATACTTTTGCACTATGAATGTTAACTAGTTGTGTTGTATTAGTTAACGCTATAGCTGCAGATTGCTTAATTGTTGCATTCTTTGCATATAATGCAAAGTCTTTATTTGGTGAAATAACACTTCCATCTGGTACTACTATTAATTTGACTGTTGTATCTTTTGATCCAGCAGTATATTTAACATCATAACTTCCAGCAGTACCACTAGAAATACTTGACCAACTTGAAGTTGACGCTGTTGGTGTTACAATAGTTCCACTTTTATCTTTTCCTGTAGCACTATTATATGATGCCATTGCATTCATATTAGCTAATGCTTTTGCTTGAGTTTGAGTAATGAAACCATTGCTTGCAGAAATAGAACTATTATCATCAATAGTATTTGCAGCTGTTCCAGTAATTGATCCTGTTGCTTGGCTTAAACTAAAGTTATGACCAGTATAATCACTCCATTCAACCATATAACCAGTACAACGAGGATTTGAACTATCTATCCACATAAATGTATTGTAGACATCATCCCAATTACGTTTCCCTCCGCTATAGGTATTAGCTTCAGTTGTTCCAGCAAACCGCATAGAATCAGCATAATTGGCATCACTTTGGTTATATCCATTAGCATACCAATTATTATAACGATAGTTGTAACCCGTACCTTGGCTTGAAGTCCAAATATGACCAGCTGAAGGATTTCCAGAATAAAGTAGTGTTCCTGCTTCAGGTCCACAAACCCAACGCCAATCGTTAGATAATGTAGCAGTTATTCTATATGCATCAGCATCGTAAGTAGAACTTCTTCTAGATCCACCAATAAAGAAACCACTACTAGTTACTCCGCTCATAAAACTTTGTTCTGAATCACTTGTTACAGTTGCTAAATATCCCTTATTACCCCAAACAAGAGTTTCTTTAGCCTTACCATAAGCTGTTTCCCAACTTACTTTAGCATTTATATATTTATATAAATGTTTATTAGCACTATTATAAGACACTCCATAACTGCTTAATGTCTTAGTATCTATTTTAACCGATACTTTTTGAGCTGTTCCAACATTTTTTGTAAATACAACATTTCTCAGTGCTGCTTGAGCATTGGTAATTGTACTTGTTGAAAATATTTGGACAGATTTATATTGTGTAGAAGTATTTACATAAGTAGTTGAAAGTCCATTAGACTGAACTGCCTTAACAAGCATAATGTTATAAGGTAAAGTTGCTAATCTAAAGCTTCCATTATCCACTGATATTTCTATAGCACCTGGATTTGAAGATATAGTTGCGGCACCATATTTATATTGCGTAGTTGATGTTGATGGATGAGTTACATCAGATATACTTCCTAATGTCACACCTCCTGCCTTTGCACTAGGTACTTCTTGTGCACTTACATCTTTTGTTAGTTGTTTGTTAGTTACTTGCATTAATCCAAAACTCATCGCAAAAACCAACATAATTGTTACACTCTTTTTTGCTGCCTTTAATAGTTTATGCTTTTTTATCATTCCCTTTATCCTCCTTTAAACAATAATTATAATCAACCCATTATAAGTTGGCATAATTATACACATTCACCATTCTACATAAGTGACGAACTATAAAGTCAAAAGGTTCCACCTTTTTTAAAAAAACACTAAAAAAATAAAACAAGTTGCCAATGTGCAACTTTAAAGGTGATTAAAACTATTTAATTTCGCACCAAAATTAACTTCACATTCACACATATCACACACCTGTATTCTAACACAATATTGGAAAAAGAATAGATATATTCAGTTATTTTTTCATTTTCAGTCATTTATTAATCAATTATTTTTGGCTTTTTTCGATTAAAATAAAATTCTACTTAAATAAATTATCTAAGTAGAATTTTATATTCAATTAAACTGGTAAAAATTATAAAATGTGATTATTAATAAAGTTGGCTATACCATCATGGTTATTATCATCAGTAATGTAATCTGCTACTGATTTTGTAAGCTTTGATCCATTAGCCATTACAACCCCAACTCCAGCATTTTGAGTCATATCATAATCATTATCAGCATCGCCAAATGTACATAGTTCTTCCATTGAAATATTATGTTTCGCTAAAATAGTTTCAAGTCCATGAGTCTTAGTTACTCTTGGATCCATATATTCGTATAAAATCTCACATGTTTTTAAAGAAGCTGATTTATATTTATCATTGGAGAATGTCTTTCCTCTTTCAACAACTTTTGGCATATTTTCTTCTGTACATACAATCATAACTTTTGGTTTAGGTTCTTTTAAAAATTCATCAAAATCTACTACTTTATATGGGATTCCATCAGCTACTGAAAGATTTTGAATTAGTTCATCATCTTTTGGAGCATATATTATTCCACGATAAGGAATCGCAAAATTAACATCCATGTCTTCAAAATGTTTCATTACTTGTTTTATTAAAGAACCTTCTAATGGATATTCTTCTTCCATTGTATCTAATATATAATCCTTTATTTCACTTCCGCCAGAACCAACAATAATATCCACTAAACCTTTAATTCCCCATTTTTCTAAGGCATCATCAACGCTTTGAGGATCTCTACCAGTACAGCATCCAAATATTATTCCTTTTTCTTTTACTTTTTTGATAGCTTCAACTGTTTCTGGTGTTACTATTTGTTCATTAGATAATAAAGTTCCATCTACATCACACATTATTGCTTTGATAGTCATTATATTTCCTCCATAACTATATATTAACATACTTAATAATATAACTATTTTCTTTTTATGAAAATTGGTGTGTTATAATTAGTTAAGAGGTAAACATTGTGGAACTTAGAACTTTAGAATATTTTTTAATAGTTGCTAGAGAAGGTAACATTACTAGAGCAGCTAAAATGATACATATTAGCCAGCCAACATTATCAAGGCAATTAATTCAATTAGAAGATGAACTTCAAACTAAATTATTTGTTAGAAGTAATCATAGTATTTCTTTAACTGATGATGGCTTACTTCTTAAAAGAAGAGCATCAGAAATAATTAGTTTGGTTCGAAAGACAAAAAATGAATTATCTAACAATTCTGATTTAATAGGTGAAATCAGTATTGGTACCGGTGAATTTAATTCTGTTGATACCTTTTCTAAAATATTAAACAATTTCAAAGAAAAGTATCCTTTAGTAACATATAATATAATTTCTTCTAATACCGATGATATTTGTGAAAGTATTGAAAATGGTTTATTAGATTTTGGGATTATATTAGATACTATCGATATTTCAAAATATGAATCTCTTACAATACCTTATGAGGAAGTTTGGGGAATTTATGTCTATAAAGATTCTAAACTAGCTTCTCTAAAGGAAATTAAACCACAAGATTTAATAAACTATAAGTTATATACTGGAGGAAATAATGTTATCTTTCAAAATTGGAAATCATGGTTTGGAAAATATTTCCAAGATATCTCAGTTATAGGCCATTTTAATCTAACCTATAACACTACTCGGTTTATTTATAATACTAATGATGTCATATTAGGAATCAAACTCGATGTTAAATATAAAGATATATGTTTTATCCCTATTAAAAATAGTTTTAAAATACAACCGATAATTGTCTGGAAAGAAGAAAAAATAAATTCCATTAAAAATAAAACATTTATTAATTACTTAAAAGAAGAATTCTAATTCTTCTTTTTTATTATTCAAATAATGAATATCTAAGTATTTATTATAAGTATTAGACATTTCTTATTATTTTAATAATAATGGTTATATAGGAGGATTTAATGTGATTAAAAATTCAAATAAACATTGGTTAGTGCTAATTTGTTGCTGTGGACTAGCTGCGGCATCAATAGGAATTTCTATTAATTCATCTGGGATATTCTATACACCAGTAAGTGATGATTTACATATTTTGAGAGGAAGCTTTAGTATGCATATGACTGTTTTTTCTTTAACTACGGCTTTTGCTTCTTTATTAATTCCTAAACTAATGGAGAAGTTCAACTATAAGTTAATTTTAATAGTTAGTGTCATTGTTGCTACCATTTCAACTGCTGCAATGAGTCTAGGAACTACAGCCTTATATTTTGATATCTTAGGATTTATTAGAGGATTTAGTACCTGTATGTTTTCATTAGTTCCTATTACTATGATTATTAATAACTGGTTTATTAAGAAACATGGTTTAGCTACAAGTATAGCTTTAGGATTTAGTGGATTAGCTGGTTCAATTTGTTCCCCAATTATGTCTAATATCATTACGGATTTAGGTTGGCAAACTGGTTATATTATTAAAGCATTAATTATTCTTGGTTTATGTTTACCGGCTATTATATATCCTTTTCATTTAAATCCTAGAGATGATAATCTCCTTCCTTATGGTTATGAGAAGAATGATATTAGCGAAACAAATGTTAACACTTTAAACAATACTACAAGTATTATTAGTTTATCATTTATCTGTTTCTTTATATTTGCTTTAATGATTAGTTGTATTACATCTATTACTCAGCATTTACCTGGTTATGCTGATTCAATAGGATATAGTGCTAGTATTGGTGCAACTCTTCTTTCAGCTGGTATGATTGGTAACATTGTTTCTAAAATAATCATTGGAATGTTAAGTGATCACTTAGGAGTTATTAAGGCTACTATCATTATGATGTTAGCTAATTGTCTTGGTGTGGTCTTATTACTAATTAGTGGAAGTTCTATTGTTTTAATTCTTGGAGCTTTTCTATTTGGGTCTTGTTACTGCTTAGGAGCTGTCGGAGTTCCATTACTAACAAAATATTTCTTTGGTGATGAAAATTATCCAAAATACTTTCCTAAGTTTGCTTTAGGAAGCAATTTAGGAGCAGCTATTTCCTTCTCGGCTGTAGGATTTATTTATGACATTACTAAGTCTTACTCATTCTCATTAATCTTCGCCCTTATAATGCTTGGTATTTGTGGATTATTATTACTAATTTGTTACAAACAAAAAAGAGCCTAGGCTCTTTTTATTATTATTTAAAATATCTATTTAATAATCCTTGGAATGCTTTACCATGTCTAGCTTCATCACGAGCCATTTCATGAACAGTGTCATGAATTGCATCTAAGTTAGCTTCTTTAGCTCTTTTAGCTAAATCAAACTTACCAGCTGTAGCTCCGTTTTCAGCGTCTACACGCATTTCAAGATTTTTCTTTGTAGAATCAGTAATTACTTCTCCAAGTAATTCTGCAAATTTAGCAGCATGTTCTGCTTCTTCATAAGCAGCTTTTTCATAATACATACCAACTTCAGGATATCCTTCTCTATGAGCTACTCTAGCCATAGCTAAGTACATACCTACTTCACTGCATTCTCCTTCAAAATTAGACCTTAAATCTTTTTTAATATCTTCAGAAACGTCTGCAGCTACACCAACAACGTGTTCTGCTGCCCAAGTCATTTCTCCTTCTTGTTTTTTAAATTTATCTGCAGGTGCTTTACATACTGGACAAACATAATCTGCTGGTAATGCATCTCCTTCATAAACATATCCACAAACTGAACATACAAATTTTGCCATATTATTATTTCCTCCTTGAATTTAATCTTCCTTAATAGGAATGATTACTATTTAATAATAACCTTATTCTATCTTTTTGTCAACATTAATACCCTAAAAAATAAAAATGACTAAATATTTAGTCATTTGATTGAATTAATATAATGTTTTTATTGTTTTCAATTATTGCATACTCATCTTTAATTTGATTTGAAACACATAGTGGATCTTCTACTCTTAATAGATAATTATCTAATTGATAAGCTGCTCCACTAATTGAAATATTAGTATTTTCTAATGCAAATAATGAAAAGTATTTATAATTATTTTTATATATTTTTGTTCGTCCAGTATTTAATAATTGAATTTTATTTTGTTTGTCTATTACTTTTATTTTTAATTCAGGATATTTAGCTAGAATTGAAATAACAGCCATAAAATGATCTAATCTTCCACCCGTAGTACCATAAACAGTAATATCTGTGAATCGATTGTCTTCCAGATACATAATAGCTGCTTCTAAATCTGTCTCATCTTTAATTGTTGGAAGAGTAATAGTATCTAAATTTTCTAATATTTCTTGATGTTTTAATGAATCAAAATCTCCAATAGCGACTGTGGGTTTAATTCCCATTTCATATAGATAATCAATACCATGGTCTACTCCAACATACTCTAAAGAAGTATCTAAGGGAGTACCATCATATCTGCTACAAACAACACCTATTTTCATAATAGTGAATTAATCCTTTGTTTATAATTATCACTATTAAAAACATAACTTCCGGCTACTAAGACATCTACGCCAGCTTCTTTACACTTCATTCCGGTTTGATCATTAATACCACCATCTACTTCTATTAAATAATGATAGTTGTTTTCTTTTCTTAAATTAGATAGTTGTTTGATTTTATCAAGGGCAGATTCTTTAAAAGACTGACCTCCAAATCCAGGTTCAACTGACATAACTAAAACTACATCAACTAAATCTAAGTATGGTTTTAAATCTTCGACTGGTGTACCTGGTTTAATTGATAAACCACAGTCAACCTTAGATGATTTTATATCTTTCAATAAAGATAAGGTATCTTCTTTACTACTCATTGCTTCAAGATGAAAAACAATAAGGTTAGCTCCTGATTCAATAAAATTTTGATAATATTTTTTTGGATTACTAATCATTAAATGAACATCTAAATATAAATCTGTACATTTTTTTACATCATTTAAAATACTATATCCAAATGATATATTAGGAACAAAGTGTCCATCCATTACATCATAGTGAACCCAAGATGCTCCAGCATCTTTTATTTCACTTAATTCTTGATTTAAATAGCCAAAATTGGCTGATAATAATGATGGTGCTACTTTAACCATATTTATGCTCCTTTTTATATTTTACTTCTTTTAAATATTCTAAATAATGCTCATAACGTTCTTTTGAAATTTTACCTTCACTGACTGCTTTTTTAATTGCACATCCGGGTTCAGAGTCATGAAGACATCCCTTAAATTTACAACTATTTGCCAGTTCTTTAAAATCATGATAACTAATGGCCGCTTCTTCTGGTTCCATTTCTAACTCTAGGTTAGAAAAACCTGGTGTATCCGCAACCAAGCCTTCATACATTTTTATTAGTTCAACATGTCTAGTGGTATGTTTACCACGTCCTAAGGCCTTAGATATCTGATTAGTTTCTAAATTTAAAGAAATATCTAAAGCATTTAGTAAACTGCTTTTACCGACTCCACTTTGACCAGTAATAACAGTTACTTTATCTTTGAATATTTTCTTTATATTTTCTAAACCTAATTTTTCTTTTGAACTTGTTTCAATAACTGTATAACCAGCATCTTTATATTCTTTTAATTTAATATGAATGTCATCATCACTTTCAACGTCCATTTTAGAAACACAAATAATTGGTTGAATATTATAATGTTCAATAACTAATAAGAATTTATCTAATAATGTTGTTGAAAAATCTGGCTCTTTTCTTGAAAAGACCAGTAAGGCCTGATCGACATTGGCGATTGGAGGCCTTACTAGAGAATTCTTTCTAGGTTTAATATCTAATAGATAACCATCACTACCCTCTTCTTTTGAATATGTTACAAAGTCCCCAACTAAAGGAGTTTTTCCTTCAACTCGAAATTTACCTCGGGCTTTACATTGGACAATAGTTTTTTGGTTATCGACATAATAGAAGCCTGATAAGGCTTTAATAATTCTTCCTTCACTCATATATTTACCTAATTAGAGTAATAAGTAATTGTTACAGAAGTTCCTTTAGAAGTGACTGAAGTTCCACTTGAAGGAGATTGCTTAGTTACAACATTTAATTCTACACTAGAAGGATCTGAAGCTGAACTTGGTGATAAGATATCAGTTTTAACAGTAAATCCTGCATTTTCAAGTGTTGAACGGGCACTACTTACAGATAGTCCAATAACATTAGGAACTGAAGCTGAATATCCAGATGAGACAGTAAGAGTTATCTTACGATCAGTATCTTCAGGATCTACTTTATATCCTGATTGAAGTGATTGAGCAGTTACTGTTCCTGAAGCTTCTTCAGATGATTCTTCTTTTTTACTTACTACAAATCCTAAAGCTTCTAGTTTACTTTTAGCATCATCATATGAAGTTCCAACGTAGTTACCAACTACAACATAACTTCCTTTAGAGACAGTAAGAGTAATTGAACGATCTTTAACAGTTGGATCTTGTTTATAGCCTTTAGCTAATGATTGAGCAGTAACCGTACCTTTGGTTTTATCAGATATTTCATAGTCTACTTCTACTGTAAATCCTTTATCTTCTAAAGCCTTTTTAGCTTCATCAATTGTTTTTCCAACATAGTCTTTTAAAACAATGTATTTTCCTTTAGATACTGTAAAAGTAACTGTATCTCCAGATTTAATAGTTCTACCACGAGATGGATCTGTAGATATTATTTGATCCTTTTTATATGTATCAGATAATTCTTTATATACTGTTTTATTTACTTTAACATCATAGTCTTTTAATGTTTCTTTAGCTTCTGATTGAGTCATTCCTCTAAGATCAGGCATTACTGATGGATCATTACTTCCGCCCATAAGGGACATCACAAGGAATGCAACTAAAGCAATCGCAACTATTCCACCACCAATAATTCCAACTTTAGCTTTAGTAGGTAAAGCTTTGAATTTATCAATTATCGATTTCTTTTCTTCTTGAACAGGTTGGTTATTTTGATTGACAGGTGTGTCATCATTATTACTAAACGCTGTTTTAGGGTCTAAAACAATTGTTGGTTCATCATCAACCGGTGTAGCAAATACAAGTTTCTCTTCATTTTTACGTTCAAAACATGTTTCTAAATCAGCTAACATTTCACCTGCATTAGCGTATCTATCAGCAGGATTTTTAGCTGTTGCTTTAATAACGATATTTTCCACAGATTGAGGAATTGAAGGATTAAAGTCTCTTAATGAAGGTAAGTCTTCTTGCATATGTTTTAAAGCTATATTGACTGGTGATTCACCATTAAAAGGAACTTCTCCTCTAAGTAGTTCATACATCACAATACCTAATGCATAGATATCAGATTGAATAGTAGCTTTTTCTCCTCTAGCAAGTTCAGGTGCTAAGTAATGAAGAGATCCCATAATAACATCTGTTTGAGTTACTTGAGCAAGGTTTTGCATAGAAGCAATTCCAAAGTCGGCAATCTTAGCAACTCCACTATCAGTAACTAATATATTTTGAGGTTTTAAATCACGATGAATAATTCCTAGTTGATGAGCTTTTGAAGCCCCACTAGTAACTTGTTTCATAATATCGACAGCTTCAGCTACGTGAAGAGCGCCTCTTTTATGAATAAGTTCTTTTAATGTAGTTCCCGGGACATATTCCATTACAATATAGTATTGATCTTCATCTTCGCCAACATCATATATTTCAACAATATTTCTATGTGAAAGAGATGCAGCTGCGCTAGCTTCTCTTTGAAATCTAGTAATATAGATTGGGTCTTTAGCAAGAGAGGTTCTAAGTACTTTTACAGCAATTGTTCGATTTAATATATTATCTTTTGCTAGGTATACATCAGCCATACCACCTTGACCTATAAGATCAATAAGTTCATATCGGCCTGCTATTATTTTATTCATTGTTTGAATTACCTCCTAAATCATGAGTAATCACAACGGCAGAAATATTATCTTTACCACCATTATCATTTGCATCATCGATTAATTGTTTAACTATTTCATTTAATGTTTGTTTTGACTTTAAAATTGTATGAATCTGTTTTTTATCTAAACAGTTATACAAACCATCACTACAAATTAATAGATTATATTTCGTTATATCTACTTTGTAGAACGATGGTGACATCAAAACATCTGCTCCTACAGCTTGAGTTAAAACGTTCTTTTGAGCGTGAGTTTTAGCTGCCTCTTTAGTAATAGCTCCTCTTTGAACAAGTTCATTTACTAAAGTATGATCTTCTGTTACTTGTTTAAATGTTCTACTATTATACATATAAACTCGAGAATCACCAACATGTGAAATATAAGCATTACTCTTATCAACAATTGTGATAGCGACTGTTGTTCCCATTCCTTTGGTTTCTGGTGAATTACTAGCCATCCTTTGAATGATATTATTACATTCGGTAATCGTTTCATGGAGCCATTGTTTAATCTCGTTTTCACCATTAAAAAATGGAATAGTTCTAAATGATGAAAGAATATGTTCAGCTGCTACTCTACTAGCAACCTCACCTGCATTATGGCCACCCATTCCATCACATACAGCTCCTAAGATTTGATCTTGACCATTGGCAGTAATAACTATTTGATCTTGATTTTCATTTCTTATCTTACCAATATCTGTAAGTCCGTAATAATTCATTATGATTTCACCTCACTTACTTTTGCTCGTAATTGTCCACAAGCTCCATCTATATCACTACCATGTTCTTTTCTAATAGTAGCGTTGATTTTTAACCTTAATAATTCATCTTTAAAGTCTTCAACACTTCCTCTACTACTTGGTTGAAAGCCACTTTCATCAACAGCATTAAATGGTATTAAATTAACATAGGCATTTAATCCTCTTAAGTAGTGAGCTAGTTGTCTAGCATAAATTAATGAATCATTAATATCCTTTAACATTATATACTCAAATGTAACTCGGCGGTTAGTTTTTTGGATATATTCACTAACTGCTTGTCTTAATTCATCCATATTATATTTAGTATTAATAGGCATGATAGTATTTCTAATATCATTATTTGGAGCGTGTAAACTTATTGCTAGATTAGTTTGAATTCCTTCATTGGCATAATCTAGAATTTTAGGTGCGATTCCACAAGTTGAAATAGTAATATGTCTTGCTCCAATAGCTAATCCCTTAGGGAAGTTGATAAGTCTTATGAACTTCATTACATTATCATAATTATCAAAAGGTTCACCTGTTCCCATTACTACAACATGTGATATTCTTATGTCTAAATCATTTTGAACTTTCATAATTTGAGAAACCATTTCGCCCGCAGTTAAATCTCTTTTTTTCTTTAATAATCCCGATGCACAAAATGCACATCCCATATTACAACCCACTTGGCTAGTAACACATAATGATTTTCCATAATCATGAATCATTAATACTGTTTCTATTAAATTACCATCCGGTAATTTAAATAAGTATTTAGTAGTTCCATCTTTAGATACTTGTTTAGTTTCAATCTCTAAAGCATCTAAAGTAAAATTGGCTTTTAATTTTTCTCTTAATTCTTTAGATATACTAGTCATCTCATCAAATGAATTACATTCTTTTTCATATAACCATTCATAAACCTGTTTGGCTCTAAAAGGTTTTTCATTAATTGTTTGAAAGTATTCTGTTAATTCTTCTAAAGAATAATTATATATTAGTTTCATCATTGTTTCCTTTAGCTAGTTTACACATATAAAAACCATCAGTATGATATTCATAATTTAGAAGAACTTTTTCTTCTACTATTTTCATATCTGGATGTTTCTTAATAAAGGCAAAAATCATCTTTTCATTTTCTTTCTTGTTTATAGTACAAGTACTATAAACCATTTTACCATTATTCTTCAATAAATAGTACGCATTTTCTAAAAGATTTGCTTGTAAAGGAATAATCGTATCCATAATACTTGAGTCATGATATCTTATCTCTGGTTTTCTTTTTAGAACACCTAGTCCACTACAAGGAGCATCTAATAAGATCTTATCAAATGTTTCTTTTTTATAAGTATCTTTTAATTTTGTGCTATCACCAACATGAAAATTAACATTAGTAGCGTTTAGTCTTTTAGCATTTAATTCAACTAACTTTATCTTATGTTCAAATAAATCATATGCTTCGATTGTTCCATTATTGTGCATCAATGCTGATAGATGAGTAGTTTTACTTCCAGGAGCACAACACATATCTAGCACATAATCATTTTCATTAGGGTTTAGTAGTTCACTTACTAGTTGACTAGCTTCATCTTGAATCGTTACTAAACCATCTTTGTAGTAATTAGTACTGGCAATATTCCCACTTTTAAAATGAACTGCATTATCACCAATACTAGCTTTAGTAATATTTTTATCTTCTAAGATTTTTTCTAAAGAAGTCTTTAGAGTATTTACTCGAGCTGATCTACTTGGAGTAGTGTTATCTTCCTTACAGACTTTTTCAGTTATTTCAAAAGAATATTGTTTAGAAAGCATTTTAACAAGCCATAAAGGATGGCTTGTAGTGATACTTAACTTTTGATATTGATCTAAATCATCTAATGAGCGAAGATCATGTTTAGTGAAATTTCGCAAAATAGCGTTTATGAATGATCTTTCACCTTTATCTTGACCTAAATTATTTGCTTCATCAATAATGGCATAAGTAGGTACCTTATCCAAAAAGATAATTTGATATATTGAAATCATTAATATCCAATAAATACGTTGTTTAACTTTTTTATCTTTTGTATATGGTTCTAATTGATATTCTAAATATAGTTTGTTTTGAAGAGTTCCATATACAATATTAGTACATAAGTCTTTGTCCTCTCTTGATAAATCACTATTATTTAAAACATCATTTAAGGTGATATTAATATAGCTGTTATCATTAGAATATTTAGTTAATACTTTTAAAGCTGTTTTTCTAGCCATGATAATTCCTTTCTATATTTGGGAATATGGATTAAAGTCACAGACAACATTAATCTTTTTACCTTTTTTATTATAATTAGTATTTATGACTGATAATAATTCATAAATTTGTTTAGAATCTTTAAACTTTATCATTATTCTTTTACGATATATATCTTGCATCTTATATATCAGACTATTAGCTGGTCCTAAGACTTGTTTAGAATTCAAGTTTTTAACTAAGTATTCTTTAATAGCGTTAGCCAAGTCAGTTACTATTCTTTCATCTTTTCCTTGAATAATGATACTGACTAAATGAACATATGGAGGATATAAGGCCCTTTTTCTAAGATTCATTTCTTGTTTAAAGAAAGATTCATAGTCATGTGATTTAACACAATTAATTACAAAATGATCAGGATTATAAGTTTGAATCATTACAGTTCCTTCTTTATTTCCTCTGCCTGAACGACCAGAAACTTGTTCTAGAAGTTGGAATGTTCTTTCATTAGCTCTAAAGTCTGGAATGTTTAGTGAAATATCAGCATTTAGCACTCCTACAAAAGTTACATTTTCAAAGTCTAATCCCTTCGCTATCATTTGAGTCCCTAAAAGAATGTTTCCTTCTTTTCTTTCAAAGGCATCTAATAGTTTTTGATGACCATTTTTATTTTTTGTTGTATCAATATCATATCTAATTACTTTGGCATTATTAAATATTTTAGTTATTTCTTCTTCTACCTTTTGAGTACCTGTTCCGACTTTCTTTAGGTTAGTCGAATTGCATGAAGGACAATGAGTTGGCATTGGTGTTTGATATTCACAATAATGACAGTGTAATCTATTATCAGCTTTATGATAAGTTAGAGTTACATCACAGTGCGGACACTTAATTACTTCGCCACAATCTAAACATCTAACATAAGAGGCATAGCCTCTTTTGTTTAAAAGGAGGATTACTTGTTCTCCTTTATCAATACTTGATTGAATAGCTTTTTTCATTGGTGATGAAAATAATGAATAATTATGTTTTCTTATTTCATCAGCCATATCGATTACATCAATATGTGGTAAAGGGTTTTTATTTATCCTGTTTGGAAGTTGATATAACTTATAGACTCCCTTAATAGCTCTTGAGTAACTTTCTAAAGAAGGAGTAGCACTTCCTAGAAGAACCGGGCAATTATGATATTTACCTCTTAGTCGAGCTATTTGAGTTGTTTGATATCGTGGTTTAGATTCTTGTTTGTATGAAGGATCATGTTCTTCATCTAAAATAATAAGTCCGATATTTTCTAATGGAGCAAATACAGCACTTCTAACTCCTACTACAATTTTTACTTCTTTGTTAACAATTCGACGATACTCATCGTATCTTTGTCCCGGAGAAAGTTTAGAATGAATAATTGCGACATCATCTTTAAATCTCTTCTTAAAGGCTCTAACCATCATTGGAGTTAAACTAATTTCTGGTACTAACATTAAGACTGTTTTTCCTTTAGCAATTACTTCACTAGCTAAGTGAAGATAAACTTCTGTTTTACCTGAACCAGTTACACCATGAATCAAAGCTGTAAAATAAGTATTTAGATGTTCTTGAATGTCATCAATTATCTTATTTTGATCAGGGGTTAAAATTACCTTTTTGTCTTCTTTATTGTCATCTTCATAAGGATCTCTTAGTATTTCTTTTTCAAAGATTTCAATGATTCCTTGATTTTGTAAGTTATCTAATAAAGCCTTAGAATAGGGAACATCTTTTAATAGAACATCTTGATGTTCTATTAAATAATCTAAAGCTTCTTTTTGTTTAGGAGTCTTGGGAGAATTATTAGAGATTACTTTAATAGCTAATTGATGTTTTATCCCAACTGCTTTATTAGTACTTGGTTTTAGTTGAGCTGGAAGCATTGCTTGTAAACAAGCAATACGAGGAGAAAGAGTTAATTTACTAATAGTATTCGCCAAACTTCTTAATTCATCATTAAGTAATGGATGTTTATCAATAGTTGAAGTAATATAAGCCATCTTAAAACCATTTTGGTTTTCTATTTCTTCTTTAGTTAAATTTGTTTTAAGACATTCATCGACATAACCAATGATATTTTGATAACCAAAATGAATATTTACTCTACTACCTGGTAATACTTCTTCTTTAGATAAATAATCAAAAGTAGTATCTAAAGAGTGAGTTGGATGTTCTACTAAGACTTTAAGTATATACATAAGTTCCTCCTTTCAAGATAAAAAAGGCTAGTTATCTAGCCTTAGTTATTCTTTATTATTTCAGCTATTTCTTTAGCTGCTCGATTTACATCATCATTTACTACTACATGATGATATTCATTTTTAGTTGCGATTTCCCTTTTAGCTTTATTAAGTCTTTCTTGAATAACTTCTTCTGACTCTGTTCTACGACCACGAATTCTTTTTTCAAGTTCTTCCATTGAAGGTGGTACTAGGAAAATAGTTAAGGCTTCTTTGTCTTTAGCCATTACTTGAAGAGCACCTTGAACTTCGATTTCTAAAACGACATTTTTACCCTCATTAAGTAATTTATCAACGGCTTTACGAGGAGTTCCGTAATAGTTACCGACAAACTTTGCCCATTCAATTAAGCCATCTTCTTCAATTGTTTTTTTAAAAGTATCTTCATCTACAAATAAGTAATCAACACCATCAACTTCACCTGGACGAGGCTTACGTGATGTCATAGAAATTGAATATGCAAGGTTTAAAGATTCATCTTTAAACAATTCCTTTCTAACAGTTCCTTTTCCAACACCACTAGGTCCGCTAAGTATAATTAGTTGTCCTTTTTTCATATTGATCCCCCTTGCAGATTATTAAATATATCATACATTTTACCAAACTTGATGTCAATTGTGATATAGTGTTTTTGGTGATTATATGGCATATGATGGAATAATGATGGCTAGTATTATAAAGGACTTGAATAAGTCTATCTTAACTGGTCGTATCAACAAAATATATCAAGTAAGTAAGTATGAGTTATTAATGGTGGTTAGAAGTAATCGCCATAATTATAAACTTTTACTTTCTTGTCATCCGACTCATGCAAGGATGCAACTTACCGATCTAGAATATCCGACTCCCGGGTCTCCTAATACTCTAACAATGCTTTTTAGAAAGCATTTAGAAGGAGCCTATATTACAAGTATCAGTCAAATTAGTTTAGATCGAATATGTAAGATTTGTTTTAATACCTTTAATGAGTTTGGAGATAAAGAGGAAATAATCTGTTATATCGAAATAATGGGTAAACATTCTAATATCATTTTAACTAGAACTGATGGAACAATAATTGATTGTCTTAAAAGAATTACGCCTAGTATGAATGTTGAAAGATTTATTCAACCTGGAGCTAAATATCATTTACCTCCAATGATTGAAAACAAATTAAACCCTTTTAATGATGAATATCAAGAAGGAAAAGATTTATATAAGATATATGAAGGAATGTCACCTCTTCTTTCTAGTGAGATAAGTTATCGTATTAGTAAAGGCGAAACTTTTAGTGACATTATGAATTTAATTAAGAAGAGTAACTCTTTATATATATCAACTAATGATAAAGGAAAAGAAGTATATTATTTGATTCCTTTAACCCAGTTTAAAGAATATAAAGAATATCCTTTAATGGTTGGTTTAGATAAATATTATAAAGAGATTGATTCTAAAGAAAGAATCAAACAACAAACATCTAATCTAGTTAAATTTATTAGTAATGAATATCAAAAGAATGTAAATAAGTTAACTAAATTAGAATCAACATTAAAAGATTCTAAAAATAGTGATGATTATCGGATTAAAGGTGATTTATTATATTCTAGTTTAGATAAAATATCTAAAGGCATGAATAGTATTGAAGTAGAAAACTATTATGATGGGACTAAACTAAAGATATCTTTAGATCCTAAATTAGATGCCAAAGCTAATGCCCAAAAATATTATAATAAATATCAAAAAGCTAAAAATTCAATTAATGTTTTAAATGAACAAATTGATCTTACAAATAAAGAAATAGATTATTTTGATTCATTAAATACTTTAATATCTAATGCTTCATATTATGATGCCTTAGAAATAAAAGAAGAATTAGAAAACCTTGGTTATCTAAAAAAGAAAAAAATTAAGAAATCTTCCATTAGAAAAAAGAAGGCTCCTAGTTTTGAAGTTTACTTTACAAAAGATAATATCGAAATAGATGTTGGAAAAAATAATCTACAAAATGATTATTTAACTTTTAAATATGCTGGTAGATTTGATATGTGGTTCCATGTCAAAGATGCTCCTGGATCTCACGTTATTGTTAGAAGCGATAATCTAGATGAGTATACTATTAGACTAGCCGCTAATATCGCCGCTTTATTTTCTAAAAGTAAAAACTCTTCTTCTGTCCCTGTAAACTATACTTTAATTAAGACTCTTAAAAAGCCGTCTGGAGCTAAACCTGGAAAAGTAATTTTGGATAGTTATAAAACAATTTATATCGATCCTGATGAAAATGTTTTAGATGAATTAACTAAGAAATAGAGGTTAAGATGAAACTACACGAAATAAAATTAAGTCCTAACGTGATTGCATATGATGTCACTAGTGAACTTGGAGATATGTCCCTCAATAATGATGATGGACTATCTAATCGATTAGCTTTGGCTAAACTATTAAACACCGATTTAAATCATATGGTTGCCCCAAGACAAACCCACACTACTAACTTTAAAGAGGTTTACTTAAAAGATGGTGGAAGTAATATGGAAGTTCTTGAAGATAAACTAGTAGACATAGACGCTACTTATACTAAAGATCAAGATTTATACTTATTAAGTTTCCACGCTGATTGCACTCCTGTTCTTTTATATGATAATAATATTGTTTGTGCAATTCATGCTGGATGGCTAGGAACTGTCAATCAAATTGTGAGTAAAGTAGTTAAACATTTAATTATAAATGAAGGATGTAATCCTAAAACTATGAAAGCTTATATCGGTCCTTCTATTTCTAAAGACAGTTTTGAAGTTATGCAAGATGTAGTTGATAAAGTAAAAAAGATGGATATTAAAACTGATAGTTATATTTTTAAAACTGATGATGTTCACTACCATGTTGACAATAAAGGATTAAATAAGGCTCAACTTTTAAATCTAGGATTACTAGAAGAAAATATTGAGGTCAGTGACATTGATACGATGACTTCTAATGATTACTTCTCATATCGAAGAGATCATGATTCTAGAAGAAATATTACAATAATTAAAAGAATCTAAAAGTATATGTAAATATACTTTTTTTATACCAACAAATTCCAATATGCAGTTATTATATTTGACCCTTGCATTAAGGCTAAAACAATTCCAAATGCTAAGTAAGGTCCAAAAGGAATATGCGATTTCATATTTACTTTTTTTGTGATCATTAAATATGAACTATAAATCCCAGCCAAGATAATAGCAATGCATGTTGCTAGCAAAGAATTAATACTTCCTAGCATAATTCCTGATACAAACATGAGTTTAATATCTCCGCCTCCAAAACAGTCAGGAATTATGATAGTTAAAACAAACATTGGTAAACTAATAATAAGCATTCCAACTATTGAATCAATAATATTCATTTCATTTACTATAAAGTAAATAATTGAACATATCGACATAGTTATTATTAATCCATTAGGTATCTCCATTGTATCAATATCTATTAATGATATTGTGAGTAAAATCATAGATAAAATTAAAACTATTAGAGTGTTAATTCTTATTCCATACTCTAAATAACATATAAGACCTATTAATCCCCCGATAATCTCAATAATAAAACCTCTTAGCGGTATTTTATCCTTACAATACCGGCATCTCCCCTTAAGTAAAATAAAAGAAAGAATAGGAATTAAATCATACCATCTAATTGTCTTTAAACAATTATTACAATGACTTCTTCCTTTAATAAAGGATTCATGATTTTCTATTCGATATACTACAACATTAATAAAACTAGCTAGACAAGTTCCAATAATAAAACTATAAATTTTCCCAATTATCTCAATATTTATCATATTAGGGTATTATAACATTATTCTTATTGAAGATACTAGAAGTAATATAAAAATAAATGGACCCTTAGGTCCATTATTTTTCAGTTATTATTTTATTCATCATATAAGGAATGGTATCAATTAATTTGGTTGGTAAGACTGTATAATTATCCTTTGCAACATAGTCCCCACAAAGGCCATGTAAATATGTTCCAATAATAGCTGCATTTAAAGGTGAATACTTTTGTCCTAAGAATGAAACAATAATTCCGGCTAAAGCATCTCCCATTCCAGCAGTGGCCATAGCTTTATTAGCTGTTGGATTACGATACATTTCTTCTTCATCAACAATGATTGTATTAGCTCCTTTTAAGACTAAGACAACATGATATCTTTTAGCAAACTCATAAGCTTTTTCAACCATTTGGGCTTCACCATCAAATGAGACAAATCTCTTAAATTCACCAATATGCGGAGTAAGAATTAATGGACCACGATGATTTTCTAATAATTCTATATTTTGAGAAAGGATATTTAAACCATCTCCATCTATCACCATTGGTGCATCAACATTAGATAAGACTCTAATTGTTAGATCAAATACTTCTTTATTTAAAGATAAACCACTTCCCAGAAGGATTGCATCCTTCTTATTTAACAGTTCACTTGAAAGATCTTGTCGTGATAAAAGGGTACATTCAGGAGTTGTATTTGTAACATTATCTAATACTTTATCTGTTGAACAAACAGTTACTATTCCACTACCAGTATTTACAGAGGCTTTACTTGCAAGAATAGCAGCTCCACGATAAATATCACTGCCTGTAATATGCACGATATACCCATAGTCACCTTTAAAGCCATAATACTTTCGAGGTTTTAAGTTGTATTTAACCCATTGATGATTGATTACTTTAGCTAGTCCTTGAACTTCACATAAGTCTTTAGTGTCTAACTTTTCTAAAATTATATCTCCAGTATATATTTTAGTTTCTTCATTTAAGAAGGCTAATTTATATGCTGTTAGAGTAATAGTTTTAGTTGCTAAGATACAACTATTATATGGTAAACCAGTGTCACAATTTAAACCAGTAGGGATATCAACAGCTATTACATCTTTATCAAAATTGTTATTTACGATATCAACAACACTAGTTGATATTCCTCTAAGATCACTATTTAAACCAAAACCAAACATAGCATCAACAACCACATCATAATCTTCGATTTCTTTTTCTAAGACAATTACTCCTTCTTCATCTAAAAAGGTGGTATCCAAATATACTTCCTTTGCTTTAGTTAAATAGAATCGATTAGCTGAAGATAAATGATCAAATTCACCTAAGAAGAATAATTTAACCTTTACTCCCTTAGCCTTAAGTTTTAAAGCCAAAGATATTCCATCAGCTCCATTATTACCAGGTCCAGAAATAATTAGGACTTTATTATAATTATTAAAATGTTTTATCAATTGATTACTTGCCATATTAACTAGTTCTTCAATTGAATATCCAAGATCTAATAAAGCTTTATCATAAGCTCTAAACTGGATACTAGTTCCTACATACATGATAATACCTCCTATATATCTTTATTTTACTACAAATATAAAAAAGGTATTAGAATAAATTCTAATACCTTAATATTTATTTGTATCTTAATGCATTAGTGAATGATGAAGATGATAAAGAAGAAACTTTAACGACATCACCAGTATGTGGAGCATGAATATATTGACCATTACCAATATAAATACCAACGTGTCCGTTACGCCATAAGATATCTCCAACCTCAGCTTCAGATACTGGTACTACAGTTTTAGCTGAAGCACGTTGTTCACCTGAAGTTCTTGGAATTGAAATACCATTTTGAGCATATACCCATTGAGTGAATCCTGAACAGTCAAATGTATTAGGCCCTGTTGCACCCCATACATATGGACATCCAAGTTTAGTCATTCCGGTATTAACAAAAGCTTGTCCTGAAAGTTGAACTGTAACTTTAAGATCGACTTTTGATTCATTTCCGGCACTATCTTTATATGAATAAGTTACTGTTTTATCACCAGTAGTATTTACATCAACTATATTAAATGTAACTTTGTCTTTTACATCACCATCTTTAGTATCGATAGCACTTGTAATAAAGCTTTTAGCATCAAAAGCATCACCTTTATTTACAGTGGTAGCATTTGTAGATAAGACAATATTAGCACTCTTAGAGTCTTTAATTTCAACATTTAATTTCTTAGTAGTTTCATTTTTTGAAGAGTCAACAGAACTTACCTTAAGTTCATATTTTTCTCCTTCTTTAGATGTATCAATATCTTTATCTGTAGTAATAGCTAAGTTTGTATCTAAATTATCAGATACAGTTACATAATCATTAATATTAAAAGTATCATTTACATTTACAACGACATTTTCACCCTTTGTAAGGGTCATAGTTGGTGCTTCATAATCACCGACTACAAAATTAAACTTTTTAGTAATTTTATTACCAGCAGTATCTTCTACTGTAAGTTGAATTGTTTGAGATCCTTCTTTAGAAGTGTCTAATTGCTTGTCTGCTTCAATAAAGTCAGAAACATCACCATCGACATTGTCCATAGCTTTAATATAACTAGTTACTTCATTACTTCCATTAACTGGAGTTTCAATTACATATCCTTTAGATCCTGAAATAGTTTCAAATGTTGGTGCTTTATCATCAACAACATTAACTTTAACTGTTTTAGTAGTCTTATTAGCAAAGTCATCAGTTGCTTCAACATTAACTTTGTATGTTCCTAATTGTTCATTATCAAGTGATGAACTATCAATCTTAACTGATGCATCACCAGAGTTATCTTCTATATTCAACATATCTTGGTCAAGCTTTTCACCATAAGATAAGTTAACTTCATTTGTATTAATTGTAGGTGCTTCTTTATCAGTTGCGGCATACCCTACTAACATGAATGCTCCTACTGCAAGCATTGGGAAGAACATTGCTTTTCTTCCTTCTATATGATTTTTATAAAGATTATTTAATTTTGTTTTTACACTATCCATTCGTTTCCTCCTGTTTAAGCATACCCGTGAATTATAACAAACTAAACAAAAAATGCAAGTTTTCGCTATTATCTAAGGGCTTTCAATCGGCCATACTTCACTCATATCAATGGGTTTGAAAGATTAAAAAAATTTTAAAAAGCATTGATTTTATCGACATTTATTAATCATTCTAAAGTAATTACCATAATCACATTGTCTCTATTTAGGAGGTAAAATAAAGGCATAAAAAAAGGAAGATCTCAGTTGAGATTGCAGTTGTAAACTCAAAGTAGACACAAAAAAAGATATAATAAATATATCTTAGAAGTGTCTACTTTTTTCTATGTAGAAATGGAGAATTATACAAATGGGAAGATATAAAGGTGGAAAGGATCGTTATTGGAGTAAAGAAGATAAACTAAGAATTGTTAAAGAAGCTCTTTTAGCAGACAAGATAGTTACCATATCTGATAAGTATAATATTTCGAATGGTATGCTGTATAAATGGATAAAAGATTA
>JAQVWN010000033.1 GCA_028749475.1 Thomasclavelia sp.
CAAATCCTCAAGTTGTGAAGTTTTGGAATGACATAAAACAAAGAAAAAACCAAACTGAAATTATTCAGCTTGGTTTAGCATAAACATTTTATTTATTTTCCGTGTCTACTTGACAGGGATTGATTCACTTAAGTTACGTTTTATTTTTGTTATAATAGGGTAAAGGAGCGAATATATGGGATACTGTTTATCACTATTTTTTATAGTATTATTTTTAATATCATTTTTTAAAGAAAAGAGATCATTTAAAAACGCTATCTTTTTTATGTTAGCTTTAATAGCTTTATCAATGGAATTATATGGAGGGTTAGGTTTTATAATTGTTTTTGGTTTATCGCCATTAATCCTAGTCCTTATAGCTATTCTTTTTATCATCACTGGAATTATCTCAATTAAAAAAGAAGGCTTATCATTATCTCATTCATTATCTATTGGCTTTGGATTAGGAATTATATTTGGTATGGCGGCTGTAATATATATGGTTTTATCATTTGATCCATCTCCAGTTTTGATATCAACAGCAATATTTATCGTAATGTTTTTTGGATATATTGTCTTTACCTTTAGTTCATTATTTCTATATTCATTACTGTATCGTTGGATACCTAAAAAGAGGACATGTAATTTTATTATTGTTCATGGAGCCGGACTACTTAGAGGTAATGAGGTATCACCTCTACTTGCAGGTAGATTAGATAAAGGTATTGAAGTATATAATCATTATCATCAAGTTCCTCAAATAATAGTTTCTGGTGGGCAAGGAAGCGATGAAACAGTAACAGAGGCTAAAGCTATGCATGATTATCTAATAAGTAAAGGTATTGAAGAAGAAAAGATCATTTTAGAAGATAAATCAAAAACAACTTATGAAAACATGCAAAACTCTAAAAAGATAATCGATAGTTTAACAAATGAATACTATTGTATCTTTGTAACTAGTGACTATCATGTTTTTAGAACTAGTACATATGCTAGAGATGTAAAACTTAAAGGTGATGGAGTAGGTAGTAAAACAGCATTTTACTATTGGCCTAATGCCTTTATTAGAGAATATGTTGCTATTATAATTCACTATAAAGTTGTTCCGGTATTTCTAGTAATTGTATGGCTAATAGGCTGTATTGTTTCCTTTTTATAAAAAAAATGAATATTCATAACATTTCTTTCAATGAAACCTCTTTCATCAGTTGTTTTTAAGAATGTTTTGGAATATAATGAAGCCATAAAAGATATTTCAAGGAGGAAAGAAAGTAATATGGCAGTAAAAGTAGCAATTAATGGTTTTGGTCGTATTGGACGTCTTGCATTTAGACAAATGTTCAATGCAGAAGGATATGAAGTCGTTGCAATCAATGATTTAACAGATCCTAAAATGTTAGCAAACTTATTAAAATATGATTCAGCACAAGGTAAATATGCATTAGCAGACAAAGTTGAAGCTAAAGATGCTTCAATCGTTGTTGATGGTAAAGAAATTACTATCTATAAAGAAGCAGATGCTTCTAAATTACCTTGGGGAAAACTTGGAGTTGATATCGTACTAGAATGTACTGGTTTCTATTGCTCTAAAGCTAAATCTCAAGCTCATATTGATGCAGGAGCTAAAAAAGTTGTTATCTCAGCACCAGCTGGAAATGACTTACCAACAGTAGTATTCGGAACTAACGAAGGTGTGTTAAAAGCTTCAGATACAATTATCTCTGCAGCTTCATGTACAACTAACTGTTTAGCACCAATGGCTAATGCTTTAAACAAATTAGCTAAAGTAAAATCTGGTATCATGTTAACAGTACATGCTTACACAGGTGACCAAATGGTATTAGACGGACCTCATAGAAAAGGTGACTTAAGAAGAGCTAGAGCAGCAGCAGTTAATATCGTTCCTAACTCTACTGGAGCAGCTAAAGCTATCGGTCTTGTAATCCCAGAATTAAATGGTGTATTAATCGGATCTGCACAACGTGTACCAGTTCCAACTGGATCAACTACTATCTTAACTGCAGTTGTTGAAGGTCAACCAACAGTTGATGAAATCAACGCAGCTATGAAAGCAGCAGCAACTCCATCATTCGGATATAACACTGATCCTATCGTATCTTCTGACATCGTAGGTATGAACTATGGTTCATTATTTGATGCAACTCAAACAATGGTTAAACCTATGGATGACGGAAACGAAGAAGTTCAAGTTGTATCTTGGTATGACAACGAAAATTCATTCACTTCTAACATGGTTAGAACTATTAAATATTTCGCTGAATTAAAATAATACAACGAAACAAAAAGCTATATGAAAAGACCAACAATGTTGGTCTTTTTTTATTTTCAAATATTTAATTTATTTTCGAACCTTTTCATTATAAATGATTCATATATATTGAAGGGAAAGACAAAAGACTATGGAAAAAGAGTTAACACTACGAAAAATAAACTCAGTATTATACCTTCGAGATCACCTTGATTGTAGTTATGAAGATATTTGTTATATAATGAATATTTCATATTTTGTAGCTACAACCTATTATGAAATTGCAATTAGTATAAATAAAAGGAGATCTATAAGAGTTTCTTAAAAAGATAATTATCGTGCGGATATGAACTTTCTGTGAGAAAGAAACGTTAATAAAATTGAAAAGATAAAGAGGACGAACAAATGAAAAAGATTAAAAAATTGGTTTTACCAATATTGTTATCAGTAATGATGGTAGCTGGTTTTATACCCTCAGTGTATGCCGAAGATGAAGTTGATACATCAACTCCTACACAAGAGACAGAAACTACCAACGAAGAAGTGGATACTTCTACAGAAGAAACAAAACAAGAACCAGAAACAAAAGAAAATACTCCAGTAGTTACTCCTACTACAACTGATGAAAAACAATCTACTAAAGTTGCTTCAGCTAAAGATGGAGAAGTAGTTATTAATTCAACTAATTTTCCTTGTGAAGCATTCCGTAATCATGTGAACCAATACGATACAGATGGTAACGGAAGTTTAAGTGAATCAGAAAGAACTGCTGTAAGATCATTCTATATGTACGGAAATGATGTTACAGATTTAACAGGAATTGAATATTTCACATCATTAATTCAAATTATAGTTAATGGTAATTTAACTAAATTAGATGTAAGTAAGAATTTAGAATTACAACATTTATATTGTGATGGAAACAAACTAACGGAATTAGATGTTACTAAAAATACAAAATTAAAGACTTTATATTGTATAAATAATCAACTAACTAGTATAAATACTACTAATTTAAAAGAATTAGATTTCTTTAATTGTGGTCGTAACAACTTAACTAGCATAGATGTTAGTACTAACATAGGGCTAACCTATTTAGGTTGCTATAATAATAATTTTAAAAGTATAGATATAAGTAAAAATGTAAACTTAACGGATTTTGTTTGTGAAAATAATCAATTTACAAATATAGATGTAAGTAACAATCTAGCTTTAGAAGCCATTATTTGTGATAATAACAAAATTACAAATCTAGATTTAAGTAATAATTCAGAATTAAAATATTTAGATTGTCAAAATAACAACATTACAAATTTAGATTTAAGTAAAAATACTAAACTACTAAGAAATTATGAATATAATATCTTCCCAGATGACCAAAGAACTTTTATAAATAGTCAAACTGGTACTAATCATATTACAAAGAATGTTGATGGAACATATACATTTGATATTAAGTCATTTATCGAAAACAATGGTGGCAAAATTACTGATGTTACAATGACTGATGGATCAACTATCAAGTCTGATGGAACTATTAATTATACTACAGAACCTCAAACTATTACTTATAACTATGATGCTAAGAATGACCAAACAGATCCTATGGATGTTACATTAACTCCTACTGTTGATTATCAAGTATTATTCGTTGATGGTGATGGTAATACATTAAGTGATCAATCAGTAGAAAGTGGAAAAGATGCTACTGCACCTGCTAATCCTACAAAAGAAGGTTATATATTTACAGGATGGGATAAAGAGTATTCTAATGTTACAGAGCCAACAACAGTAACTGCTGAATGGGTTTCTGCAGCAAATGCTTCACAATCAACAATTAACGCAAACGATAAAACAATCAAACAAACAGAAGCTAAAGGTATTAACTCAACTAAAGATTTAATCGCTATTATGAAGGCGGTAGTTACATTAGGTGATGGAAATACTACAAAACCTACAAGTGTTACATGTGATAAATATAGTGATATCAAAGCTGGTAAAGCAGGTAGTTACAATGTTACATTTACTTATACTGATGATAATGGTGATAGTATTAATGTAACTAAAGTTTTAACAGTAGAAAAAGAAGAAACGCCTGATAGAGTATTTACTACAACTACTAATAATGGAGGTTCTTCTAGCACAATTAATGGAATGTCATCTACTGATTCAACTGTAAAAACAGGTGATGATAGTTCTTATGAATTATTTGCTATGATGGGTATTATCTCATTACTAGGAGCAATGTTATTATTAAGAAAAAAAGAATCATTATAAAATAAGAAAGTTAGACTTAGTCTAACTTTCTCTATATCAATTATAAAGATGGTTTGTATAGAGAAGGTTAAAAGGTGTGTGTGATGGAAAATATAGATATAAAAAATCAGAATAATATAATAAATTATCTAAACGGAAATGATGATGCCTTTTCTATGCTTTATGAAGATAATTATAAAGCTGTTTATTTTATGGCATATAACTTTTTTTATAATGAAGAGTTGGCTTATGATTTAACTCAAGATGTATTTATTAAAGTTCATAAATATCTAGACAAACTAGAAAATAAACGAGCTTTTAGATTATGGATTAAAAGAATTACTTATACGACTTGTTTAAAAGAAGCTAAAAAAAGAAAAGGAATCATTGTAGAATTAAATGATCAACAATCAATAGAAGATTTCAGTGATGATAAATCTTATATAGAAGATGAGTTCAAAGATATTTTAGTACTTGAAACTATTGAAAAAGAATTAAAAGAATTGCCATTTCATTATAAAGCTGTTGCAGTACTTCGGTATTATGATGATTTAAAAATTAGTGAAATTTCTCAAATACTAGAAATACCAGAGGGAACAGTAAAATCAAGACTAAGTATAGTTAATAAGACATTAAAAACTAGTCTTACTAATGAAGGGTTAACCCCTAATATGAAATATGGAAGCATTCCATTTGGAATACTTCAAACTGCATATTTAGCTCTTGAGGCTAATAGTTTATTATCTAATGATAATGCCAATAAGATATTTTCTACCATTACTGGTGTCTCAGCAACTGCAGTCGGAATAAGTATTGCTGCAAAAGCGGTAATATCAGTAGCGATAATAGGCAGTCTTGTTGTTGGTGGAAACGCTATAAAGAATTCTCAAACTACTAATACTAATAACTCTATGAACCCAACTATGGTTGTAGCTCCTACCAAAATAGATAATACACTTATTAAAGATATTACTTATGATACTAGCTATGTGAATCATGAAGTAAATGTTAATGTTTCAACAACTAATCAAAATTATAAAGCTATTCTAATTAATAATGTAAATACTAAACAAGTAGTATCTAATGGAACATATACTGTTACAATTATTAACAATGAAGATAAAGTAATGGATACTAAGACTATTACAGTATCAAATATTGACTTAGCAGCACCAACGGGAACTGTAACAAAAACCAACAGTACTCATTTTACAATTAGCTTAAAGGATGATGTCTCTGGCATTAATTATGATGCAATTACTCTTACTAGAAATGGAACTTTAATCCATGATTATTCTATTAATAGAGAAAGAGGTACTATTTCTTTTAATAGTCCTAATGGGGTAAATGATGTTTTAAATATTTATGATAATGCTGGTAACTTTAGAACATATAACTTTACAGATGCTACTGAATAATTTATAGAAGAATGAATTAATATTCATTCTTCTATTATTTTATATATTTATTAAGTTATAATAAACATAGAAATAATAATGTAGGAGATAACTATGGATCAACCAATGAGAAGATTTAAACAACAATTATCAAATGAAGAATGTCTTAATATTTTATCAAAACAACCAAGAGGAATACTTTCTTTAATTGATAAAGAATATCCCTATTCTATTCCTATTAATTATTACTTTGATAGAACTAACAACAAGATTTACTTTCATGTAGCTTTGGAAGGTCATAAACTAGATATCATCAAAGAAAACAATAAGGCTTGTCTAACAATTTTAGATGAAGGTTATAAAGAAGCTAATGATTGGGCATATTATTTCAATAGTATAGTTGTGTTAGGAGACCTTTCAATAGTTAAAGATCAAGAATTATTTGTTAGAGAACTTACTAATATTGGAAAGAAATACATTCCTACATTAGAAGAATCATTAAAGGCTGTAAGCAAACATAAAGATAAAGTATTAATACTTGAAATGAGTATTAAACAAATTACTGGGAAACATGTACATGAAAAATAGGACAATGTCCTATTTTTTTTGAACAAAATTTAAAGAAACTGCGTTATAAATAGTGAAGATAAAAAAATAAATAAAAAATGATCTATTTAATTTTTCTTCCGGTCCTATTAGTGAAGGTTAAAGTAGGAGGACATTATTGTGGGAAAAGAAATAGTATTATTTAAGATAAACTCTATCTTGTATCTTCGAGACCAATTGGATTGTAAAGATGAAGAAATAGCATACATTGTGGATATGCCTTTATTTCTAATTCCTGTTTATTATCAAATTGGAAAAGAAAGAGATGCAAAAACTGATATTAAAATATTCTAATGTTAGTTTGTGTGTGGTAAAGGAAAGGACGAATAAAATGAAGAAAATAAAAGCGTTATTTTCTGTATTATTATGTTTAATGATGATATGTGGTTACAGTGTAAACTATGTATCTGCAAATGATACAGAAATAGTAAATGAAACTTCTGATGACACTACAATTGAAGAAGCAAATAATGAAAAAGAAGAAGATGTAGAAACAGAAAATACTGAGACTACAAAGACAGAAGAAGAAACTCCAAAAACAACTGCAGCTTCTACTAAAGAAGTGCCTAGTGCGAAGGCAGCAGGTGTTACAGTAAACACTACAAGTGCAACACTTGTAGATATGAGCAGTGTAACAGGTGATATTGAAATCAAATCTGATGGATTATATGTTGGAGGAACTTCTGTAGGAGAAACAACATTAAATCCAAATGGTTATGAATTTAGTGGGACAACAACTACAAATAACATAACAGTGAGTAAGGATGTTGAAGCAATATTATATTTAAATAATTTAAATATGACTATCTCTAAAGCAGGAGGGTGTATTAATGTTTCTCATTCAAATACAACTATTATTTTAAGAAATGGTTCAGTTAATAATCTTATAAATAAATTAAATATTGGAATTTGGGGATTTGGTTATGCTGCTATATATAAAAATGGATCTGATGGTAATTTAACTATTACTTGTGATAGACAAATTGCAGAGGGTTCATCTTATAGAATCACTAACAATTCGGGTGCTTTAAATACCACAGATGGCACTCTAAATGTTTCTAGTACTGGTGTCCATCAGTCAGGTATAGGTTCATCGTATCACGGAACTCGTGGAATTTATGATGAAGATAATTCTTTTGCTAATCTATACGTAAAAGGTGGATTAATATATGCAAAAGGAGGAATTCATGGTAGTGGAATTGGAAGTGGTTGTGGTGTCTATCTACAAACAGGAGGAAAATCTACTGCAAAAAACATGAACTTTTCAGGTGGATATATTGAAGCTTATGCAAATGGTGGAGGAGCTGGAATTGGTGGTGGACATAGTACACCCGTAGATGGCTTGTACTTTAGTAATGGTGTTCAAGTAGTTGCCTATGGAGCTTCATATTCTCCAGGAATTGGTTCTGGTGGCAATGGTGATGATTATGTTGCTTCAGAAAGTAGCAACGCGACAGGTCGTTATGATGTTAAAAATTTAGTTATTTCTGGAGGGGAAACAAAAGTAACCGCCTATGGTGATAAAAACTCAAACACACCTGGAATTGGAAGTGGACATGTCAATCCTGGGTTTAACAGTGCAGATCATAAAGGAGTGTTATCTAATGTAACTGCAACTCCTGAGACAAATTATCAAGGGTATGTAAAATATGGTACAAGTGATACTGATTATTCATATAGTACAGCTAATCCAAAGACACCTTTCCCAACAAGTGAAGAATTTGGTACATATCTACAAAATGAAGCTGCAGATGGTAACCCAGTTTATTATACTCAAGTATACTTTGGGCCTTATAAAGATAATAATGATATCGATGAAAATGCTGAAA
>JAQVWN010000020.1 GCA_028749475.1 Thomasclavelia sp.
AGTATATATATTATTACAATAATAAACGTCCTGCTTGTGCATTAAATTATAAAACCCCTGTGCAATATAGAATTGAACAAGGGTTCTATTGATTCTTTTTTGTGTCTACTTTGAGTTGACAACTGCATAAAAGAAAATATAGCGACATCTTTATTATATTTACTTAGTGATACCTCTATAAATAATATTTCTATTAAAGCTTTAATGGAACGTGCTAACTACTCAAGAACTCTATTTTATAAATATTACGAAAATATAAATGAAGTTTTGCCTGATTATTTAAAAATATTAACTCATGAATATAACAAAGCTTTTATAAATGATAGTATAGGCCAAAGTGATTATTTTGAGTATTGTTTTGATTTTGTATACTCCCATAAAGAATTTATGGTGCAACTATGCAATCAAAATATGCATTATACATTATTAAATATTATGAATCAAAACGCCTCTTACATTTCAGATTCACCCGAATGGAGTTTTTATGTTGGCGGTATTTACAATGTCATAATCAAGTGGATTGAAAATAACTTTAATCCATCTTCTAGAGAATTATCTTGTATATGCAAAAAAGCAATTAATCCAAGTATACTATCTGATGATGTAAATAAGTTTCATATCTCTTTTCCAAAATAAAAGCAATTCGTTTATTTTCGAATTGCTTTTATTTTATTCAATTATTTAGTTGCTTCAGGTTCATTCTTAAACAAACGATTTATCCTTAGCCTAACTCCACTATCTCTATCAGTTTATTTCAAGGTATAGAATCCTGATCTATACTTCTTACTTACTACTTATAAAATACAATTGTTATTCAACACGAAATTTTTATATAATTTATTACCTTCATATTATTTTTTTGATTATCACTAACTTCCAAACAGCTAAATTTTCTAATAAAAAAAGACCATTTTGGCCGATGATATCTACGGTAAATGGCTATTTTAAGAATTGGACATAATTTCAAATAATCTTTGTTACTAAGGACTTATCTATTGAATCCATCAATTCAATCATTGATACTTTAGATAAATAATTAATATTTTTAAAAGTTTGGTGTCTTCTTTTTTCCTTTTTGCATCTTCAATTGGATGCCCAATTCCAAATGGTTCTTTAAATAAAGTTTCTAGAGTATATCTCAGGTTCAACTCTCCTGACCATCCATACATAATTCAAGCCATGAGAAATGCATACAGCATTTCCATCATTTATCCTCCCATATTTGTTAAGGTCTTGCATTTATAAAAACTTTTACTGTACATCTTCTTTTTTTAATTCTTCTGGAATTTCACTTAATATTCTCTTCAACTCCGTATCTAATTGTTTAATATATTCCTTTGCAATTTCAATATACAAATTCTTTCTATAACCATCAGTAATCTTTAACTCTAATTCAAACGGCTCCTCAATAGCATATTTTATTATTTCATAGAATAATTTTCTTAATTGCGATTGATCTTTATCATTAAAATCAATCGATACAGAAGATCCTTCTCCCAAATGAAACTCAAGTATATCTTTCTTCTCTACCTCTTTCAATTCAACTTCGACTTTTTTATTTTCCATATATTTCGCCCCTTTCTATAAATGCGTATTCTCCACCTTCTAATGTTGACACACTTTTTTCTGTCCAGTCACAAATATCATTCTTATCCTCTGGATTTATTAATGTATTTGTAAATGGATTTCCTATATATGTCGTATATTCATCATTTCCTTTATATTCTCGATACACAGATAATAATGGTAATGTCCTTACAGCTATATTTGCATCATGTGTAGAGATTATTACAGTCTTATTCAACTTAGACAACTCTATTAATCTAGGAACAATAATATCATTAATATATTTATGGCCAACACTCAATTCTGGCTCATCAAGGATAAAAATATTTTTAGTATCATCTACAATTGCATTATTCAATAGCAACATAGATTGCTCTCCATTAGATGGTTTATAAGATTCTCCATTTTCTCTAATGATTCTGCCTTTTACACATACATAATCTCTTAATGATTTTATCCCCTTACTATCCATTAAATAATTCAATTTTGAGATGTATCCTCCTTTATCTTCTGTAAAAGATAAAGAATTAATTTTCTGTAAATAATCAATAGAATCTCGCAGATCCGTTATATTAAAAGAAGCTGATTTTTTTAAAATTAAATCTGTTGATTCGTTAGGGTTTATATAAATATCTTTTTCTAAATAAATGCTACCCTTTTCCTGTAGTTCACCAATTACTCTTTTTTTCGTCTTAAATGGTGTATTAATTTCTTTTACAATAGAAAAAGATAAATCATACAAGTTTTTGCAATTTAAATATGTATCTAGTAACCCCGTAGAAGACGGTAATTGGCTTACACCCGATTTAGTCTGACATAGTATCTTCATCTTATCAATGGTTGTTTTTTCTAGTAAAACACTTCTATATTCTATCCACTTTGTTAGTGCGATATTCTTAGATTTTTTTACCATTTTGTTCAATAAAACATTTAAAGTTAATAAATCTGATTTATTCAAATATTCATCAATATGATTTACGTCATCAATTTTTGATTTTAAAGATAACAATTCTTTATAATCATCAATATAATCTTGATATGAATTTTCACTGACAGTTTCATTAAACACAGCATTTCTAAAGCCAAATTGCTCGCTAAGTTTGTTTACATCTTTAGTATTATACCAATCAATATATTTAGTTATTGGTGTAACAGATACATCTTTCCACTCATTAATCTTTATAAATTCTTCTTCGGAATCATTTATATTTAAAAATTCAAAGTCTTCTAATTCATTTGTAATTTTAACCATTTTATTATATTCTGTTTCTTTTGTTTGCCCATCATAATATGAGACATCAGCATTTCCATATGAGTCAAAATGATTTTTTATTTTTGATAAAAATGTACTTTTTCCTGTACCTTTTCCCCCAAAGAATATGTTTATGTCATTATATATTGGTATTTCAATTTTACAATCTTCAAATGGTTCGATATAAATCTTCTCATTTATTTTTTGATTAATAAATGTATCTAGTATTTCAGGATCTTTTTTTACCAACAAATTAAAATGATCATAATCTTTAATTGGCATTTTTAAATCTGGTAAACAACATTCTGAATATTTATCCCAATCTTGTATATCTGAACCAATAAACGAGGTTAGGTTGTGTGCGTATAGAATTCCTGCACTTCTTAATTGTGGAACTTCTAAAAATAAAGTCTTCTCATTACCTAATTGACTTGTCATTATATCTAAATCTTTTTGATTCAAACTAGGCTTTTTCCATCCATAGTGTGCTATAACAGTCACATCCATTTCTTCAAAACAACTGACCATGTCATATATACTTATTTTAAAATCATCACAAGATTGTTCACCAATTATACTTTGACATCTTGTATCAAACTCTTTTTCATATGATGGATTGGATATAACTATACAATGCCCTTCACTTGTCTCACCTTTCACATCAAATTCTATACCTGGCCAAACTTGAATTTTCTTTTCCAATCCTTTATTCTTAAACTCCTTATATTGTCTATAATCAAAATGGTTATGATTAGTTATTGCAACAATTGATACTTGAGAATTCTCTAATTCAGAAATAAATTTACCACATGTTACATTACGAGTAATTGCCTCTCCCTCTTTAGTTTTTTTTGTATGACAATGCAAGTCTATTTTCATAATTCTCCTCCTAACTATGATAATTTATTTAAATATTTACTATATTATATGTAATTATAACATTATAAAGTTAGGTTAAAACACAAAACATTCAACTTAGTTAACTTAATTTTGTTTACTTATTTATTTTGATATAACCATCTTTAGTTATATCAATCTTACCTATGTGTTTATTAATCACATACACAATTTTATTATTGTAGAAATATTTCTTATCTCTTATGCAATTAAAGTTAACATTAAATTGTTCCATAATTGTTTGTAAAAGTATTTCTTCCTTAATGGCCCTTGAACCTGGATATTTAGTTTTTCCTCCATCACTCGCTTTACTACATTTCCATTCAATTGATCTTATTGTCTTGTCTCTGTTCATATAGATTTCTCTTCTATATGTGCTTCCACATTCACCACAGAAGACTTTTCTTGATAATGCCGTTTCCATTTTTATTTTTCTTACCCCATAAGTTAATGGTTTACTTCCATATTGTTGAACTGCGTTAAATTGTTCCTTAGTTATAAAATAGCTTGGTGATTGTCTTCAGCGTAATACTGATCAAGAACATAATCATTTTTGTATCTTTTTTTATTTACTAGACTTTTACTGTAACTTTTCGGTCCCACACTATCCCCGATGTATTTAAAATTTGTAAGCATATCCCTAATTCGACCATAACTCCAGTCAACAATTCCTGATTTATTGAGGTAGTTGCGCTTAACAAATTCATTTTCAATATCCATTTCAAAATATCCTTTAAGATATAAGCTATATGCTTCTCTTACTACCATAGCTTCATAATCGATTACTGTAATTTCACTTCTACTACTTCTATAACCATATGATTTTGTCATATATATTCTTACCTTTCAAACCCTCTTTTGTAGCCCCATTTAATGGATTAACTTTTTGCTTCTGACTCGTATTGGTACATAATAGCTTGTATTTCATAATACATTCTCTTTTCTTTTATATCAGTTAACAACCTGCCATTTTCATTTATTAATTCATCTTTTTCTTCTGTCAATATCACAAACTTTATTAACTCTAAAGAATCTCTACATATTCTTGATAATGATTTACAAAATAATATCAATTTTTTCCCTTTTTATAAGATCAGCAACTTTCAAATATCTTGGTCTATTTTCCTTTTGTAACCCACTTTTTATATCGTTGAAAACTCCAATAAATTCATATTCATAATTATTTTGTAATAAATCTAGATAGTATCCAATTTGTAATTGGATACTTGATTTTTATTCATCTAATTTGCTACTTACTCTACAATATGCTGCAACTCTCTTTTTTCCTTATTTGTTTTCTCCATAAAAAAATACAATGATTATAATAATCATTGTATTCAATATAATATATATCAACTGTGATTTCTATTGCGAGTCACAGCCTATGATTTATTGGTGGAGGTGAGGGGAATCGAACCCCTGTCCAAAAACAATCTCTCCAAAGCATCTACAGTTTATCTTATTGAATGGATTTAACCTAGTTACAATCAATAAGCAATTTTACGCTAGGCGATTCTGTAAAGTTTTAGTGTTAGTCATCCAGACTCTAACTAACCTTATCCTATGAGTATGTTACCTAGTTACTAGTTATAGGCACCCTAGTAGTAGGCACTTTCAAGTCTATGTCGACTATGCGAAAGAATAGTTTGTTCTGTTTCCAGATATTTGTTTGTGAGTTTAACGTACTCCTACGACTGCAGCTAAGGTCAGACATGTCCCTGTCGAAGCCAAGACACCCCCATTAATAATTCTTGAGAGATTTTTCAATCTCTCTTTTTGTATCACGATTTTTAATATCTTGTCGTTTATCGTATAGTTTTTTCCCTTTAGCAATTCCAATTTCTAGTTTTATTTTTGAACCATGATTGAAATATAACTTAGTAGGAACAACTGTAAGTCCTCCTTCTTTAAGTTTATTACTTATCTTAAGAAGTTCTTTCCTGTGAAGAAGTAACTTACGATTACGATATGGATCGACATTAAAGATGTTTCCTTCTTTATAAGGAGATATATGCATGTTTTCAACATACAGCTCATCATTCTTAAATCGAACAAAACTATCTTTTAGATTTACATTACCTTGTCTAATTGATTTTATCTCTGTTCCTTTAAGTTCGATACCTGCTTCATAAGTATCTAAGATAAAATATTCGTGATATGCTTTTTTATTGTTAGATACTATTTTCATACATCTATCTCCTTATCTTTTATGTTTGTGGTATTTAGATTTATGTTTATATTTATCTTTACCACCATTGCGTCTTTTATAATCATCATGATGATGTTTATTAAAGTCATAACTTTCTTTCCTTGAATGATTCTTGGAAGAATGTCGATTGTTTAATTTGATTTCTTTACCAGGTTTACGATTAGATTTAATGCCAACTACTTCAAAGTCAACTGATCTATTAGCTTTACTAGCTGAAAGGACTCTTACTTTAATTTTATCAGACATCTTAAATCTTTTACCAGTTCTTTGACCTCTTAAAGTAAGAGTCTTTTCATCAAAGAAATAGTAATCATCAGTTAAATCTTCCATTCGAACTAAACCTTCAATAGTATTAGGTAGTTCAACAAAGATTCCAAAATTAGTAACTGAAGAAATAATACCTTCATACTCATCACCAATATGTTTTTCCATATATTCAGCAATCTTCATATCATCAACTGCTCGTTCAATGTCAATTGCTCTTCGTTCACAAGTTGATGTTTGCATGGCAATTTCTGGCATTATTTTAGCATAATGTTTGATAGTAGTATTATCAATATGCTTTTCAAATAAATATTTTCTAATTAGACGATGAACCATTAAATCAGGATAACGTCTAATTGGACTTGTAAAGTGTGTATAGAACTCATCAGCTAAACCAAAGTGACCTAAACATTCAGCATCATAACGAGCTTTTTGCATACATCTAAGTAGTAAAGTTGAAATAATTGTATGTTCTGGTCTTCCTTTACTAGCATCAATTATGGCACATACTTCTTTAGGATGAATATCATCTAAAGAACCTTTAATAGTATAACCAAAACTTCGAGCTATTACTGAGAATTGTTGAAGTTTCTTTTCTTTTGGATATTCATGAACACGGTAGATAAATGGTAAATCTAACCATTTAAAGTGTTCAGCAATAGTTTCATTAGCTAAAAGCATAAACTCTTCAATAATATGATCAGATGCTCCTCTTTCTCTTACCTTAACATCTATTGGTTTTCCTTTATCATCAACTATTACTTTAGCTTCTTCAACATCAAAATCAATAGCTCCTCTTCGAGCTTTTTTCTTAGCTAAGATATTAGCTAATTCTTGCATTAAAAAGAATAAATCTAAAACATGAGAATACTTTGTTTGCATAACGTTATCGCCTTTTAAAATGGCGTTAACGTTACTGTAAGTCATTCTTTCCGTTGAATTAATAATTGTTGGTAAGATGTCATGATTGACGACTACTCCTTGTTCATCAACTTCCATCATACAAGAGATAGCAAATCGATCAACATGAGGATTTAAAGAACATATCCCGTTAGATAACTTATGTGGTAACATCGGAATAACTCTATCTACTAAATAAATCGATGTTGATCTATTTAAAGCTTCTTTGTCTAAGACACTACCTTCTTTAACATAATAACTAACATCAGCAATATGGACTCCTAACTTATAATGACCATTATCCATTCTAGTAAGTGATATTCCATCATCTAAGTCTTTAGCATCATCACCATCAATAGTTACAACTGTTTCACTACGCATATCAACCCGATTTTTAAAATCTGACTCATCAACTGTATCAGCGATACCTTCAATATAATCATATATTTCCTTTTCAAAATCGATTGGTGCTTGGTATTCATGAACTACCGATGCAATGTCTACACCAGGATCTAATTTATGTCCAATGATTGTTTCGATATCACCTTTAATAAAGGGTTTATATGATTTAATAGCGACAACTACTTTATGACCAGGCATCGCTCCATGAGCGTGTGCCTTATCAACAACAATCATTTTCTTGAATTTGGGATCATCAGGAATTACTAATAAATCTCTTTTCCCTTTAGTAACTTCCCCAACTATCTTTGTTTGTCCTCGTTTAATTACTCTAACTATTGTACCTTCATCATTTTTTCCTTCTTGTTTATTTAAAAGTTCAACTAAGACTTCATCAGAGTTGAAAGCATCTTTTAAATTCCGATTGGAAATAAAGACATCATTTTCTCTACCTTCCACAGACACAAATCCAAATCCTTTTTTATTGATTGATAAAGTACCAACCACCATATTATTTTGACTTGGTAAGAAATAATGATTATGTTTACTTCGAACTATAATTCCTTCTGATTCTAAAGAATTTAGTTCTTTAACTAAACCGACAAAACCACCTGATTTAGTAATATTTAATTGTTTAGCAATACCATCAACTGTTCGATCAGTTAACTCTTCATTCTTTAATAATTCTATTATCCTCTGGTCCACGTAATCACCTCCCTAAATACAAATAAAAATAGGACTTAGCGTCCTATTTATTAACTCATTCGAAGGATGATTGCGATAACGAAAAATGCAACTCCTAACACAGCAGTAGTTCTAGACATTATAAGATCTACCCCACGTTCTTTTTGTTGAGCAAATAAAGAACTACTTTGCCCAGTTAATGCATTAACGATACCATCTGATTTACCACTTTGTAATAAGCATAATATAATAAGAGCTATTGAAATAATAACTAATAATCCATTTAATATATTTCCCATATTTTTTTACCTCCTATGAGTTGTTTGCCTTAGTATAATATCATAATCACTTATCAATATCAATAGGCTTTATATTGATTAAAAGCGAATATTTTTGACTTTGTAAACTTATAAAATACTGTTTAGGCGTTATCAACGCCTACTACATAATACCTTCCATCTATTTTTATTAATGTAACATTTGTACTTGTTTGCACATTAGGAATATCAGTTTTAAAAGTATAACTTATTAAAACATTATAATAATCATAGTCTTCTAATCCACTTAAAGTAACTTTACTAGGTGAATATGAGACTATATTATAATCAGTAACTTGATTTTTAGAATAATCCTTTTGATATTGATAGAATGATGTTTTAGCATAATTACTAAATGAATCTCTTACAGAGGGATATAAATAATCTAAAGAAGTTATTTGATTAGTTTCTTTCCCTTTAAAACTAAAGTAGTCTACTACAAAGTAAGCAGCTACTAGCTGACATTCATCTTTTCTTTGTTTAGATTGATATGCTGAATCTAAACGCTCATAGATATTATCTAGTAAATCATTATTTCCCGTTTTTTGATATGGAGTTTTCTTTGTTTGGGTTGAAGAGATGATTTCTGGTTTATTTTGTTGAACATAATAGATACATCCACCAACTAGTAAGAACACTACACATAGTTCAATAATATGTTCATTTCTTTTTTGAGTTGGAGTTCTTCTAAGACGATATCTTTCAATCATTTTTATTTTTGGTAGTTTATCAGAACGAATGAAGATATTAGCGATAGTTAGTAATGGTTTATATTTACGAGAAATCATATTCGTTACTTCGACAAAGATTTCAAATATGATCATCAAAAAGATAAATAAGAGAATCCCAATAGTACTATTGTAATAGTAAATATAGGAAGTAAGTGAAAATAAGAAAGTTACTGCATATAACACTAAAACACTTTTAACTTGTCCTAGTTGAAGTTTAAACATTAAATTATGATGTAAGTGTCCTCTATCCGCTTCTGAAAAAGACTTATGATGAACTTTTCTTCTTATAATCGCAATCAAAGTATCCATGATAGGAACCATTAATACTATGATTGGGGCTCCTAAAGTAAAGAAAGCCGAAGCTGAATAACCAAATCCAAGTAGAGAAATAACTGAGATCATAAATCCAACGTACAAGGCTCCACAATCTCCAAGGAATATCTTTGCTGGATGAAAGTTAAATATTAAAAATCCTCCTAATGCTCCAGCAAGAACCAAAGCTAAAGCAGCGATATCGTTTCTTCCTGAAAGAATAGATGTCATTGATATTGTAAATAAAACAATTATTGATATTCCAGCTGATAGTCCATCTAGTCCATCAATTAAATTTATGGCATTAGTAACTCCAATAATCCAAAGGATAGTAATAATTATTGAAAGAGGAATTTGCCAGTTACCTGGTAAAACATCAAAACCTTTTAAATATACCCCGCCCCAAAAGATTACTATACAAGCAGCGATAAGTTCGACTAAGACTTTTATTTTAGGGCTTAAATCATGCACGTCATCAATAAGTCCAACCATAAAGACTAAAAATCCAGCTATTAAAATACTATTAATCTGATTATCAGTTTTTAAAAAGATAACTGCCCCTATCATTGTGGCAATAAAAACTCCATAACCACCAATTCTTACTATTTCATGTTTATGAACAGTTCTTTTGTTCATATGAGCAACAATATCTAAGTCTTTACCAACTTTAATAAGTATAGGCATTATACAAGCAGAAATAGCTAAAGTAACTATAAAGCTAAGTAAAACATTTAAAGTCAATATTATCACTCCTATCTTTGTCTATTATCTTGTATTTGAAGACAAAATACAAGAATTAATAAAATGTCTTTATTAATTCATTTTACTTGTATATACTAGATTTATAAGGAGGAATTATTATGCATAATTTAGGTATTTCAGTTTATCCAGATAAATGTGATAAAAAAGAAATGTATGATTATATGGAAAGGGCTAGTAAGTATGGTTTTAGTAGAATCTTTACTTGTTTTCTAAGTATTCCAGAAGATAAAAGAGAATCATATATTGGTGAATTTAAAGAATTTATGAATAAGGCTCATGAACTTGGTTTTATAGTTGCAGCTGACACTAATCCAGAAGTATTTAAGGTTATGGGGGCTACTCCATCTAACTTAAAACCTTTTGCTGATTTAGGTTTAGATATTATAAGACTTGATGGTAATTTTGGTACTCAAGGTGATATTGAAATTACTCGTAATCCTTACAACATTAAAATCGAATTTAATGCTTCAATGGATATGGGAGTTGAATTATTAATTAAACAAGGTGGAAATAAAGATCAAATAACTATGTGTCATAATTTCTTTCCAGAAAGATATACTGGTTTAGATTTTGATTTATTCTTAGATTTAAATGCTTATTGGAAAGAATTAAATCTTCATACAGCGGCTTTTGTTTCAAGTCATAATGAAGATACAATTGGACCATGGGAAGTATTCTGTGGTTTACCTACTGTTGAAGACTACCGTAATTTACCGATTGATCTTCAAGCTAGAAATATGTTAGCTACTGGTGATATTGATGATGTTATTATTGGTAACTATCCAGCAACTGATAAAGAATTAAGTGATCTAGCAAATATCGATTATCAAAATGTTTGCTTTAGAGTTAAACCAGAAGAAGGTATTTGTAAATTAGAAGAAGAAATTATGTATGATTATAAACCTCATTGGGGAAGATATGATTATTCTTCTTATATGATTCGTTCTTCAATGCCAAGAGTTAAATATAAAGGACAATCTATTCCTTATAGAAAATGTGATAAACCTTTCTTTGAAATTGGTGATGTCTTAATAGTTAATGATAATCTTGCTCACTATCGAGGAGAACTTGAAATCGTAACTCAAGAAATTCCTAATGATGGAGAAAGAAACTTAGTGGGAACAATTCTACCAGAAGAAATGATAATGTTAGAATTTGTTGATCCTGGTAAACATTTTAAACTTCTTAAATAAAAAAACGGTTTGTATATTTAATATACAAACCATTTTTTATTTAATCGTTTGAAGATATTTTGCAAGTCCATCATTTTTAATTGAATCACAAACTTCATTAGCTGCTTCTTTAACTTCTTCTAAAGCATTTCCCATAGCTATACCATGATGAGCTTCAGTAAGCATTTCAATATCATTAGTACCATCGCCAAACGCATAAGTATCATCCATACTGATATTTAAATAATCACATACTGATTTAATTCCACTAGCTTTATTTATATAGTTAGAATATATTTCTAAAGAATTAGCTGTTCCATGAGAATCATAATCGAAATCATTAGCAATGAAGTCAACTAATGCTGGTACTTCATCATCTTTAGAATTTACTTCTATTTTTAAAGCTTTTCTTTTAATCTTTTCTTTATCAAACTCATAGACCATATAGTTTTCATCAATATGACATTCTTTAAAGAATTCATCTAAAACAGTATACTTTGGATTTAAATAAGAATAGTTTTCTGTTTCAATTACATATTCCCAATTATTCATTTCAAGATAGTTTATTAATCGATCAACTTTTTCATGTTCTAGAGTACGATGATAGATTATTTCATCATGAAATAATACGTGTGCTCCATTACATAAGACATAACCATCAAAACCAGCTTCTTTTATTTCTTTAGAAAGAAAAGCATATGGTCTTCCACTCGCAATAAATAAATAATTATTATCATCTTGTAATCTTTTCATTTCTTTTTTTACACTACTAGGTATTTCATTAATGCCATTAGCGTGATCTAGAAGTGTTCCATCAATATCAAAAAATAATGCTTTGCTCATAATATCCTCCACTAAAGTCATTATAACATGTTATTTAAAAACATAATTTCTATATTTGAAAAAAATAACTGCATCCAGGATGCAGTTATTAATATTTTATTTTACGTAATGTAAATTATCTAACATAATTCCACATCCGTTAGCTACACAGTTAAGTGCATCTTCAGCAACGAATACAGGAACACTTAATTCTTTTTCAAGTAATTTATCTAAACCTTGAAGTAATGCTCCACCACCTGTAAGGAAGATACCTTTTGAAACGATATCAGCAGCAAGTTCTGGAGGTGTTTGTTCAAGAACATGTTTAGTTTCTTTTACAATTGTATTGCAAGTTTCTCTAAGTGCAAGTTCTGTTTCATCAGCAGTAATTGTGATTGTTTGAGGTAAACCAGTTACAAGGTCACGTCCTCTAACATCCATAGTTTCTTCTGAAATACCTTTCATAGCACATCCGATAGTACATTTGATTTCTTCAGCAGTACGATCACCGATTAATAATTTATATTTATCTTTAACGTATTTGATAATATCTTCATCCATAACGTCACCAGCAATCTTAAGTGATGAACTTGTAACGATATCTCCAAGTGATAAAACAGCAATATCAGTAGTTCCTCCACCGATATCGATAATCATATTACCAGATGGTTTAGAAATATCTAATCCAGCTCCAATTGCGGCTACTTTTGGTTCTTCTTCGATGAATACTTTTTTAGCACCACATCTTTCAGCTACATCTTTGATAGCTGATTTTTCAATTGAAGTAATATTTGATGGACAACAAATTAAAATTGTTGGTCTAGCAAATACTCCTTTTAAGTTTAATTTATTGATGAAATGAGTAATCATTATTTCAGTTACTCTAAAGTCAGCAATAACACCATCTTTAAGTGGACGAATTGCTTTTACTTTACCAGGTGTTTTACCTAGCATATCTTTAGCTTCTTGACCAACAGCTAAAGGTTTCTTTGTTTCATCATCTATTGATACAACAGAAGGTTCATTAACTACGATACCTTCTCCTTTGACATATATTAAAATATTTGCAGTACCTAAATCGATACCAATTTCCTTTGATAAAGCCATACCTTACCTCCTATAGTTGCTAATACATTGTAACATCTTTTTTTCTTATTTCAAGATTAAAAACAAGAATAATAAATTTGCAAAAACATTGATAAAATCATTATTTATAAATGAATAGTTACGAACTCTAAAATGAAACTACCAAAGATATATCCAACCACAATACTTCCTATTAAATAAGCTAGATAAAACTTCTTTATTTGCCCTTTTAAAACATAATCATCAAACTTAACACTAGTAAAGGCATAAAATGTTAAACAGATACTAAAAACATAAACTATTAACTTAATAAATTGATAATTCATATTATCCTTCTTTCTATAAAAAAACATCACAAAATGTGATGTAATTATTAAATGGTGACACGTACGGGATTCGAACCCGTGAATGCATGCGTGAAAGGCATGTGAGTTAACCGTTTCTCCAACGTGCCACTGGCGCTTGAAGTAGGATTTGAACCTACGACCGATCGGTTAACAGCCGATTGCTCTACCGCTGAGCTATTCAAGCAGATGGAGCGGGTGATGGGAATCGAACCCACGTAGTCAGCTTGGAAGGCTGAAGTTCTACCATTGAACTACACCCGCAAAATAATGCGTATATTAAATTTTAAATGGAGCGGGTGATGGGAATCGAACCCACGTAGTCAGCTTGGAAGGCTGAAGTTCTACCATTGAACTACACCCGCATTGATGGTGCCCAGGGCCGGAATCGAACCGGCATGGATTTTGAGGTCCGCAGGATTTTAAGTCCTGTGCGTCTACCAGTTTCGCCACCTGGGCATTTAATACGTTTATATTTAATTAGAAATGGTGACCCGCAGGCGATTCGAACGCCTGACCCTCTGATTAAAAGTCAGATGCTCTACCAGCTGAGCTAGCGGGTCATTAATGGCTGGGATACCTGGATTCGAACCAGGGAGATGACAGAGTCAAAGTCTGTTGCCTTACCGCTTGGCTATATCCCAACAATAAAAAAAATGGTGGAGGAGGATGGATTCGAACCACCGAACCGAAAGGAACTGAGTTACAGTCAGCCGCGTTTGGCCACTTCGCTACTCCTCCATAATAATGGTGCCGGCTAAAGGACTTGAACCCTCAACCTACTGATTACAAGTCAGTTGCTCTACCAGTTGAGCTAAGCCGGCAATGGTGGAGGTTAACGGGCTCGAACCGCTGACCCTCTGCTTGTAAGGCAGATGCTCTCCCAACTGAGCTAAACCTCCAGTGCCATATTAGTATAACAAAGCCGTTTCTTAAGGTCAACTAAAAATTTAAAGATTTTTTATTTTTTATAGGTAGTATTTTACTTTAAGAATGTATACAATAGTTATGTATAAAATAATCTGATATATTAATGGAGAAAAACAATGGATATTAAACACTTACTTAGAAATGAAATGAAAGATGCAAGAGGTTATACTCCTGGAGGAACTCCTCTTCCACCAATACCTGATGGTATTACAGTTGCTAAACTAAATGCTAATGAAAATCAATTTGGCCCAAGTAAAAAAGTATGTGAGTATATGAAAAATAACTTAGAAGATATGTATTTATATCCTTTAAGTAAAGTTACAGAAGCTAGAAGAGCTATTGCTGAGTATTATGGTTTTAATGAAGATAATATTAGTATAGCAGCTGGTAGTAGTTCTCTTATTTGTGGAATAGCTGATCTATTCCTTAATAAAGGTGATGAAGTATTAATCTCTTCACCAAGTTATGTAGCTTACTATTTAATGCCTGAAAGATATGGAGCTAAACTAATTGAAGTTGATAATAAAAACTTTGCTAGTGATATCGATGAACTATTAAATAATATTAATGATAAAACTAAATTAGTTTGTATCGTTAATCCTAATAATCCAACTGGTGGTATTGTTAGTAATGAAATGATTAAAAAGTATATGGATAATGTTCCTGATGATGTTATTACGGTCATTGATGAAGCTTACTTTGAATGGATTGATGATGATTCATATGAAAGTGCTATGAAGTATGTAAAAGAAAATAAAAATGTAATTGTCTTAAAGACTTTCTCAAAGATTTATGGTTTAGCTGGTCTTAGAGCTGGATTTGCTGTAAGTACTAAAGAAATTGTTGAAGAACTTCATAAGATTGAATTTAACTATGGTATTAATAGATTAGTTGCTGGAGCTATTCCGGTTGCTTTAGCTGATAAAGAGTATTTAGAAGCTTCTAGAGCTAATAATACTACTGGTCGTAATTATATATATAATGAAATGAAAAAGATGGGTATCGAAGTAGAAATGTCTTACACTTCATTCTTATATTTCAAAACTAAAAAGGATCCAAAAGAAGTATTATTAGATTTAAATCAAAAAGGTGTTAAGATTAGACCTTTTGGTGATTATTTAAGAGTAAGTATTGGACGTCCAGAACAAAATGAACAATTTATAAAAGCTTTAAAAGAAATCTTAGGATAGACTAACGTCTATCCTTTATTTATGTTAATATATCTAATAAGAGGTGATTTAAATGAATGTATTAATTGCAGGTGGAAATGGATATATCGGTTCACATATAACCGTTGAACTATTAAATAAAGGACATAACGTTATTGTAATAGATAACTTAGCTAATTCTAGATTAGAAGTTCAAGATTACGTTGAGAAGATTACTGGTAAAAGAGCTAAGTTTTATCAATTCGATGTATTAGATGAAGATAAACTAGATCAAGTATTTAAAGAAAACAAAATTGATTCAATTATTCATGCTTGTGCATTTAAAGCTGTTGGTGAATCAGTAGAAAAACCAATTGAATATTATACTAATAATATTGGTACTACTTTATCAATGGTTAAGATGATGGTTAAATATCATGTTTGTAATCTAGTCTTTTCATCTAGCGCCACAGTTTATGGTGACCCTAAAGAAGTGCCTATTAAAGAAGATAGTCCATTAGGTGAGACTACTAATCCTTATGGAGCTAGTAAAGCAATGATGGAAAGAATCCTAACTGATGTTTATAATGCTAACAAATGGATGTCAATTACGCTACTTAGATACTTTAATCCTATTGGAGCTCATGAATCTGGCTTAATTGGGGAAAACCCTAACGGAATACCTAATAACTTAATGCCTTATATCATGAAGGTAGCTACTGGTGAACTTAAATGTTTAGGTGTATTTGGAGATGATTATGATACACCTGATGGTACTGGAGTTAGAGATTATATTCATGTCGTTGATTTAGCTAAGGGTCATCTTCTAGCTATTGAAAAGTATAATAAACCTGGTCTTCATATTACCAATCTAGGAACTGGTAAAGGATATAGTGTTTTAGATTTAGTTAAGACTTTTGAAAAAGTTAATAATGTAAAAATAAATTATGAAATAAAGGCTAGAAGACCTGGTGACATCGCAACTTGCTATGCTGATGCTAGCAAAGCTAGAGAAGAACTTGGTTGGATGGCTACTAAAACTATTGAAGATATGTGCCGTGATACATGGAATTATGCTAAAAAACAAATGTAATGTTGTATTAAAATCGATAATTTGATATTATTACGTGGTACTAGGAGGTTTTCGTAGTGAAAGAAAAATTTAAAAAGTTTTGGAAAGAAATAAGTGTTTTTGGTTTAGTATTTGTAGTGTTTATTGCATTATATGCATATAGACAATATGCTTTTCCTGAATATACAACTATTAGTGCATCTAAGTGTGTAGAAAAAATTAAAGACAAAGATGATTTTGTTGTGGTAGTTGGTAGTGATAAAGATAATACTACTGTTGATTATCAAACAGTTATGCAAAAGTTTATTGAAAAACATCGTGGTAGTAAATTATATTACTGTAATATTTCATCTAAGAAAGATCAACCAGCTTGGGTTCAAAAAACATTTAATACTGAAAATGGAACAATTCCTCAAACATTCGTTGTAAAGAATGGTAAAGTAAAAGTTTCTAAAGCAGGTTCATTATCATTCTCACGTTTAGTTGACTTATATGACAAACTAGATTAAGAAATTAAAAGATTGTATCAATTGATACAATCTTTTTTTATTTAAGATATATTCTTTCAACTCGATCAGATATCAAACAAAGAATTTCATATGAGATAGTATTTAAATCTTTAGCCATACTTTCTAGTGAAATATGATCTCCAAATATTTCAACCTTATCTCCTACTTTAATACTTTCATCTACTCTAACCATCATTTGATCCATACATACCCGACCAACTATTTCATAATATTTACCATTAATATAAACTTTTCTGCCTTGGTTAGCTCTAATAAAGCCATCAGCATAACCAATTGGTAAAGTAGCGATGAATTCGTCCTCACTAGCCTTATAAGTAAGACCATAGCCAATTTTATCACCCTTATGAATTTTCTTTACTAAAACCACTTTAGTATATAAAGACATAACTTGTTTGAAGTCATTATTTTCATTACCAGCTGGATCACATCCATACATTGTAATTCCAATTCGACCAAGATTAGATTTATCATCATGATGATAGTGCATAGCTGCGCTATTACAACAATGAATATATTTAAACTTATGATCTCCAACAATATCATAAAACTTATTATATTGTTTTTGATATTCCTTTTCATCACCATCAGCTGTCGCAAAATGAGTAAAGACTCCTTCAACCACAAACTTATTTTTATCAATTGTTTTTAATAGTTCTTCAAATTCTTCTTTACTAGTTAAACCTATTCGATGCATTCCAGTATCTAATTTAATATGAACTTTTAAAGGTTTATCATCAATTAGTTTTTCTAGAACATGCATATATTCTAAAGAAACCATTGTAAGAGTAATATCATATTTAATTGCTAAATCTATTTCTTCTTTACTTGTTGGTACTGCTCCAAGTATTAAAATACCTTTATTAATATTATTTTCTCTTAACTTGATAGCTTCTGGTAAGGTTGCTACAGCGTACATTTTTATATAGTCCAAATCATTTAAATAACTAGCTACTTCTTTATAACCATGCCCATAGGCATTGGCTTTAATAACAGCCATTAATGGTTTATTAAATTCTGAATGAACTTTTTCAACATTATATTTTAATTTTTTTAAATCAACTACTGCATAAGTATCTCTTTTAAGTGACATGTTTGCCTCCACATTCTTAAGTATTATATCACATTAAAAAAGATGGGACATCTTAATATATAAACTTTGACATCTTTCCATCTTTTGTATCTATTCTTATCCGATGTTTAACTAAATTCAACATTGGAATATCAGATTTAGAATCTGAATAAGCATAAGAATTATTGTAATCAATAGAAATATGGTTATCTAATAATACTTCATTTATCCTTATTACTTTTTCATTATCTTTGCAATTTAGACCAATCATTCGACCACTAAGTTTACCATCAATATCTAATGTTCTAGTTCCAATAATCTTATCGACTGGTAACTTACAATATTTAAGATATGCTTCTACTGAAGCACTACAAATAATAATATAATAACCTTCTTCATGTAATTCTTTAATTCTTTCTACGACATTATCATAATAATGAATAGCTACTTTACTGTCATAAAATTCTTCTATTTCTTCTTCACTCATTTTATCTATTGGAAATAACCATTTTGTTTTAGCAGCATTTATTTTACAAAAGTGCAATAAATAACCAATATATAATATTCCCACTTGTAGTAATCTAAAAACTGATAAAGGATGTTTTTTTATATAGTAGCTTAGTAAATAACTACCACTATCTCCATGAATAATAGTTCGATCAAAATCAAACAAAGCAACTTTAGTCTTCAAGGGCAACCTCCAAAGCTATTTCCATCATATCAGTGAAGGACTTTTGTCTTTCTTGTGGAGTTGTAGGTGTTTCCTTAGCTACAACACTATCGGAAACAGTAAATATTCCTAAGGCTTTTTTTCCTAGATAGGCCGCAGTACAAAATAAAGCATATGATTCCATTTCCACTGCTAAACATCCCATTTTACCCCAGTCTTCATTATGATTAGTAGCACCATAAAAAACATCACTACTAAAAACATTTCCAACATAATACTTTAGTTTCATTTCTTTAGCTTTTGTAACAGCTTTTTCTAATAAACTATATGAAGAAATAGCTGAAAAAGTTCCTGGTAATTCATATTGGTTAGCCCAATTACTATCAGTACAAGCTCCTTGAGCAATAATAACATCTTTAATATGAATATCTTTTTGCATTGAACCGCAAGTACCAACTCTTATAATGTTTTCAACATCATAAAAGTTATATAGTTCATAACAATATATCCCTATTGATGGCATTCCCATTCCAGAGCCCATAACTGATACTTTGTGACCTTTATATTCTCCAGTATAACCAAACATATTTCTTACAGCGTTAAACTGGTGAACATTTTCTAAATAAGTTTCAGCAATAAATTTGGCTCTTAAAGGATCTCCTGGCATTAATACTGTTTTGGCAATATCTCCTTTAACTGCTTCATTATGTGGTGTAGACATATCTTTCTCCTTTATTTGAAGTAATAGACGGTTTCATCATCAGCCATCTTCTTTACTTTTTTTCCTCTTAAGATTTTAGATAAATTATCAACATAGTCATCTTTATCTCCTACTCCTAAGATTGCAACATAATTATCAACTACAACAAATGGACCATAACCATAATCATCATTATCAAAGTTATCGATTTTAGCTATTATTTCATCATAGACGGTTTTAACTTCATTATTATTAGAATCATCATCCATATCATAACCTTTATAAGTCATATGGGATTTAAATTCTTTTTTGATTACTGGTAAAACATCTTTTTTAAAGTGTTTGCAGTTGCTACAATCATTAAGGTAGAAATAAGTCATAGTGTAGTTTTTAGTATATTTATATTTAGGTCTGCTTACTTCATTACTACAGCCTACTAAAGTAATAGTAAGAAGAACTACAGTAAGTATTGAAATTACTCTTTTCATATAAACCTCACTTAATCATTATAATATAATAACATTAATAAAAAAGCTATTAATCTTTAATAGCTTTATGTACTATATTAAGTACTGTTTTTAAATCTTTATAATCTATTTGACCAGGAGCTGAACAGTCACCATCACATCCGAAGGTAATTGCACTTCCAATAGTCTCTCCTAATAATCTAGTAGCTATTCCTATCTTAGACATACTTATCGCCACAATTGGCTTTTTGTATTCTTTAGAAGCATAGTCAGATATTTCTAAAACGCTTAAGACATCATTTATATTTTCAGGCATCATAGCTATTTTATATATATCAGCTTTATAAGATTCCATTTGATCAAATTTTTGAATTATTGAATCTCTTTGATTGGTCATATCAAAATCATGGAATGAAATTAAAATCTTCATATCATTACTATGACAGGCTTCTTCTAAATCAATCAACATATTAGCCCCTAGATTTAGTTCAATATCGAAAATATCAAAAGCTTTTGATTCAATAGCTTTTAAGTATAAATCTTTATAAGCCGGTTTTTCGATATCAGCCTTTCCGCCTTCTTTAAGAGTACGGCATGTGAAAATAATTGGTTTAACTATATTTAAAGACTTTATAGTCTTAAATAAATTATCTATTGAATTTTGATTATTTAATTCTTCAAAATAGTCTATTCTAAATTCAATTAAATCAATATCTTTATTATTTAGTTTATTAAATCGATCAATAATATCATAGTGAGTTGCTGAAGTAATTGGTACACATACTTTTGGTAATCCTTCACCTATTCTAACATTTTTGACTTCACATATTTCCATTAATTCATTCACCAACTTTCTTAGATATTCTAGCACATTTGTAGTAGAATCTATACCTTTTTTTTACGAAAAAGAAGATGCTAAGCATCTTCTTTGTTTAATTCTTTTTGAGCTTTTTGTTCCTTGATTACTTTTTGACGAGAGAATTCTTCTCTTTCTTTTTCTTCTAAGGAATCTGATATAAATTTAGAAGTAGCTTGTAAGTTAGGAATAGAGATATTTTTTAGAGCATTAGCTCTTTTTTGAGTCTTTCTAATTGAGTTAGCTAGACGATATACACTATTTTCAACTTGAGCTAATTTGACAGTTAATTCTTTTACATGATAGAAGCATTCATAAGCATAGTCTACTTTAGAATTAGTAGTTTCCATATTGTAACTACAAACCATAGGAGGTTTAGAGTAATCTATTTTTGGTATTTCAACTCCCATAACTGATCTATAGGCAATACTTAAACCATAATCTACTGGTGTATCATTAACAGAGTCTGTAATGATACCCATTGACATATTAGCTTCTTCTAGTGCTTCATAAGCCTTTTGATAAGAATCAGTAATTTGGTCACGGACTTCTTTTACATCATCTAACAAAGACATCATTTCTTTTATTAGGATATTTCTTTTTTTGTCCATTAAGTCATATCCATTATTTGCAAGTTCTAAAGACTTTTTGGTAGCCATTAGGTTACCTTTAGTTGGTACGACTTTTATAGCCATAATTACTCACCCTTTTCTAATTCTTTAATAATCTTTTCTTCTTTAATATTAAATCTCATTACTGCTTTTTGATGATCATAATGTTCATCTAATAATTTATCATCAACACGATCTAGAGCATTTCTAGGAAGAGTACTTACTAAGTCCCATCCAAGATCAAGTGTTTCTTCAATACTTCTATTTTCATCAAAACCTTGATTTAAGAAATATTGTTCAAATAATTTACCAAATTCTAGATAAGAACGATCTAAATCAGATAATTCATCTTCTCCAATTACTGATGTTAAAGATTTTACATCTTGAACATAGGCATAACATGCAAATAATTGGTTAGCGATATCTTGGTGGTCAGCTCTTGTATAACCTTCCCCAATACCATCTTTCATTAAACGAGAAAGTGATGGTAAAACACCAACTGGTGGATAAATACCAGCTGCATCTAATTCACTATCTAAAGATATTTGACCTTCAGTAATATAACCAGTTAAGTCAGGTACTGGATGAGTAATGTCGTTATTAGGCATTGTAAGGATTGGTATTTGAGTTACTGAACCTTTAGCATCCTTAATGATCCCAGCTCTTTCATATAAACTAGCTAAATCTGAATATAAGTAACCTGGATATCCTTTACGTCCAGGAATTTCTCCTTTACTTGAAGAGAATTCACGAAGTGCTTCACAGTATGAAGTAATATCAGTATATATTGCAAGTACATGCATATCTTGTTCATAAGCAAGATATTCAGCAGCTGTAAGTGCACAACGAGGAGTAAGTGTTCTTTCGATAATTGGGTCATTAGAAAGGTTTAAGAACATAACAACTCTTTCCATAACTCCAGCTTCCTTAAAAGATCTTTTAAAGTAGTTAGCAGTATCGTTAGTAACCCCCATTGCTGCAAAGACAATCGCAAATCCTTTACCATCATCATCAGCAACTTTAGCTTGTTTAACAATTTGAACTGCAAGTCGATCATGAGGAAGTCCAGATCCTGAGAAGATTGGTAACTTTTGTCCTCTGATTAAAGTTGCAAGACAATCGATAGATGATATTCCTGTATTAATATAGTTACGAGGATATACCCTACTTACTGGATTTAATGGTAAACCATTAATATCCATTGTTTTGTTTGCATATATTTCACCTAAACCATCAATTGGTTTACCAGCTCCAGAGAATACTCTTCCAAGTATTTCTTTAGAAACTGGAAGTTCCATTGGGTGACCAACTAATCTTGTTTTAGTGTTTTGAAGAGATAAGTCGTTAGTTCCTTCAAAAACTTGAATTACGGCTTTTTCTCCTTCTATTTGAACGATTCTTCCACTTCTAGTAGAACCGTCTTTCATTTGTATTTCTACCATTTCATCGTAAGAGGCGTTTTTAACGTGATCTAGAACGACTAATGATCCATTGATTTCATTTAATCCAACATATTGTAATGCCATTCTATTTCCTCCTTACGCAACTTTTCTTAGTGCAGCATCGATATCTGCATAATATGTATCTAACTTAGCGATATTATCATTTGGAATATCGTATTTCATTTTAATTAATTTATCAAAGATACCTGTTTCTTCAATTGCTCTAACAACTTTTCCTTGATTTAAAGCTTCAGTACATTTCTTATTTAAATAAATAATAACTTCCATCATCTTTAATTGTTTTTCCATTGGAACATAAGTGTCTTCTGGATGGAAAGCGTTTTGTTGAAGATAACCAACTCTAATTACTTTAGCAATACTCATAATTAGTTTTTGATCTTCAGGTAATACATCTGGTCCCATCAATTTAACGATTTCATTAAGTTTAGCTTCTTCAGCTAAGATATATGAAAGTTGTTGTCTATCAGCACTAAACTTAGGACTTACGTTTTTAGCATACCACTTATCTAAATCAAGTAAGTATTCACTATAACTTTGAGTCCAGTTAATTGCAAAATAGTGACGAGCATACGCTAGAGCTTTATCAAGGGCCCAGAAACAACGAACGAAACGTTTAGTATTTTGGGTTACTGGTTCAGAGAAGTCAGCTCCTTGAGGAGATACAGCTCCGATAATAGATACTGAACCTTCAGTACCATTTAAGTTTTCCATATAACCAGCTCTTTCATAGAATTGAGATAGTCTTGAAGGTAGATAAGCTGGGAATCCTTCCTCAGCTGGCATTTCTTCTAGACGACCAGATATTTCTCTTAAGGCTTCGGCCCAACGTGATGTTGAATCGGCCATTATAGCTACGTGATACCCCATATCACGATAATATTCAGCTAGTGTAACTCCAGTATAAATTGATGCTTCACGAGCAGCTACTGGCATGTTAGAAGTATTAGCTATTAAGACTGTACGATCAGTTAATGGTTTACCTGATTTAGGGTCAATTAATTCACTAAATTCTTCAAGAACTTGAGTCATTTCGTTTCCACGTTCTCCACATCCAATATAAACGATAATATCAGCATCACACCATTTAGCGATTTGGTGTTGAGTCATTGTCTTACCAGTACCAAATCCTCCTGGAATTGCAGCTGTACCACCTTTAGCTATTGGGAAAAGAGTATCGATAACTCTTTGTCCAGTAACTAATGGAATAGATATTGGTAATCTATTTTTAATTGGACGAGCATGTTTGATTGGCCAACGTTGACATAAAGTAGCTTCATGAATGTTTCCATCTTCATCTTTATATTTCATTACTGTATCATTGATACAATATTTACCATTCTCTTTAACTTCTGTAACTTCTACTTCACCTTTAACTAGTGGTTCAATCATACACTTATGTTCAATAAGATCTGTTTCAGGAACGGTAGCATAAACACTACCAGCTTTAAGTTTGTCTCCAACTTTAACAGTTAGAGTAACATCCCATTTCTTATCAACATCTAATGAGTTAACATTACTACCAGCTTTGATAAAGGCTCCGTATTCTTTAGCTAAATCACCTAAAGGTCTTTCAATCCCATCAAAAATATTTTTAAGGATACCTGGGGCTAAAGTAGCACAGATAGGGGCTCCTGTAGCTTTTACAGGTTCTCCTGGTTTTAATCCCGTAGTTGTTTCATATACTTGGATTGTAGTAAATTGATCATTAATAGAGATTACTTCTCCCATTAATTCAAGATTTCCTACAAAGACCATTTCTAACATTTTAAATGTTTTAGAGTTTTTAACTTTTACAACGGGTCCGTTAATTGAATATATTACATCATTATTATTCATCTATAAACCTCCCCCTTTATTTAATCATTAAACCAGATGTTTTATAAAACCAATCCTTCTGATTTTCTAAAGCAAAGTCTAATGATTCATCTACTACCACACTGGCATCTTTACTATTAATAATAAATCCACCAATAGTGATATCACCACTATCCTTAACTTCAACTTTTAATTTATATGCTTTAATAACTTCATCTTTTAAAGCTAAATCTTCACTTCTAAGATAGATGATTGCATCATCCATTTGATATTCATCACTAGCAGTTTTAATAGCATTAATTAAATAATCATGATATTTATCACTAGCAACAAATTCTTTTAATTTATCTTTAGCTTTTGAGAATACATTACTAACATATTCATCTCTTTTTGTGACTAATTTCTTAGTTCTTTCTTCTAAACTAGCTGATGCTTCAACACTAGCATTAGAAGAAATTTCAGACATTTCTTTCTTTAATTGGTTGTCAGCATCAATACTGGCTTCACGCTTAATTTCTTCATATGCCTGTTTTTCTAATTCTTTAGCTTCTTGAAGATATTTTTCTTCTTCTTTTTTAGCTATTCCTTCTATTTCATCTTTCATATATAGAAAGACTTGTTCTTTTGTTTGCATAGCGTTGTCTCCTATAATTTAACACCAATTGCTTCTGAAACATACTTATCGATAGTTTCTCCAATTTTAGAGTTACCATGACGATCAGGTATTTCTACAAGCAATGGTTTTTGCTGTTTTAGTTTTATCTCTGAAATAACGTCAGGAGCAAGTTCAATTAGATTTGTAGTTATTAAGATAATTCCAATAGATTCATCTTTTAACTTTTCTTCTAATAGTTCTAAGAATTCTCTTCTTTTATGAACTACTTCTCCTTCGATACCAACAAGTCTTAGACCCATTAAAGTATCAACGTTATCACTAAGTAAATAAAATCTCATTTTATAATTGGTTAATAATTAAAATTGAGATAAGTAAACCATAGATAGCAACCCCTTCACCTAAGGCAACGAAGATTAATGATTTACCAAAGTTCTTTTCATTTTCAGAGAAAGCTCCAATAGCAGCAGGAGCAGCAGCAGCAACGGCAATACCAGCACCAAGTGCAGATAATCCAGTAGCAAGTGCAGCAGCAACAAATCCTAAACCTTGAGCGATTGTTCCAGTAATACTAGCAACTTCACCAGCTGCAAATACACTTGAAGAACTTACTGCAAGCATTAATGCAAGACATACAGATCCAAAGAATCCACCTACATGGCATAAGATTCTCATTTTAGCGCTTTTAGCACTTGTTTGTCCTTTAAATACTTTAATTAATGGTAATGATAATAATACTACAACTAATAATGGTAAAATAAATGTTAAAACTGTCATAACTAAATCCTCCTAAATTACTCTTCTTTTATAGTTTTAAATGGGGTACCATCCCCTTCGTAATATCTTGAGAACATTTCATAGAATTCAAGACGTAAGACTTGGATTCCAACAATTAGTCCTTCTAGACACATTACGAATACGTTACCTAATACGATAACAACATATTCACCAATACCTCCAACCATTCCAGCTAGAGTATATACAACAAGCATCATTCCAGCATGGGATAATACGAATCCCCCAACTCTAAGGAATGACATTGTGTTAGTGATAAACGATAATACTACTTCAAATAATTCAAAGAAACCTTCCACAAAGAATGCTCCAAATCCATCAGGGAACATCTTTTGGCCATTTACTTTTCTAGTAAGTGGTTCCTTTAAGAATATTATAAATAGTGGGAATACAATTAATGCTAGGATATAAAATGTATTTACGGCATTAAATCCAGCAAACATTCCAACTACAGCAATTAAGATTGATACATAGAATGTAAGTCCCGCAATTCCGTTTTGAGAGAATAAAGCTTCTGGTACATTCTTTTTCTTAATGTTAAGTAAAATATTGAAACACATTGATATTAATATCAAGACTATTCCAAGAGCAATAGCTGCTCCAAGAAGTGTCATTGTATTATCAGCACTCATGGCATTAAATACGGGGACCAAAACATCTTCATTTCCAAAGACTGATCCAAATATTATTCCAAAGAAGGCTGAAGAAATACCAAGTCTTTCTCCAACTGCTCCTAACTTAAAATTAAACTTATGATACGCGATAAATCCAACTATCGATAAAATAATACCTTGCCCCAAATCACCAAACATAATACCAAATAATAAGGTATACGATAGAGCAACTAACATCGTTGGATCAGCATCGTTGTAGGCCGGAACCCCATACATCTCAACAAACATTCTAAATGGTTTTGAGAACCAATTATTTTTAAGTCTTGTTGGTGGTGTAAGTCTTACATCACTATTAGCCGGTAGTGTTTCAATCACTACCCCTTCTAAGTCTTTAAAATCATTCTTAAAGTCTTTTATATCTTTAGCAGGGACAAAACCAATTACTTGTTGTTTTTCTCCCATTACAACGATATACTTTTGCATTACAAATAATGAACTTAATTCATCAGCAACTGTATAAATCTTTTCTAATTCATTTCGATTATCTTCAATTATTTTATTAATTCTTTCTTGAAGATTATTACACTGAGCTTTAGCTCCATCAGCTTCTGTTTGAATTTCATCAATAGCTAGTTCAGGTTCCCCATGAACAAACTCTGGAATATGAATTCTTTCAAAATATAATGAAGTAAAGATATTATCAACTTCTGGTGCATCATCAGGAGTTGTAATATACATAAACCAAGTATACTTATCATCATCAGCAAACTTCTTATACACAAATGGAAGTGATGAATAATACTCTAATTTAGAAATATTACCAAGAGGCATTTTTCCAAATCTGATTTGTAAGTATTTACAACTAAATAAATCATCAAAATTAACATCTAAATTCGCAACATGCTTTAATTGAATAATTGCTTCTTCATTTTCTTTAATCATTATTTCTAATTGTTGCTTAACTGCATAAATACGATCAATATCTAGAAATAAATCATCTAAGAATTCTTTAGCTTTTACGACATTTAATGTATTATCTTTTACATCTATTTTATTAAGATTGAAATCATATTTTGTTTTCATATCATTAATACTAACTAATAATTCTTCATAGATGTTTTCTGTATTATAGACAGATAATCCAGTTACTGAATCAGTAAACTGACTAGCAAGCTCTGGATTAAAATCATCTCGATTATATAACTTCAATAAGACATCGTTATGACTTCGTTCATCAAATGTTAGTTCAACTAGATTTAGTTTTTCTATAGCCATATGTGTCTCCTTTAATCATATTTTTTTCTTGTTATCTTCTTTACTATTATCACTAAGATAGATCCAATAAGGATTATTCCCATTCCCATCATTATTCTTACAACTACATCATGAGTAAGTTCAAAGATTGGTGAGTATAGTTGTTTTTCATAAAGAACAGTTCCTGTAAGGAAACCACCAAGTGTAATAGCTACTCCTAGTTCAGTTAGAATTCCAGCAAACTTACTTTTATGCATCATAAGTAGTAATGCACCAATTACTAAGATAATTAATCCTACTCCAATATCACCAATTAAAATAAATGAAGTAATTAGAATAATTAAACCAATAATTGTAGCTGGATCAAATCTATCTCCTGGTTGTGGAGTAAATAACTTCTCAAATGGAGAAAATAATTTATTATTACGAGTTATTACTGGTGCAATAATCTTTTTATTTTCATAGATATCAGTTGGAAGTTCCATAATTTTAATATCTTTTACATCTTTAAACATTTCCTTAATAGACTCATAAGGAATTGTTGAGAAAGCGTAAACTGCATTCTTACTTGAAAAGTCCACTACATACTTACATTGATCATATAAGTATTTAAGATTAGATACTTTCTTAAATAAATCATTTAAAGTATCCTCATATTCATTCTTAATTTCATTTAGTTTATCATTGGTAGTTTGAATGTATTTATCCATCGCTTCTGCTTCTTCTTCAAGTTCTTTCTTAGCTTGAAGAATGCCACCATGAGCAAAGTCTGGAACTTTAGTTTCATCAAAATTCATTGAATATAAAACATTATCTATTTCGCTAATGTCTCTTGTTAGTCCACAATAGACAAGCCATACATGGTGCTTAGTTTCTGATAACTTATGCCAGATAAACTTATAATCTTTATAATATTTAATCTTTTGATAATCAGATATAGGTACTTTACCAAATCTAATAGTTACATATTTTGTATTATCTAAATCATCTAATGAAACTTGACTTTCTAGTAAATGATTTAAAACCTTGATACCTTCTTTATTTTCTTCTTGTTCAGTAATAAGGTTTTCTTTTACTTCATCTATTTTTTCAATTCTTGTTTCTATATTTTCTAGAACATCTTCAATGTGTTCGATTGATATTTCTTCATATGAAGAATCTCTTTCTACTTTAGTCATTTGAAGTTTATCAAAGATATGATATAAACGATCTAAAGAATCATTATATGGATTATTAGAATCCATAGTAGATACCCCTTTGACATTACCAACAATCTTTTTAGATTCTTGTGGAAAAATATCTTCTTTATGATTATCAATCTTTATTAAGACTTTCATTAAATCATTAGGATTAAATGAAATGTTATATAAATGTGTTTTTACTATTGCCATATTTTCTCCCCCTTATGCATATATTAAAGTGTCCATTATCTCAGTACTGCTTTTAGAATAACGAATACCTTCAATAATGTGATCTAAATTATACCCTTCAATTTGCTGTAAGATATTGTATGTCATATATACTAGTGGTGCACTAGAAGAGAAACGCATATATCTTTTAGCTAAGTTATATTGAATTCTTTCAGTGAAATATTCAATAAAAATATAATTCTTATCATCTGCATAATTAGCGTATATAGAGTTATGAAGAAGAGTTCTTATTTCTTCTACTCCACTGGCGTTTACTAATTTATCTAAGAAAGCCTTTGGCATTCTTGTATATTTAGGATGAATTGATTTTAATATTTTTTCTGGTTGTTCATGGAAATATTCTTTATAACGATAGATAGTTGTTATATTGTCTAGTTCAATTACTGTATAGACTATTTCCATTAATTCTTTTTGGACTGATCCTTTAAAGTTCTTTTTAATGGTAGAAATATAGTAATCATAATAGTTTTCTGTTAAATCATGTTGAATAGCGTTGATATCTATTTCACCCTCAACATTATAACTAGCTAATATATTATAGTATCTAGTCTTTTCTAGATATTGAAGTAATCCTTTATAATCTTCAATATTTACTAAACCATAGACATTAAAAGACATTTTACTAACTAAATAATCTGGAATATTTAAATCAAAAGAACGAGCTTCTTTATTCTTTAAAGAAATTAGTTTTTCAATAATGATTCTATTTTCTACCCGCATTACAGACATAAAATAGAATTCTTGATTTTTAGTTGGAGCATATTTAAGAAGTTTTGTTGCTCGATTGTAAAATTCATGCATAATTGCATTTTCGACTTGTCCACGATGGACATTTCTAACATTAATACTTTTAAGACAGTTTGAATAAGAAGTTTGTGATTTTAAGTATGTCACAAGATCAGAGATTGATGTCTTACGACATAAGTCATCATATTCTTCTTCTGTTAAACGTCCACCATACATTGCTTTTGCCTTAGCACATAAGGCATTTGATGAAAAAGCCATATAACTCACCTCTTATTCTTTAATACATCTTTTTACAATTTGATCTACCCAATTATCTTTTTCCTTAGAATATAATGCTTCCATATTCTTTAATGATTCATTATAAGCTTCTTCTTGTTTAGAAACTTCTTCTTTATTTTTATCTAAAAGAACTTCTTTATGTTCATTAATTGTATCTTGTTGTTTATCAAGATACTCTTTATAGATTTCATCTCTTTTAGTAGATGTACTATTTTGAGCATCTAATTTCTTTTCTTTTGCTGTTTCTACTTCTTTAGAACATTTAGCATCTACTTCAATTAATCTTTTAATTACATCATCCATCCCTGTGTCCTCCTAATCATTAGATAGTATAATTCTACTCTCTTTACATTACTTAAACAAACATTATATCTTGTTTATCGTTTGAATTTTACTCTCTTAAAATACATATTTCAACAATAAAACATCTAAATTTATCACTTTAATAATTTTCCTTCATTTTATGCGATAAACTTGATAATCAAAATAATATTTTTACTCAATTCATTATTATAATGTTAGAATAGGAAATGAGGTGAATTTTATGATTAAAGAAAGAATTAAAAAACTCCAAGAATTAATGAAAAGTAATAATATAGATAACTATATTATTCCAACTAGTGATTTTCATCAAAGTGAATATGTAGGTAATTATTTTCTAGCTAGAGAGTATATGTCCGGATTTACTGGTTCAGCTGGAACCTTAATCGTTACTTTAAAAGATAGCTACTTATGGGTTGATGGAAGATATCATATTCAAGCTGAAAGTGAACTTGAAGGAACTGGAATCATCTTAATGAAGATGGGAATGGAAGATGTTGAAAGCATTGAAGAATTCTTAGATAAAAGAAAAGATGAATCTATTGGTTTTGATGGAAGAGTAATGGCTACTAGTTTTGTTGAAAAACTAAAAAATAAAGTAATAATTTCCAATTTAGATTTAGTAGGAATGATTTGGGATGATCGTCCTAGTTTACAAACTAGTCCAATCTATGATTATTCCACAAAGTATTGTGGGACTTCTAGAAAAGATAAATTAAATATTCTAAGATCTAAGTTAGGTGATTTTAATCATCATATCATTACTTCTTTAGATGATATTGCTTATATCCTTAATTTACGTGGAAGTGATGTTGCTTGTAATCCTGTGTTTAATAGTTACGCTTTAATTAATAAAGATGATGCTATTTTATATGTTGGTAAAGATACTATTGATCCTTCTCTTCAAGATAAATTAGCTAAAGATAATATCTATCTTCATGGATATGAAGATATCTATGAAGAAGTAAAAGTATTATTTGGAAGTGTCGTTTTAGATAAGAATACTGTTAACTATAAAATAGTATCTAACATTAATCCTTCAGCAAAGATAGTTGATATGACTAATCCTTCGCAATTAATGAAAGCAATTAAAAATGATGTTGAAATTAATAACACTAAAAAAGCTCACCTATTAGATGGAATAGCTGAAACTAAATTTATGTATTACTTAAAAAACAAGATTAAAAAAGAAGAACTAAATGAAATTAGTATTTCAAATATCTTAGAAGATTATCGTAAACTTCATAAAGAATATAAAGAACCATCTTTTGATACTATTTGTGCTGCAAACAAAAATGGTGCTTTAATGCATTACACTGCCACTAATAATCATAATAGTAAAATCGATTCTGGTTTATTACTGATTGATTCTGGTGGTCAATACTTTGAAGGAACAACCGATATTACTAGAACATTTGTCATCGATCAAGCTTCTAAAGAAATGAAAAAGGATTTTACTATCGCTTTAAAAGCTTTACTAGGTCTTCAAAATACAGTCTTTTTAAAAGGAATCCTTCCAAGTAGTTTAGATATTAAAGCTCGAGGTGAAGTCTTTAATTATGGTTTAGATTATCGCTGTGCTACTGGTCATGGAGTTGGTCATTATTTAAATGTTCATGAAGGTCCTAATATTATGCGTCCAATATATAAAGGTAATTCAAAAGAAATACCTTTACTAGAAGGAATGATTACTACTGATGAACCTGGTATCTATAAGGAAGGTAAGTATGGTATCCGTCATGAAAATGAACTTCTTTGTATTCAAAAAGAAAAGAATGAATATGGTACTTATTTAGCTTTTGAACCTATTACCTATGTACCTTTTGACACTGATGGAATTGATAAAGAATTACTTACTGATGAAGAAATAAAAGAATTTAATGAATATCAAGAATATGTATTTGATAAAATAAGTAAGTATTTATCTGATGAAGAAATAAAATGGTATAAAGGATTATATATATAATTAAAAAGAGGAGATACTAAATCAATTTAGTATTGAAGTTGTAAACTCAAAGTAGACACAAAAAAAGATATAATAAATATATCTTAGAAGTGTCTACTTTTTTCTATGTAGAAATGGAGGATTATACAAATGGGAAGACATAAAGGTGGAAAGAATCGT
>JAQVWN010000034.1 GCA_028749475.1 Thomasclavelia sp.
AATAATTGGGGAGGACCTGGATTAATTCCTATGTCTTCTGTTGGAGAAATGGATGTTGCATCTTCAAGGATGAAATTATTTGAAAAAGCAAGTCTCACTTCGACACCTGGTGGATATAGACTTATGGCAAGTCGTGTTGATAATTATAATACAGGGAGACCAGAACAAAATGGTTATGTAGTATTTGATTTATTTATCAAAAACTTTTCAGGTAGTCAATATCTTGAAAATTTAAATCCTGCTGATGAAGAAGCAATTTATTTAACTGTTGATTCAGAAGTTACCGTAGCAAACGGTGGAGTCGAAAATACAGGTATTGAAAATTCAGTAAGGGTAGCATTTGGTCAAGTTGGACGTGTAAAAGGAACTACTAATGTTCAATCAACAATTACAGGTATTACATGTGCTAATGGAAATGGAGTAACAGGAATTTGTAGAACTGCTCAAATATGGGAACCAAATGACAAAAAACATGTTGCTAATGCAATTAGTTGGTATAATACTTCTTGTAAAAAAAGAATAGGTGCTAATGTCACTTTAGAAGGATCTTATAGTGGGACATGCCAACCAATTACAGATAATGCAACTTATCCTACATATGCTGTAAAAGAAGATATATCTTCATCAGATAATGTTGATATATATGATGGAGCAACATATAACAGTTATGAAGGAAGTAATAAATTATTTGCTTACAACTTCTTGACTGATACTAAAAAAGAATTAGAAGGAACATCTCGTCCAACATTTATGACTTTAGCTCCAAATAGTATTACTAAAGTTAGAGTTTATATTTATATTGAAGGACAAGATATAGATAACTATGACTTTGCCTCAATAGGAAAGAAAGTTTCAATTGCGTTTGGATTCACTAAAGAAAGATTCGATGGTGAAGATATTGATTATGAAGAAAACAATGGACCAACATTAGATCGAGAAGCTCCAAGAATTTTACTATATGGTGCTAATCCGTTAACTATTGCTGTTGGATCTACATATGTTGAACCTGGGTTTATGTCAGATGATGATTTAGACGGAGTTTTAACAAAGAATGTCATAGTTGATTCATCAGATGTCAATACAGCTGAAGCGGGTACTTATACAGTAACTTATAATGTAAGTGATAAGGCTGGTAATGCTGCTACAGAAGTAACTAGAACAGTTATAGTTGAATAAATTTAGTTATGTTTAAATAATACTGACTAGGATTATGTTAGTAATTAGTTATTATTAGGATAATAAAGAGTAATCAGGGTTGGTTACTCTTTAATTTTAAAGGGGAAGCTTATGAATAAAAAGAAAGTAAACAACAATAGAAAAAAAAGACGTAAAAACAGTAATATAAGCGATATTACTAGAAGAAACCCACAATTATTAATAATTGTTGCTTTTTTCACAGGCATTTTATTAATTGTTGCATCATATGCTTGGCTTTCTGCTTCTTTAAATGTTAAAGTCAAATTTCTTAATTTATCGGTATCGAGTGATCATGGTTTATTTATTTCCCTTGATGGTATAGATTTTTCTGACACAGTTGAAATTTCATTGGATACAGTAATTAATGATTTAAGAAATAGATATCCAAGTCATACTAATCAATGGTCAGGCGGTTTATGGCCAGTGTCTTCTAACGGTATTAAAGACCCTAATCGTGACAAGTTCGACGTATATAAAGGGGAAGTAAGCCGTCGCAAAGATAAAAGTAAAAAACGATATTTAAATACCGTGTTAATGAAAGAAAATGAATATAGTTCCGCGAATGTTTTTATTGCTTTTGATTTGTTTTTAAAAAATGTTAGTGGATCTCCTAAAAGCGATAATTTGTATTTAGAAAATGCTTCAGTAGACTTTGATGAAGGAATGATTGAAGACGATAAGGAACCTATGGCGGGGATTATGAATTCAATGAGATTTGGATTTTTAAAAATGAGTAGTGTTTCTTCTAAATCGAATGTTAGTACTATTCAAAATATTGGATGTAATAATAATTGTCAAATGGTTATATTTGAACCTAATAGTAAATCTCATTCAACTCTTTCTATTGAATCTATATTTGATAGCTTTGGTGTAAATATTATTGATGGTCAATATTATCCGTCTTACGGAATTATCGCAGAAGGTACTCGCCTCGAGCATATGAATGGTCATGAAGGAACAGGTATTCCGTTAGATACTACCCATTTTGCTCTACAAAATACTATTGTTGACGAAGATCTCGAAAAACCGATTTTTCAAATACCTAATGGTATTACTAAGGTTAGAGTTTATATTTGGATTGAAGGACAAGATGTTGATAGTTTAGAGACAAACTCCAGAGGAGCGGCTATTTATATTACAATCGACTTAGTTAAAGACTTGGCTGGATATGAATAAAAAGGGGTGAAGTTATGAATAAAGAAGAAACAAAAATAAATTTTGACTTATCAACTCTTAGTTTAAATGAATTGATTAAAGTTTATGAAGATATTGTTGAATTTATCCAATTTTTAGATGAAAAGAAAATTGTAGTTGAAGAAAAGGTGGAAGAGTCAAATGAGTAATTTTTTAAAGTTTATTAATGATGATATTGACGCAAAAAAGACTTTGGTCTCAACTATGCCTACTAGAACTAAAACTGATATCAAAAAATTTAATCAAAAAATTGATTTAATGTCTGATAAATACAAGGATTACAAAGAACGTGTTAAAAAATATATAGATACTAAAAGTAAATCTTTCAATATTAAAATAGAAAACAAAAAATATGATGATTTAAAAACTAAAGTTAGTAATTTAGAACATGTAAGATTTATTCTTAATCCTTTTAATACATACTTTGAAAAGATGGGCTTTGATAACTTATTATTTGAAATAAGCAATTATTATGATTTTAATTTTAATTCTATCAACGAAATTATTAATAAGTTTTTAAATCAATTTGAATTAGCGGGAATTAATCTTACTGGTGATGATTTTGATTATACTTGTTATGTAAATGAATATATGACATCATTCTTAAAAGTTAGAAATAAAAAAAGTGACAATTACGAAGAAGTTTCAAAAATATTTGAAAAAGTATATTGGATTGATCCTAATATTCTATGCCATATTAATTCTAATTTTAGAAAATTAATTAGAAAAAATTCCAAAAGGTTTATTGATTATATTGAAAAAATTCAAAAAAAAGTGATGTTAGAAAACGAAATAAATAGCTATGAAAAATGCATAGATAAATTAAAAACACTTTATATTGAGTTAAATGATATTGATAAAGAAAGTATAAATGATATTATAAATTTAGCTAAGACACGTACAATCGATATCAATCATTATTTTGAAGATAGTAAAATCAGAACTACTACTTATAATAGTATGATTATTAATCCCTTTGATAATAATGACAAAGAGGCAGTTGAAAAATTTTATAAGACTTTAAATAAATTAAAAATCAATATTGAGGAATATATGAATTATATTAAATTCACTCCCTTAATTGAAGATTTTAAAAAGGAATATGAAAAGCAAATACCGACTGATGATAAAAATTCGAATAAGAGTGCCATTAGTAAAAATTTAAAAAATATAGAATCTCAAATTATTACTAAGGAAACTAAATTAGAAAAACTTAATAAGAAAATTCTTGGTGATAATCTTTGGTACATGATACTTAATAGAGATAAAGATTCAAAACAGCTAAAAATTAAATCAGTTAAGCAAGCAAAGGAATTATATGATTTATATAAAGTTTATGATCAAGAATGCTTTAAGGAAAAAGTTTTGTCTGTTTTAAATAAGTCATTAACTATGGCTGATTTGTTACATCTATATTATAGTTTTGATTATTTCAAGAAGATGGCTATTAAAAAAGTTTTTGATGTTAACTCTTATGATGAAATTATCAAATATAGTGAAACTTTTGATTTATTTGCGATGAATCCTACTAATATAGTAATAACAGATGTTAGTTTATTTGATAAGAGCAACATTAGCAGGGTTATTATGAACAAATATCGACTTGATAATATTAATATAACGGAAGAAAGTTTAGATCCAGATAATCTATCTGTTTTGTTAGATAAAATTCAATTATTATTAAGAATCTATGAAATTGAAAATAGTCAAACAACAGTTGAAAAGATTTGGTTTATGACACAAGTTGAAATTATTAATATATCTGAAGCAAAAAAGAATTTATAAACCTTTAATCAATATTTATATTGAGCAAAAAATGTTGAATTTTGTTGACAATTTGTGTATATGTGATACAATATAAATATAATTACTATATAATATTGGGAAAATGAGGGAGAAAATTATGGTAAAGAGAAACAAAAAACGTGCTAATCGCTTGAGAAATATGGTCACCATATGTACTTTGATTGCAATAATTTTAACTGCATCAACATATGCGTGGTTTATTGGAATGAGAACAGTTAATGTATCAAGTTTCGATATTGAAATTGCTTCTGTAGATAGTTTATTACTATCATTAGATGGTGAAAAATGGGGAACTACGGTTGCTATTAATGAAAGCAACTATAATCATACAGATGTAATAGAAGATGGGGAAAAAGTAACCTATCCTGGAAATACCAATAGTTGGGGAGATCCTGGATTAATTCCTATGTCTACAGTAGGTGAAATGGATATTGCATCTTCAAGAATGAAAATATTCGAGAAAGCATCTTTAACTGCTACACCTGGTGGATATAGACTTATGTCTAGTCGCGTTAATAATTATGAAGCAAACAATCAAAGAGGTTACGTTGTATTTGATTTATTTGTAAAAAATCTTTCTGGTACACAATATATAAATGGATTAAACGAATTAGATGAAGAAGCAGTATATTTAACTATCAATTCAGAAGTTAAAGTTGCTGAAGGTGGCGGTGTTTCAGGTACTGGTATTGAAAACTCAGTACGTGTAGCATTTGCTCAAATAGGACGTGTAGCTGGAACTACTACTGATGTAGACACAATTACAGGTATTACTTGTACTTCTTCCACTAATGATAATCCTGTTACAGGAATTTGTAGAACTGCTCAAATATGGGAACCAAATGATACTTCACATGTTAAAAATGCAATTAGTTGGTATGATACAGCTTGTAAAAAGAGAACTGGATTAGATGTTACAAAGACTACTTCATATGGTGGTTCATGTATGCCAGTTGTCGATGGTATTGCTTATCCTACATATGCAGTAAGTGGACCAATCGCTTCAAGCGATAATGTTGATGTATATGACGGATTAGAATACAATACTTATTATGATAAAGATTCAAACCCTATATTAAAACCATATCCATTCTATACTGATACAGATAAACTATTAAGAGGAACAAGTCGTGCTCCGTTTATGACTTTTGCTCCAAATAGTATTACAAAAGTTAGAATATATGTATATATTGAAGGACAAGATATAGATAACTATGACTTTGCTTCAATAGGAAAGAAAATTTCGGTTAATTTTGGATTTACTAAAGAAAGATTTACTGAAGATGACATTGATTATGATGGTGAAGACTTAAATGAAGGTGATGGACCATTTGCAGCAGATAAGACACCTCCAGTAATAACTATAACTGGTGCTAATCCGACTGTAATGGAACGTTTAGCAATAGATTCTGAAACTGGATTACCTGTGCCTTTCGATGATTTAGGCGCTACAGTAAAAGATAATAAAGATGGAACAACTTTAACAATTAAAGCGTCTGGTACAGTAAATACTAGCATACCAGGAACATATAAAATAACATATAAAGCAGTAGATGCTGCTGGTAATGTAGGTATTAAGACTAGAACAGTAATTGTTCAAGAACCACAAACACCATAATTTAATAAAAAAACAAAAACTTCTTTTTAGAAGTTTTTTTGTTGAAATTTCATTGATTTTTAATGCAAAAAATGACGATATATGGTATACTTATAATATAAGTAGAATAGGCGCTACAATCTAGAAAAGGAAAGATAATATGTTGAAAATAAGAAATATTATTAGTAAATTATCTAATTATAAAAAACTTATTTGCTTAATATTAATATTAGGTTTTATTTCTATGTTATCTTTTAATAATCAAAATCAAAAAGAAATAACATTTTATAATGATTCTATAAAAATTAATGATTTTCAAAAGTTGCAAAGCATTAAGAAAAATAAATTAAAATTATTAGTTAAAGAACAAGTTAACCTGATTGCGAGTATTAACGTTGGTACTAAATCATGGAATAGCTTAGATAATATCTTAGAAACTGTTTCATATAATTCGAATATTGCTTTTACTATTGAAGATATTGATGAGTTAAATCCAGTAGAAGAAAAGTATTATTATATTAGTAATTCAGCTACACCATTAAATCCTGAACAAATTACTGAATGGCAAACTTATAATAATGAAGTAGAAATAAATACTGAAGGGTTTTATGTTATATATGCTAAAGTAGTAGATTTAGAAACTAATATATCATACTTAAATACAGATTTATTAATATTAGATAAGACTAAGCCTATTTCTAGTATTGATGAATGGAATGATTTAAGAACAGATTTAAATTATATATATATTGATCGAGAAAAAACTTTAACAATAGAAACTAATGATTTATTATCAGGTATTTCAAATGTTCAATACTATATTAGTAATGTTATTTTAAACATTACTGAATTAAAAGCTTTAGAAAATAATAACTGGACTACTTATTTAGAAGAAATAATAATTGATAGAGTAGGAACTCACATTGTTTATGTAAAAGTAACTGATAATGCGGGTAATGTTACTTATATTAATACTGATTATATTGTACTTAATGGTTATACCATAACAGATTTATTCGTTGGTAGAAATAAGGGTAGTTATGAAGATGTTAATCCATATATTACTAACAAGTCATCAATGACATTAAAGATTGATTATTCAAATGCTAGTGATGAAATAACTGATTATAATCATAATTTAATTTCTAATATATTATTACCAATGGGTACGAAGATAAATTTAATTGATTATATTGGCGAAAAGGTATACGAATATATTATACCTACCACAGATGATATCTATGGTTATAATGACAGTTGTGACGTAGAAGACTTAGAATGCCTAAAAACAGCTACGTATCCGATCACTCTATTTAAAGAAGTTGGAACAAATAATTTATTTATAGAAAACAATTATTATAATAATGGAATAATTACTGAAGAGTTCACTGTTGTAGTAGACTTTATAAATACTGATATCATAAATAATTATGATAATGTAGCCCTATATATGGAAGTACGTGATTCATTAGGAAATAATATTAGACCTACTTTAAATAACACAATTAAAAAGTTTAATATTTATTCAAAAATAAACAATATAGGTACTAAAGCTTTATTGAATTTAACTACTGATTATAGTGGAGGTCCAATTAAGTTTAACACATCCTCTACTACTGATATCAGTATTACTAGTGGAATAAATTATAAATATTTAAATGAATTTAAAGTAATCGATACAACATATGAAGACAATGAAATAGGATTATCAATTAAATTAGTTGATAGTGAAGGGACAATAGTTGATAAAAAGCATTTAAAAAATATTGTCTTTAAAGTAGGTAATGGTATTTACAGTCCTGAAAGCGATAACATTGTTCATATTAATTTAAATAATGGAATTAATGATGTAACGAAAACACTAAGTATAATTACTGGGAATAATGACACTGGCTTAAAAGAAGGAACGTATTACTTTAAAATTTCTAATTTTGCTTCTTATGATGGTTACTATTATGATGAATTAAATGATATAGAATTAACTATTCCAGTAGAAGTGAAAGAGCCAGTTGTATATAGCTTTGACGTAATAGTTGATGGCAAATATAACATTTTAAGTAAAAAAGAAGATTTTATTAATATACCATTCAATATATTACAAAACGGAAATTTAAAAAATCCTAATATAAGAGTTTCTTTATATAAGAAAAATGAATTAACTGCTTTTGATCAAGGTTATTCAATTGTTGATTTGAGTATGTATGTAAGTAATATTTTAGATGCGTATGAAAATAATGTTTATTCTGTTACAATTGATCCGATTGATTATATTGAACCAGATTATTTATTTAATAATTTTGAATTGAATTTAATAATGAGTAATTTTGAGAACTTTGGATATAAATTTGTATTTGAATTATATGACAATAATGAGAAAGTAGGAACAATAGAAAAATATTTTATTGTAAAAGAGGAGTAACATG
>JAQVWN010000035.1 GCA_028749475.1 Thomasclavelia sp.
ATACATATATCACTTTAACTATGAACGTCCAGCTTATAAACTTAAATATAAAAGCCCCGCCGACTTTACAGTCGAGCAGGGCTTTAGATGTCTTTTTTAAAGTGTCTACTTTTCATTGACATCTGCAATTAGGCAATACATTCTATATGCTTTTCTAGCAACTTTTCTAGCTAGTGTTTTAGGCGTTATATGGGGTGTTTGTTTACTACCAAGTATTATTTACTACTTATATAGTTATATGATGTTTACATTTAAACATGGAGCCTTAATTACTTTTTATCCATCAATAACCCTTCTAACAATAGGTCTATCGGTTGGATTAGTGGTGCTTGTAACATATATTGTATGTAGAAAAGAACTTCAAAGTAATCCGGCTACTTTAATAAGGCCTAAACCTCCTAAGAATGGGAAAAGAATTATCTTAGAGAAAATAAACTTTATTTGGAGTCATTTATCATTCATTCAAAAAGTATCTATGCGTAATATCTTTAGATATAAAAAACGTTTTTTAATGTCCATAATTGGAATCGCTGGCTGTTCTGGTTTAATTATTACCGCTTTTGGAATTAAAGGATCTGTAGCTAGTTTAGCTAATCTTCAATATAAAGTAATAAATCATTATGATGGAAGTGTTAGCTATGATAGCAATCTTTCTCAAAAACAAATTGAGACCCTAAATACTAACCTTATAAATAATGAAGGTGATATAAAAGAAACGATGCTTTATTATAGTAAGACTATTAGTGTGGAAGATGGAAAATATGGACAAATAACAATTCCAGAAAGCACTAAAAAATTATCAAAGTATACTAGTCTTAAAGAATATGGTACTAATAAAAAACTAACCCTAAGTAATAATGGAGTTATTATTAATGAAAAACTTGCTGAGTTATTAGATAAAGGGGTAGGAGATAGCCTTACCATTACTATTGATAATACTAATTATCAGGTGAGAATTAGTGGAGTAGCTACTTTTTACTTTCAACACTATATTTATATGACAAATGATTATTATGCTAGGATAACTGGTAGCATCGTTAACTACGATGCCGCCTATTATCATTATAATAAAGATAGTAATAAGAAAGTTATTAATCGATTAGAACAGTATATAAAAAGTACAAATGGTATTGATAATTGTGAGGACTTATCAAATATCTCAACTACCTTTGATAGTATGATGTCTTCTTTAAATAGTATTGTTGTAATCTTAATAGCGATGGCGGGATTATTAAACTTTGTAGTACTATATAATCTAACTAATATAAATATTCAAGAACGTAAATCCGAAATAGCGACAATTAAAGTATTAGGCTTCTACAATAAAGAAGTATATGATTATGTCTTTAGAGAAAACTATATACTAGCTATTATTGGATCATTAGTTGGTGGTCTCTTTGGAACTTTCCTCCACCGATATATCATTATCAATGTCGAAATAGAACAAGCAATGTTTTTAAGATATGTAGAACCATCTATTTATATCTTAGCTTTTGTGATAACACTATTATTTACATTTTTAATTAATCTCTATATGCGAAGAGTATTACGTAAAATAGATATGGTTGAATCACTAAAATCAATCGAATAAGTACTCTTTATCATTAAAATAATAAATATTTAGGATATTCAAAAACACCCTAAAAATCACAAAAAAAATTAAAAAAAATTAATCGCTTGAACCTCCTAGCATGACTAGGATTCAAGCGATTAGTGCTTTCTAACCCCTTAAAAAGGGTAGATTTTTTAACTTATGTATGGTAAATTACTAATTGGATATATTATTGAAAGGAGGAAACAAATGGATAGAAATATTGTTGAGATGAAAGCGAAAACTTTTATTCAAGAACAAATTGTCAAAAGAAAAGCAATGTTTATCCCTATTGGTGCAGTAGCAACATTTATGTTAGTAGGGTATGCAGCTGTTGACAAAGAAAAACCTGATATTGTTTCAGATCAAGTTGATGTATCTTACGGAGAAAAACTTGATGCTGATATGTTAGATATTACAGATAACCGTGATGATAATTTAACGGTTAAAATGGATACATCTTCATTAGATGTAAACCAATTAGGGGATTATGAAGTCCCTGTGACTGCTACAGACGAATATGGTAATGCAACAACTAAAACCGTTGCTGTAAACGTTGTAGACAACGAAGGTCCAAAATTTAATACTGTAGGAAAGAGTGAGGGGTATGTAGTAGAGGTTCCTGTTAAAGGTTCTACTGATATTGCTAGTTATATCACAGCTGAAGATAATTCAGATGGAAATGTAACTGACTTTATTACTGCAAGTAAAACGCTTGATACAAGCAAAAAATCAAATCAAGATATTACACTAACTGCTACAGATACATCTGGTAATAAGACTACTAAGACTTATACATTTGCTGTAGCTGATACTGAAGCTCCAAAAATTAATTTAACTTCTGGAGAAAATGTTACTACTAATTATGGTGAAGCATTTGATATTAATAAATATGCAAATGTAACTGACAACTTCGATCAAGGACTTGCTCTTAATGTCGAAGGTAATGTTGATACAAATGCAATAGATTCAACTTCAACACTTAAATTAACTGCTAAAGATAGTTCAGGAAATACTTCTGAAGTAAATCTTAACGTAACTGTTAAAGATATTAGTGCTCCAAGCATTATCTTATCTCAAGGTGAAGTTAATTGTAATGTTGGTGATTCATTAGATTTATCTAAATATTTATCATCATCTACTGATAATAAAGATGGAGATACAAAATCTAAAGTAAGTATTCCAACTGTTAGTACCTCAAAAGCTGGTACAAAAACAGCAACTTATAGTGTCACTGATGCTGCTGGTAATACAGGAACTGCTAATTTAACTGTAAATGTTAAATCTGTAGCTACTGTTACTAAGAGACCAACAGGAAGTTCTTCAAATGTAGGTAATAATAACTATGGTAACAGCGTATTATCTGCTGCTTATTCAAGATTAGGATGCAAATATGTATACGGGGCTACTGGTCCTAATACATTCGACTGTTCAGGATTTACACAATGGTGTTATGCTAGAGCAGGAAAATCTATTGGACGTACTTCAGGTGCGCAAGGTAGTGGAGGAACTAGAATCCCATTATCTCAAGCTCAACCAGGAGACATCTTATGGAAATCAGGTCACGTTGGTATTTATATCGGCGGAGGTAAATATATCCATGCACCTCATACTGGTGATGTTGTAAGAATCGCTTCTGATTATACAAGATTCTCATATGCGGTAAGATACTAAAATCTATTAAACCACGAACATTGTTCGTGGTTTTTTATTATTAATTAGTAAAATTAAACTATGAAGCAAAGAAAATTTATAAAAATTGGATTTTTTTGAATTATGAATTATAATAATAGTGAGAAAGTTGTTTTAAATAACATAAGGGGGTATTTGAAGCAAAGTTATTTTAAGTGTGTGTGTGGCATAAAATCATTTTTTAAGAAGGAGAAAATAAAATGAAAAAATGTTTAGGGAACAAATTGCGAAAATTTTTTATTGTGTGTCTTGCATTTGTAACAATCGGATGCATGAGTTGGGTAAATGTATCTGCTGATGGTGATGTAGATACAGTAGAAACTGAAGATAATGAAACTACTGCTAATACAGATAGCAAAGATACAGATTCTACAACTATTGATACACAAAATGAAACTGTAGAAGAAGACAGTTCAAAAGAAGTACAAAAAGAAGTACAGACGGAAGTAATTCCGTCCGCTCAATCAGCAACAATTGATAGTGCTAAAGAGGACAAAACATATCCACTTGTTGATAATAATGAACAAGGGATACCATCATATACTTTAAGTGTTGATGGTATAAACGGTGCTCAAGTTTCTGAAAATGGAACTGATGAAGATGGAAATACAAAGTATAAATTAGAGTATGATGCAAGTCTTGATCGTTATGACTTACAATATACTGCTGATTGTGACTTTACTAAGCCATATGACGAAAATGGAAATTCTATTTGGGACAATTATAAAGCTTTAATGGCTAATCAACTTAGTTTAAATTATGCTGTTTGGAATGGTAGCCAATGGGGTTATTTTAATGAGACTCATACTCTTGCACAATGGGCTAAAGCAAATTATTTCTATACTGAATCTGATGTTACTTGTTCTTTCAATTTAAAAGTAGATGATAGTCTAAGTATTGATGAATCAAAATTAACAGTTGAATCTACTCAAGCACAATTTGCAAAAGATAACCCAGAATGGGCCGATTATTTAAGTGTTTCTGCAGTAAGATATGATGAAGAAAATCATGCTATCCATGTAGATGCTCATTTTACAGGTGATTATTTTACATTTAGTAACAAGGATGTTTATCCAACACATCTTATTCTTAGATCACCTGAAGGATCTGTTTATTTACCTGCAGTAGATTATTCTGGTACTAAAGTATTTACATCTAAGGCTTGTGTATCAGAACATATTGAATATGTAAAAATTTATGGTAATGAATATGTATATGTTCTTGTTGGTAATCAATATCTACCACTTAGTGATGCAACTAAGTTATTATATCCTGATAACATCTTTATGAAAAATTGTAATATCGTATGTTCACTAGGTGGTCTACCAATTGAATTGACTATAACTAAGCCTTCTGTTGTACCAGGAGATGAACCTGATGAACCTGGTGAAACAACACCAACTACATCTACTACAACCACTACAACAACTAGTCCTAAAACGGGGGATGAATCTAATATGACAATGTATGGAGTATTAGGTGGAAGCTGTGCACTAGTTATGATGTATATGGCTAACAAAAAAAGAAAAGTATTGAAGAATAGTAAATAACTTATTCAATAATAGATAATAGGTGGTAGGTTATATAATCCTATATTTTCAATAATAAGACGATGTCTAATTAAGGCATCGTCTTTTTTAGCACCTTTATTATTATATTTTTAAAAAATATAATTAAAAACATGAACTTTTTATCAAAAAGTAGCGTTTATAAAGATGAAAGGGAAGGAAAAAGGCAATTTATCCCCATTTGTTTATTCAACTTTTACTTATTTATGTTATAATTCAGTAAAGGTTTGGTTGCCTTTAAATATTGAAGGAAAGTGGTGTGTGAAATGAAAAGAAGAATATTAAAATGTATTTTTTCGTTTGTTGCAGTTTTTTCAATGGTGTTTGCAATGCCTGTTGTCAGCAATGCTGAAGGCACTGATGCATCAACAAATACTGAAGAATCTTCAGTAGAAAATGCTAAAGAAACAAACATCTATACATTAAAAATTTACTATGTAGATACTGAGGGGAATCCTAAGGCACCTACATATAACGAAAGTTTTGAAGAAGGTTACGTTTATGATGTAACTTCTCCAACGCAAGATGGATTTATTCCTGATCAAACTGAAGTTAAAGGAACTCTTAATAAAGATACTGAAATTACTGTTACATATTATTCTGACCAAATAACTTATACAGTAGAACATTATTTACCAGACTTAAATGGTAACTATAGTACTCCTAAAGATACAGACTCTTTAGTAGGAACGGCTGGCTCTTATACAAGAGCAACACCTAAAAGTTATACAGGTTTCTATTTAGATGGAACTGTTGAACAAGAAAAGTTAGAAGAACCAAATCAATTAGGTGGAAAAACTCAAGTAATTAAAATTTACTATACTAGATCTAATTTAGCTGTTAATTTTGTAGTTAATGGTGGAGAATATGTTGATCCAATTAGTTCACAATATGGTAAAACAGTTGATATTAGTGGTGTTACTACTACTAAACCTGGTTATAAATTTGATGGGTGGTATACAGATGCAGCTTTAACTAATAAGGCTGGAAGCACTGTAACACTTAGTACAGCTGCTCCAATTAATCTATATGCTAAATGGGTTATTGGTGATCCTGTAGCATATACAATCAATTATTATACTGAAAATGCTGATGATGATGGATATACATTCTTAAAGACTGATAAAACTCAAACAGCGGTAGCTGAAACTGATATCAGTACTTTAACATCAACTCAACAAGCAATCACTTATTTTACTTATGATTATCAAAAAGATAATTCTAATGGTAAAATAAATGGTGATGGTACTACAATTATTAATGTTTATTACAAACGTAATGTTTATAAATGTACATTTACTATTGGTAATGGAGCTTCAATAGTTATTGATGGTAAAACATATGATGATACAAATAAATATTCATTTGAAGCTAAATATGGTGCTAAAATTGATAAATTATGGCCTTTATCAAACAATGTAACTCCAAATGAAGTAAATGGTAGTCAATGGTATGCATGGTATTGTTCAAGAGATAATACAAATTATGTTTCTAAACGTCTTACTATGACACCTCAAATGTGTAATACAGACTCTACTGCAAATACTGATTTTACAGGTAGATGGTCTGGTTCAGTTTTAAAATATAATCTTCATTATATGACTCAAACAGTTGATGGAACTGGTGTTCATCGTTTAGATAGTAATGGAATTGAAGATACAACTGATCCAGTCTTATTTGAAGATAATACAACTTATTCACAAATTGGATTAACTCCAAGTGGAAACTGGTCTGCAAAAGACATTGAAGGATATACAGTTTATGGTGATAAATACCAAGAAAATGAAGCTGGAGATGACGGAGCTATCGATGTTTATTTCTACTACACAAGAGATAAATCAGCATTTGTATTATATAACTACAACAATGTATCTTACACTGGTGATGTTTATTACAATACATCAGTAGTAGCTAATTATAATGCTTTAACTACTGCTCAAAAAGAACCTGCTAGACCATCAGGATTAACATCTGCTTATAAATTCAAAGGTTGGTATTTAAACCAAGATTGTAATGATGCAGATACAAGCGATGATGTGAAGTTTGATTCTTCAAATGCTAACACTTCAACTGTTGGCGTAAATGGTGTTATCTTATACGCTAAATGGGAAGCTGATACTCATAAAGTAACATTTAACTATAACGATGGTTCAACTCCAAACAATGTAGTTGAAGTAGTTCATAAAGGAACTGTAACTAAACCTACAGATCCAACAAGAGATGGTTATGTATTTAATGGTTGGTACAATGGAAATACTCCTTATGTATTTGATACTACTAAAGTAACAACTGATGTTACATTAACTGCTCATTGGTTAAAAGTGGAATATACAAGTTATACTGTTAACTATATCTATGCTAGTGATACTGGAAATTCAGCCGGTAAAGATGTAGTTGCTCCAATTACTGAATCTGCAATTATTGGAACAAACGTTGTTAAAACTGCAGTTGAAGTTCCTGGTTATGTTCCAGATCAAAGATATAAACAAATAGATCAAATCAAAGATGGTAATAATAATGAAATTACATTTAAATATTCACCACTTGATAAAGAATTATATTGGCGTGTTGAATATGTAGACCAAGATGGTAATAAGATTGCTGATTCCGTTGTTGAACATGGTAAAGTATCTAAAGCTACTGCGAATGCTAAAACTATTAAAGGTTATACATTAACTAGTGGTTCTTCTCAAACAATCATTTTAGGTAAAGAAGAATCTAAAGATGCAATTAAACAAAATGTTATTAAATTTGTTTATACTGCTGAAGAACATAATTTAACTATTCATTATGTATTCGAAAAACCTGATGCTGAAAATGCAATATTAAAACCTAATGACTATACAGATGTAATAGCTACAGATGAAAAATATGAAGTTGTATCTCCGACTATTGAAGGATACGAATGTGATCAAGAAGTAGTTAAAGGTACAATGGGTACAAGTGATGTAGAAATCACAGTAACTTATAAAGTTATTGGTAATGGTGAAACACCAATTGATTCTGTCGATCCAGTTATTCCAGTTGGACCAACTACTCCAACTAATGGATCTTCATCATCAAATACTACTGGTACTTCTGCAAGCACTACAGTGAAAACTGGTGATAATTCTAACTTAATGCCTTATGGTATTTTAATCGGAATTGCGTTCATTGGTATACTTAGTGTCTTAAGAAAAAAAGAAAACTAGGATTATAAAAGGAAGATATCTCAACTGAGATTGCAGTTGTCAACTCAAAGTAGACACAAAAAAGAATCAATAGAACCCTTGTTCAATTCTATATTGCACAGGGGTTTTATAATTTAATGCACAAGCAGGACGTTTATTATTGTAATAATATATAT
>JAQVWN010000021.1 GCA_028749475.1 Thomasclavelia sp.
CAGTGTTGGTACTACTATTCCTTGTTTATGTTTGTTATATATTTCTATTTTTTGTTCCCTTGTAAGTTTTGCCATAATAAAATGAACCTCCTTTATTTGGGTGTCCAAATAACGGGGTTCATTTCATAAGTGCTTATTTTGTCTTTGTGATTGCTTTTTTAAGTAATGATGCATCGCAGAATGAAACATTATTATGAAATTCTTTCATTCCATAAGTAAAATTCATTTTAGATTTCTTAGGGAATTGAACTCTTTTTATTTTACGATAATCCAATTCAACTCTTCCTATTAACATATGTCTAGATCCTACAAAAATAATAGATTGAGAAGCATAAGCTACAAGGATTGAGAAAAGTGTAAATCCATTTAGCATGTACATCATAATATCACTACCAAAATCAGTTACTAGAAAATAAATGAATACTCCAGCTCCGATAAGATAGAGAATGTATAATCCAATGATAACGATTCGACCGACTGTATTTAAACATAACTTATAACTTGGGTCTTTCTTTGTAGTTTTAATAACTGTAACTATATAATTAATAATTACATAAGTGATCCAAAGTAGTACTGCGGCAACTACTATGGGAAGTATATATCCTATATTCATAATTACTCCTTTACTGATATATTATACATAAGTTTTTTAAAGAATAATAGTCTAATTATTTCTAGCATAGTATTCATCATAAGTAAGAGAACTATTAGTGACTTTTTTAGCTAAGCTCTTACCTAAATAACGAATATGCCAACATTCATAACTATAACCAGTAAGACTTTCTTTATCTTTTGGATAACGAATGATAAATCCATAATCGGCTAATTTAGATACAAACCATTTATAATCGGGATGAGTTTCAACATCTTGGAATTTCTTATCATCTAAAGCAATATCCATTCCTAGACCAGTTGTATGTTCTGAATGTCCAGGACGTGAACAAGTTTTATCTGTTTCTTCAGTACCATAAACAGAAGCATTGTGATTATATATTTCTGTTTGCCATTTTGTAGAACGATAACCACTAACAACATATAAAGAAAATCCTTTTTCTTTACAAGCTTTTCTTAAAGCTTGGAAATCATCATAGACTACTTTTCTTACTTGATGATTCTTATAACTAGAGTTATAAGAATCTAAATCAGTATTAATGTTTACTAGATCACTTGGAGCATAACTCTCATCTAGTTTATAGACTTTATTTACTAAGGTATCGACATCATTTGGTTTTGTTTGATTAATTATGTTTGTATACCAGTTATCTTGGTCTAAGCCCATATTTACTCTTGTGACGATATCTTTAGTAGATAGTTTAGGGTTAGCTTTTTTATAAGCGTTATATCTTTTTAAATAATCTTTATGATAGTAACTAAGGGTTGAATATTCATTAGTAGCTTTTTTAGTAGTTTTAGTTGGAGTAGATGATCTAGGTAATAGCATTAATACTAAGGCCACTACGACAACTATGGAGATAACTCCAATAATAATATGTTTGATATTTAATTTCTTCATTATTTATAGACCTTCTTAAATTGACTAGGAATAGTATTTTCCATAACTGTTTTAAAATATTTTTTTACATCTGTTTGAGTATGTAATACTGAAGAGCTTGAAGCTAATTTGTTTGTACATTGAGAATACTTATAAACAGTACATAAATTATTACCATTATAATGATTAATTAAAGGTGTAACCTTAATATTTTCAATACTAATAGTTTTATCTTTATTTTTTACAAAGTCACAGGTAAACATCATCTCTAATTGAGTATCTACTTCTTTCATAGTACTAATGACATTTCCTAGAGAATAGATAACTAATGTTTTATGTCCAGTACTACTAGTCTTATATTCCATCGTTTCTACTAAATGGGGATGAGAACCAACTACTAGGTCTACTCCACATTCTGTTAAGATATCCGCATAGTGCGTTTGAAGGGAATTTAAATTACGATCATTTTCAACGCCCCAATGAGTTGCAACAACTACAACGTCACTAACCTTTTTAGCATTGGCCACTTCGGTTTTAACGGTGTTTTCATCTAAAACCGGAATTAGATAAGGATAAGCTTGCATTTGAGCTTGAATATGAGAATAGTTAGTATATTGATTTACTCCAAATGTATAAGCTAGAAAAGCAATTCTAATACCATTTTTATTAATAACACGAATATTATTACGATCTTCATTAGAAGAATAAGTTCCAATATGTGTTAAGCCTTTAACACTGTTAAAAGTATTGTTGTTGTTTAATACGCCATCCACATCTTCATCCATTGCATGATTAGTAGCACTAGAGACAACATCAAAGCCAACTGTTTTAAGATTGCTAGCTAATACAGAAGGAGAGTTAAAGGCTGGATATCCAGAAGCTCCTTTATCATCTCCACCAAGAATTGTTTCTTGACAGATATATGAAATATCGGCTTTTTTAATATCACTTTTAATGTTTTTGTAACAACTAGTAAAGTCATATTTACCATCACCACTAGTCCCCGCTTGTTTATCAGCATATTCATAGACATTTTGATGGATGACATTATCACCAACGGCCAAAAAAGATACTGTATCTTTTTTTTCTTTTTTCTTTTTAACAGATGTAGTTGTTTTATCACTAGAATTAAAAGTCTTATATAGGATGATGCTACAACTACTAATTACTAAAACAGCGATTATAACTATTAGTAATGATTTCTTATTTATATTTTTAAATTTATATTTCATTTTATCTTGATTATTCCTATTATTAATTTATCATTGAGTTACAAAGATAATAACACAAGGAGTTTTTATGAACAATACACCAACCAAAAAAGATATTGAGATTTTATATGAAGATGTTGATTATAATGGACTATATAAAATGAGTAATCTATTTACAGCATTATCTAGTATAGCGACAACCAATTCTTTTGATATCGAGTTTTATTCTAAAGATTTGCTTGATAAATATGGTTTTGTTTTAACTAAACAAACTCTAGTGTTAAATGAACCAATTAAGTTTACTGATGAGATATCTATTATTACTAGAGCTTATAAATGTAAAACAGTCCAAGCTTTTAGAACTTATGAAATATATAAAGGTGATAAACATATTGGCGGAGCGTATTCAATTTGGGCTTTATTGGATCTTCAAAAAAGAAGTGTAGCTAAACTTTCCGCTATTGGAGCTGATCAACTAAAAATTGAAAGTTATGAACCTAGTGTAACTAAATTTAAAAAGATTACTGAAATAGAAGTTGAATTAATTGAAAAAAGAACAGTAAGAATATCTGATATTGATACTAATCAACATATGAATAATGCTCGTTATGTTGAATGGTCTAATGATTTATTTAAAGAATTAAATACTAAATATTATGTAAGTGAACTTTCAGTTCACTTCTTACATGAGTTATCATATAAAGATGAAGTAGATTTATATTTAGGTGTTCAAGATAATTATTTCTATATTATTTTTAAACACAATGAAACTGAATGCTTTAAAGCCGGTGGATATTTTAAAGAGATTTAGGAGGTACTACCATGTTACAATGTCCAATTATAATTGAAGATGAAAGTAAATATTATGGTGGCTCTCAAGAGTGGTATCAAGATGATTGGGCTTGTAAAGCAGGCTGTGGTAGTGTTTGTGCTACTAATGTAATATCTTATTATCAAGGTATTACTTCCATAACTAAAGATGACTATATTACTAAAATGGAAGAAATATACCAGTATGTAACACCTGGTAAGATGGGTTATCCCTATATCTATTTATATGCTCGTAGTATTGGTAAGTACTTAAATATGAAGCATCATATCATTAGGAATCCTAAACTTGAAGAAGGAAAAGAGTTTGTGAAAAAGAGTATTGATAGTGGTAATCCAGTATCATTATTAGTTTTAGCTCATACTTCTTTTAAACTAGGAGAAGATAAATGGCATTGGATGTCAGTCTTTGGTTATGATGATAAATATATTTATTATTCTTCTTATGGCAAACAAAAAAGGTTTAAAATGAAAAGTCTTTTTAAACCTAATAGAATTAATACTGTTAAAATGGTTAGTTTTTATACTTTATAGACAGTTACTTTAATATCAATTGTAATATCTAAACTAGTAAGGGTGTCAATAGCACCCCTTTTTTCTTTTTTAATATGATAATAATGAGGAGTCATCATTAAAAGATTTAAAGCATCTTCTTTAGAAGATATATGAACTTTCTTTTTTAAATCATATGATTCAACATTTTCAAATCCTAATCTAATATACTTATCAGATTTAATTTTTATTTCATCATAAATCAATTCTTTAATTTCTACTAAATGATAAGGATTAGCTGTTACATGAATAATGTAACCACCTTCCTTAAGAACTCTTTGAAGTTCTTCTTCATTGACAACTGTAAATAAGGCACAGACAAAATCTAAAGAATGAGACATAATTGGAATATTTTTACTATTACCTACTATCCAATAGATATCTTTAGAATATCTAGTAGCTTTATCAATTCCAATCTTAGAAATATCTAAACCATAGATATTACTACTATTAAAATGATTTTTTATTTTAGATGTGTAGTATCCTTCACCACAACCTAAATCTAGAATTTCTAGTTCATCACTAGTTTTATATTTATCAATACATTTAACAACTTCATTTAATATTGGATCGTAGTAACCTTTATTTAAAAACTCTTTTCTAGCAACTAATGATTCTTTCGAATCACCAGGATTATTATGAGCTTTATCAGGATTAAGCAACAAGTTTATATAACCTCTTTTAGAGATGTCATAACAATGTCCTTCATCACATTTATAACTATTATTATCTTTTATTAATGGCTTACCACATCTAGGACAACTAAGCTTATTCACGACCATCACCTCTTTTGCATTATAGCATAAGGATTAAAATATGGTATACTTTTATGGAGGTAACTATGAAGATAAAAACATATCAAAAAGATTTAGATTATACATATACTCTAGGAGTCTTTGAAACAATCGAATTATTAGAGAATAAACCTGAATTAGTTTTAAGAATATATCTTAAAACTAACTCGAAAGATAATCGGGGTATTACAAAAATAAATGATTTATGTAAGAAACATAATATTGAGATTATCTATAGTGATAAGACTATTAATCATTTAGCTAAAAAAGATAATTGTTTGTGTGTTGGGATAATTAAGAAATATAGTTCTAAACTAGAAGAGGGAAATCATGTCGTTTTAGTCAATCCTTCAGATATGGGTAATATGGGAACTATTATTAGAACAATGGTAGGATTTAATTATAATAATCTAGCAATTATTGCTCCAGGAGTTGATGTCTTTAATCCCAAGGTTATTAGAAGTTCAATGGGAGCAGTCTTTAGTATCAATATTGAATACTTTAATTCTTTCAAGGAGTATAAAGAAAGATTCAATCATGACATCTATACTTTAATGCTTAAAGGAGCTACTAATATCTATCAAATAGCTAAACCAACTAAATATCATACTTTAGTATTTGGTAATGAAAGTAGTGGTTTAGATGATAGTTATTTAAATGAAGGAACAAGTATCTTTATTCCTCATTCTAAAAATATTGATTCTTTAAATTTAAGTATGGCTTTAGGTATTACTTTAGCTAATTTTTCTAAAGATAATTTTCAAGATGTAAAGGTCCTTGGTGGTAAAATGGATAATTAATTATTGGAGGTTTAAGAAGTATTATTAATAATACTTTTCAAACCTCTTTTATTAAGCCATAAAATGGCTATTTTCCTTAATATTATGTTGAATTTATATTGAAAAATAGTAGAATGAAGATGAAAAAAAAGAAAAGGAGAATTATTATGGGATTAGTATCAGCAACAGAAATGCTTAAAAAAGCAAAAGCAGGTCACTATGCAGTAGGTCAATTCAATATCAATAACCTTGAATGGACAAAATCTATTTTACTTGAAGCACAAGAATTAAACGCTCCAGTAATCTTAGGTGTATCTGAAGGTGCCGGAAAATATATGACAGGATTTAAGACTGTATCAGCAATGGTAGCAGCAATGGTTGAATCTTTAAACATCACTGTACCAGTAGCTTTACACTTAGATCATGGTTCTTACGAAGGAGCTAAAGCAGCTGCTGAAGCTGGATTTACTTCTATCATGTTTGATGGTTCTCATTATGCAATTGATGAAAACATCGAAAAAACTAAAGAAATCGTTGGTTTCTGCCACGCTACTGATAAATCAGTAGAAGCTGAAGTTGGAGCTATCGGTGGAGAAGAAGACGGAGTAATCGGTGGTGGAGAAGTTGCCGATCCTAAAGAATGTAAAATGATCGCTGACCTTGGAATTGATTTCCTTGCAGCAGGTATCGGAAATATTCATGGTGTTTACCCAGCTAACTGGAAAGGTCTTGATTTTGATGCTTTAGCTAAAATTCAACAAGAAACTGGAACTATGCCATTAGTACTTCATGGTGGTTCAGGAATTCCTGATGAAATGATCAAAAAAGCTATCAACTTAGGTGTATCTAAAGTTAACGTTAATACTGAATGTCAATTAGTATTCGCTGCAGCTACTAGAAAATACATCGAAGAAGGAAAAGATAAAGAAGGTAAAGGATACGATCCTCGTAAATTACTAGCTCCTGGAGCTCAAGCAATTAGAGATTGTGTTAAAGATCGTATGGAAGTATTCGGTTGTATCGGAAAAGCTTAATCTTTTAAAACTAGTACTTAGGTACTAGTTTTTTTGTCCTCTTTTTTTTAATGATAATAAATATTATAATGAGGGTAAGAAGTGTGAATGGGGAAATCAATATGAATAAGAAACAGATTCTTGTAAGGATCTTATTAATGGTCGGTGCGGTCGCATTAATAATAGAAGGATTGTCAATGTTATTCCCACATGGAGAAAATTTTGACAATAATATTCAAGTTACCAAAATAAGTTCTAATCAAGAAGTAAGAAAATCAAATAACGGAATGGTTGGTCTTACTAATAAGGGTGATACACTTATTATGAAAGTCCATCTTCCTAAAAGTAAAAAAATAGACTCTAGTGTTCTATGCTTTTTTGCGTATCACGTTACAGTAAAAGCTACTTATAAAGATGAAACTATTTATTCTTGGGGACAAGATTATAATAGCGATAATAAGTTAATAGGACTTGTTTGTCCGCAAATTCCAATTCCTAATGAAGCCTGGGGTAATGATATAACCGTTGTAATGAATGTAACTGAAAACAACGCTTTTTCTAGACTAGGAACTTTAAAAGTCTATGAAGGAAGTGCAGGACATGATTATGTAGTAGAAAGAGATATCTTTGCCTTCTTAATTTCCTTTACCGGAATTGTCGTAGGGATTGGATTAACGATTGCCTTGTTCCATCTTGGAGATAGTATGTTAGTAAGTGTTAAAGGTGCTTGTCTGGGCTTATCTATTTTTATAGTTGGTATCTGGATATTTACTTATTATGGTATTTATAATGTTTTTGTAGGCTCCAACGATATTATTGTTTGGAATGCTGTTGAATACTTTGCCTTATTTTGTATGTCGATTCCTATCGAAATATATGTTCGTTTATCAATAAGTGATAAAAAAGATAAGAAATTTATGAGTGTAATAATTATCTTTAATATATTATTTGTAGTTATCGCTACTTTCTTAAATTACTTTAATATTGTGCATTTTAATGAATTACTTAATTTATCTCATATTACCCAAATAATATCGATCTTAATAATGACTCGAGTTATCTACAAGAATAATAAGGATAATAAAATGGAATTAATATTTGATGGGTTTATTATCCTAGTAATTTTTGCGATTCTAGATACGATCAGATATAATATTTGGATTTATACTGATATCAATACAATGATTAATTCTAATTCTTTTCTTCCATTAGGACTTAAGATATTCGTTATTATTGTCTTAGTATCTTACTTAAATGAGTTAAATGATACTAAAGCTAAAGAAAGAGGATTAGAGAAATTAAAGAATATCGCTTATTATGATTCTTTAACTAAGGTTTATAATCGAACTAGAATTCAAGAAATACTTCAAACAATTAAAAAAGAAAATAAACAAGTATTTACTATTATTTACTTTGATATTAATTCATTTAAAACATTTAATGATAATAAAGGACATTTATATGGTGATCAAGTAATTAAACATTTTGCAAAGACATTAAATGTGGCATTTGGTGACATAGGTGCCCTTGGAAGAATGGGTGGCGATGAATTTATTGTCATTATTCAAAATAAATCATTATCATTAATAGAAAATAGATTAAAAGTATTTTCGAATGAAATAAAGAATGATAAAGAATTTAAAAATATTTATTATGATTATGGTGTAGCCATTTCTAATTATGAACTTCCTTTAACTGTTGAAGAAGCTTGTCATATTGCTGATGAAGAAATGTATAAAATGAAAAAGAATAATCATCGAGTAAAAGAAGGTGATTATAATGTTTAAGAAACTTGTTACTGGAATAGGAGGATTAGTAATCTTATTTGGATTATTCAATCTATTCTCTATGCGGCTTCCTGCGGGAACAGATATCACGGATAATGTTACATCTAAAGTTGTTAGAGCAGATGGAACAACTAAGACCTATGACTCAAATATCTTTGAACTTGTTGGTAAGAAGGATAAAGTCTTTATTACGATTGACTTACCTAAAGATAAAAAAACTTCTAATTCATCTTTAGTATTTCAAATTTATCATTCTAGAATAAAAGCTAAATTTGATAATAAAGAAATATATAGTTATGGTTATGACTTAGATAAAGATGAATTTATTGGTGGAAATAGTTATATTATTCCTATTCCTTCTAATGCTTGGGGACAAAAAATAACGATTGAGTTAGAACCTACAGAAGATAGTGCATTTAGTCGAGTACCAAAAGTAGATATTTATAAAACTCAATATGCATCTTTAGTGGGGGTTAATCGTAATCCTTTAGCTTTTGTCATATCTTTAGTTGCTTTAATAACTGGTGTTACAATTCTAATAGTTTATTTTGTATTTGATATGGATCGAGATATTGTGATTAATGGTGTATTAATTACTTTATTTGTAGTTTGTATCTCGGGTTATTTACTGATTCATTATGGTTCATTGTCCTTATTCTTTGGGGTTAACTCCTATCGGACAATCGCTCCATTAGAGTATATCTTCTTGTATCTAGTTGGATTGCCGGTCTTAATTTATATGGCTCAAGATATTAAACAAGCAAGATTTAAGAAAATAATTAGAGGTATTATGATTTTTCAAATCTTATTTGTAGTCGTGGCTTCAATTCTTCACTATACTAATATCATTCATTTAAACCAATTACTTATCCCGGGACAAATTTTACAGTTTATTGATATTATATTTATATTAAGTATTATAATTTATGATTATCTTCATGAAGGACACAAAGTAGCAATTACTTTTATTGGATTTATAGCGATGTGTGTATCAGCATTTATTGATGTGGTTGCCTTTTATGCTGCTAGATACTTATCATTAAATAATGTGGTTGTAAATGATATCTTCTTTTTACCTATTGGATTATATTTATTTGTAATTAGTCTTTTAGTTAATTATGTAAGTAAGATTAGAGATAAGAGTACTCTTATCCAAACTGAACAATATCTTCAAAGTGTCGCTTATTTAGATCCTTTATCAGGCGTAAACAATCGTTCAAAAATGAATGAAACATTTAATAATCTTTCTAGTAGAAAAGAAAAGAATTATATTATCGTTTATTTTGATTTAAACAATCTAAAGAATATAAACGATAATCAAGGTCATTTTAAAGGTGATGAAGTTATTAAAGCCTTTGGACAATTAATCTCCAAATACTTTAAAGACATTGGAACTATCGGCAGAATGGGTGGCGATGAATTTGTCGTTGTTGTGGAAAAGGAAAGTATTGTCGAAGTTCATAAAAGACTTCAACTAATGGAAAAAGCTAATAAACGTCTAGCTAATAGTATTTCATATGGTTATGGAATCGCTACTAGTAAAGATAGTGCACCACTATTAATTGAAGAAGCTTTATATATTGCCGACAATGAAATGTATAAAATGAAACAAAGACAAAAAGAGGGTGGATAACACCTTCTTTGTGTATTGTTTTTGATACAAAATTAATATATAGTATATAGGAAAAGGAGTAAGTTAGAATGAGAGAATTTATAGTAATTGAAGGCGGACATAAATTAAAAGGAACTGTAGAGGTTAGTGGTGCTAAAAACGCTACTGTAGCGTTAATTCCTGCTGCCGTATTATCTGATGAACCAGTAAAGATTTATGGGGTACCTGAAATTAGTGATGTAGATGCTTTATCTGACTTACTTAAAGAACTTAATTGTACTGTAGAAAAAGAAAATGATATTTTAAGTATTGATCCTTCTAATTTAGAAAACATTCCTTTAGTATCAGAAGCAGTTGATAAACTTAGAGCTTCTTATTATTTAATGGGAGCATTACTTGGAAGATGTAAAAAAGTAGTAATGAAAAATCCCGGAGGTTGTTTTTTAGGACCTCGTCCAATTGATTTACATTTAAAAGGGTTTGAAGCTTTAGGAGCTAGTGTTTCTCATGAAGGAGATGCTTATGTAATTGAAGCTAAAGAACTTATTGGAGCTAGAATCTATTTAGACTTTGCTTCAGTAGGAGCAACGATAAATATTATGTTAGCCGCAGTTAAAGCTAAAGGTAAAACAGTTATTGAAAATGCGGCTAAAGAACCAGAAATAATTGATGTAGCTAACTTACTTACTAAGATGGGAGCTAATATTAGAGGTGTTGGTACTGATAGTATTACTATTGAAGGTGTTGATTATTTAAAGGGATGTTCACATGAAATAATTCCTGATCGAATCGAAGCTGGTACTTTCTTAATCATGGCAGCTGCTGCTGGTGAAAAAGTAATTGTCAATAATGTCATTCCTCAACATTTAGAATCACTAATCTCTAAATTAAAAGAAGTTGGGGTTAAGATGGATAATGTCGGAGATAGTATTATCGTGTATGGCCATGATAAATTAACTCATACCGATATTAGAACTCAAGTTTATCCAGGATTTGCCACAGATCTTCAACAACCATTAACAGCACTTCTAACCCAAGCCAAGGGACAATCATTAGTAGTTGAAAATATTTATCCGGAAAGATTTGGTCACTGTGAACAGTTAAACAATATGGGTGCTAGTATTGAACTTGGTGATGCTTGTTGTCGAATTAACGGTCCTACTAAACTGCATGGTGCGCAGGTTTATGCTACAGATCTTCGTTGTGGAGCGGCTTTACTTGTAGCCGGGCTAATGGCTGATGGAATTACTGAAATTGGTAATGTTCATCATATTGATCGTGGATACGCTAATATTGATAAGAAATTAATTTCTCTAGGAGCACATATTACTAGAAAGAAAATATAATTTTTAAGGGCTTAGAATATTCTAAGTCCTTTATATATAGGAGATAAGAATGAAAGAAATATATGAAAAATTAGATAAGTTACATAGTGAAGGAATTAGAGTCCCTGAAAAATGGATGATTAAATCCAATACTCAAATTAAAAAGATCAAAGATGCGGCAGTAGTAAATAATGGTTTATTAGATTATATTGAAGAACATATCAAAGCTGGATTATCTACTGATGATATTAATGATATGGCTATTGAATACTTAAAAAAACATAATGCTCGTAGTGCAGATTATAACTATGAGGGATATCCTAAACATTTATGTACTTCTATTAATGATGTAGTCTGTCATGGAATACCTAGTAAAGATGTCATCCTTAAAGATGGTGATATCATCAATGTTGATTGTACTACTCAATTTAAAGGTTATAACGCTGATGCTTCTAGAATGTTTATGATTGGTAATGTTTCTAAAGAAGCTAAAGATTTAGTGGATGTAACTAAAGAATGTTTAGAAATAGGTTGTAAGAGTATTAAGCCATGGAAGTCATATGTTGGCGATATTGGTATCGCCATTGAAAAATATGCTCATGAAAAAGGCTATAGTGTGGTAAGAGAATTTTGTGGACATGGAATAGGAAAAAAGATGCATGAGGATCCTTATGTTTTCCATTTCAATGCTCATCAAGATACAGTTTTACTAGTCCCAGGAATGGTCATTACTATTGAACCAATGATTAACCAAGGAAAAAGAGATGTTTGTATTGGCGAAGATGATTGGACTATTTATACTGTTGATGGTAAATTAACTGCTCAATGGGAATATACAATCTTAATTACGGAAGAAGGGTATGAAATAATTTCTAAATAGGTACTTATATGGAAGATGTTTTAATTAAATCATTTACATTTGTCTTAATTATTTTTATTGGTTACATGTTTAAAAGATTTAAAATTTTAGATAAAAAAGATGCAAATATAATTGCGACAATAGTAATGAATATCACTCTTCCATGTGCGTTATTATCTAATGGCCAAGGAATAGTGATTTCTCCGATTGTCTTAGTTTTAATTCTTGTGGGAGTTGGAAGTAATGTGGTAATGATGTTACTTGGTTATCTAGGATCTAAAAAAGAAAATCATCTTACTAAAGCGGCCTATATGATTAATTCTTCAGGTTATAATATTGGTAACTTTGTAATGCCTTTTACAACCGCCTTTTTCCCAGGTATGGGAATAGCTTATTTAATTTCCTTTGATATGGGAAACTCTTTAATGTGTTTAGGAGTTACCTATGCTTTAGCTAGTCAGGTAGCGACAGGTAAAAGTGATTTTAAATTATCACAAGTAATTAAAAAACTATTTTCATCAATTCCTTTTGATGTTTATATCTTAATCTTTTTACTTTCATTATTTGATATCAGTATGCCAAGAGCAGTGTTAGATGTTACATCTACTATTGGCGCTGGCAATAGTTTTCTAGCCATGTTGATGATTGGTTTAATGTTAGAAATAAAGATTCCTAGCAAAGAATTAACTAGTGTAATAAAAGTATTAGGAATTAGAATAATTGGTTTTATTGTCTTAGCTTTATTTATTATGATATTACCAATACCGACTTTAGCTAAACACATTGTTATCTTAGCTTTAGCTGCTCCACTTACTACTGTATCAGCAGTCTATTCAACTAGAATAGGATATGAGGCGGATATGCCAGCTGTGGCTAATTCACTGAGTATAATTATTGCCATAGCGATGATTACTGGTTTACTGATGATGTTTGTATAATAAATAATCCCATCTATTAATATAGATGGGATTTATTATTTACTATTTTTTACAAAAGCATTTATTTTATCCATTGTTTCATCGGAAATAACGTGTTCAATTCGACAAGCATCTTCAACCGCAATATCTTTATCAACACCAATACTAATAAAGAAATCAGATAAACTTGTATGTCTAGAATAAATTTTAGTAGCGATAGCTTTTCCTTCATCAGTAAGACTGATATAACCTTTAGGATCAGTCATGATATACTTTTCTTTTTTTAGATTAGCTAAGGCTACAGAAACACTTGGTTTAGAGTAATTTAATTCAGTAGCTATATCAATAGCTCTTACATCTTTATTCTTTTTTGATAAAACATAGATAGTTTCTAAATACATTTCGCCAGATTCATGCATAGCCATAGTATCACCTCTTTTAAAAATTTTAACACAAATTGATATAAGATTCTATGATGTTACATAATATTGAATAAAGTAAGATAACTTGTTAGAATTTAGAAAAGGGGAAAAGGAAAATGAAAAAAATAATAGTCTTTTTTGTAGCAATTATGATGTCTTTTAGTATTGTTGGCTGCTCAGCTGCCAAAGATAAAGAAGTATTATCAGTTAAAGATTTTGAAACAATCACAACTAAAGAAGGTTTTACTTACTATGATATTACGAGTCAATATAGTTATAGTTATTTAAAGAATGTCTCAATCGCTAAAAACTCAACATATCAAATAGAATTCTATCAATATGATACTTCTAGTAGAGCTAAATCATCTTTTGATAATAATAAAGATAATCTTGAAAACGATGCTAGTGGTTCTAAAACCACAAAATCTACAAATCTTAAAAACTATAATACTTATTCTATTACTGATTCATACTCATATGGTTATCTATGTCGGGTAGAAAACACAATGATCTATGTCAATACAAAAAAAGCATATAAAGATGATGTTGTAAAGGTTTTAAAGAAATTAGGATATTAAGTCTTCTATTGAAGACTTTTTCTTTATTCTAATTTAATAGAGTGCTAATATTAAGTATATATTAAGTTTACATTAATTTTTTTAATCTTCCGATTTTGTTGGAATAGACTTGTTATAATATCAAATAGTCTAAAGGAGGAAATATAATATGAAAGGTTATTTAGAAAACAGAGAACTATCATGGTTAAAGTTTAATGATAGGGTTTTAATGCAAGCAGACGATAAGAATGTTCCCCTTGGGGAACAACTATCATTCATTTCAATATTTCAATCAAATATTGATGAATTTACAAGAGTTAGACTTGGATCTTTATATGATCAAGAACTTTTTTATCCTGGTCTAGAAGATGACAAGACAGGGATGACAGCTCAGGAACAAATCAAATCTTGTGCGAGAAAGATTAGATATTTATATAAAAAGAAAGATAAAATTCTAGGAAGAATTTTATCAGATTTAAATAATTATGATTTTGAAATCTTAAATTTTAAAGATATCAAATCAAAAGAAGATAAGAAATACTTAGAGGATTATTTTTATAATGAGTTACTACCTTTAATATCACCGCAAGTTATATCGAAAAGACAACCATTTCCTTTTTTAAATGATCGGGAATTATATATTGGTGTTCAACTTGAAAGTAAAAAAGGAAAAAGAAAAACCGGAGTAGTATCTTTAACTGGAACAGCAGATAATCGTTTAGTTAGAATTCCGGGGACAAATACTTATACTTTGTCTGAAAATATTGTTATGCATTTTGTCTCTAAATTATTTCCTAAATATGTTGTTAAAAGAAAGAGTTTTATGAGAGTAACTCGAAGTGCGGATATTGATGAGGATGATATCAATGTTGAAGAAGGTACTGATTATTTAAATATCATGGAAACCTTAATCAAACAAAGAAGAAGACTAGCTCCACTTAGATTAGAACTATCTGGTTCATTAGATGATATTGAATTAGATTCTTTAAAACTATTATTAAAGATTGATGATAATCAAATCTTTAATAGTAAAAATACTTTAGATTTATCGGTTGTATCAGATATTAGAGATATATTAAAAACTAGTAATCCGGAATTATTCTATTCTAAATTAGAACCTCGTAATAGTTCAATGATTGAAAATACAACTCCAATGATTAAACAAATCGAAAAGAAAGATTTAATGCTAGCATATCCTTTTGAATCGATATCTCCATTTTTAAGATTACTTAATGAAGCCAGTAATAATCCAGAAGTAGTATCAATTAAGATGACTTTATATCGAGTAGCTCATACATCGAAAGTAGTTAAAGCATTAATTAATGCTGCTGAAAATGGAAAAGAAGTAGTAGTTTTAGTCGAGTTAAGAGCTAGATTTGATGAAGAGAATAATATTGGTTGGGCTAAAAGACTAGAACAAGCTGGAGCCCATGTTATATATGGTTTAGATCATTATAAAGTTCATTCTAAATTATTACTAATAACTACTAAAAATCAAAGAGGTATTAATTATGTCTGGCAAGTTGGTACAGGAAACTATAATGAAACAACTGCTCGGCTATATACTGATTTAATTGTAATGAGTAGTTTTCAACCAATAGGAGAAGAAATAAATGATATCTTTAATCATTTACTTCGAGGTGAAACTGTTGAAAGTGTAGAACATTTAATGGTTGCTCCTAATGCAATGGAAAATAAAATTATTGATCATATTGATGCCCAAATAGAACTTTCTAAAAATGGAAAGAATGCTTATATTGGAATGAAATGTAACTCCGTTACATCAAAAGTGATTATGAATAAATTAGTTGAAGCCAGCCGGGCTGGTGTCAAGATTGAAATGATTGTTCGAGGAATATGTTGTCTAGTTCCTGGTATTAAAGGATCAACAGAAAATATTAAGGTTATAAGTATTGTTGGAAGATATCTAGAACATTCTAGAATATATATCTTTGGTAAAGATAATCCAGAAGTATATATTTCATCTGCCGATTTAATGACAAGGAACTTAGAAAAAAGGGTAGAAGTTGCAGCCCCAATCTATGATGAAGGAATTAGAGATACTTTAGTATCAATGTTTAAAACAATGTTTAAAGATAATGTTAAAGCAAGTAAACTTACTAGTGAAGGAGTATATCGCAAAGTAAGTAATAAACATAAGGAAATTAATAGTCAGGAATATTTCTTTAAGAAACTAAAATAAAGGAGAGGTAATATGAGAGTTGGGATACTTACAAGTGGAGGAGACTGTCAAGCTTTAAACGCTACTATGGCTGGGCTAGCAAGAACTCTATATAAAAATGTTAAAGATGTTGAAATAATAGGTTTTATTGATGGTTATAAAGGTTTAATGAATGGTAATTATAAGATAATGGAACCTAGTGATTTTGAAGGTATATCTAATTTAGGAGGAACTATCTTAGGTTCTTCAAGATGTCCTTTTAAAATGATGAGAGTAATTGAAGATGGCTTTGATAAAGTTGAAGCCATGAAAAATACTTATAAAAAACTAAAACTAGATAGTTTAGCAGTTTTAGGCGGAAATGGTTCTATCAAATCGGCTAATATGCTTTCTGAGGAAGGGCTAAACGTTATTGGATTACCAAAGACCATCGACAATGATACTTGGGGTACTGATTATACTTTTGGTTATCAAAGTGCTATCAATATTGCCACGAACTACCTTGATCAAATAAATACCACAGCTAATTCCCATCATCGAGTATTCGTCGTTGAAATAATGGGTCATAAAGTTGGTCATATCTGTTTAAGTGCAGGTATTGCTGCTGATTGTCCAATTATTCTTCTTCCTGAAATACCTTATGATATAAAAAATATTACTAAAGTTATTAAAAGAAGACAAAAAGCCGGGGTTAATTATACGGTGATTGCCTGCTCAGAAGGAGCTTTATCAGTTGATGAAGCTAAACTAACTAAGAAAGAATATAAAAAGGTTGTAGCTAAAAGAAAAGGATTATCAGTTGTTTATGGAATTGCTGATGAACTTGCTAAACAAATAGATGGCGAAATTAGAACAGCTGTTTGTGGTCATGTTCAAAGAGGAGGTAATCCTTGTCCTTATGATCGCAAGATTTCTGCTTTATTTGGAATTGAAGGAGCTAGACTTATTATGGATCAAGACTTTGGTAAGTTTGTGGTCTTAAATGGTGAAAAGATTACTAGCATTAAATTAGAAGATACGGCTGGTAAACTTAAATATGTTGATGTTAAAGGTAAAACAGTTAAGAATGCAAAATTACTTGGCATATCATTCGGAGATGAATAGGCTTAGGGCTATTTTTCTTTTAGTGAAAGAAAATAATACTAATTAATGATATAATCATTAAAGGTGATTATATGAAAAAGATGAATGTTGATTTATTACATGGAAATATTTTAAAAGGAATTCTTATTTTTGCTTTACCATTATTATTTTCTAATATCTTTCAGCAGTTATACAATACTGCTGATACTATGATAGTTGGTAATGCTTTAGGAGATGTTTCTTTAGCAGCGATTGGAGCAGCTACGCCCGTCTTTGAACTCTTAGTTGGATTTGCTCTTGGAGTCGGTAATGGATTAAGTATTGTGACGGCTAGAAGCTATGGTAGTGGCGATGAAAGTTTAATAAAAAAATCAGTTGCTAGTTCAATCGTAATTGGATTTATCCTTTCGATTGTCATAGCTTTATTAGGACAAGTATTTTTATATCCTTTATTACAACTATTAAATACTCCAAGTAATATTATCAATGAAGCTTATTCATATATATCTTTAGTAACATTATTTGTAATAGTAATGTTTTCTTATAACTTATGTGCCGGTCTTTTAAGAGCGATTGGAAATAGTATTATGCCTTTAGTATTCTTAATCATTTCTTCTTTAATGAATATTGGTTTAGATTTATTCTTTATTGTCTTTATGGGACTTGGCATTAAAGGTGCAGCAATTGGAACAGTTATTTCGCAATTATTTAGTACAATTCTATGTTTAATTTATATTAAAACTAGATGTCCGATCTTAGTTCCAACTGCTAAAGACTTTACTCTTGATAAAGAATTATATAAAGAACTGGCTGGTCAAGGATTTTCAATGGGATTTATGATGAGCATTGTTTCATCGGGAACAGTAATTCTTCAAAGTGCTATTAATGGTTTAGGATATCTAACTATTGCTGGTCATACAGCTGCTAGAAAGATCCAAGCTTTTGGAACAATGCCAGTAGCTACGATAGCTTTAAGTATGATGACATTTGTTTCTCAAAATAAGGGTGCCAATAATAGGGAAAGAATTAAAATTGGAATTAAATATGCTTTTTATATTTCTATTGCCTGGGGAATAATAGCTACTATCTTAGCTTTATTATTTGCTAGACCATTAGTATCTTTAATCTCTGGCTCTTCTGAGAATGTTGTCATTGATAATGGCTCATTATATTTAAAAATAAATGCGCCATTCTATGCAATCTTAGGAATTCTACTTGTCCTTAGAAATTCACTGCAAGGACTAGGAAGAAAAATAATGCCTTTAGTTTCTTCAATAATAGAATTAGTTGGTAAAATAGTATTTGTAATCCTATTTATTCCAAGTTTAAAATACTTTGGAGTAATTATCTGTGAACCAATTATTTGGTGTTTAATGTGTACTCAATTAGCGTATGCGTTTTATACTAATCCATATATAAGGGGAGATTAAAATGGATAGAAAATATATGTTTTTTGATATTGATGGAACACTAACTGATGAAAAAACTAAAAAAATAGTCCCTAGTGCTTTAAAAGCTATTCGGGAGTTAGAAGATAATGGACACTTTGTTTGCATTGCCACAGGAAGAGCTCATTATAAAGCTGTTAACTTTGCAAGAGAAATAGGGGTTAAGAATCTTGTTTGTAGTGGCGGAGGAGCTTTAGTAGTAAATGATAAACTTATCTATAATGAACCATTAGATAATAAAAAAGCTAAAGCAATTATTAAAGAAGCCGAGGATTTAGGTATTGGTATCTTACTAATGTTAGATGATTCAATTGATGTTTATAGTAAGAATGATTTATTTGTTCAACAAGTTGGTAAAAGACAAGAACCAACTAATTATATCTATGATGAAAACTTAGATTATGATTCTTTAGATAAAATATATAAAATCTATTTATCTATTTCATCAAAAGATGAAGATAAACTAACTCTTAAAGATACTTTAGGTTCTTTAAGATATGTTAAAGAATATTTAATGTTTCAATATGATGCCAAAGATATTGGTATTAAAAGAATGATTAAAGAAGTTGGGGGAGAGGACAAAGATGTTTTTGTCTTTGGTGATGATGTTAATGATTTAGTGATGTTCAAAGAAGAATGGACATCTATTGCTTTAGGAAATGCTAAACAAGAATTAAAAGACAAAGCTTCATATGTAACTGATCTTAATATTAATGATGGTATTTATAAAGCATGTAAAAAATATAAATTAATTTAGGGAGAAAATTTATGATTGAAATTACAGGTCTGACAAAAAAATATGGGAAGCTAGTAGCAGCTAATAATATTAATTTAACTGCTCGTTCAGGAGAAATAACAGTTTTACTTGGTCCTAATGGAGCTGGTAAATCAACTACTATTAAAAGTATTGCGAATTTATTAAAACATGAGGGAGAAATTAAAATATGTGGATATCCTAATGGATCTATTGAAGCTAAAAGATGTTTTGGTTATGTACCTGAAACACCAGTTTTATATGATTTATTAACAGTCCAAGAACATATTGATTTTATTGGTAGTGCATACAAAATAGAAGATTACCAACAAAAAGCTGACAAATACTTAAAATTATTTGATTTAGAAAGTAAAAGAAAAAGTTTAGCCAAAGAACTATCTAAAGGAATGACTCAAAAGTTAAGTATGCTTTTAGCTTTTATGATTGAACCAAAAGCATTACTAGTTGATGAACCAATGGTTGGTTTAGATCCAGCTAGTATCGAACTTGTTTTAAAAGAATTAAGAGAAATAGCTAGTAGAGGTTGCGCAGTATTAGTTAGTACTCATATTATTGATATTGTAGCCGAAGTATATGATTGTGCTTATATCCTTAATCATGGTGAAATAGCCAAAGAAGTTCATAGAAGTGATTTAAAAGATGAAACTCTAAAACAATATTTCTTTGAAATTACAGGAGAAGAGTAGAATGAGTACTCTTCAAAAACTCTATTTCACTAAATTAAAAGCGCAAGTTCGTAATTTATTTAAATCAAAAATAAGTGCTATCTTTATCATAATTTTAGGATTATTTGTAATAGCTGGTTTTGTGACTATTATTATCAGTGGAGGTACTATTAGTACCTTAATGGTTAAAGATATGAGTGCCTTAGTAATGATGATTACTGTGGTTTTAGCAATCTTAGTATTTATTACCTTATTTAGTTCTAGAAAAGCTCTATTCTATGAAGAAGATGCTTACTATTTATTTAGTGGACCTTTTCTTAAAAAACAAGTAATGAAATACTTATGGGCTAATACTATCTTACAAGCCATATTATTTGGATTTGGAGCAGTATACTTTACAGTATTTTTAGGATCTGAATATGATTTATCTATTCCAATGTATTTATTTTTATGGTTATTCTTTAGTTTAGTTATTTTATTCTTTTTAACATTAGTTGATTATCTATATATTTTATCAATTAGTTCACCTAAGTATAAAAATCTTTCTAGAATAATTGCCGGAGTAATTGTGCTAGTATTTGTAGGAACATTTTTAGCTTCCATCATAATTAATGGAACTAATAATAATATCTTAGTTACTTATACAATGGCTGATAGTTTTAAATATGTTCCTATCTTTGGATGGTTTAAACAAGGATTATTATCTTTTATTACTGGTGATTATCTCCAAGCTGTAATAATGCTAGGATTAATGGTAGTAACTTATTTAGTATTATTTAAAATATATATTTCATTTGATGGTGATTTTTATGAACAAGCATTAGATGACGCTATTAGTTTTAGTGCTTATTATAAGAAAGTTAAAAGTGGTAAAGGTTCTTCAACCTTTACTAATAAAGTATCTAATGTTAATGGATCATTTAAACCTGGAGCCTGGGCTATTTTATCTAAGAATCTATTAATGATGAAAAAGACCAAGAGTTTTATTACTCCTCAAGAATTACTATCACTAGGAACCTTTATTGTCGTTACTATCCTTTCTGATTTAGGAATGCTTTTCTTAATGTATTTCTTATTTCTTTGGATTATGTCTTCGATTCAAACTTCTAGTTTGATGCAAGACTTAAATAATATGCAAATATATTTAATACCAGATAAACCAATGAAAAAGTTATTAGCTTTAATAATTCCTGATTTAGTTAAATATTCTTTATTAACAGGAGTAGTTACTTTAGGAATGGGACTATTTTTAAAGTTACCATTAGAAAGTGTTTTATATTATGTTTTAACAGTTGTCGGATTTGTATTTGTGATTGTATGTAGTTCCGTTCTTTCAGTTTATATTTTAAGAAGTCGGGCTAATCCAACTCTTCAAACTATTACTAGAATGTTAGTAATTGCTATTTGTTCATTACCATCTATTCTATTAATGTTAGGACTACTTAATTTCTTACACTTATCTCTGGAAACATCAATGAATATTCTGACTTATTCTTCTCTTGTATGTAATATAGTAATTTCATTTATTATCATATTATGTTGTAAAGGAATGATGAATGGTCGAGATATTAATTCTGATTAATAAATCAAATAAAAAAGGAGATTTCAAATGAAATCTCCTTTTAGTATTTAATTATTTTTCTCTATCGTTAGTAATGAATTCATCATAGATAGCTCTAATAGCTTCATTAAAGTGAATATTTTTTACTCCAACGATAATATTTAATTCGGATGATCCTTGATCAATCATCTTAATGTTGATACTCTTTTTAGCTAAAGCCGTAAATATTTTAGCGGCAGTACCACGACCATCACGCATACCACGACCAACAATGGCGATAAGAGCTAAATCAGATTCTAGTTCGACCATATCAGGATGAACTGCGCGGTGAATACCAGCTAATATTTTTTGTTCCTTATCAATAAATTCTTTTGTTTCTACAACAATAGTCATAGTATCAATTCCAGAAGGAGTATGTTCAAAAGATAAATTATTATCCTCTAACACTTGAAGTACTTTTCTTCCAAAACCAATTTCTTCATTCATCATATCTTTTTCAACCATAATAGTTGCAAAGCCTTTATGACCAGCAATTCCCGTAATAACGTGATCAGGTTTATGACAAGTACTTTCGACGATAAGAGTTCCGGGATCTTCTGGTTTATTTGTATTCTTGATAATAATTGGAATACCTAAAGATCTAATTGGGAAGATAGACTTTTCATGAAGGACACTAGCTCCCATATATGATAATTCTCGAAGTTCTTTATAAGTGATTGTTCCAATCACTTCCGGATTCTTAACAATTCTAGGATCAGCTACTAAAAACCCTGAAACATCAGTCCAGTTTTCATATAATGAGACATTTCCATTTCTAGCAACGATACTTCCAGTTACATCACTACCTCCTCTAGAGAAGGTTCTAATAGTTCCTTTGCCATCATTACTTGAACCATAGAAACCAGGTATTACACAGTGCTCTACAGAAGCTAATTTTTGAGAAAGAATCTTATCAGTTTTCTTTTCATCGTAATCGCCATTTTTATCGATGAAGATTACATCAGCGGCATCGATAAAAGTAAATCCTAAGTAATTAGCTAAGACAATACCATTTAAGTATTCTCCTCTACTTTCAGCATATTCCATACTTAGATGTTTTTTAAAGTTTCCTTTAATTACTTCAAATTCTTTACTTAGATCTAAATCAAGTTTTAAATCAGTTATTATTTCATCAAATCTTCCAACTATTTCATTAAAGATATTATTAAAATCATTTTCACTTTTAGCGTTATAAGCTTTAATTAATAAATCAGTGACTTTAGTATCTTCTGGAAATCTCTTTCCTGGAGCAGAAGGTACAACATATTTCCTTGTTAGATCACTCATTATGATATCTTTTACTTTTTTAAATTGTTTAGCATTCGCTAAAGAAGAACCACCAAATTTTACTATTTTAGTCATCTTATCTTTCTCCCTATGTATTGAAAATAAAATATCATTTTTCAGCCTTAAATTCAACTATAATTGAAGGTTTAAGATACAGTCCAACACTAAAATAGGACAACTAAAGGGATATTGTTTTTGATAGAGTAATTAAGAAGTATAACGAAATGTTCTTTAACTATTTGGAATTTACAAATAAAAACTATATGCTATAATATCTATGTAGTCGAGAGACTAGCATTGAATTGGTAAAAGAAAAAGGCGAGATTGTAACTCGTCTTTTTCGCTATTTTGGGGCTTAGGATTAATTCAAAACATGAAATAAGATTAATAACTTATTTTATGATTTTTATATTCGATTTTTTTAATATGGAGGGTATATTTTACTTCCTTGATTTATTCATTACTTATCGATATAATACAGGAGTATTAAAGGGGAGTAGTCGCGTAATAACACGTATTTACATTCGCCATACCCGTTGCTAGCAACCGGATGTAAAAATCACTTAGTGAAGACAAGACCTTTATCGAAAGATAAAGTCTTGTCTTTTTAAATAAATGGAGGAATAAAATGATAATTCAAGTATTGTTGTTGATAGTAGGATTTATCCTACTGATTAAAGGAGCAGATATCTTTGTAGAAGGAGCAAGTAAAATTGCTTTAAAATTTAATATCCCTCAAATAGTAATTGGTTTAACTATTGTCGCCTTTGGAACAAGTGCTCCAGAAGCCGCAATCTCAATTACTTCTGGACTTAAAGGCTCAGCTGATTTAGCTGTTGGTAATGTCATTGGAAGTAATATAATGAATGTTTTACTTATTCTAGGTATTACTGGTTGTATTACTAGATTAAAAGTAAAAAAGAATACTTATAAATATGAAATACCTTTTGTGGTAGTAATTACTGGGGTATTACTACTACTAGGATATATTGGAAATAGTTTATCTTTTATCGATGGAATTATTATGTGGATGTTTTTCTTATTATTCCTTTACTATTTATATCGACTTACTAAATCCGGAGAAGAAACAAGTATCGATGAAATTGAAGAATTAACTGACAAAGATACAACTCTTCGTTTAATAATCTTACTTATCTTAGGAATGGCAGCTATCGTTGGTGGATCTCAACTAACTATTAACTCATGTACAGCGATTGCGACTGAATTTGGTATTCCTCAAAGAATCATTGGTTTAACGATTGTAGCTTTTGGTACTAGCTTACCAGAATTGATTACATCCGTAACTGCTGCTTGGAAAGGAAAAGATGATTTAAGTGTTGGTAATATAGTTGGAAGTAATATCTTTAATATCTTATTTGTCTTAGGGACAACATCATTAATTTGTCCAACTGGAGTTCCTTTCCAACCAACATTTATTCTTGATGGTCTTATTGCGATTGCCGCGATGGTTCTATTTTATGTCTTCATTGATCGAAGAAAGATGGCTTTAACTAAAGCCGGTGCAATCGTCATGCTAGCGGCTTATATCGTCTACTTTATAACTCTTTTATAGTGACATTTAATATCTCCAGATGTAAAATAACGTTTGGAGGTTTTTTTATGAAACAAATAGCACATCGAGGATATTCTGATAAATATCCAGAAAACACTTTACTAGCTTTTAGTAAAGCTATAGAAAAAGGTTTTGATGGAATAGAAACAGATGTTCATAAAACTAAAGATGGTGTTTTAGTATTATGTCATGATGAAAAGATTGATCGAACTAGTAATGGTCAAGGTTATATCAAAGACATGACTTATGATGAACTTCTTACTTATAGCTTTAACTACAAAAATGAAGGCCTAGATGAAAAGATTCCTAAATTATCACAATTACTTGATTTAGTAAAAGATAAAGACGTTATCTTAGATATCGAAGCTAAAACCGATAATATTCATTATGAAGGAATTGAACAAGATATTTATAATCTAGTAAAAGAATATAATTTACTAGATAAATGTTTATTTTCTTCTTTCTACCTTGATTCCTTATTTAAATTTAGAGAAATAGATAATACTTTAACTCTAGGTTACTTATGGGAAGATAACTATGAAGAAAATAAACAAAAATGTATTGAAAACAATTTTAATTGTCATGCTAAAGAATCACTATTAGATGAAGATGAAATTAAAATATATGAAAGTAAAGGATTAGAAATTAATACTTGGACAGTTAAGAACACCTTTAGATATAACTACTTTAGAGAACTAGGTGTTAACATGACAATTTCCAATAAATACTTTAAAGATACTGCTGTAGTAGACTAACAGCAGTATCTTTTCTTTTAAAGTTTGTGAAATTTTTATTATTTAATCAAACAGAATAAATCTTTAAAGTATTAAACTGTAATAGTGTTAGCGTTTTCAATGAAAATCCTTGATTTGTGAAAAGGTAAAAAAGTCCCCATATTCCTTGTGTTTATGGGGCTTTTGGGTTAAAATTGACTTGCAACAAATTAATTATTTCACAAAATTACGGAGGAAACAAAATGGCAACAAAAAAACCTGCACCAAAAGCAGAAAAAAAAGCCGTTGCTCCAGTACAACCTACTGAAGCTCAAACTGATGCACACGTTGATACATTAGTTCAAGGTGCATTAAAAGCATTATCAGAATTTGAAAACTTTACACAAGAACAAGTAGACCACATCGTGGCAAAATGTTCTGTAGCTGGGTTAGATCATCATGGTATCTTAGCTGAAGCTGCTGTTAAAGAAACAGGACGTGGAGTATTCGAAGACAAAGCTGTTAAAAACTTATTCGCCTGCGAATATGTTACAAACAACTTACGTCATTTAAAAACCGTTGGTATCATCAATGAAGATCCTTTAACAGGAATCACTGAAATTGCTGAACCAGTTGGTGTTATTTGTGGTATCGTACCAACAACTAACCCAACATCTACAGTAATCTTTAAATCATTAATTGCTTTAAAGACTAGAAACCCAATTATTTTCTCTTTCCACCCAAGTTCTCATGAATGTTCAGTTCAAGCTGCTATCGTTATGAGAGATGCTGCAATTGCAGCTGGTGCTCCAGAAAACTGTATTCAATGGTTAGATATTAAATCTATGTATGCAACTAGTGCATTAATGAATCACCCTGGTGTAGCTACTATCTTAGCTACTGGTGGTAATGCCATGGTTAAAGCTGCATATTCATGTGGTAAACCTGCATTAGGTGTTGGAGCTGGTAACGTTCCTGCTTATGTAGAAAAAACTTGTAAATTAAAAAGAGCTGTTAACGATATCGTATTATCAAAATCATTTGATAATGGGATGATTTGTGCTTCTGAACAAGCTGCAATCGTTGATAAAGAAATCTATACTGAATTTGTTAAAGAAATGAAACGTTTCAAAACATATTGGGTAAATAAAGAAGAAAAAGCTAAACTTGAAAAATTCATGTTTGGAGTAAGTTCTCCTAAAGATGTTGAAACTGCTAAGTTAAATCCTAACATCGTTGGTAAAGCTGCTTCTTGGATTGCATCTGAAGCTGGATTTGTCGTACCAGAAGATACTCAAATCTTATGTGTTGAATGTAATGAAGTAGGTGTTAAAGAACCTATGACTAGAGAAAAACTTTCTCCAGTACTTGCTATCTTAAAAGCTAAAGATACTGAAGATGGTATTGCTAAATGTGCTGCTATGGTTGAATTTAATGGTTTAGGTCACTCTGCTGCAATTCATACAGAAGATCATGAACTTTCTAAGAGATTTGGACATAAAGTTAAAGCTATTCGTATTATTGAAAACGCTCCATCTACATTCGGTGGAATTGGTTCAGTATACAATGCATTCATTCCATCACTTACACTTGGTTGTGGATCTTATGGACACAACTCAGTATCTAATAACGTAAGTGCTGTAAACTTAATTAATATTAAAAGAATAGGGAGACGTAATAACAATATGCAATGGGTTAAACTTCCTCCAAAAATCTACTTTGAAAGAAATTCAATTAGATATTTAAGAGACATGAAAAAAATGGAAAAAGTCATGATTGTTACAGACAGAGGAATGTACAATCTTGGTTATGTTGCTAAAATCGAAGACGTTATCAAAAGAAGACGTAATAAAGTTGATATCGAATTATTCTTTGATGTTGAACCAGATCCATCTTTAAATACAGTTAAAGAAGGTCTTGAATTAATGGATAAATTCGAACCAGATACAATCGTTGCTTTAGGTGGAGGTTCTTCAATGGACGCTGCTAAAGTAATGTGGTTATTATATGAAAACCCAGATGTATGTTTCGATGATATCAAACAAAAATTCATGGATATTAGAAAACGTGCTTTCAAATTCCCAGAACTTGGTAAGAAAGCTAAGATGATTTGTATTCCTACAACTTCAGGAACAGGATCAGAAGTTACTCCATTCGCAGTAATCACTGATACTGATGAAAACAAAAAATATCCATTAACTGACTACGCTTTAACTCCAACAGTTGCTATCGTAGATCCAGAATTCGTTGCTAGTTTACCAGGAGCAGTTGCTGCTGATACAGGAATTGACGTATTAACTCATGCAGTAGAAGCTTATGTTTCTATCCTTGCATCAGACTTTACTGATGGATGGGCTAAACAAGCTGTTAAGTTAGTATTCGATTACTTAGAAGATTCAGTTAAAACAGCTAATCCAATCGCTAGAGAAAAAATGCATAATGCTGCTTGTATCGCAGGTATGGCATTCGCAAATGCATTCCTTGGTATGAACCACTCAATGGCTCATAAGATTGGTGGAGAATTCCACGTACCTCATGGTCGTGCTAATGGTATCTTACTTCCTCATGTAATTAGATATAATGGTACTGTACCAACTAAACTTAATGTATGGCCTAAGATTGAAAACTATAAAGCTGACGTTAAATATATGGAATTAGCTCAATTAATTGGATTAAATCCAAAAACTCCTGCTGAAGGTGTTAAGATGTTCGCTGATGCAGTAGAAGAATTAGAATACAAAGTAGGACTTGTATCTAACTTTGAATCTCAAGGAATTGATAAAGATGAATGGATGTCTTCAATTCATAGAATGGCTATGAATGCTTATGAAGATCAATGTACTCCAGCTAACCCTAGAATGCCTATGGTTAAAGATATGGAAGAAATCATGACATATACTTGGGATTACAAAAATAAATTTGATAAATAATCAAAAATATTTAGTAAGATAGAAATTATATTTCTATCTTACTTTTTTTATTTGTCATAATTTTGTATGATTAGTCTTAGTAGGGGGAATTATTGTGGGAGAATTAAAACAAAATTCAATATCTCTTGGTAATACTATTTTAGGTATTGGATTAATAGTCTTAGGAATATTTACAACCTACTATCAATCCGATTTACTAATGAGAATATATGACGTCATAGGATTTATCCTTCTATTTCAAGCAGGTAGAATGTTGATAAGCTATTTTGAACATAAAGATAAAAGTAATTTATTAGAAGTATTATTATTTATCGTAGCTGGATGTATCTTCTTCTTTTATACTGATATGCCAGTAGGACTTACAAAACTAGTGTTAGCTGGTTATATGGTAATCTTTGGAATCATTAAACTAATTGGTTACTACACCTATAAACAAAATAAAGTAGGTGGTCGTTTTATTGTCTTATCTATTGGTTTAATTGCAGTTATTGCCGGTATCTTATCAATTGTCGGTAACTTTATCTCGATTGATACTATGTTAGTGGTAATAGGAATCTATACAATAGTTTTAGGAATAAACTATTGTATAGATGCAGTAGATATGATTTTACCTCGTAATAAATCAGATAAGTTCAAAAGAAAAATAAGAATAGACATTCCAATTGCAGTAGCAGCTTTAATGCCAAGACAAATGTTAGAATATATCAATAATCATGTTCAAACCATGGATCAAAAAGAATTCAATGATTATAAGAACGAAACTATTATGGAAGTCTTTGTCCATGTATCTCCAGATGGTATGGGAGTTATGGGACATTGTGATTTATACTTTGATGGAGAAGTATTATCTTATGGTAACTATGACTTTAAATCTACTAAGTTATTTGAAATATTAGGTGATGGAGTACTTTTCACATGTAAAGATAAACAAGCTTATATTGATTTTGCAATTAAAGAATCTAATAAAACGATTTTTGGTTATTATTTAAACTTATCACCAGAACAAATAGAATCAGTAAGAGCTAAAATAAAAGAAATAAAAGAAAATACTTATCAGTGGTATCCTATCGGATACACTGATAAAGATTTTAATGAAGATTATGCAAGTAGACTTTATCATAATACACAAGCAAATTTTTATAAATTTAAATCAGGTAAGTTTAAAACATACTTTGTTCTTGGAACAAATTGTGTCCTACTAGCTGATTCAATAATCGGAGCTAGTGGTAGTGATATCGTAGATATCAATGGAATAGTAGCCCCTGGTACTTACTATGATTATCTCGAAAAAGAATCTATTAGAGAGAACGGATTAGTATCAAAAAAGACTATCTATCACAAAATGACATAGTTCATATTTAATTCATATAAGTGTCATACTATAACTATGTCGACAAAAGATAATTAATAAAAGTATAGATGCCCCCTCTCCCAAATAAAAGCATCTATACTAAAAAGAAGAAGAAACTTTCCCAGTTTCTTCTTTTTTTGTTTCAAAACACAGAATGAGTGTACTTTAAATAATGTATAAAATATGGTCTATCATTAAATACAGTCCATATAATGTGCATATTATGATATACTATATTATATATTATGTGAGAGGTGCAAAAATGGACACATTTGGTAAAAGATTCAGGTTAGCCCTAGATTACAGAAATAAAGGAAAAAGGAAAAAAAACGCTGATTATCTGTCACAGGAAAAGATAGCAATAATTCTTGGAACGAAGAGACAGCGAGTATGTGAATGGTTATCAGATATTAGAAAGCCTTCATTTAAGGAAACGGTAAAACTATCCAAAATATTGGATGTTTCAGTAGTGTGGCTTATAACTGGAACAAATTTTGGTTACGATAAAGAAACAAAAAAAATTGAGAAAAAAAAGGCAACTGAATATCAAGAATTAATAGTGAAACAAGTAAAAGCACTTAATGATGTTTCGGCTTTATCCGGAATAGAACAAAGTATTCTTGAAATTCAAGAGATTCTAGAAATAGATAATAGTAAAGAATTTGATGAAATGAAAGGGAAGAAGAAATGATAACATCAGAAGACATTAAAAGAAGATTATGGAATGGAGCAAACGATTTAAGAGGCTCTATGGATGCAAGTAGATACAAGGATTACATGCTAGGTTTATTGTTTTATAAATTTTTAAGTGATAAAACACTTGAAACTTTTCGACAAGTTTCAGGAATGAAAGAAGCAAGTGAAAAAGAAATAATTGAAGAATATACAAAAGCGATTGATTTAAATGGTAATTCTGTAACTAACATGTTACAAAAAGTACTTGGTTATTATGTTCAACCAAAATATTTATATCAACAATGGATTAGTGATATTGATAATGGATGTTTTGAGGTTCAAAAGGTGACAGATAGTTTGAATGATTTCGAAAGAACTATAGATGGTAGCAATGATTCTGATGACTTTAAAGGTTTATTTTCCAATTCTACATTAGATTTATCAGATACTGCTTTAGGAGCAGATTTGAAAACAAGAAATAATAACATCAAGCAATTAATCCAGTTGTTTGCAGATTTAAATATGGCAGACTTACAAAAAGGAGATATCCTAGGGGATGCTTACGAATATCTAATTGGGATGTTCGCAATGGAATCTGGTAAAAAGGCTGGAGAGTTCTATACTCCTAGACAGGTTAGTGAAGTAATGGCTCAAATAGTTGCAAAATCTAGTAAGATTGAATCAATTTATGACGCTGCTGTTGGATCTGGATCTTTGTTATTGACAGTTAGTAAACATCTAGATAAAGAAGCTCAAAAAAATTTAAATTATTACGGACAGGAAAAAAACACAGCAACCTATAACTTAACAAGAATGAATTTATTATTGCATGGTGTACGACCAGACAGAATGACTATTAGAAATGCTGATACGTTAGGGCAAGACTGGCCAGAAGATCCTTCAAGGCCAAGCGAAGGAGTTCAATTTGATGCTGTTGTTATGAATCCGCCTTATTCATTGAAAAAGTGGAATAAAGAAGGAATTAAAGCTAGTGATCCTAGATTTGAATTTGTTGGAGTGTTACCACCTGACTCTAAAGGTGATTATGCTTTCTTACTACATGGTTTATATCATCTAGGACAAAAAGGAACTATGGCAATTGTGTTACCTCACGGAGTTTTATTTAGAGGATCAGCAGAGGGCGAAATAAGAAAAAGATTAGTTGATAAGAATTATCTTGATGCAGTAATAGGCCTTCCTTCTAACCTATTCACTAATACATCTATTCCAGTTACAGTTATCATACTTAAAAAGGATAGAGGATTAAAAGATCCTGTTTTAATCATTGACGCATCTAATGGATTCATTAAGTCGGGTAAGACAAACCAATTACAAGAAAAAGATATTGCTAAAATTGTAGACGCCTATGTAAATAAAACAGAGGAATTTGGGTATAGTCATCTAGCTTCATTACAAGAAATCAGTAAAAATGATTATAACTTGAATATTCCTCGCTATGTTGATTCTTATAATGTTGATATTCCTCAAGATGTTAATGCTCATTTATTTGGTGGAATTCCAAATGAAAACATCAAGTCGCTAAAAATTCTACAAGAGGTAGTTCCAGATGTTTTAAAAGATTCTTTTAAAGAAATACGTCCTGGATATTCTGAATTATTAGTAACACCAGAGGAACTATCAAAAAATGTTCTTGGCAGTAAGCAAGTGATTAAAGTTGAGGACAACATTAAGAAAGATGTTGATAATTATATTGATAAATATTGGAGAGTATTACGTAACCCAGAATCAAAAATAGTATCAAGTTTAAAAGAAGAAATGTGTACATTTGTAAATGATGTGAAACATAAATAATTCATTCAATTTATTTATAATAAGCCAACAGTTGAGTTCTTTTTTCATTGGGAGTAAGAAGATCTAAAACAGACATAGGTATGCTGTTGGATCT
>JAQVWN010000022.1 GCA_028749475.1 Thomasclavelia sp.
ACAGTAACAACAACAGTTACAGTATCATTACGTGGTAATGGAACAACTAACACAGATAAGAAGAATTCTATTCCAGAAATGGGATCAAATGATACAATCAAAAAAACTGGTGGAAGTGCCTATACAGCTGATGAAGTAAAAACAATGACTTCACTAGTAGCTAAAGATAAAGACGGAAATGATTTAGATCTTAGTAAAGTAGTTATTAGTCAATCAGATTTAGATAAATTAAATGATGCAAAGACAGCTGGTAAAACAGGAGACTTTGATATTACATATACATATACTGATGAAGATGGAAATAAAACAACTGTAACATCAACAGTATCATTAAGAGATAATGCAACTACTGGAACACAAGGAACATCAACTGCTGAGCAAGGTGGTAATGATAAAACAATTAAAGACTCTGATGGAAATGTTACAAGTGAAGAGTTAATCAATGAATGTAAAGTAATCGCAATGAATAAAAACGGAGCTAAAGTAGATACTTCAACATTAACTCCAAATCAAGAACAATTAGATTATATTAACAAACTAATAGACAACAATTGCGATGGAACATATCCAATGAGTTGGACAACAGTAGAAGGTGAAGTTATAACTGTAAATATTACATTAGTACCTGATACAGATAATGGAAAAATATCTGGTATTGAAGCTGATGATTTCACATATCCTATTAAAAATGGTTCTATAAATGAAAAAGATGCATTAACTCTTGCAGGTGTAGAATTATCAGGAGATAGAACAGTTGATCTTACTAATGTCACAGTTGATAAAACTCAATTAGATTATATTAATCAAATGATTAAAGATGGAAAAACAGGAGTTTATCCTCTTACATTTACAGATAATATAACAGGACTAACAGTTACTATTAACGTTACTCTTACAGATGATACAAAAGTAATAATTAATGGTAATAAAACCAATGGTTCTTCTTCTACCAACTCAACTTCAGGTAAAGTAAAAACTGGAGATAATACATCTACTAGTTTATATATGTTACTTGGTATGTTAGGACTTGTAGGATTCGTTGCTACAAAAAAAAGAAAAGAAGATTAAAATAATAGAAAGTTAGACAAAAGTCTAGCTTTCTCTATAACAATACAATGTGTTGTTATAGAGAAGGCTTATGAAGAAGGTGAACGTTATGGAAAATATTCATATAAGAAATCAAAAAAACATAACAAAATATTTAAATGGAAATAAAGATGCTTTTAATGATATTTATGAAGATAATTATAAAAGTGTCTATTTCATGGCGTACAATTTCTTTAATAATGAAGAAGATGCTAAGGATATAGTTCAAGATGTTTTTGTCAAAGTAAGTAAAAGTATTGATAAATTAGAAAATCCGATTACGTTTAATCTATGGATTAAAAAAATAACATATAACACTTGTTTAAGTGTAGCTAGAAAAAAACATATTCAAGTAGTAGACCTGGGAGAAGAAGGAAGTATCGATAATTATGCAAATGATAATAATGATTATGACGTAGATAATATTGTTTTATCTAGTGCCATTGAAGAAGAAATATCATTATCTCTTCAAAAATTATCATTTCCTTTAAAAAGTGTTGGCATATTGAAGTATTATGATAATTTAACTAACAAAGAAATTGCTGAAATATTAGGTATTCCAATTGGAACAGTGGCTAGTCGTGAACATCGAATGAGTGCCCTTCTAACTAATGATCTAGAAAAAAAAGAAATAACACCTAAGATGCTTTATAGTGTAATTCCATCATCATTTATCCAAAGTGCTTATTTACTTTTGTTCTCTAAACTTAATTTGGATAGTATTACTAGTGATAAGTTTATAACTGGGATTATAGGAACTACAGCGGCAGTAACTGGCATATCTGTTCTTGCTAAGGCAAGCATTGGAACAATAATAACATGTATGATTGTAGGTGGAGGAGTAGCTGTAAAGAACTCTCAATCAACAGCTGTTGCTGATACTTCATCAGGAATAGTTGAACCAGCTCCAATTGAATTTAAAGCACCAACTATTAATGCAACCATTACTGATGTTTTATATGATACTAATTATGTAAATCATGAAGTTGATATAAATGTTCAAACATCTAATAACAATTATAAGAATATGTTAATTAATGGTGTAAACACTTCTAAGATTAGTAAAAATGGAACATATACAGTTACTCTAATAGATGATAATGATCAAATCATTTCTTCTAAAGAAATCAATATTACTAATATTGATATGGATGCTCCCGACTATAGTTATGTAGTAAGTAATGATAGTTATACTTTTAAACTAAGTGATGATTTATCTGGTGTTAATTATAATAATGTTAAGTTTTATATTGATGGAGTCATAAATAAAAACTACTCTACTAATTCATCAAATAACACAATTACTATTACATGTACTAAAGAGCACACATATAAATTACTTGTATATGATAAAGCTGGAAACTTTAATACAATTAGTATTGGATTTGAATCAGCTTAATCATATTGCTTTGTTGCAACTAAACAATATAAATTGTATATTATACAAGAGAATAAGTACTATATATTTTTGTGAACGTAAATATTTATCCCATTAAACTAAGTGAGAAGGGTTAGGGACACTACAATGTTTTTAGCACAAGTAAATGCAATCGTCTATTTACATGATGTTATCAAGTTAAGCGACGAAGAAATTGCATATGTAGTTGATATTAACGTGGATCAAGTCCCGATATATTATCAACTAGGAATCGAAATAGAAGAAGACGAAGACTCAGATGTGATCTAGAGTCTTCGTCTTTTTAAATTATTTTAAAATATTTCAAGGCTTTATATAAACCATCGTTATCGATATGATCGGTTATATAAGTAGCGTGTTTTTTTAAATTATTTGTGCTATTTCCCATTGCCACCGATGTATTAACTAGTTTAAACATATCAATATCATTATCCCCATCACCAAAGGCAATGGTATCTTGTAAATCAATAGAATAATAATCTAATACTTTTTTAATACCTAAATCTTTTCCTCCGATTTTAGGAATTATATCAAGACAACAAGAAGCCCACCTAGTTGCTTTGCAACTAGGCATCTTTTCTAAAATAAGAGATTCTAGTTTATTATCTATTTCATAAGGAACTACTTGGTAAATAGTGTTTGATAATACTCTAGATAATTCTTTAATTGGATAGACATCAGTATTAATTGATTTTTGAACTTTTCGTACTTCCTTGGTGACTTTATTTAAGTACATGATTTCTTTTTCAATAAAGGCACATGGAAAATCATACTTCTTGATTAAGTTATATATATTAGAAATATCATTTTTAGAAATGGATGATTCATAAATAGATTCTTGATTATTAAAACATAATTGACCATTTATAGTTATATAAGCATCAAAATGAATATCATTTAAAGGGAGATCTTTTAATTCACTTGTATGGCGACCAGTCGCCATAACACAAAGAATCCCTTTTTCATGAAGTAATTTAAATGCTTCAATTGTTGAACTAGGAATAGAATTAGTAGTGTGAGATAGAATTGTACCATCAATATCAAAAAAAGCTATTTTTATCATCTTTATAACCTCTTTTAAATCATAACAAAATCATCAACTAAAATATATCTTTTGTGCTATAATAACTAACGTTATTGAGGTGAAAAAATGAACTTAATTATTGTTGGACTTGGTGGAGCACTAGGAGCAGTAGTACGTTATCTGCTAGGTTTTATAAAAGTAAAAGGAAATATTCCAGTTATGACAATGGTTATTAATATAATCGGATCTTTTTTAATTGGTTTAATTGTGGCTTTAGCTTTAAAATATGATAAAAATGATAGTGGATTAATCTTATTTTTAAAGGTTGGAGTATGTGGTGGTTTTACAACCTTCTCTACTTTTTCTTTAGAAAGTATGAATTTACTTCAAAGTGGACACCACTTAGAAGCCTTCATTTATATGTTTTTATCATTTGGACTTTCACTTTGTGCAGTGTTTATAGGAACAAGTATTGTTAGATAGAATATAAGAGTAAATTGTAGTAAAATTATAATGCTTAATAAGGAGGTAACAAGATGTATGATGTCATAGTAGTAGGTGGAGGACACGCTGGGATTGAGGCTTGTCTTGCTAGTAGTAGAATGAATCACAAAACATTGCTCGTTACTTCTAATTTTAAAAATGCTGGATCTATGCCTTGTAATACATCTATTGGGGGACCAGCTAAAGGAATTATTGTCCGGGAAATAGATGCTTTAGGTGGACAGATGGGAATTACAGCTGATAAAACCGCTCTTCAAATGAAGATGTTAAATACAGCTAAAGGACCAGGAGTTCAATCACTTAGAGCTCAAGCTGATAAAAAAGTATATCCTCGTTATATGCAACAAGTTTTAAAAGACCAAGAAAATCTTGATATTGTTGAAGGAATGGTCGAGGACTTAATAATTGATGGTAATAGTGTTAAAGGAGTTATCTTAGATGATGGAACTAAGTATGATAGTAAGACAGTTGTGCTTACAACTGGAACCTATCTAAAAGCAGAAATCTTAGTTGGACATACGAAACATCCTTCAGGACCAGATAAACAAAAAGAATCTAAATTCTTATCTAATAAATTAAGAGATTTAGGTTTTAGAATTCAAAGACTTAAAACTGGAACTCCACCTAGAGTTGAAATTAATAGTATTGATTATTCTAAGACTACTCTTCAACCAGGAACTGATGCTAAATTAGCTTTTAGTTTTACAACTAAAGACTTTTTACCATTAGATAAACAAACACCTTGTTATCTAACTTATACTAATGAAAAAACCCATAAACTAATAAATGATAATCTAGAAAAATGTGCAATGTATAGTGGTTTAGTAGAAGGAATTGGACCTCGTTATTGTCCTTCAATTGAAGATAAGGTTGTAAAGTTTGCAGATAAAAAGAGACATCAAATTTTCTTAGAACCAGAATCTAAAGAGATGAATTCAATTTATGTTCAAGGATTCTCAACTTCTATGCCTCATGATATTCAAGAAAAAATGATTAGAACATTACCAGGTTTAGAAAACTGTGAAATATTAAAATATGCTTATGCAATTGAATATGATGCCATTGATCCTCTTCAACTTTGGCCTTCTTTAGAAACTAAAGTTATTGAAAACTTATTTACAGCTGGTCAAATAAATGGAACTAGTGGCTATGAAGAAGCGGCTGGTCAAGGTCTTATCGCCGGAATGAATGCAAGTTTAAAAGTTGAACATAAAGATCCAATCATTCTAAAAAGGGATCAAGCATATATTGGAGTTATGATTGATGATTTAGTAACTAAAGGAACTAAAGAACCATATCGGATGCTTACTAGTCGAGCTGAATATCGTCTTCTTATTAGACATGATAATGCTGATGAAAGATTAATGAAGATCTCTCATGATGCCGGTTTATTAAAAGATGAAGTATACAAGGAATATCAAGATAAGATGAAAGGTATCTTCGATGAAATTCAAAGATTAGATACTATTCGTTTTACTCCTAAATCAGATATTAATGATAAATTAGTAGAATTAAATTCTACTAAATTAAAAGAAGGAGTATCAGCTAAAGAATTAATAACTAGACCAGAAGTAACTTATGATAATATTAAAGAATACTTAGGTGCTCCTAGTCTTACCCCAGAACAAACTAGAAGAATTACAATCCTGATTAAATATAAAGGATATATTGATAAAGCGAAAAGACAAGCATCAAAAATGAAAAAGATGGAAGAAAAAATCATTCCTAAGGATATCAATTATGATAACGTTATGAACCTAGCATTAGAAGCTCGTCAAAAACTGACAGCCATAAAACCTTTAACTATTGGGCAAGCTAGTAGAATATCAGGTATCAATCCAGCAGACATTTCTGTTCTTCTTATCTATCTAAAACAACATTACAGTGAGGTAAATCATGACTAAAGAAGAATTTATCAAAGAGTTATCATTAATAGGGATAACTATTAATGATCAACAACTTAATCAATTCGATTTATATTTTCATACTTTAGTAGAATGGAACGAAAAAATGAATTTAACGTCTATAGTTATGGAGGGGGATGTTTATTTAAAACATTTTTATGACTCTCTTACTATTGCTAAAGACTTTAAATTTAATAATCAAAAGATAATTGATATTGGAGCCGGTGCCGGTTTTCCTTCAATACCTTTAAAGATTATTTACCCAGATTTAGATGTTACAATTGTAGATTCATTAAATAAAAGAATTACATTTTTAAATCATTTATTTGATGTTTTAAAATTAGATAATACTAAAGCAATAGCTAGTAGAGCGGAAGAATATGCTACGGATCATAAAGAAGAATATGATGTAGCAATGGCAAGAGCTGTAGCTAGACTTAATATCCTTGATGAATTATGTTTACCACTAGTAAAAAAAGACGGTTACTTTTTAACTCTTAAAGGTAAAGCTGGAAAGATTGAATTAGATGAAGCTAAAAAAGGAATTAAAATCTTAGGGGGTAAAGTTGAAGCTATTAAAGAATTTAAACTTCCTGGTTTAGATGATAATCGTATTAATATCATTATTAAAAAAGAAGGATTATCACCTAAAAAGTATCCTCGTAACTTTGCCAAAATAAAAAAGAGTCCATTGTAGGAGAAAGGAATATTATTTAATTAACCATTCTTTGGTTAATTAAATAATGTAAGAGAATATGAAAGATTATAAAGTTATAGATGCATTAAAAATTAGGCCCAATATTAAACAACCTCGTAAAACATTTGATGATGAATCAATTGATGAATTAGCTAAGTCTATTGAAATTAATGGATTGATTCAACCGATAGTTGTAAGAAAGACTAATGGTGGGATGTATCAAATAATTGCTGGTGAAAGAAGATATCGAGCTTGTAAACAAGCTCATTTAAGTAAAATACCATGTATTATTAAAGATATTGATGATGACAAATTAGCCTCTTTAGCTTTAATAGAAAATATTCAAAGGGAAGATTTAAATCCTATCGAAGAAGCAATGGCTTATAAAGAATTGTTAGATGTGACTGGTAAGTCTCAAGAACAATTAGCTGCTCAAGTAGGTAAAAAACAATCAACAATCGCTAATAAACTTCGTTTACTTAAATTACCAGAAGAAGTTCTTCAAGAAGTAAACGATAAAAAGATTACTGAAAGACATGCGAGAGCCTTAATCGGTTTACCTAAACCTAAACAAATCGAAACTCTAAAACAAATTGAAGATAATAATTGGACTGTTGCAAAAACTGAAAAATATTTAAAAGAAGATAAACCGGTAAAAAAGAAAGTAGTTAAATTAGCTACTAATAAGAATGTTAAACTAGCAGTTAATACTATTAATCAAGCAATTGGAATGATTGAAAAAGCAGGGGTTAAGATTAATAAAGAAGAAATAGATGAGTATGATGAATATACAATCATTATTAAGGTAAATAAACATGATTAAAGCGATATTCTTTGATATTGATGGAACACTAATAACTCATGAAGATCAAAAAATGCCTTCGTCAACCCTTAAATCATTACAATTATTAAAAGAAAAAGGAATTAAACTATTTGTTTGTACAGGACGACCTTATCATTATATGAAGTTTATTAGAGAAATGTTTGAGTTTGATGGTTATGTTTGTTGTAATGGTCAGCATGTTGTTGATCATAACTTTAAAACATTATCTAAGAGTTTTATTAATCAAGAGGATATTAATGCTTTAGTAGAATACGTTGATAATGGAAAGATTAAATGTGACATTGCTTTAGAAGATCAAGTATATCGTAACTATAATAATGACTATAAAGGAATGAAAGGAACGTATAGTTTATCTTTAAAAGAATGTTTAAATAAAAAAGCTTATCAAGCAATGGTATATGTATCTGATGATTATCCTTTATTAGATGTTATGCCTCATTGTAAGTCTCAAAGATGGACACCAGACTTTATGGATGTAGTACCTCAAGATGGTGGTAAAGATAGAGGAATTGATAAAGTAATTGAAATTCTTGGAATCACTTTAGATCAAACAATGGCTTTTGGTGATGGATTAAATGATATCTTAATGCTAAGACATGCTGGATTATCGGTAGCTATGGGAGTTAGTGATAAAGAAGTAAAAAATGTTGCTAGTTATGTAACTACTGATATTAAAGATGATGGAATATATAATGCCTTAAAACACTTTAAAATATTATAAGATGCTAAGGCATCTTTTTTATTTAAAATGGTTTATATTGAATTATTTAATGAGGGATGATATATTTATATAAGAAAATATATTTCACGAATAAAGGAGATAAGAAAATGATATACACAGTTACTTTTAACCCCGCATTAGATTATGTAGTTGATGTTAAGGAATTTACTTCAGGAATTACTAATCGTTCATCATCAGAAACAATGTATTATGGAGGTAAAGGAATTAATGTATCCTTTGTCTTAAAACAACTTGGTTACGATAGTGTTGCTTTTGGATTTGAAGCAGGATTTACAGGAAAAGAATTAATTAAAGGAATTGAACAAATGGGAATTACTAGTGATTTAATTCATTTAGATGAAGGAATGACTAGAATAAATGTTAAAATTCGTTCTAATGATGAAAGTGAAATAAACTGTGTAGGACCAAATATCCCTGATAATAAAATAAAAGAATTATTTAATAAATTAGATCAACTTCAAAAAGATGATATTCTAATCTTATCGGGAAGTATTCCTAGTAGTATGTCAGATTCAATATATGAAGACATCTTATCTTTCTTAAAAGATAAAGGAGTATTATTTGTAGTAGATGCTACTAAAGATTTATTACTTAATGTCTTAAAGTATAAACCATTTTTAATAAAACCAAATAATCATGAACTTGGGGAAATGTTTAATACTACATTAAAGACCGATGATGAAATCATTACTTATGCTAAAAAACTTCAAGAAAAAGGAGCTAGGAATGTTTTAATCTCAATGGCTGGAGATGGATCAATCTTAGTAGATGAAATAGGTGGAGTTTATAAAGCCGGAGTACCAGCTGGTAAGGTTAAAAACTCAGTTGGAGCAGGAGATAGTATGGTAGCTGGGTTTGTAGCTGGATATTTAAATAATCATGATTATAAAGAAGCTTTACAACTTGCCGGGGCTTGTGGTTCAGCTACGGCCTACTCTGAATCGTTAGCGAGTAGAAAAGATATTGATCGACTTTTAAAAGAGATACAAGACAAGGACATTTAGGAGAAAAAATATGAGCGTGATGGATTACATTTGTTCTAATTATGATAGTTTCTTTGATTCTGAACAAAAAATAGCGAAATACATAATTAATAATTATGATGCAGTGGTGGACTTAACAGTTACTGAACTAGCTCAAAAATCAGGGGCTAGTGAGGCTTCAGTTTCTAGATTTTGTAAGAAGATAGGATTGAAAGGATTTCATCATTTAAAAATATCTTTAGCTAAAGAAATGGTGGAAACTAATATTAGTGAAGAAAAGATATCCAACGATATTGATGTAAATAATTTACATCAAACTCTTCAAAATGTTTTAGCTAATAAAAAAGAAGAATTAACTCAAACAGTATCTTTAATCAATGAAAAAGAATTCCTAGAAATATTAGATATCATCAATCAAGCTAGATGTGTTCAATTTGTAGCAGTTGGAGGAACAACCCCCGTAGCTTTAGATGGATCATTTAAATTCAATGAAATCGGGATTATGGCTTTTGCGGATGCTGTTTGGGAAACCCAAATAGGATTCACTTATAATCTAACAAAGAAGGATGTTGTAATTTTAATTAGTAATTCTGGAGAATCAACTGATGTTGTAAACTGTGCTAAAGCAGCTAAAGAAGTAGGAGCTAAGACAATCGCGATAACAAATAATGAAAATTCATCTTTAGGAAAAGCTAGTGATTATCATATTACTACTGCAACTAGAGAAAAACTATTTTTAGATGGTTATTGTTTTTCAAGAGTTTCCGCTACTACAATTATTGAAATCATCTATTTATTACTTACTTCAATGAGAGATGATGCTTATAAAAAAATTGCTCAACATGAAAACGCTATTGCCGGAGATAAAAACTAACCAGGGAAACCTGGTTTTTTATTTTTGTATCATAAAAATAATTTTCATCAAATTAGTATTGACGCAAATATAATGTCATGATATTATACATATAAGAAATATATTTTCATGTAAGCGCTTTATGTGAAAAGAACTTTAGTAAAAGGAGAGAATAAGATGAAAATATCTGAATTGTTAGACGTTAGAAGTATTGAATTAAATGTCTCACTAAAAGACAAAGAATCGACTATCGATAAGTTAGTTGATTTAATGGATGCATCTGGAAGGTTAAGCGATAAACAAGCTTATAAAGAAGGTGTCCTAAAAAGAGAAGAACTAAGTACTACTGGGATTGGTGAAGGAATTGCGATTCCCCATGCCCAAGTAGAAGCAGTAAAAAAAGCTGGTCTAGCTGCCATAACTATTAAAGATGGAGTTGACTATGAATCTTTAGATGGTTCAAAAGTTAATTTAGCATTTATGATTGCTGCTCCGCAAGATGGTGGTAATACCCATCTTCAAGCATTAGCTAAGCTTTCAGCTTTACTAATGAATGAAAAGTTTAGAGAAGAATTATTAAACGCTAAAGATGCTAAGGAATTTTTAAGTATCATTGATAAAGAAGAAGCTATTAAAGATGAAGAAGAAAAAAAGAAAGCTTCTTTAGAAAAGAAACAAGCTAAAGAAGGATTTGATATTTTAGCTGTTACTGCTTGTCCAACTGGAATAGCCCATACATTTATGGCTGCTGAAGCTTTAGAAAAAGCAGCTAAAGATTTAAATTGTACTATTAAAGTTGAAACTAATGGGGCTGAAGGAACTAAAAATGCCCTTACTAAAGAAGATATTTCTAATTGTAAAGGTATCATTATTGCAGCTGATAAAAATGTTGAGATGGCTCGTTTTGATGGTAAACCAGTTATATCAACTACTGTATCACAAGGTATTTCTAAAGCTGATGCTTTAGTAAAAGAAATTATAGATGGTAAGGCAAATACTTACCATAATGAAGGAAATAATGAGGAAGTTGTTGAAGAAGATGGTGGTGGAATTGGTCATACTATCTATAAACACTTAATGAATGGAGTTAGTTATATGCTTCCATTTGTTATTGGTGGAGGGATCTTAATTGCTCTTGCTTTCTTATTTGATGATTATTCTATTGATCCGAGTAACTTTGGTAAGAATACTCCTCTTGCAGCATTCTTAAAAACTATTGGTGAACAAGCATTTGGTATGATGTTACCAGTACTTGCTGGATATATTGCTTATAGTATTGCTGATCGTCCAGGTTTAGCTGTTGGTTTTGTTGGTGGTTTAATTGCTAAGATGGGAATGACTTTCTCTAATCCAGCTGGAGGAGATGTTAACTCTGGTTTCTTAGGTGCATTACTTGCTGGATTCATTGCTGGTTATTTAATTATTGGTCTTAAGAAGTTATGTGCAAAACTTCCTTCGGCTTTAGAAGGTATTAAACCGGTTCTTATTTATCCAGTTGTTGGTATATTATTAATTGGTGTTATAACTGCCTTTATTAATCCAGCTATTGGTGCGATTAATACTTGGATTACAGGTGTACTTAATGGTATGGGTGGTACAAGTAAAGTATTACTTGGTTTAGTTGTTGGTGGAATGATGTCGGTAGATATGGGTGGTCCAATCAACAAAGCTTCATATGTATTCTCAACTAGTCAACTTGCTAGTGGAAACTTTGAAATCATGGCAGCTTGTATGGTTGGTGGTATGGTTCCTCCAATTGCTATTGCTTTATCTACAACATTCTTTAAAAATAGATGGACTAAAGAAGAAAGAAATTCTGGTTTAGTTAACTATATTATGGGATTATCATTTATATCTGAAGGAGCAATTCCATTTGCTGCTAAAGATCCAATTAGAGTTATCCCTGCTTGTGTAGTTGGTTCAGCTGTTGCTGGTGGTTTATCTATGTTCTTCAATTGTACACTTAGAGCTCCTCATGGAGGAATCTTCGTTGTAGCTACAATTGGTAATCCATTGATGTATATTTTAGCCCTAGTAATAGGTTCAGTAGTAGGAGCGTTAATTCTTTCCTTCCTAAAGAAACCTATTAAATAATATTTCTAGCAGCACTTAAGTGCTGCTTTTTTTATTTTTAAATATAATGTTATGTAGACATGGAATGGCACTCCATATTTGTATAGATTTTTTATAACGTCGTTTAATATCAATTGTAAGTCTATTTGTAGTAACACTCTTAGTGTTCTTTTATTTTATCTTTAAATGTAATGTGTTAAAATGACACGGAAAGGGTGATAGTGATGGAAGAAGATATTATTGTCGCTATCGCTACTTCTAGATTAGAAGCAGCGATATCAATAATTAGATTATCAGGTCCAAATGTAATTGAATTTGTATCTAAAATATTTACAGGTGATATAAGTAGTAAAGATTCTAATACTATCACTTATGGTTATATTGTAGATAATGATAAAAAAATAGATGAAGTATTAGTAAATATCTATCGTGGTACTAAAACATTTACAGGTGAAGAAATGGTTGAAATAAATACTCATGGGGGAGTGTTTATTACAAACGAAGTATTACAGTTATGTTTAAATCGAGGAGCAAGACTAGCTGAACATGGAGAGTTCTCTAAAAGAGCTTTTCTTAATGGAAGAATTGATTTATCTCAAGCTGAAGCTATTGCCGATATTATTAGTGCTAAGAATGATTATGCTAGAGATCTAGCTTTAAAAGGTATTAGAGGAAATATTAAGAGTTTTATTAGTGATTTAAATGAAGATTTAATTCAAATCATTACTCAAATTGAAGTAAATATTGATTATCCTGAATATGATGATATTGAAGAATTAACGGCTAATACTTTACTTAAAGAATCTGTTTCTTTACAAACTAAAATGCAAAAGATAATTGATGATTCTAAGAATGTATCTTTATATAAAGATGGTATTAAAACAGTTATTATTGGTAAACCAAATGTTGGTAAGAGTAGTTTACTTAATGCTTTACTTAAAGAAGATAAAGCTATTGTTACTGATATAGCTGGTACTACTAGAGATATAGTTGAAGGAAGTATTTCTTTAGATGGAATTACTTTAAATATGATTGATACTGCTGGTATTAGAGAAACAGATAATATTATTGAAAGTATGGGAGTAGAAAAATCTAAAGAATTAATTGGTAAAGCTGATTTAGTATTATTGGTATTAGATGGATCTTTATCTCTTAGTAAAGAAGATAATGAATTATTGAATCTTACTAGTGATAGTCCTCGAATTATTATTATTAATAAAGCTGATAAAGAATCATTAATTGATATCGAAGGTATTAAAGTATCAGCTAAAAATAATGATATTAATGATTTAATTAAAGAAATTAAATCAATGTTTAATCAAGGTAAGATAACATCTAATAATGATCAACTACTTACTAATGCTAGACAACTACAATTACTTACTAATGCAAGTGAGTATTTACAACAAGCCATTGGAGCTATGAAAGACAATATTCCAACTGATTTAATAGTTACTGATTTATATGATTGTTGGTCTAGTTTAAAAGAAATATTAGGAGAGAAAGCGAAAGATGATTTATTAGATGAATTATTTTCTCGCTTTTGTATAGGTAAATAATATGAATACTAATGATATATTAATTCATCGATTTCAAAGATTTAGTAAGTATACTAGAAATATAGGGATAGTATCCCTTATTATATATGTTATCGTTACTGCCTTAAATACAGGCAATGATATTATGAGTGCTGTTAGTTATACAACACTACTAGTAGGACTTGTTGGGATAGTTCAAAGTATATTTTTATATGTGTTATCATTATACTTAATGAGAACTGGAAAGAAGTAGGTAAAACATGTTAGAACAATTAGATAAATATTTTAAGAATGGATTTATTAATGGAATGATAAGTATTGTTATTGTGATAATTATCATGTTCTTTATTAATAAAGCTCTTAAAAAATATATAAATAAAAAATATCCTGAAAACAATAATGGATATAAAAGAGTAGTAAAGATTATCTTAGTATTTATTACTTTAGGTTGTATCTTTAATGAAATAACTGCTCTTTCTGCAATTGCTAAAGCATTACTTGCTTCAGGAGGAATTTTAGCGGTAGTAATTGGTTTAGCTTCTCAAGAAGCAGCTGGTAATCTTATTAATGGTTTAATGATTCTAACCTATAAACCTTTTAAAGTTGGTGACTATGTAAAAATACATAGTCATAATGTAAGTGGTAAGATAGTTGATATCTCTCTTAGAGATACTAAAATAGAAACATTAGAAAGAACTCAAATTATCGTTCCTAATACAATTATGAATAAAGCAGTAGTAGAAAACATCAGTAAAGTTGATGCTCAAAAAGCTAATCATTTATTTGTAGATATATCATATGAAGATGATATAAACAAAGCTATTGAAATAATTCAAAGAATATCTGAAGCTCATCCACTAAGTGTGGATGGTAGAAAGAAAGCAGATATTAAAAAAGGTGTTGATAAAGTAGCTGTTCATGTAACTGAATTTAAGGATAGTGGAGTTACTCTTCGAGCAACTATCTATTCTAAAGACAACATTACTGGTTTCCAACTTCTATCTGACTTAAGAAAAGAAGTATTAACAGAGTTTGATAAAGCTGGTATAGTTATTCCTTATCCTCATCAAGAAGTAATCATTTCTAATAAAAATAAATAATTAAAAAGTTACTTTCTAGACTGATAGTCTATAAGTAACTTTTTCTTTACTATAAGAATGTGTTTTACTGTATAATTGTAAATATAATATCAATTAGTAAATTATAGTAGAGAAATATAACAGGGAGTGATTAATAATGGAGTGGTTAATAAAAGCAGATCCAAATAAATACAATTATAAAAAAGCGTTTGAGGAGTTAGAATGTATTGATTGGATAAAATGTGCTGACTTTAAAGTTGGAGATAAAGCATTCATTTATACTAGTGCACCGGTTAGTGCTATTACTAACTTGGTAGAAGTTGTTAAAACTAATATTCAACCTCATGAAAAAATAGATGATAAAGAATATTGGATGAAAGAATCTGATTCAAATACCGATAATAAACTGTTTGCTAGAATGAAAATGATTAAAGAATTTGAGGTCTCAATAACTTTAGAAGATATTCAATCACATGGGTTAAAAGGCAATATTCAAGGACCAAGAAAACTATTTGAAAATAATCAATTAACTTCTTGGGGAAAATATTTAAATCAAGTTGCTGGAATTAATGAAAAACCAAGAATAATATTTTGTAATATTGCTTATATGAAAAATTATAATGGTAATATTCAAGAAGATATTCCTCAAAATGGCGGAAAGTATGTTTCTTTGAATAAAGATGCTCATGAAAAAATCAATTTTAAAATTTGTAAAGATAATATGGTAAGAGGTTATGTTGAAGTTAAGCATATGAATGGGAAACCTAATGAATTACATATTGAAAATATCGATGATGAATTTAAAAATAAAGATGAAATAGATAATGTATTAGTTATATTTTGTGCAAAATCTCCAACCATTAATAAAACTGTGATTGTCGGATGGTATAAAGATGCAACTATCTATCGTAAAAGATCTAAATATAAAGATAGGGATTTTAATTTTATGACCTCTAAAGAAAATGCTTATTTATTAAATGAAGAAGACAGGATATTTGTAATTCCAAGGGCATCGTCTAATAAAGATCGTATTGGTTTTGGACAATCCAATACATGGTATGCCAATAAAGATAATGCAACTGAAATTGTTAACGAAGTAGTTGATTACGTTAATAACTTCCAACAAACTTTAGAAAATAGAAATAAATTATTAATTGAAGATAATCCTATAGAGGAGGAAAAACATAATATGAATATTTCCAACAACATAATTTTATATGGTCCTCCAGGTACTGGTAAAACATATTCTACTGTTTACTATGCTGTTGCAATTATAGAGAATAAGTCATTACAAGAAGTTCAAAAAGAAGACTATGAAATAGTATTAGAAAGATATAAAAAATATAAAGAAAACTTGCTTATCGACAACATTACTTTCCATCAATCATATGGTTATGAAGAATTTATTGAAGGAATTAAACCGGTAATGGATGACGAAAGTGAAGATGGTGATATTAAATATCAAATAACTTCTGGTATATTTAAAGATATTTGTGATCGAGCAACAAATTCAACTACAAATAATCAAAACTATGTTTTTGTTATTGATGAAATCAATCGAGGGAATATATCTAAAATATTTGGTGAATTAATTACTCTAATTGAACCATCTAAAAGAATTGGAAATAAAGAAGAAATGTATGTAAAACTTCCATATTCTAAGAAGTTATTTGGAGTACCTAATAATGTTTATATTATTGGTACTATGAATACAGCTGATAGATCAATTTCAACAATAGATACAGCTTTAAGAAGAAGATTTATGTTTGTAGAAATGCAACCAGATACATCTTTATTAGAAGGTGTAAAAGTTGAAGGTTTAGATATTAAAAAAATGTTAGATAACATGAACAAAAAGATTGAAGCCTTATATGATCGAGAACATACAATTGGTCATGCATATTTTATGGATGTAAAAAATAATCCAACTATTGAAACATTATCACAAACATTTCAAAATAGTATTCTTCCTCTACTTCAAGAATATTTCTATGATGATTATGAAAAGATTAGATTGGTATTAGGAGATAATAAGAAAACAATCTATCAGTTCATTATTCATAGTAATGAAGATTATAATAAACTATTTGGTCCTACAGATTTGGATTTAGAAGATCAAGTTGAATATATAATTGATAGAGGTGCTTTTGATCATATAGAATCATACCGTTCAATTTAAGGAGAACACTTATGAAGAATAATTACCAAATAAGTGAATATGATTCATTTGTGTGTGAAAAACAGATACCTGGTTATCATACGCTACCTAAAAAAACCTTTGAACAATTAGAAGAGTTTATTCTAACAAACAATAATAAAGACACTGACGCTATAGAACTAATGGGAATAAGTGCTAGAAAAGGAATTGGAAAAATAATTACTGCTAAAAACTATGTTGGTACTATCGCGATGAGCGATGGTAGAACAATCGAAATCCTTCCTAAACTATATCCGGCATCTGATGTTAAAGACGTTAAAAAGTTATTAATAGAAATGTTAAAAACATTAAATGATACTCCTTTTAAGTCGTTTAATAAAACTAATGTAGATATCGAAAAACTAAGTGTCTTTGAAATATTCATTGCGATGTTTATCAGTGAAATCTCAATGATAGTAAAACATGGACTTAAAAGTGACTATGAATTAGTAGAAGAAAACGAAAATAAAATTAAAGGTAAAATTCTCTTTAATAAAAATATTCGTTATAACTATGCACATAAAGAGAAAAACTATATTCAATATGAAGAATATAATAATAACAGACCAGAAAATAAATTGATTAAGTCGACATTATATTATCTTTACAAGAAGACTAATTCATTAAAAAATAAAACATCTTTAAAAGTATTACTTAATTCTTTTAAAGATGTTGATTACTCAAGTAATTATAAGGATGATTTTTCTAAGTTTAATAAAGATCGAAATATGAAGGATTATGAAATAGTTCTTACCTGGTGTATGGTCTTTTTAATGAATAAAAGTTTTACATCATTTGTAGGTTCACAGGTATCTATTGCTTTATTATTTCCAATGGAAAAACTATTTGAAGACTATATTGCTTTTAGATTAAGAAAACAGCTAGATAGAAATACTTATGTAGTATCAACCCAAGATAGAAAATATTATCTATTTGATGAACCAACAAAAAAGTTTGCGATGCGGCCAGATATTGTGGTAACTAATAAAGTTAATGGTAATATTTATGTCTTAGATACTAAATGGAAAGTCTTAGATGAAAGAAAGAATAACTATGGTATTAGTCAAAATGATATGTATCAAATGTATGCATATCAAAAGAAATATAACTCAGACAATGTGACTCTTATTTATCCTATGACTGACTCAGTAACAAATAATAATATCAGTTTTACTTCTCAAGATGGTGTTAATGTAAGAGTAAAATTTGTCAATTTGTTAAACAAAACTAATTTGGATAATGATTTAAAAAACATAATTCAATAATAACTAAAAAGTTACTTTCTAGATTCATATTCTAAAGAGTAACTTTTTGTTTTTGAGAAATTAAGTAATTTATTTAAATGTAGATATGCTATTATTATATTATAACTATTTAGTAAAATAAAAAAGTTGCATAGCAACTATTTTATGTCATCTAAATGACACCATCAAAGATGGCTTTTAAGCATAAGCTTTATTTTAACTCGTTATGTTATTTTGAATGGTATCAAAACAATTAGTTCTGACACTTATTATTTTACTAAAATTTTGGAGGAAGTCAATATGAGAAAAGATTATAACATTGGTTTGGACATTGGAACTAACTCAGTAGGCTGGGCAGTAATTGACGATGATTTCAAATTACAAAAGAAAAATGGAAAAAACATGTGGGGTGCAAATTTATTTGATACAGGGGAAACAGCACAAAAAAGACGATTATCAAGATCAACTCGTCGTCGCTACAATAAGAGAAGAGAAAGGGTAAAATTATTACAATCATTTTTTGAACCACTTATTTTACCTATTGATTCTACTTTTTTTATTAGAATGGAACATACATCATTTTTAAATACTGAAGATAAAAAGAAATACTTAAAAGATAGTTATAGTGATAACTATAATTTATTTGTAGATCAGAATTTTAATGATAAAGACTATTTTAGTAAATATCCTACAATTTATCATTTAAGAAACGAATTAGCTAATTCAAATGACAAGATAGATCCTAGACTAATATATTTAGCTTTACATCATATTGTAAAGTATAGAGGAAATTTTCTCTATGAAGGACAAACATTCACAATAGATTCTTCAAATATTATTGATAAAATGATACAAATAACAACTGAATTTGATGAAATAAATCAAACAGAAATATTTAAAGGTAGAGAAGAAAAAATATTAGAAATTGTAAGTGAAGATGTAAACAAAAAAATAAGAATTGATGAAGTTGTTGCATTACTTAATCCTGCTGATAAGAATGAAAAAGATTTTGTTAAAAACTTTGCTACTGCCTTAGTTGGAGGAAAGTTTAATGTATCAAAACTTTTCTTAGAAGAAGATATTTCTAATGACGGTGAAGATATTAAGATGCAACTATCTGCAGCGTCATATGAAGATGATTTAGAAAAATATTCTGGCAATTTATCTGAACATGTTGAAAAAGTATCTTTAATGAAAGATGTGAATAGTTGGGTTACTTTAAAACGTATTGTCAAAACAGAAAATGGAACTATGAGCATCTCTAGTGCAATGATTGATAGATACGAAAAACATAAAAGTGACTTAAAATTATTAAAGAAGTTATTAAAGGATAACTCTAATAAAGAATATGATGCAATGTTTAAAGCCAAAAGTGGAAAGTCGTATTATAGTTATATTCATAATGCTAGTAAGTGTACAAAAGAAGATTTTTATAAAAATATAAATTCTATATTAGATAAAGTACCAGATTGTGATGAAAAAACTTATTGCTTAAAAGAAATGGAAAACGAAAACTTTTTAAGAAAACAAAATGATACAACTAATGGAGATATTCCATATCAATTACAATTAGATGAACTTAATAAAATATTAGATAATCAAGGGAAGTATTATCCAGTATTAAAAGATAATAAAGATAAAATTGTATCTATACTTACATTTAGAATTCCATATTATGTTGGCCCATTAAATAGTAATTCTTCATTTTCATGGTTTGAAAGACAAGAAGGAAAAGATAATGTTCGTATTACCCCATGGAATTTTAATGAAATTATAGATATTGATAAAACAGCTGAAGAATTCATATCAAGAATGAGAAATTATTGTACATATTTACCACAAGAAGAAGTAATGCCTAAAAAGTCATTATTAATTTCAAAGTATGAAGTACTATCAGAACTTAACCAAATTAAGATAGACGGTAAAAAACTTGGAGTAGATGTAAAAATAAATATTTTGAATAATCTATTTATGAAGTATAAAAAAGTTACAGAAAAACAATTAATAAAGTATTTAAGAGATAATCAAATCTGTCTTAATAATGAAGACTTAGAAATAACAGGATATCAAAGTGATAAGGAGTTTGCTTCTTCACTAGAACCATGGATAGATTTTACAAACTTATTTGGAAAAGTAGATGAAACAAATTTTAATCTAATTGAAGAAATTATTTATGATTTAACTATCTTTGAAGATAAAAGTATTTTAAAAAGAAGATTTAAAGATAAATATAAATTTTCTGAGAGTGTAGTTGATAAGCTTTTAAATAAGAGATATACAGGTTGGTCTCGTTTTTCTAAAAAGTTACTTGATGGTATTAGATGTGATAATAAAATAGGTTCAAGTGTTTCAATTATGGATTGTTTAGAGTTATCTCAACGAACATTTATGGAATTAATTAATGATGATAAATTAGGCTATAAAGCCAAAATTGAAAAATATAACAGTAACGAAATAGATAGTAAGATAACATATAAAGAAATAGAAGAATTACAAGGGTCACCTGCTATTAAAAAAGGAATATGGCAATCAATTAAAATAATCCAAGAAATTGAAAAAATTATGAAAAATCCTCCTCAAAATATATACTTAGAGTTTGCAAGAGAGGAATCAACTAAAAAAAGAACAGATACTCGTCTTAAAAAAATGAAAAAAATATATTCAGACCTATCCCTTCAAACAAAACAAGATAAAGCTATACGTGCCTCTTTAAAAGATGAAAAAACTTTGAATAATGAGAGATTATATTTATACTACACTCAAATGGGAAAATGTATGTACTCAAATGAACCACTTGATATTGATCTTTTAAGTACATATCAAGTTGATCATATATTGCCACAATCTTTAATAACTGATAATAGTATAGATAATAAGGTATTAGTAAAAGCTAAATATAATCAAGAGAAGAAAGACTTTTTAGTGTTACCTGAAGAAGATAGAAGACGTATGCAGGATAATGGTCGTTGGAAATACTTGTTTGATAATAAACTTATTTCTCAAAAGAAATATTTTAATTTAATTAGAGCAGATTTTAACAAAAGTGACATTGAACATTTCATAGCTAGGCAACTTGTTGAAACAAGACAAATAACAAAACATGTTGCAAATTTACTAATGAATCATTATAAAGATACTACTAAGGTAATTACTGTTAGAGCTAATTTATCTTCTGAATTCAGAAAGAAATATGACATAGTAAAGAATAGAAATGTAAATGATTATCATCATGCTCATGATGCTTATATTGCATGTATTATGGGTAAATATATATCTAAACGCTATCCTAAATTAGATAAAGATTATATTTATGGAGAATATACTAATTTCAAAAAGAACAAAAATAGTAAAAATGGGTTTATTTTAAACAGTATGGATAAAGACTATGTTGATTTAGAAACTGGTGAAGTTATATGGCAAAAAGATAGAATAGGGGATATTAAAAAAGCCTTTAATTATAAAGATTGTTATATAACTAAAAAATTAGAAGAATTTGATGGACCATTATTTGATTTAACTATTTATTCAAATGATAACAATTCTGATAAAGGTACAACTGTAGCTACTATTCCAGTAAATAAATATAGGAATGATGTAACAAAATATGGTGGCTTTTCTGGAGTTAAATCATTTGCAGTTGCTATTGAAGCGATTAAGAATGATAAAAAAAGTAGCGTTGAACGTAAAGTTATATCTATTCCTCTAATTTATAAAGCAGAGTTTAAAGATAATTATAAAGAAATAATATGTAATAAATATGATTATTCTAGTGTAAAAATTTTAAAGTATATAAAAAGGAATCAATTAATTGAAAGTGAACATAGTTTATTTATGATTACTTCTGCATCTGAACTAGTAAATGCCGAAGAGTTATGGCTTAATCAAGATATGAACAAATTAGTACATGACATGAACTATGCTATTAAGATTAATAATTTTGACGATATTAAAGAAGAGGACTTGGTTTCACTTTACAAATTACTAGCTGACAAGATGAAAGAAAGATACTCAAAATATACCGGGATAAGTCATAAACTTATAGGTGTACTAGATGCGTTTAAAGACTTACCAGTAAAAGATAAATGCTTACAAATAAATCAAATACTAATAATCCTTAAATTCGGTACCCAAAATGCTCATATCTTAATCGGAGACTATCGTAAAGATCGACAGGGTAGATTAAATGGGGTAACAATAAATCTAGATAATATTTACTTTTTTGATCAATCTGTCACAGGAATGTATTATAAAAAATACAAACTATGAGTTGGCGTACAGTAGTAGTTGCATCTAATGCAAAACTATCATATAAAAATGAGTATATGATTATTAGAAATGATGAAGTTCAAATGATTCATCTTTCAGAAATAGGTACTTTAATAATTGATTCAACAGCTGTAGTAATTACATCTTATTTAATTTGTGAATTAATAAAAAACAAAGTTAAAATAATATATTGTGATAATCAAAGAAATCCAATTGGAGAAATTATCCCATATTATGGAAATTATAATTGTAGTAAACGTTTAAAAACTCAAATATTATGGGACAAGACTTCAACTGAAACAGTCTGGACAGAAATAATAAAAGAAAAAATTAGAAATCAAGCTGATATGTTAAAGTATATTAATTCAGACAATTATAAAAAACTATATGAATATTTGGATGAAGTAGAATTGTTTGATCCTTCTAATCGAGAAGGACATTCTGCAAAAGTATATTTTGATTCTTTATTTGGATTAAAATTTTCAAGAGAAGATGATAATGATATTAATGCTTCTTTAAATTATGGGTATTCTATTTTATTATCACAGTTCAATAAAATGATAGTAGCTAATGGTTTATCGACAGAACTTGGAATCAAACATATAAATGAATTTAATAACTTTAATCTATCTTCTGATTTTATGGAACCATTTAGACCGATAGTTGATAAAGTAGTTTACTTAAATAAAGATAAAACATTTAAAGAGAATAAGTTGGAATTAGTTAATATTATTAATCATAAAGTAAAAATTAATAATAAAGAACAATATATCACTACAGCAATTGGAATATATGTTAAAAGTGTAATTAAAGCAATTGAAGATAAAGACATATCGAAAATTTGTTTCTTTGAGTATGAGTTATAGATATATGAGAATTATCGTATTTTTTGACTTACCTACTTTAACATATAAAGAACAAAAAGATTATCGTCATTTTAGAAAGAGACTTATTAATAATGGATTTTTAATGATGCAAGAAAGTGTATATTGTAAATTGGCACTTAATTCATCTATAGTAAAAGCAGAAACTGAAAAACTAGAAAAATACAAACCTAAAAAAGGGATAATACAAGTTCTTGTAATTACTGAGAAACAATTTTCTTCAATGAAGTATTTACTTGGGAAAAAGACTACTAACGTAAATGATTCGAAAGAAAGGTTGGTCGTCATATGAAATTAAAACTTATAGGGTTTGAAACTGACTATGAAGTTCAAAGAGATTGTACAACAGTTTTAACAATTAAAGATAAACATCTGTATGTAAAAACTATCTTTATGTTAAATGAAATTGTTTCAAATAAATATGATACAAATGAAATACTATTATTTGATAACGATAAAGAAATTTCCATTGATAAGAATGTTATATTTATACCTGACACTTTTTCATTTAATTTAAATGAAAAACAAATTATAAATAAACTCCAAGCAAAAATTATAGAAGATACTTGTGTAAATAGTGCTATAGAATTAAATGTTTCAGAAATTATGGATACAGTAAATTCAGCAATTCTAAAAATAATAAACTATTATGATATAGGAATAGATTTTGATAGTTTGGAATTGCCAACATTAATAAAATGTTGTAAATTAGGAATAGAAGAGGATTATGATGAATTAATAAGTAAACTCTTTTATATTGTCGATGTGATGTCTGAATTATTTCAAAATCATCTATTAATTTTTACAAATTTATCAGATTTATTAACTGAAGATGAGATAACTAAATTAGTAAGTTATTCTAATTATAAAAAGATATATATACTTTTAATAGATCATGAAGAAATGAATTATGAAGGTATTGTAAACTATGTAATAGATTCAGATTTTAGTGAAAATATACTATTCGATAAATAATATAATGGGGGTCGTTCCCAAGTTAACCTTGTTTATTTGAGGTTTTAGAGTTATGTTATTTTGAATGGTATTAAAACTTTCTAAATTACTACCTACTTGTCCTATATGTTTTAGAGTTATGTTATTTTGAATGGTATTAAAACTCATTTAGATGTTATACCTATCGCTAAAGGGTTTTAGAGTTATGTTATTTTGAATGGTATTAAAACCTAGTGGTATTCTATTACTTTATCTAATAAGGTTTTAGAGTTATGTTATTTTGAATGGTATTAAAACAAAGAACATCTTTTCTCGGTAGTATATCTCGTTTTAGAGTTATGTTATTTTGAATGGTATTAAAACAAAATCTTCATCGTGGACAACTATCATAAAGTTTTAGAGTTATGTTATTTTGAATGGTATTAAAACAATAGATTTACTTCAAGAGTTGAATGGTCGGTTTTAGAGTTATGTTATTTTGAATGGTATTAAAACTATGTAAACAAGAAGACGGCGGTACAACAAGTTTTAGAGTTATGTTATTTTGAATGGTATTAAAACAAAAATGATTATATTATTGAACAAGCGTATGTTTTAGAGTTATGTTATTTTGAATGGTATTAAAACAAAAAATGATTATATTATTGAACAATCTTAGTTTTAGAGTTATGTTATTTTGAATGGTATTAAAACACGTCGTATGGTATGAAAATGCAAGTAATGGTTTTAGAGTTATGTTATTTTGAATGGTATTAAAACATTTATTAATGATTATAATTTGAATTATTAGTTTTAGAGTTATGTTATTTTGAATGGTATTAAAACTGAAAGTTATAACTGACCGCGTAAGTAGTTGTTTTAGAGTTATGTTATTTTGAATGGTATTAAAACTTAATTCGTTAGTTGACCGTGTTGACGGTAGTTTTAGAGTTATGTTATTTTGAATGGTATTAAAACTTTGAAGATTTTGGAAACGGGGATGAAGGTGTTTTAGAGTTATGTTATTTTGAATGGTATTAAAACTCCATTTGTTTTATTTTAATTCATCTTCATGTTTTAGAGTTATGTTATTTTGAATGGTATTAAAACGCATCATTTGTTTCAATCATAGCGTTTACTGTTTTAGAGTTATGTTATTTTGAATGGTATTAAAACCCTTTTACAAGTCCTTTAGCCGTTTCCACTGTTTTAGAGTTATGTTATTTTGAATGGTATTAAAACAGCAAGTGAACTTGCAACTAATGAAAGAACGTTTTAGAGTTATGTTATTTTGAATGGTATTAAAACGAAGAGAGAGGATGGGAATTCAAAAATGATGTTTTAGAGTTATGTTATTTTGAATGGTATTAAAACAAGACGTCAAGGTATAACGCGTAAGTATCTGTTTTAGAGTTATGTTATTTTGAATGGTATTAAAACTATTTGAAATAATAGGAGATTAAGACAATGGTTTTAGAGTTATGTTATTTTGAATGGTATTAAAACCATATTTGATAATATGGGTGATGTGACGACGTTTTAGAGTTATGTTATTTTGAATGGTATTAAAACTTCAATAGACGGAAAACCTATAACAATGTAGTTTTAGAGTTATGTTATTTTGAATGGTATTAAAACCCGATACGGGTAATAGTTCAAGTGATAAAAGTTTTAGAGTTATGTTATTTTGAATGGTATTAAAACTCATTGTTGTGTTGAACACCCTTCTACCTGTTTTAGAGTTATGTTATTTTGAATGGTATTAAAACTACCATTGACGTCATAGTGTCTTACTACTCGTTTTAGAGTTATGTTATTTTGAATGGTATTAAAACTGATGAAAGACTACTAACTGACGAAAAATGGTTTTAGAGTTATGTTATTTTGAATGGTATTAAAACTATCATCTTGATAAGCGTGATTACATCTATGTTTTAGAGTTATGTTATTTTGAATGGTATTAAAACAACAAGAGCAATTGAAGAAAAAATAATATAGTTTTAGAGTTATGTTATTTTGAATGGTATTAAAACTTTATGATGTTAACAATTTATTTATTTATGGTTTTAGAGTTATGTTATTTTGAATGGTATTAAAACTGTTACCTTTTTACCCAAGTAAATATGGTAGTTTTAGAGTTATGTTATTTTGAATGGTATTAAAACAAAAAAGTAATCCTTTTTCAAAGTTAAAAGAGTTTTAGAGTTATGTTATTTTGAATGGTATTAAAACACTAAAACAACGGATTAAGACACTTGCCCAGTTTTAGAGTTATGTTATTTTGAATATTTTTATAGATAAAACCCAGTTGCATTTGCGACTGGGTATTTATTTAATAATAATTATGATTAAATTTTACAGATAATTCTTTATCTGTTGGATACTTTTCTACAAAATCATTTATAAGTTCTAAAGCAAGATCTATTGATTGTAAGTACTTAGTATCAAATTCTTTAAAATAAGGTTCTAGTTTTTTGTTTGGACGATAGTTCATTACTAGACCTTGAAGAGTCCTAAAATGAAAAGTTAGAGAGAAGACAAAATATATTGCTCCCCTTTTCATTACATTAGGAGCTACTAGTAAACGATCATAATATTTCATTAAACGAATACTATCATCTATTTGTTTACAACTAGCAGTAGGAAAGAATGGTTGTAAGTTAGTTACTATTTCTTGACTATGTTTTAGATGAGCTACTAAAGGTCTCTTTAAAGGATTTTCTTTGTTTTTAACCATTAGTCTTCGATCATATTCACTCTCAATCTCAAAGTGTTTAACACCACTATCTTTGATAATACGACCAACATAAGGGTGTTCAATACTATCTAAGGCATAGTGACAAATAAATCCAATTATATAAACTAATTGTTGAGGATTATGAATATTGTAACGAGCATTAGTAAAGAAACGAATTGCTTTTTGATGATGTAAATCATGTCCTAATTTTCTAGTCTTATTTGGAAAGATTGGATAATGAAAGAAAAAGATATCTGGTCCATGAGTACCTAAATAATAATAATCAATATTACCATTTATTAAATCTTTAATCTTTCCTTCAGGCATTTTATCTAAAACATCTTTACAAAAATTATAATGAGTATAACTAGCTGGCATTATTTTAGCTTATCATACTCATCTTTTTTATATCCAAGTATGACTTTATCCTTTGTAACTAGTATAGGTCTTTTTACTAACATTCCATCAGTAGATAGAAGTTCTAATTGTTGGTCCTCACTCATGGTAGGTAACTTATCTTTTAATTGAAGTTCTTTATACTTCATACCTGAAGTATTAAAGAAACGTTTAAGTGGTAACCCACTTAAATGATATAACTCTTTTAACTCTTCTTTAGTTAATCTTTCTTCGACAATATGTCTTTGTTTATATTTTATATTTAAGGAATCTAAGTGTTTTTTTGCTTTTAAACAAGTTGAACATTTAGGGTAACAAATAAAGTTTATCATAATTTCACCTCACTAAATTATACTCATAAATGCATGGTTTTTACAAAATATTTACTTTTTTTATTTTAGCGTTATGTTACAATGTTTGAGGATAACAAACACAAGGAGGTGGTAAAATGATAATCGACCCTATATCCAGTGGCAATAATGATAACGAGGATCATTTGCCACCATCGGTAAACGTTCCTCTATAAAGGAGGAAAAACATGAAAGATAATTTAACACAAGAACAGTTAAAAAAACTGATTCTAAGTGGAACAAAAAATGAAATTAAAGAAGTATTAGAAAATATTCATCCTGCTGATATCCTTGATATCTTACATGATGAAGAAGATGAAAATATTAAAGAAATCTTAGATCATCTTCCTAATGATGTTATCGGAGATATCATCGATGAAGAAGATGATGAAGAATTAAGTTATGAATGGTTAAAACTATTCTCTAAATACAAACAAAGACAAATCTTATCAGAAGTACCAGCAGATACTATCACTGATATGATTGGAGAATTAGAAGAAGACCAAAAAAATGAAATACTAAGATTATTAAATGAAGAAGATAAAACTGATGTTACGGACTTATTAAAGTATGATCCAGATAGTGCTGGTGGTATCATGAATACTGATTATATTGATATTCATGCTCGTAACACAGTAAAAAAGACTTTAGAATTCTTACAAACAAATAAAGAAGAAGATACTACCTATTACTTATATGTTGTTGATAAGGACAACGTATTAAAAGGAGTAGTTTCCCTAGCAGATATTGCTACTAGTCCTTTTGATACACCGATGATGGATATAATAAATCCTAATGTAATTAGTATTCTTTACAGTGAAGACCAAGAAGAAGTTGCTAAGACTTTCTCTAAATATGGATTCATTATGATGCCAGTAATTGATGAACAAGATCATTTACTAGGTGTAATTGATTTCGATGATGTAATGGATGTCATCGAAGAAGAAAGTACCGAAGATATCAACTTGCTTGGAGGTGTATCTTCTGAAGAAAGAGTAGATTCAACAGTTTTAGAATCATTTAAAAACCGTAATCCATGGTTATTTGTTAATTTAATTACAGCTATTATGGCTGCTAGTGTTGTTAATATGTTCTCAGGAACAATTGCTAAAGTAGTAATTCTAGCTACTATTAATCCAATTATTACGGGGATGGGTGGAAATAGTGGAACTCAAGCTCTAACAATTGTGGTTAGAGGATTATCTCTAGGTGAAATTGAAAAAGGTGAAGGATTTAAAATATTACGTAAAGAATTTTGTGTTGGTATTTTAAATGGTATTACCATTGGAATAGTAGTTGCTTTAGGATCTTGGTTATTTGCTGGTAATCCATGGTTTGGGGTTGTGGCTGGACTAGCAATGTTCTTAAATCTTACAGTTTCATGTATTGCTGGATATTTTGTGCCAGTCGTACTAAATAGACTCCATATTGACCCTGCTTTAGCTAGTAGTGTCTTTGTAACAACCTTTACAGATATGTTTGGTTTCTTTGCATTTTTAGGTTTAGCGACATTATTTATTAATTTATTAGTATAAAAGGGTTTACAAATTCTAAATTTATGGTATAAATATAAGTACACCACGGTGAATGATATGACGAATTGAATTTACCGAAAAAATAGAGCGAGATAATCGCTCTATTTTTTTATATTCATATCGAAACTAGAAGCTATAAACATAAATAGTAAACCAGTATGTAAGAAGAAGATTGTGTAATCTAAAGTACCATGAACAAAGATGATTACTACACAAGCAACTACAAGGGCTACATATGTTCTATTAACTCCTGTTTTAAAGAATTGATACAACCTTTTACAATTATCAACAATATAAGGAATAACAGTTCCAACCCCAATAATACCAAATGATAGTAAAGGATCTAAATAAACACTATGAGCATGTTGAGTAATATGACCACCATATTTCTCACATATCAACATATAAGTCATTGGTCCTTGTCCAAATAGTGGATGAGCTTTGATTCCTTTAATTGCACATTTCCAAATATCTATTCTTACTTCTAAGTTATCAAAGAGTTTTTCAACTCTTGGGAACTTAGAAGGATTAATAATAAAGAAGATACCTAAAGCAATGCTGCCTAGTAAGATTAATAAACATAATCGAAAGTTCTTATTAATTAGTAAGAAGACAATAATAGCGACGGCTACTGCAATTAAGGCCGTACGACATCCAGTCATATAAAGCATGAATAAGTTTAATAATCCAATACAGGCATAGTAGATAGATTTTTTAAGATTATCTTTTACTCTAAAGAATTTATACATAATAATCATTCCCATGAATTCAATCATCATGGCATAATAGTTGGAATTCATAAAGACACTATTTAATCTATTCTCTCTTCGAGAGTAGATCTTAAAGAAGGTTCCACCTAATCGATTATAAATAACTAATTGTTCAAATAAACCATATAAAGCCCAAAAGATACTACAGACAATTAGTAAGTCTAATATGAATTCAAATAGATCAGCAGTTAAATGTTGACGATAATATAGCATTAGAGTAATCATTAAAAAGATTGCTATTACACATAGGGCTCCTAACCAGTTTTGATTGATTAAACTAACTACTTCACTTAACCCTAAAAAGATAAATAAGTATTTTACTTTAGGAGTATTACTAAATACTCCTTTTCCTCTTTTACTTATTAGTAAGTAAATACATTCTAATACTAATATAGGACCAGCAATATAATAAGGAAATGATAAAGCAAGTACAGATAATATTACTAGTAGTTGATCTTTATCAAATCTTTCTTTTAAATTTGTGATATATTTCATGTTTAAAATATATCACAAATAAGCCCTTCTTTAAAGAATAGAAACTAATGAATCAAGGTATAAATTATATTTATAATAATTCTTCTTATATTCTTTCAATTAGTATTAGTTCTTATCTATATTATCGTATTATTTAATTGCACGAAAGTGCGTTATGGAGGAGGTACTAGCATGGACATACATCAAACTAGGACACTAGCATTGATGTAAGGTGGAGGAATGATGGAGTATCTTGTGATGCTCTATATAATCCTTATAATTACTTGTAAACTTCTTGATAAGAACAAGTAGTTAGTAAACCTTAAATTGATGCTAGTATCCAACATAACGAAAAAAGACAAGCGCGAATGCAGATGTAAAATAAAAGTAGACACACAAAAAAGATGAAATATCTTTAAAGTGTTTCTACTTTTTATTATGCTTAAATTAAGGAGATGATTAATGTGATTATAGGAAGACCAAAAGGTGGAAAGA
>JAQVWN010000036.1 GCA_028749475.1 Thomasclavelia sp.
TGGTGTAACTTTTATGTTTTATTATCTTTATCATAATTACCTCCATTTCTATTATAACAAATCAAAAAACATATGATTTCTCATATGCTTCTTTTTTGAGTGTCTGTTTTTAACAAACTAACTCTTATTTATCTTCTTTATTTATTATTTCATCAATTAATGTTAAATATTCTTTTTGAATTTCATTTAATAATGATTCAGTATTTGCTTCAAAGCGTACTGTCAGATATGGTGAAGTATTAGAAACTCTTATCAATAACCAATAGTCTTTAGTTTCAATTCTAACACCATCAGTTTCGTTGATATGATAATTTTTACTATTTAATATTTCTTTTATTTCATTCATTACTAAAAATTTTTTTTCTTCACTCACAGATACCTTTATTTCAGGAGTTGAATAATACTTATTCATTCCTTCTAATAACTCACTTATTGTTTTACCCGTAACTGATAAAACTTCAACCATTCTAAGCCCAGCATAGATTCCATCATCAAAGCCCGGGAATTTATCCTTAAAGAAAATATGACCTGAATACTCTCCACCAAACTCGATATTTTTTTCGTGAACTTTTCTATAAAAATAAGAGTTACCAGTACGATTCATTATTTGTTTATAACCTAATTTATCTAAATCATCAATTAATGATCTAGAGCATTTAACATCATATAAGGCTGTTTTATTAGTTAGTTTATCTTGTAAGAAACGGTACATAATAAGCATATATAAATCACTACTAATAATATTTCCTAAGTTATCAACTATACCAATTCGGTCCCCGTCAGCATCAAAAGCTAATCCTAAATCATATTTTAACTCTATAACTTTCTTTTGCAAATCTTTTAGATTTTCTGGTACTGAAGGATCTGGATGATGATTAGGGAAAGTTGAATCACTTTCAGCATATAGAAGTTCATACTCTATTGGTAAAGATTTTAAAATTTCATCAATTATGATTGCAGTTGTACCATTACCACAATCAACTACTACTTTTATTTTCTTATTACCAAAGTTTAGGGAACTTTGAATTAATGAAAGATATTCATCTTTTATATTATAACTTTTGACAGTTCCATTTCCGTCATTAAATTCTCCCTTTATTATAAAATCATAAAGAGCTTTAATTTCATCACCTACAGCATTTCCCTCTTCAGTAAAAGATATTTTAAACCCATTATAATCACTTGGATTATGACTAGCAGTAATCATAAGGCCTGACCAAACATTTAAATGATATCGTGCGTAGTAATACATCGGTGTTGTAACTAAACCTATATTGATTACATTTGCCCCTGTACTAGTAATTCCTCTTATTAAAGCTTCACATAAAGAAGGTGACGATAACCTGTTATCATAACCTATTAAGACATCTTTTTTATTAAATTTACTTATATAAGTTCCAAAACCACGACCAATAAGAAAGGCTCCTTCTTCATCTATATCACTAGGATATATTCCTCTTATATCATAAGCTTTAAAAATTAAAGGATTAATTTTTCCCATAAGTTTCAAGCTCCTTTATAACTAATTTTTTATATTCATTTACTCCGGGTTGATTAAAAGGATCGACATCTAATAAGTAAGCTCCAGTCGAAGCTGCAATTTCAAAGAAATAAATTAGTTGCCCTATATTAAATTCAGATAAGTTATCCATTGATATAAAATTACTATAAGTAGTATTTTTAATATGTGAAAGAGCTACTTGATTAGAAACCATTTTATTTATATCATCTAAATTTTTATTATATTTAGGAATGGTAATATCTAAACTATGATCGATATTGATGACTGTTTCAAATAATATTTTACTACCTTCTTGATAAAATTGTCCTAAAGAATGTAAGTCACCAGTATTATTAGTAGCAACCGGATATATTCCTTTTCCATTTTTACCTTGAGTTTCAGCCATTAATTGTTTTATCCATTCAACAAAAGATAATAATTTTGGTTCATAAATAGTAAATGATTCAATCATTTTACCTTCCTTATATAATATATCTCTGATAATAGCATAATCAAAGGCTATTTTTTTATCTAATGCTTTAGCGCCTTCTATCATCATTTGAATATCAATACCTAATACCGCAATTGGTAATAGACCTACTACTGTCATAACTGAATAACGGCCACCAATATTACTAGGTAAAACAAATGACTTATAACCTTCTTTATTGACTAATTCTCTTAAACTTCCTTCTTTCTCATCAGTAGTTATAATAATTCTCTTAGTGAGTTCATCTTTAGAGTATCTTTCTTTTAGTTCATTATATAGGTACTCAAAATATAAATTAGTTTCAAATGTTGTACCTGATTTTGAAATAACATTAACAATAACTTCTTTATCACTAATATATTCCAATAATTCTTTTAAATAGGATGACGATAGAGATGAACCTAAGAAGATTACTTCTGGATTACTCTTTTTAAAGTATGGTTTAAAGGCATCAGTAATAGCTTTAGCGCCTAATGATGATCCACCTACTCCAATAACAATAAAAACATCACAATTATTACGAATGAAGCTACTTGTTTCAAGAACGTCATTTAGTACTTCTTTAGAAATACATTTATCTAAATCATACCAATCATTCATATATTCACTTGTTTCTAATGTGTGCTTTATTTTAATAATTTTTTGATTGTAATCTTCTATAGTTTCAAATGTTTTCATATAAGTATTAAAATCAAACTTAATCATGCTTTTTACCTACCTTTACTTGAACAAAATGTTTTTTCTTATCGTTTACTAATTTAATATAATCAGTTTTAATAACTTTATCATCTAATATTATTTCGTCTTTTATTTTTTCTAATAAAACTTCAATTTTATAAACAGTATCTTGATAACGATAAGTAAGAGTGTAATTGTTCCATGTAGTTGGAACATTTGGATTTATATAAAGTTTATTTCCTCTTAAATTGAATCCTAAGATTTCAACTAAAGCAACATTATAAAACCAACCACTAGTACCGGTATACCAAGTCCATCCACCTTGACCTGCAAAGTTCTCATTACTATAGATATCTGCCACAAATACATATGGTTCTACTTTGTAATTCAAGGCATCTTCTTTTGTTTTAGTTCGATTAATTGGATTTATCATTTGATAATATTCAAAAGCTAAGTCTGTCTTACCTAATTTTAATAAAGCCATAATATACCAAGCAACAGAATGGGTGTACTGACCACCATTTTCACGTATCCCTTTTGGATAATCCATGATATAACCTGGATAATCTTTATTTTTTTCAAAAGCTGGTGTTAAAAGTTTGATGATTTTTAAGTCATGATCAACAAGTCTACTTTCAACCTCTTCTAAAATTGATTTAATCTGTTTTTCATCTGCGATACCTGATAAGATAGCAAAGCTTTGAGATAATAAGTCAATACTACATTCTTGATTAGAATTTGATCCTAACATATTACCATTATCAAAGAAAGCTCTTAAATAATGAGTACCATCCCAAGCAACACTTCTTATAGACTCCTTTAATTTTTTGTTAAAATCAATATATTTATTCAATTTAATCTTGGAATCATATTCTTTCGTAAAAGTTACAAACTTTTCGATCATTTGGTATAAGAAGAAACCAAGCCAAACACTGGTACCTTTACCTTTTACACCAATCTTATTCATTCCATCGTTCCAATCACCACCACCCATTAATGGTAGACCATTTTCACCTAACTCATTCATAGCCTTGTGGATAATCAAAACGCAGTGATCATAAAGAGATATCTTTTCTTCACTAACAGAATAATCAATTAATTTTTCATGTTCATGAGATTCTAAGGCATTTCCATTAATAAAAGGAACTTGTTCATCTAAAATTTTCAAATCTTCTGTGATTTTAAGGTATTCACTTACGGCATATATAAGCCATAAGTAGTCATCCTTATATAAAGAACGCAAACCTATATTTAATTTAGGATGCCACCAATGAAGTACATCTCCCTCTTTAAATTGATGAGAAGCATTGATTAATATTTGTTTTTTAGTTAAATCAGGATTAATACTACAAATATTCATCGCATCTTGCAATTGATCACGGAAACCATAAGCTCCCCCTACTTGATAAAAACCACTACGAGCTTGTATTCTAGATGCTAATGATTGATAAAGAGACCAACCATTTACCATATAATTAAAGCTGTCATCAGGTGTCTCAACTTGAACAGTTGAAAGTATATTATCCCAATGTTTTTTAACATTTACTAATTCCTTATTTATCTTGTTTACTTTATCATATTTTGTAGCTAAAGATACTAGGTTTTCTTCAGTTGCACTTCCTAATGTAAACGCTAATTTCTTTTCTTCTTTTTCACCAAGATAAAAGTCAATTTCAATTTCTTTAAAGAGAAGATTATTTAAGACAGCATTTTTAATTTTATCAGTACTCGACATAAAGGCATATAGATTATTAAAATCACGACTATATACATTTCTAATACTTAAGAAGTTTTCCTTTTCATTAAAGTCGCTTAATAAATAACGCCCTGTTTTTTCTTCAGTAAAGCCTAAATTAGGATTTATCCAAAATTTTAAGGTAATTCTTTGTTTATGAACAGCATTATTCTTTAAAGTCATTTTATAAAACTTAACTTTGTCTTCTAAAGCAACAAATTGAGTTAAATTAACATCTACCCTTTTGAAATTACCAATAAATTCACTATAACCAAATCCAAATTTAACTAAACTAAAGTTAACTTTCATATCATTTATTTTGAAACCTTCAGAATAATCATTTACTAATGCATCATTAGTCCAAGAAGTTAATTTATACTCCCTACTATTCTCAGCATACGTAAAACCACAATTATTATTTGTTACAATAGTTCCAAAATTTTTATTAGAAATAACATTACTCCAAGCCATAGGCGTATTTTGGTCTACTATTAAATATTCTTTTCCTTTATTAATAAATCCACCAAAGTTATTAAAGAATTTTATTTTATTCTTATCATAAGGAATTGGTAAACTAGGAACTTCATTTTCATTTATTTTCTTTTGAACAGTATTTAAACTTTGAAGTTCATTAATATATCCTTGTAAAGAATTATGTAGGCTACTATAAATCTTTAAACGAGCTACTGTTTTTAGTAAAATAAGTTCTTGTTCATTTATATCCGATTTTTCTAAAACATATATTGAACCAGGTGTCTTAAAGAAGTTATTTAAGTTATACATATGATACTTCTCGTTTTCAATTTCTTTAGCTATAACCCTAGCATGTCCTTCATTCTCACTATTAATAATAACTAAATCAACAAAAATTGCTTTACCTTTATAATATTTAAAAGCATGTAGTAATTCTTTAACTAAACTTAAATCACCTAAATTTTTAACATCTAATAAAATAATTGGATTATCACCAGAAATTCCAAACTTCCATAATCCCGTTTGATTTAAAGTGTTTTTCTTTAAATTTTCAACTATTTCATCATCGATAAGAATATAATTAGTTTGTAATAAATAGTTAAGCATAGTATTGTATACACGACGATCATTAGTAGTAATACTATCCATTTTATTACTTACATTACTCATAATAATAGCTGTTTCAAAACCTTGTTCTGCGATTACTTGTTTATTCGAATATGTTTTTACGATATTTAAAACATGTTCTCTTGATTTACCAAAGCCACTAATTATATAAACTGTTTTCTCACTATTTTTAGGTACTAAAATTCTATTCTTTAAACTAATGATTGGATCTAAAGTTGTCCCAACATAATTGCGTAAACTTTTATGAAGCGCTAAAGGATTATTAGTATTTCGTCCACGTCCAATAAAATTGTTTCGATTTGTTTCATATTCAAATTCCCCTAAAGGATTATCAATTAACAAACGGTTAATCATATAATAAGTTTGTGAATTTCTTGTTTTACGACTTACAATAATTGAATTAGTCTTCTTATCATACTCACTATAAACAAACATATTGTTGAAAACCGGATGACTGACATCATCTATGTTCATAGCAAGAATAGGTTCTGTATAAGTTGTCAATTCTAATTCTTTATCTTTATTACTATTATTTTTAAATGTTACTTTTCTTATTTCAGCGTTATGTGATTTAGTTACAACGATTTCAGTAGTTGTAATAACATCTTTATCAGCGCGAATAAACTTGATATTATCTAAAGCATAAACAATCTCATACTTCTTAGGTTTTATATTCATAGGAGCATAAGTATTTGACCAAACTTTTTTTGTTTGTAAATCTTTAATATACATAAATAGACCATAATCTTGTTCAGTTACCTTACGATATCTATTTAGTCGTATTTGATAATACTTACTATAACCATTTCCTCTATCATCAATAATAGTACTATATCTTGAATTAGATAATACTGATAATTCCGGCAATTTAGAAATTTGATTATATACTCTGATATCATTAACGAAAGGTTCTTTTTCATAATTATATTTTTTATACTTCATGATTTCATAATTAATATATGGACGAAGTTGAACTCTTTCCTTTATTAACATATCAATAGCTTGATTACGAATATCTACATTAAAGTATTTTTGAATAACTCCCTTTTTTAAGTAATTGGTTAAACTACCTAAAATCATTGCCTGATGATGTGCATAATAAGATACTATTGGTACTTTATCAGAAAAGTCATAAGCTTCATAAAGTCCATATTCACCAAACATATTCAATTTTTCGAATTTTTTAATATTCTTTAAGACTGCTTCTGGAAATAAAGGAAGTGCTAAAAGAGAACTATATGGTGAAATAACAATTCTTTCACTTACCTCTTCGCGAAGTCTTAATTGCGGAATACCAAAGGCTTTATATTTATAATTTTGAGCATCATCTAACTCATTATAAGCAGATTCTGATATTCCCCAAGGATATTTACGATTAATCTTTTTCATATAGTCAACTTGTGCATGATAAGCAAAGTGATATGCCTCATCTAAAATAGTATTGGCATAACTTGGCATAAATAATAAAGGCATATAATACTCAAAGAAAGTACCTGACCAAGATGATAAACCTTTTTTATTCTTATAAGCAATAAGAGTCTTATCTAAACTAAACCAATGTTTACTAGGAACATCTCCCTTAGCAATTGCCACATAACTTAAAATACGTGATTCACTCATAAATTTATTATAATTAAATGTGTCTAAATGACCTTGATCAACCTGATAACCAATACTAAAAACATCATTACTAGCATATAAATGATTAAATTCCGTTTTATCAATTAATTTCTCAACACATTCTTTTAACTTATGTTCTTTATGTGTTTCTAAAAACCCTTTTGTAACCATTAATGCCGCCACAAAATTACCACTATCAACACTTGAAACAAAAGATGGATGCATAATTTCTAAAGTTTTAATATTATACCAGTTATATAAATG
>JAQVWN010000023.1 GCA_028749475.1 Thomasclavelia sp.
AAATATTATACTTATCAGATATGGTAACTATCTTGTCTGCTAAAAGAGCTTCTTTAATAATTCTTAGTTTATCTTCTTTACTCCAATAACGATTCTTTCCACCTTTATGTCTTCCCATTTGTATAATTCTCCATTTCTACATAGAAAAAAGTAGACACTTCTAAGATATATTTATTATATCTTTTTTTGTGTCTACTTTGAGTTTACAACTTCAAAATAGTTTAATATTTTTCTATTCTTTGCATTATTTAAAAATTAAGCGCATAAAAACATATAATTTTAATCATTATAAGTTAGTTATTCTATTTTTAGAGGCATACAGTGGATTTGCTTTTCGAATCAAGTCCCTAAAATTAATTTCTAATTCTTTATAAGCCTTTTCTACATCAATAGGTATATCAACATGTTCGATATAGTTCTTTCCAGAAGGTCCATATCCATTCTCATCATCTCTAAGTCGTACTATCTCCCCCATCAACAATGAAATATAACGTTCTATATCCCACATTCCAACAATTTCTTTTTCATATACTAGTTTGTTATTTTTTATAACAACATGAGATTTATATGTTGCATAATTAATAATTATTTTATCTTTAACATATTTTCTTAATCCCATTTCCATTCGAAGTTGCATCGAAGCATCTTGTGAAATAATAATTGATTTATATGATATATTTTCTCTTTTTAGTAGATCTAAAAGATAAGTTATATTATTACCACAATTTGTTGAATGTGTTTCTAGATAGTCAACTTCTAATCCATATTTATGTTCTAAATATTTAGAAAATAGTTTTGCTTCAGATAATGACTTTGTTTCTATATTAGGACATTGTTTAGCTATTTCATTTCTTAATGCATCTGTTGTATGGCCACCCCCACCAACAATAATATATTTTTTGGCAATGTCATTTTTAATTCCTTCAGCAATTACATCTCCACCACATATAATACTTCCACCAAAAAGAACCATTATATCAGCTTGTTCAATAGAATAATTCTTTTTTAGTTCTTCAGTTGTTAAATCAACTAAATCGCGTTTCCCACAAAAATTACTTAACACATTAATATCTTTAGCTATGTTTTCTTCCATGATAACCTCCAATAGTATCCATCTAACATTATTATTTAAATATCAAAATTTAGTTTTAGTTTATTACTAATTAAGAATATTGTATCATATTAAATAATATTCTTTGTCAAAATTAAAAAGATAGAATAACTATATTCTATCTTTATTTAGCTTGATATCCATCTACTCCTTTAAATGAAGAATATATTGATATTACCTTTATGTAGTTTACAACGATCTAATACAAGTTAACTTACTTGTTAAATATATCATATACTTATTTTTTCACTTTAATAATTGATTAAAGTGACCCGGGTAATGCGATTAACCTCTTTATTATATATAAAGAAAAAGAACTGAATTGCTTCAGTTCTTTATATATAATTATTTATTAATATAAATTCTTGAGACAAATCAGAGTTTGTCTATACGTTACATCTCTCACTTGCCCCGATAAATTCATATATACCCGCCATTTTCTCGCTTTTGTATATTTTTGATAAACTCATTATTCTATTATATATTTCATCCCGCTGTTTATCACTTAATGTATACTCGATTTTGGTTATTTCTTTTAGACTTTTTATAAGATTTTCATTCTGAACTAATTTGCCAGATTCTATACACTCATTTACAATCTCTTTGACAGTTTTATACATATAGTCTGCTTGAGTTACATTTGTATTCATTTCTATTTCTTTAATTTCATCAATTATTTTGCCACAAAATCTTGCCAATTCTACCTCTGGCGTTTTTGCCATACTGTTACTGGCGAACAGTTCATGTAATTTCTGATCAAAGTCTGTAGAAATAATATTATGGGTTCTATGTAAATCATATATTACAAAGTTTCTTCCCAAATCAGCCTCAGACATTTCCATTCCGTTTTCTTCCATAAACTGCAGGACTACTTTCTTTCCCTCTTTTCCATAAGCAGGAAAAAAAACTCCTTGGCACATGGCTAAACATTCAGCTAAATCAGCATTAAGTCCTAATCCCCTTGCAATATTTCCTGCCATTACTTTGGAAACCATCTGATAGCCTATTTCACTTTTTCCAAGTCCAACTTCTGATTTAGTTTGCAAAGAATTCCACATTTTGGACATGGATATACCTACATTTAGTTTTCTAAAATATTCTTCTTTATCTTTTACTTCTATTAATTTTAACATTAGCCTTTCTCCCCTGCAAATCTGTCTTTTCGTTATTATATCATTCAAATACAAAAAAGTAGAAATAATCATCTCAGATTATCTCTACTTTTCTTTTTATAAGTTTACTTATCACGAACTACAATGTTCACAATTTTATTTTTAACTACAATTACCTTTACAATTTCTTTATCTTTTGTATGAGTAATTACATTTTCTTGAGCAAATGCTTCTTCTTTAACTTTTTCATCATCTTCGTCTTTAGCAACTTTAATCTTAGCTCTTAGTTTACCATTAACTTGGACACCCATTTCAATTGATTCTTCAACAATTTTACTTTCATCGAAAGTTGGCCAAGAAGAATATGCTAGTGAATGGTCATGTCCTAATATTTGCCACATTTCTTCACAAATATGAGGAGCAACACAACTTAACATTTTAATAAAACCATAAGCATACTCTTTATAAATCTTATCAGCTTTATAACAATCATTAATAAAGATCATCATTTGAGATATTGCTGTATTAAAGTTTAAAGTTTCATAATCTGAAGTTACTTTTTTAACTGTTGCATTATATGAATAGTCTAATGATCCATCATTCTCATCAGTTAATTTATCACTTTCAATTAAAATACGATAAACTCTATCTAACCATTTTCTTGCTCCATCAACACCTTGTTCAGACCAAGGCTTAGATGCATCTAAAGGTCCCATAAACATTTCATATAGTCTTAAAGTATCAGCTCCATGAGATTTAATTATTTCATCAGGATTAATTACATTTCCTTTAGATTTAGACATCTTTTCACCATTATTACCTAAAATCATACCTTGATGATATAACTTTTGGAATGGTTCTTTAGTGAAAACATATCCTTTATCATATAAATAATTATTCCACATTCTAGAATACAATAAATGACCTACTGCATGTTCAGGTCCTCCAACATATAAATCAACTGGTAACCAGTGTTTAATAAGTTTTGGATCAGCCATACATTTATCATTATGAGGATCTAGGTATCTAATATAATACCATGAACTTCCAGCACTACCAGGCATTGTTGAAGTTTCTCTTTTACCTTTTTTACCATCAACTTCAACATTTACCCAGTCAACAGCTTTATCAAGAGGACTACCTGTTGCACTTGGAGAGTAATCATCTAATTCTGGAAGAATTAAAGGTAATTCATCATCACTTAAGGCTACTGCTGTGTCATCATCAAAATTAATAATTGGAATTGGTTCACCCCAATATCTTTGTCTTGCAAAAATCCAATCTCTTAAACGATAGTTTATCTTTTTCTTACCACATTTATGTTCTTCTAACCAATTAATCATTGTATCAATGGCTGTTTCTTTGTCCATACCATCTAAGAAACCAGAATTAATATGAAGACCATCTTTGGTATAAGCTTCTTTAGAGATATCTCCACCTTCTAAAACTTGAATAATATCAATATTAAATTTCTTGGCAAATTCATAGTCACGATCATCATGAGCTGGAACAGCCATAATAGCTCCAGTACCATAACCAGCTAGAACATAATCAGAAATCCAAATAGGAATCTTTTTATTATTAACCGGATTTATAGCATATGCCCCAATAAATACACCTGTTTTATCTTTATTTAAATCAGTTCTTTCAAGTTCTGATTTTGTTGCACAAACTTGTTTATATTTATTTACTTCATCTTTTTTATCTGGAGTAGTAATTTTATCAACTAAATCATGTTCTGGTGATAAAACACAATAAGTAGCACCAAATAGAGTATCACAACGAGTTGTAAATACTGTAAATTCATCATCATACCCATCAATTTTAAAATTAACATGGGCTCCAATAGATTTACCAATCCAATTACGTTGAATTTCTTTAGTAGATTCAGGCCAATCTAAATCATCTAATCCCTCAAGTAATCTTTCAGCATATTTAGGAATATCAATTACCCATTGTTTCATATTCTTACGAACAACTGGATATCCACCTCTTTCAGATTTACCATCAATGATTTCATCATTAGCCAGTACTGTTCCAAGTTCTTCGCACCAATTGACAGGAATATCAACATTTTTAGCTAGTCCATCTTCAAATAATTGTTTAAAAATCCATTGTGTCCAATGGTAAAAACTTGGGTCACAAGTTGATACTTGACGATCCCAATCAAATGAGAATCCAAGCATTTTAAGTTGTTTAGTAAATGTTTCTATATTGTGAAGAGTAAATGCTTCAGGATGGTTACCTGTTTTAATTGCATATTGTTCAGCTGGCAAACCAAATGAGTCAAATCCCATTGGATGTAATACATTAAATCCTTGCATTCTTTTCATTCTTGAAACGATATCTGTTGCAGTATAACCTTCTGGATGTCCAACATGAAGTCCTTGTCCAGATGGATATGGAAACATATCCAAAGCATAAAATTTAGGTTTATCAAAATTATAAACATCTGTTTGGAATGTTTTATTTTCATCCCAATATTCTTGCCACTTCTTTTCTATTTTTTGATGATCAAACGGCATATTTTTTCCTCCTTAAAATATAAAAAGTCGTCCTATCTAAGGACGACTTTAATCGCGATACCACCTTAGTTCATAGCTAAGCTATGCCCTCGAAGCTTTAACGCAGCTTTACGATAATTACTACTTAATTCATAATTATATCTCCTAGGCGAGTTCGTAACTTATCAATTCTAATTTCCACCAACCATTAGATCTCTATAAATGATTATATTACTACTATTCCTAATCAAAGAATTTACCTAGATATTATAACATAAGCATAGTTCTTTGCAAGATTTTAATGCGTTAAAAACGTCTAATTAATATCTTCTAGAATATCTAAACGACAAGCATATCTAGCTGGAAGATAGCTCGAAACAACAGTTAGTAAAGTAGTAATCATTAAGATTATCACTACCCTCCTATTATCGATTATTATGAGATTTACAGATTTATTGAAAAGTTCATTAGATAATATATCACTAATACTCCCCGAAATAATTACCAAACTATAATAAGCTAGTAGAAAACTTATAAGAACGATGATTAATGATTCAAAAATAATATTTAGTTTGATTTCATTAGATGAAGCCCCAAGGTATCTAAAGATTCCAATCTTCCTTTTTCTTTGAACAACACTTAAATACATTACTTCTCCTATTAAAAAACAAGAACTAACTACTGCTAGCAAACTAAAGAAAGTTAAAACAATACTTATTTTACTAGTAATATCATCAATATTCTTATTAATACTATCATTCGATATTTTTATCTTATTATTTGGATATTTATTTTCTAATTCCTTCTTCACAGTCTTTACCTTGTATTTACTATCAACACAAATCATCCCAACACTAAAACTAATATCTGAATCATTAAACAATTCACTGATAAGACGAACATTACTATTTTCTTTAATATACATTGTATCTAAAAGGGTATCATTATTAGATACCCCTACTATATTATAAGTTACTTTTTTGATCTGAATTCCATCACTATAATAACCATATACCTTTTTATTAGATATTTTAGTTTTATTAAATAATTTTAAAGCAGTGGTTTTGGAAATAATTATATCGTTATCAGAATGTATTTTTTTGTAGAGATTATCTGGGGGATAATTGTATTGTTCACTTATATAAATAGTATTATCAAAAGAATAATTGTCTTTTGTATCAAGTCCTAAGAATTCATAATTAGATGGTTCTAAATAAGTGTACTTAACCCCTTTAATTTTAGTAATACTTTTTAGATTCTTACCATCGATGATAAGCAAAGAATCTGGTAAAAGTTTACTGACCTCCTTTTTTAGTTGAATTTTCGTTCCATCAACCACACTAAATATTAAAAGAATACAAAATAAAGCTAAATATATACCTGTAATTACTTTATAATTTAACTTAAAATTCTTTATTACCTCTTTAAATGATAATAAATAAAACCTTGATACCTTTTTATCACTACTGGCTTTAACCCCCTTATTAGTAGCGGTTTTTAGGATGTGAAATTTTTTATCTTCTAATTTAATTAAAGTATCAGCATACTTTTTGGCTAGAGTACTATCGTGTGTGATCACAATCACTAAGCAACTTTTCGAGAACTCTTTTAGTTGTTCAAAGACAAACTCAGCATTTTTATTATCTAATGATCCACTTGGTTCATCTGCCAGAATAATACTTGGTTTTTTAGCTAAAGTTCTTATTAAAGCTACTCTTTGTTTTTCTCCTCCGGAAAGTTTATTAATGTTTTTATTTTGGTATTTAATAAATTGGTATTTATCAAACATACTTTTGATAAAATGCTTACCAACTTTATTTAAATATTTAGTAATACTAACATTTTCTTTAACTGAATAATCCTCAATTAGATTAAAATCTTGAAATAAATATCCAACATAATTTCTTCTAAAATCTTTAATATCTTTTATATCCTGGTTATTATAATAAATATTACCTTCATACTTTTCATCAACTCTTGATAAAATATTTAATAATGTACTTTTACCAATTCCAGAAGAACCTGTAATTATATATAGACCTGTATCATTAAATTTATAGCTTACATCATCAAAAATTACTCGATCATATTTTTTATAGAGATTTCTTATTTCTAACATTTATTTCTCCTTTAACACTAAGACATAATCTATTTTAAGGATTTGTCTATATACTTTAGATGTAACTAAATATCCTATTAATAAATAAACAACTAGTATTAAATAATAGATATCGTATCTACTAATATATAATATTGGTAAGGTAAGTTTAATATCTTTATTAATAATCATATTTACTAGAGGTGATTTATTAATAATTATAAGTGATATATAACTAATGATTGTACTTACTCCACTGATTAAAAAAGAAATAAAACATGCTTCATTTATAAGCATGTTTTTAAACTTCATTTTAGTAAGTCCATTTGTTATTAAAATCGCATAATCCTTTTTTCTTGATAGAGCCATTGAATAATATATTAAATAAAATAATACAAAACTTATAATAAACGATATGATTAAAAATAATATAGCTACATATAAACAAATATCATATATTAACTTATAACTATCTTTAATATCTTTAATTGGATTTAAAGAAATATATTCATTGGAGACCTTATATCTAGTTCCATCATAAATAATAACCATGGATTTATCGATTATTTCTTTCTTTAAATTACTATCAAGATAATTAGGATTAAAATAGATTGTTGGTTCAGTATTAATATCATCTTTTAATACTTGATTAACTTTTAATTCGTATGATTTATTATTGATTTTATAATCAATAATATTACCTTTAGTGTATTTATCTTTAAAGGCTTTATTTACAATTATATTATTGAAGGGTAATTGTTTATTTATAGTATAACTAGCAAAATGATTACTTTTTTTAATCATCCCTTTAGTTAAATCATAACTATATTCTTTATTATTATTTTTAGTTTTTAAATGATTAAAATCATCTTCGCTAAACTCTTTAGAGTCTTTCTTTATAATCATGTTTTGATTTTTTATCAAAGATTTATTATACAAATTATTATAAGTATTATTTATGCTATATATACTAGTTGCCATAATTACAGCAATGCAGATGGTAAAGATTTGACCAATGATTAGCAGTAAAACTTTATATTTATCTTGTATTAATCTTTTAAAGACATAGTTGTTCTTTTGTTTGTAATGATGTCGATCATGATTTAAAACATCATATCTAACTAATTCATTATTTAAATTATAGATATTTTGGTTAGAATCTAAATCAATAATACCTGTAGAGTATTTATTGATTAACTGTTTACTATGGGATACTACTATTACTAAATGATCTCTAGCATAATTAGATAAGTTTTTCATAATGATATTACTATTAACTTCGTCTAAAGCGCCGGTTGGTTCATCACATAATAAAATATCACAATTAGTTATCATACTTCTTAGAAGTGAAACTCTTTGTTTTTCTCCACCTGATAAACTTGCAGGATATTTAGATAGTAAAGAATTCAATTGAAGTTCATTTTGATACTTTTCTAAAGAAATAGTATTTATATTTGAGTCTTTTAGTTTTGAAAACAACTCAATGTTTTCTTTAATAGTTAAGCAAGATATTAGATTATGATTTTGATGTAAATAAGAAACATGATTTAAATAAAAATCAAATTCATTTATGCTTAACGAATTATATAAAACCTCTCCTTTATCTAACTGTGTAAGCCCACTTATAATATTTAATAATGTTGATTTCCCCTTACCGCTCTTACCAACAATTCCAATTAATCCATTACTAGGAAATTTTATCGTTAGATTATCTATAATAGTTTGATTATTATAAGATTTATAAATATTAATAAGTTCTAAGGCCATATAATTTTTCTCCTTTGTGGTATAATTTTTCCATGAATAATAATCCTTTCAAATATAGTTTAGATAATAAACGCTATCATACATTTAATTACTATTTAAAAAGTACCTATCATAATAAAGTGGCTAAAATAGCTTTAAATGCTGATTTTACATGTCCTAATAGAGATGGTAGTAAAGGCTTGGGTGGTTGCATTTTTTGTAGTAATAGCGGTTCTGGTGACTACGCCGGTAATAAAAATCAAAGTATTATTGAGCAATATGAAGAAGGAAAAAAACTTATTAATAAAAAATGGAAAAATTGTAAGTACATTCCTTATTTTCAAGCTAACACTAATACCTATGGACCATTAAAAAAGATTCAATCAATGATTGAACCATTTATAAATAGTGATGAAGTAGTAGCTATATCTTTAGCTACTAGATCAGATAGTATTACTGATGAAACAATTAATTATCTTAAAGAAGTTAACAAAGTTAAAACAATTTGGATTGAGCTCGGTCTCCAAACTATTTTTAATAAAACATCAAACTATATTAATAGATGTGAAACTTTTGAAGACTTTAAAAAAACTTTATTAAAATTAAATAAAGCTAATTTAAAAGTATGCGTTCATATAATTAATGGTCTACCCTTTGAAACTGAAGATATGATGATTCAAACAGCAAAAGAAGTTGGAAAACTAAATATTCAAGCCTTAAAAATTCATATGTTATATGTTGTTAAAAACACTAAACTTGAACAAATTTATAATAATAATGAGTTTGAAATGTTATCTAGAGAAAAATATATTGAAATCGCATCTAAACAACTTGAGTATATTCCAGGTAATGTTGTGATTGAAAGACTAACAGGTGATGGTAAACTTGATGATTTGATAGCTCCATTATGGTCAATAAAAAAAGTAACAATTCTAAATGACATCGATAAATATATGAAGCTTCATAATATTTATCAAGGAGACAAAATAAAAGAGCCCTAAGGCTCTTTTTGTTATTCAGTTTCAATTAATCCATAATCTCCATCTTTACGTTTATAAACGATAGAAATTAGATTTGATTCAGTATCACGATATACAAAGAATGTATGTCCAATTAGTTCCATTTGCATTATAGCTTCTTCCATAGCCATTGGCTTTGGATTAATAGTTTTAGTTTTAACTAATACATCATCTTCTTCATTTTCTAATGGTTCAATTGATGCAAAGTTAAATGCAAGTTTATTGTCTTTAGATTTGCGAGAAAGTTTAGTCTTATATCTTCTAATTTGACTTTCTAGTTTTTCGATGACTTTATCAACAGCATTATATAAATCATCATCAACAGCTTCAGCTCTTAGTAATACATGATCAGTAGGAATTGTAACTTCGATTTTTTGACCATATGAGTATGTTCTAGCTAAAACTTTGGCTTCAACGTCGCTTCCAACTATAAAATACTTATCTAGTTTTGATAATTGGTCGTTTACTTTAGCTTCAATAGCATCAGTGATTTCGACGTTCTTTCCTCTTATTGAAATTTTCATAAGAATTCCTCCTTTATATATAATATATTATACAATAATTCAGTGAAAAATAATACCTCAGGTTACCCTAAGAAAAGCATAATTTAAATAAACATCGATATAATCGATGTTTATTTTAAATAACTTTTTAATGCTTCAACTTTGTTTAACTGTTCCCATGGAAGATTTAAATCATGACGTCCTAAATGGCCATATGCAGCAACTTGTTTGTAGATTGGTTTTTTCAAATCTAATGTTTTAATAATTCCAGTTGGAGTTAAATCAAATTCCTTATTAATAGCTTCTAAGATAACATCTTCTGAGACTTTATTAGTATTGTTACAATCAACGTAAATTGATGTTGGTTTAGCTACCCCAATAGCATAAGATAATTGAATTTCAATTGAATCACAAAGTCCGGCTGCAACCATGTTTTTAGCTATATATCGAGCCATATAAGCAGCTGATCTATCAACTTTAGATGGATCTTTACCAGAGAATGCTCCTCCACCATGACGGGCGTATCCTCCATAAGTATCAACAATAATTTTTCTTCCAGTAAGACCAGTATCTCCATGAGGACCACCGATAACAAATCTTCCAGTTGGATTAATCAATACTTTATAGTCGTGATTCAAATTATATTCACTAACAACTTTATCCATTATTTCTTCTTTAATATATTTCTTAAACTCTTCATAATCAACATCTGGATCATGTTGAACAGACATTAAAATAGTATCTACTTTAACTTTATCAGTATAATCTAAAGTTACTTGAGCTTTCATATCAGGACGAGCACCTTTAAACTTACCTTCTTTTCTTAACTTAGATGCATATCTAACAAGTTTATGAGCCATAATAATAGCTAGTGGCATATATTCTTTTGATTCATTGCAAGCATAACCAAACATAATTCCTTGGTCTCCAGCTCCCCCTACTTCTTCATTAGTACCAAGAGCAATGTCATGTGATTGTTCATCCATACATATTTGGATTTTACATGTCTTATAGTCTATTCCTTTTTCAGAGTCATCATAACCGATTTCTTTAATTACTTCTCTAGCTACTTTTTCATAATCTACTTTAGCATTAGTAGTTATTTCTCCTCCAATAATTAATAAATCTGTAGTTGTAAAGCATTCACAAGCTACTCTAGAATTTGGATCTTGTCTTAAACATTCATCCAAAATTGCATCTGACACTTGGTCACATAGTTTATCTGGATGTCCTTCTGATACTGATTCTGATGTAAATAATCTTTTTTCTTTCATTCTTCTTCCTCTTTCCAATAAAAAAAGCTTCCACAGAGAAAGCAATGAAAGCCTTCTCTTATTGATCAAGTTTACTTGCTAAGTGAGGCACCTTCTCAAAGAGGGTTGCCACCGTTTCATCGATCTTCATCTAACGGTTCTTAATAAGAGCATTTTTTATCTATTTAATTTAACGAATACAAATATAATACATATTGCAGTCGAGTGCAATACCTTACTGTAAAATAGTAGCACACTTTATATTACTTTTAGTTTCAAATTTGTTTCAAATTTGTCTCATTAAAGCATTTCGTTGACAATATTTTTAACTTCTAAAACACCAGGTACTTCTTCCATTAAGATTTGCTCAACACCATCTTTTAAAGTGTCATCAAGCATTGTACATCCAGCACATGCTCCAAGCATCTTAACATATACAATTCCATCTTTAAAACTATCATATTCTATGTCTCCACCATCACGTTGTAAATAAGGTCTTAACTTATCAATTACCTTGATGATTTGTTTTTCAGTTTCATTCATAATCTCACCTCATTTGACATTCTAACATAAAACATTAATATAGTCGCAAAATATGCCTTAAAAATATAATAAATAGATTGTATTCCATTTAACAACTACTCTAATTATGCTATAATCTCACCGAGGAGAATTATTGATGTCTAATGTTAAACTTGGCAGTATAGTTGAAGTTAAAATTACTGGTATTCAACCATATGGAGCATTCGCTTTACTTCCTGATGGTTCATCAGGACTTATCCATATTTCTGAAATATCTGAAAAATTTGTTAAGTCAATTGATAGTTTTATTAAAGTTGATCAAACTTTAAAAGTTAAAGTTATTGACTATGACGAAGAAACTAAACATGCTCGTTTATCACTTAAAGCCATCGATAATCAATATCGTAGACGTTCTAAAAGAGTCTACTATAAAAACCCAAGGCGTCCTATTGAAGAAACACCAAAAGGTTTTGCTCCTTTAGAACAAGCTATGAAACAATGGCTAAAAGATGGAATAATGGAGGATAATTATGATTAAATTAGATTTATCAAACGCTATGCTTAAAGAAGATTTATCTTCTTATAAAGACAAAGTAAGTGAAATTCATACCATGATACATGAAAAAACTGGTGCTGGTAATGATTTTCTAGGATGGGTTGAGCTTCCTGAAAACTATGATAAGGAAGAAGTTAAACTTATTAATGAAACCGCAAAAAAATTAAGAGGAAAAACTGATGTCTTACTTGTATGTGGTATCGGAGGATCTTATTTAGGTGCTCGTGCTGCTATTGAGGCAATTAATGGTTTATACCCTACTAACGATGTTGAAATTATCTATGTTGGAAATACTTTCTCATCAAATTACATCAATCAAGTAGCTAACTATATTAAAGATAAAGATTTTGCAATTAATGTAATTTCTAAATCAGGTACTACTACTGAAACATCTGTATCATTTAGAATCTTCAAAGAAATGTGTGAAGAAAAATATGGTAAAGATGGAGCTAAAGAAAGAATTGTAGCCACTACTGATAAAGCTAAAGGAGCTTTAAAAACATTAGCTGATAACGAAGGTTATGTAACATTCGTTATTCCTGATGATGTTGGTGGAAGATATTCAGTACTTACACCTGTAGGTTTATTTCCTATCGCAATGGCTGGTATCAGCGTTGATGAAATGCTTCAAGGTGCCAAAGATGCTATGGATAAATATAATGATTCAAATATTGAAACAAATGATGCATACCGTTATGGTGTTGCTCGTCAAATCTTAAACAAAGCTGGTTATCCTGCTGAAATGTTCGTTACTTATGAACTTCAACTTGGAATGGTAGCTGAATGGTGGAAACAACTTTATGGTGAATCAGAAGGTAAAGAAGGAAAAGGTATTTTACCTACTTCTGCAACATTTACTACTGATTTACATTCACTAGGTCAATTCATTCAAGAAGGATCTAAAGTATTATATGAAACAGTATTCCAAGTAGAAAATCCAATTAGTAATATTAAGATTCCAAATGATCCAGACAATTTAGATAATTTAAATTATCTTGCTGGTAAAGATGTGGACTATGTAAATAAAAAAGCTTGTGCTGGAACTATTGATGCTCACGTTAATACTGGTAAAGTTCCAAATATTCAAATTACTATTGATAAGATGGATGCTTATCACTTTGGATATATGGTTTACTTCTTTGAAGCTTCATGTGCTATGTCAGTTTACCTTCTTGGAGTTAATCCATTTAACCAACCAGGTGTTGAAGTATATAAAAAGAACATGTTTAAACTTCTTGGTAAACCAGGATTCTAAAAATATAAAATCTATCCTAACGGATAGATTTTTTTATTGACTATTTTATGATTTGTGATATCTTAATTTATGTAATTAATGCGGGTGTAGTTCAATGGTAGAACTTCAGCCTTCCAAGCTGACTACGTGGGTTCGATTCCCATCACCCGCTCCAATCTAATAAAAAAAAGGTAACTTAGTTACCTTTTTTTCTATTTATAAGCCCTTTTACCATTGATATTGCAAGATCACCAGCAATAAACCAGGCGTAGATAAATGATAAAACCATACCACCTATTTTAATATATATACTACTAGATAAGCAGCATACACAAAGAATTGCAAATACAAAAATTGTAAGTACGATTAAACGACTTGGTAATTTTATTTTTAAGTATCTTTTATTTAAATCATAGTAACGATAACCAGCTAAGAATAAATTAGCACAGAAAGTTGATATGCAGGCGATTATAACTCCAAATTGATACATAAACACAAGATTAATAACAATATTAATAATTGCTGAAATCATGGTTGTAACCGACATATTTTTAGTTTGCTTTAATGCAACATAAATACTTCCAAAGAATTGTCCAAAGCAGTAGAAATAAGTTGCTACTACAAGTAGTACTGAATAAGGAAGTGCAACATATAGTTTAGGATTAGCACATAAAACAGCAAATATAATTGGTGTTAGTCCAATTAATAATCCCGTTCCCGCTGAAATAATACAAAATAGTTTCTTAAACATATTATTATAATAAGAGAAACTATCTTCATCATTAACACTTCTTTGAGCTGAATCAGTCCAAGCAAGATTAAATGCTGGATACAAAATATTAACTATACTTGGTATCTTATTAGCCATTGAGTAAACCCCATTTGAGAAGAATCCTAAAAACAAAGAAATAATCCATCTATCAGACATTTGGTTAATATACCATGATATTTGATTAGGTAAAAATGGTAATGCGTATCTCATCATTGAATTACGATAATCTTTATCATAACATTTTAAATCAATATAGCTAAAGACATTAGTTACTTTAATTACATATAAGAAACCAACAATGTCAGCTACAGTTAAAGCTAGAACAACTCCTTGCATTCCCATATGAAATACTTTCATATTTAAAACCACACAGCCAAAATTAACAAACACAACAATTCCAGCTAAGATAGAATATTCTTTATATTTTGAGAATGCTCTTAATATAAATCTAGATGTTGTAGCAATTATTTCAATTACAATATAACCAATTAGTAAAGCTTTCCAACCTCCACTAAATCCCTCTATCGGTAAAAATAAAGTAATTAAAGCTCCTATCATCATCATAAAAATAATTACTGCATAACCATTAGTAATTACCTTTTTTTGTTCTAATTCGTCTTTAGAGTCAATTAAGAATCTAAATAACGCTTGTTCCATCTGCAGTGTTAGAAGAGGTACTGCAAAGTTTAAGATTGTATTAGTAATTAATTCAACATTCCCGTAAGCTGATCCACTTATCGAACCATTAATTATTGGTGTAGTAAGTAGGTTAATAACTCTTGGAAGGAATGTTCCAAACATCATTATTAAAGTGTTTTTTAATACAGTCTTCTCTCTTGACATTAATTTCACCGCTTTTCTAAATTGATTATATCAAACAATCTTTATTTTCACTAATAACTTTATCTAAAGGTACATCAAACTTCTCAGTATCTATTTTTTCTACTCTTTGAAATGAATAAGCTATACCGATTTTACTTCCCTTATACCCCTTTAAATAACGATCATAAAAGCCTCCACCATAACCTAATCTATTAAAGTTTTTATCATATCCAACAACAGGTATTATCATTAAATCAATTTCATTTTTACTTATTAAATGATTAGTTATTGGTTCTAAAATATTGAAATAACCTGGTTTTAATTCATCAAAACTATTAATTAAATAGAAATTCATTTCTTTATTAATTATTTTAGGAACACATATTCTTTTAATTGATATGTTTTCTTTTATAAATTCTATAGTATCTACTTCATTATTATAAGAGACATAAATAGCTATTGTATTAGCTGTTTGATATTCTTTTAAAGACTTTAAATTATTAATAATAACTGAAGACTTATCTAAGGCTTCAGTTATTGAAAGATTGTTTCTTTTTTTTAATAATTTTTTACGTATTTCTTTTTTATCCAATGCTATCACCAAAATCCATTTTTAATAGTTGATTTAATTCAACTGCATATTCCATTGGAAGTTCTCTTGAAAATGGTTCAATAAATCCCATAACAATCATTTGAGTAGCATTCTCTTTAGATAGTCCTCTACTCATTAAATAAAATAATTGATCATCAGATATCTTAGATACAGTTGCTTCATGTTCAATAATTGAATCATTATTTAAAGAATAGTTTGTAGGTACAGTATCACTAGTTGACTTTTCATCAAGAATTAAAGTATCACACTCAACCTTACTTTTAGCGTTTAAAGCCTTTGGTAAGTGTTCAACTAACCCACGATAATTTACTTTTCCACCATTTTTACTAATTGATTTAGAGATAATAGTACTAGAGGTATTTGGAGCCAGATGAATCATTTTACTTCCAGAATCCATAATTTGGTTTTTGCCAGCAACCGCGATAGTAATACATGTTCCTTTAGCTCCTTCTTCCATTAACATACAAGTAGGATACTTCATAGTTACTGCTGAACCAATATTTCCATCTACCCATTCCATTTGACCATTTTTATATACTTTAGCTCTTTGAGTAACTAAATTTAAAATATTGGTAGACCAGTTTTGAATAGTTGTATAACGACATTTAGCATCTTCTAAAACAACTATTTCTACTACACCAGTATGTAGTGAGTCTTTAGAATAATTAGGAGCTGTACATCCTTCAACATAATGAATATCAGATCCTTTATCAACAATAATTAAGGTTCTTTCAAATTGTCCCATTTGTTCAGAATTAATTCTAAAATAAGATTGTAGTGGTTTTTCTAAAGTAACTCCTGGAGGTACATAAATAAAAGATCCTCCAGACCAAACAGCTCCATTTAAAGCTGAAAATTTGTTATCTGAATAAGGAATTACTGTATCAAAGTATTTTCTAAATAATTCAGGACATTCTTTTAGTCCCGTATCAATATCTAAAAAGATAACTCCTTTTTCTTGAACCTCTTTTAACATATTATGATAAACAACTTCTGATTCATATTGAGTAGTTACACCAGCTAAATACTTAGCTTCTGCTTCGGGAATACCTAATTTATCAAACGTGTTTTTAATATTTTGAGGAACTTCTGACCAGTCATTGGTTTTTTTATCACTAGGACGAATATAGTAAGTATATTCATCGAAGTTAATTCTACTTAAATCAACACCCCATGTAGGCATTGGCTTTTCTAAAAAGCATTTTAAAGCTTTTAGACGATACTCTAACATCCATTCAGGTTCTTGTTTGATGGCTGATATTTCTCTAACAACTTCCTCATTTATTCCTTTAGGAGTTTTAAAATAAGATTCTTCATTATTTGTCATTATTTTTTTCCTCCTCATCAATTAAAGCTTTCATTCCTGTCCATCCAAGAGTTGCACATTTAATTCTATTTGCTTGATTATGAGTATTCATAAAAGCAATTGCTTCATCAAGTAATTCAGGATCATAGTCTCTTTCATAAATCATATTTTCATAGTTTTCAATGATTTTTTTTGCTTCAGGAATACTTTTTCCTTTTAATAGTTCTGTCATGATTGATGTTGAAGCAGTACAAATCGCACAGGCTTCGCCATCATATCTAACATCTTCAATTTTTCCATCATTAAATTTAGCTTGAACATCAATATTATCAATACATGTTTCACTATCCATATTTACAGATTTATAATCCTTATCATCAGTTAAACTATGATTACGAGGATTTTGATAATGATCCATAATAATTGATCTCATTAAATTTTCATCAAAAGAAGGCATCTAAGAAGTCATCTCCTTTCTTACATATTTCTACAAATTGATCTATTTCTTCTTTAGTATTGTAGAAATAAAGTGAACAACGACATGTTTGAGAAACATGTAGGTATTCATCTAATATTTTGGCACAATGTTGGCCAGACCTAATAGCAATTCCATATTTATTAAATAAACTAGCTGCATCTTGAGAAAACACGCCTTTTATATTAAAGGCTATTGGTCCAATGCCACTTGGATTATACATTTCTACCTTATCAACTTTTGATAATTTATCGACTGTATAATCTCGAAGTTCTTTTTCGTATTTTTCAATATTATCCATTCCAATATTATTTAAATAATCAATAGCAGCACCTAATCCTATAACTCCTTCAATATTAGGAGTTCCTGTTTCAAACTTTGTTGGTGCAGTTTTTAACTTGATAATTCCACAACTGTTATATCGAGCATTACTTCCGCCACCAAATCTAGTAGGTGTCGTAGCTTCTAATAATTCATGCTTTCCATATAAAATTCCAATACCAGTAGGTCCACACATCTTATGACCAGAAAAGCATAAGAAATCACAGTCTAAATCTTTAACATCGACTTTCTTATGAGGAACACTTTGTGCTCCATCTACAACAACAATAATACCTTTAGTATGAGCATATTTACATATTTCTTTGATTGGCGCTTCACTACCAAGAACATTTGTAATTTGAGCTAATGAAATTATTTTTGTTTTATCAGTAATCGCTTTTTTTACATTTTCAATTGTAATTTTTCCACTTTCATCAAGTTCTATATATTTAATTTTACTTTTAGTAGATTTAACAACTTCAAACCAAGGAAGCGTATTACTTGCATGTTCAGCTAAAGAAATTAAAATTTCATCATCTTCCTTTAAATGAGTTAATCCATATCCAAAAGCAACCATATTTAATGAATCAGATGAACCATAAGTAAAGACAATGTCTTGACTACTAGCATTAATAAAGTTTCCAACTTTACTACGAACATCTTCGTAGCGAGTATCAACTTCATGAGAAAGATCATAGTCTCCTCTATGAGCGTTACCAGAATAGTTTGTCAAATAATCACATACTGCATCAATTACACATTTTGGTTTTAATGTTGTAGCACCATTATCTAAATATATTAAAGGTTTACCATGCATGGTTTTACCGTTTAACATTGGGAAATCTTTTCTAATTTCATTTACATCAAACATTATAGTTAACCTTCTCTTCTAAAGTCTTTTTAAAGTGTTCTCTTAAATCGACATTATCGATATATTCCATAATTGGCATAAAATAACCATATGTAACTAAATGCATGGCATCATTTTTAGTAAGTCCTCTCGACATTAAGTAGTACAATTGACTTTCATCAATCTTACCAACACTAGCTCCATGTGATGCATCGACATCAAATTCATCAATATATAAATATGGATTAGCTTGAGCTTTACAGTCTTTATCAAAAACAATGATTTTATTTATTTGATGAGTTTTTGATTGTTTCATACCTTTAGTAATACGACCGATACCATCAATAATTAAACGACCCTTATTTTCAACAACACCATAATTATCCATGTTACCATATGTGTTTGGTGCATTATGATTAATAGTGATTTGATAGTGCTTATCTTCTAAATTAGCAGATAAACATGCTAGTCTTGTTAGAGCTTGGGCATATCCTCCAACAAGATTACAAGTAATACTAGCATCAGTATTTCCATCACTTAAATCAACGTAGGCAGATTTATAAGAAGCATTTGTTTTAATTTCAATATTATTTTGATAAGTAAAGTTGTTTTCATTATTAACTTCTAAATAACGATTAAGATTACTATCTTCATTTACAATAATCTTTTCATTGATATTACTGTTAGAATTTATATTAATAATTTCTATTAATTCTAAATTAACATTTGGATTAATAGAAATAGTAAGAGTATCATTACATGATCCTTGATATTCAATCATTAATGAAGTTGATTCAATAATTACAAGCTCTTTATCTTGAAATTTAATATTTCCATTATTTTTTACCACTTTACCATCTTTAAATAATATATAGTTTTTTATATTATTTATATTCATTATTTACGGACTTCCTTATGCCCACAGTTTTCAAGAATAATAGGCTTTTTCTTTTCTTCTTCAGTAAAGTTATATCCTAATTCTTTAACCCATTCATAACCTTCTTTGTCTATTTTATCAACTAATTCTCTTCCACCACTCATAACAATTTTTCCATCTACTAAGATGTGAACATGAGTTGGAGGAACTAGTTGGAATAAACGTTCATAGTGGGATACCATTACTAAACCAAAATTATCCCCTACCATATCATTAATAGCTTTAGCAACAATCTTTAAAGCATCTACATCAAGTCCTGAATCTATTTCATCTAATAAAGCAAATTTAGGATTCAATAATTTCATTTGAAGAATTTCCATTCTCTTCTTTTCTCCACCTGAGAATCCTTCATTTAAATAACGATGAGCTAAATTCTCATCCATTTTTAATTCATCAATATTCTTTTCTAATTGTTTGATGAATTTAAATAATGAAATATTTTCTTCACTATGAGCATTCATTGCTGCTCTTAAAAAATCAGATGTAGTTACACCGGCAATTTCTTGAGGATATTGCATTCCTAAAAAGATTCCTGCTTTACTTCTTTCATCGACACTCATTGCTAAAACATCTTTACCATCTAATGTAATAGATCCATTAGTAATTGTGTATTTAGGATTTCCCATAATGGCCGATAAAAGTGTTGATTTACCATTACCATTAGGCCCCATTAAAGCATGAATTTCTCCTGTTTTAATTTCTAAGTCAATACCTTTGATAATTTCTTTATCTTCTATTGAAACAAATAAGTTTTTTATATTTAAAGTTGACATAATACCACCTTTCTATCATTTATATTTTACTCAATGATACCTTCATCGCAATTGATATGATAATAATTATTTTATTAAGTTTAAAGGATAAACAAAACGTGATATAATTTAACCTATAAAGGGGGCGGGTAAAAAATGAAATTTTTAAAAGCATTTATATCATTTTTATCAAATAAAAGAATTACTCAAACCTTAATAAATATTCTTATTTTGCTTGTTATAATCTTTATGCTTATAGCTACTAGTGATTTATGGATTGGAATTGTTAATCTATTTTGGCTTATAATTAAGCCTTTCTTAATAGGATTCGTTATTGCCTTTGTATTTAATCCATTAATTGAGTATTTATATAAAAAGATTAAAAATCGAGGAGCTTGTGTAGCAATTGTCTATGTTGGCGTAATTGCTTTGCTTATTGCTTTAGTAGCCTTAGCTATACCTAGTTTATATAGTTCAGTATCAACTATGTTCCCTACTTTAAAATCAGGTTTAGTAGCAATTTCCAAATTCATCTATGCTCATTTCAATTTTGATATTTCTAGTTTGACTGGTAATATCACAAGTGAAATTTCTAAATTTATTCAAAGTGAGACAACTGTAAATTCTACTATTAGTATTCTAAATGATGTTATGTCTACTTTGGGTAACACAGTCATTTATATTGTATTAGCTATATATATTTCACTTACATGGCGTCGTATAAGAGATTTAATTAAGTATTATGCAGGTAAAATTGATCAATCTTTACCTTCATACTTAAAAGAAATTAACTATTCCTTAATTGCTTATGTTAAAGCCTTTGCCATTGGAGCAGTTGTTCAAGCTATTACGACAATGATTATGTACTTGATAATTGGTCATCCTAACTGGATGTTCCTTGGTATCATTTCTGGTATATCATCAATCATTCCTTATATTGGTCCAATAGCAGCTAACTGTTTAGGACTTGTAACTACTTTGTCTCTAGGACCGGAGTATTGTATTATATTATTATTACTCATGTTTATTCAAAGTACTCTAGTTACTTATGTAATTCAACCAAAGATTTATTCTCATCAAATTGGACTAAGTATTATGGCTGTATTATTTGGAATCTTAACAGGTTCAACATTATTTGGACCTATTGGTATGGTTATTGCTATGCCTTTACTAGTCACTATTAAAATCGTGGTTGAAGTTTATCGATGTCACCATCCTATTGATTATTAGCGTTCATTTATATGAACGCTTTTTTAATCATGGGAAACTATGTATTTTCTATGTTGTAATTGAAAACAAGACAATAAAATAGTATAATTACACCGTTATATTAGGAGGAATAGAATGAAATCTAGAAAAATATTAACTGGATTGGTTGCCGCAAGTGTTTTACTTGGTTGTAGTGGTTGTTCTTCAACAAAAACCGATTCAAAAGGCAATGATATAGTTGCATCTATTAAAGGTAAAAATTTCACTGCTGATGATATCTATAATGATATCTATGATACCAATGGTGCTTCATATTATTATGCTGCTTGTTTACAAGCAATTATTGATCAAAAATTCCCTGTAGATGATGATATCCAAACTGATGCTGACACAATTGTTAGTAAAATTAAATCATACTATAAGTCTACATACGGAGATGACAGTTATAAGTCTCAACTTAAATCTGCTTTAAGTTCTTCAGGTTATAGTAGTATATCTGCTTATAAAGATGCCATGATTCAACAAATACAATATTCTAAGTATTTACTACATTATGTCGATAATAACTTTGATACTGTATTTAATGATTATTACAATTCTTCTTCACCTAGAATTTTAGCAATGATAAAAATCTCTGTAAGTGATACTTCATCACTTACTACTGATGAACAATCTAAAGTTACTGAAGTTCAAAATTTACTAGCAACAAATAAATCTTTTGGTGATATTGCTAAAGATTATAGTGATGATGATGATACTAAAAACAATCAAGGATCTTTAGGAGTTGTTGATAGTACTACTGGCCTATCTAGTACTTATGGTGATGATATTGAAACTAATGCATTAGCATTAAATGAAGGTGAGGTTTCTGGTGCTATTACAGGAACTGATGGTATTTATTTCTTAAAATGTACTAGTACTTCAAAGAGCAAAATCAAGAAAGAATTAAAGAATACTGATATTGATTCACCTTTAATTTCTTATGATTCTAAAATGCAATACAAAGCATTTAAAGCTTATAAGTTCAAATATGCAAGTAAAAAAGTTAAGAAAAAGGTAGATGCTTATATAACTGAGCAACTAAACTCAACTAGTTCTGATACGGAGGCACAATAATATGAAAGAAAAGTTTTTAAATCATAAAACTGTAATCATTATCCTTTGTATCGTAATGATCCTAGGTATTTCTGGTGGTGTCTTCTACGCTTTCAATTCTGGAAGTGATGAAGATTATACAACATCAGTTAAAAATGGTGACAAATCAGAAGTTTATAATAGTAGTATAAAGATTACTAAAAATGATATTTATAAATATTATTTAAAACAAGCTGGTGAAAACGAAGTTTTAAATCTAGCAATGCAAGAAATTGCTGATAAAGAAATAACTGACAAAGATGCAATCAACAAAAAAGTCGAAGAATCTAAAAAGACTTATGCAACTTATGCAGATGATGGTAAAATTGAAACTTATGCAACAAGTAATGGTTACTCTTCTCTTGATAGTTTCGTTAAAGAAGCTCTTGAACCAGATGCAAAACAACAATTACTTAAAGCAAAATATATCAACAAAAATTATAAGAAGTTATTATCTTCTTTAAAAGTTAAATATCTTAAAACTATTGAATGTGATACTGAATCAGCTGCTTTAAATATTATTAAACAAGCAACTTCATCTGAAAAATGGGATGAATTATCAACTGCTAATAGTGGTAGTGATTTAGGTATGGTCACAAAAAGCACTTCAACTTTAGATTCTAAAATAGTTAAAAAACTATCAAGTTTTACTAAAGATGGTGTTTATAAAAAAGCTATTAAAACTTCAGAAAAGAAATACGCAGTAGTATGGGTATATAATACTGATACTTCTAAAGTTAAAAGCGATATTAAAGAAGCATTAGCTAGTGAAGATAGTGTTTCTACAAAGTATGAAGCATACTACTTAAAGAAATATGACTTTGAAGTAAATGAAGATAAGATTAAAGATTCTATCAAAAAATCTTATCCATCATATTTTGAATAAGATATCATAAAGAATAAGGTTTCACCTTATTCTTTTTTTATGTTAATATTTTTCTAGGAGGTTTTTATATGGAAGATTGTATTTTTTGTAAGATAGGTAAAGGTGATATTCCAAGTTTTACCCTATACGAAGATGATGTTTGTAAAGCATTCTTAGATTTATCACAAGCAACTAAAGGACATACTTTAGTAATTCCTAAAAAGCATTTTAATAACTTTTTAGAAGTAGATGATCAAACTTTAAGTCATATTATGAAAGTTACTAAAGAACTTGCAAATAAGATTGTAAAGAACTTAGATGCTAAAGGAGTTAACATTCTTACCAACACTAATGAAGTTGCTGGCCAAAGTGTACAGCATTTTCATGTTCATATTCTTCCTCGTTATACTAAGGAAGAATTAGATATTAATTTCATAGATCATTCAAATGATTATGATATGGAAAAATTAAAAAGTGAAATTTTAAAATAAAAGAAATCTCGTAATTATAATTACGAGATTTTTTTATTATTTTGTATGTGGTTTATAAAAAGCTCTGTTTTCAAGAGCGTATACTCTTTTAGTAAAACTTCCCTCTTCTACATTCTCTAATGCTTTATCAAGCATATTCATTCTTGCATCCATATTATCAATCAAATAAAGTATTTCAGCTTCTTTAATCAAAGGTAATACTGGACTACCAAATTCATTTTTTCCATGATGAGCTAGAATTAGATGTTGAAGAAGTGTTACTTCTTCACCTTCTATTTTTAATTCATCAGCCTTTTCTTTAATCATTGCATTAGCAATACTTATATGGCCTAATAGTTTTCCTTCAATAGTGTACTCAGGGACAACAGGACCGCTTAATTCAATCGTTTTACCTAAATCATGCAATATTATACCTGAATAAAGTAAACTCTTTGAAAGCGAAGGATATAGCTCAACGAGGCTACCTGCAACTTTAAGCATTCCGTTAGTATGATCAGCTAAACCAGATACATATTCATGATGATTTTTACTTGCTGCTGGATAAACCAACATTTTTTCAATATTTTCTTCAAATAAAGATTTTACAATAGTGTGTAATTTAGGATTATCTATTTGATCTAGATAAGATTTAATTGAAGCAATTAAATCATTACCATCAGTTTTAGCACTTTTTAAGTATTGAACTTTTACGGAATCATCATTTGATATCAATCCAATTTTAGCAATCTTAAGTTGAAGATCATCTTTATATTTAATTACGTCACCTACTATTCTAACAACTAAACCAGTAACTATTTTTTCAACTTGATTATCTGTTGCATTCCATAATTTACAATCGATAGTTCCACTTTTATCTTGAAGTTCAATTGATAGATAAGTACTTCTATTTGCGCCGTTTGTTTTACCCGTAACTACATTAATAATTATTCCATCAATAGTAATTCCTGAATCTCCTGCTTTTAAAGAAGAAATATTATTCATCATCAAAGTCCCCTTCATTCATCTTTTCTCTAATAAGATCATAATTAAATCCTTTTTTTAGTAATCCATCAGTAATCTTATTTTTTAATTCTTTTCCATTATATTTTCTTATATAACGAGCATACATTTTATTATACTCTTTATCTAAAGCAATTTTTTCTTTTTCTTCATTGTAAGAAAAATCATAGTCAGACATTGCTCTATCAATAGTATCATTTGTGAATCCTTTAATAAATAGTTTTTGTTTAATTTTATTAATAGTTTGTTTTTGACTATTAAAATAAGAATTTCTTTCATAATAATTATTAATTAAAGCAATCGCTGCTTGATATTCTTCATCATCATTTAATTCTTCTAAACAATCATCAATTATTGTTTCACTAACTCCTAAATTACGAAGATTATAGATACATTTATTTAAGCCAATACCAAGTCTAGTACTTCTTTTTAAATAATTAATAGTATAAGCTTCATCATTAATTAGATTCTTTTCAACTAATAATTCCATACATGCATCTAATTGGACATCATCCCAATCACCTTTGTTTAATAATTTTTTGCGCATTTCGGCATATGTATAATCACGATAAGTAAGATATTTTAAAGCCTTATTGTAACAACTAGATACATATTGTAAGTCCTTTAATGTGTCAAATAATTCATGTTCTATTTTTTTATCTGGTTTTAAATCATATTGTTTAATAATCGCATCAGATAAATCTAAGGTCATAGATAAATTATCATTTTCAAATACAACCTCGTTTTTTCCACTTCTAGTGGGTATTATCTTTTGAATCGTATAAATATAATGCTTGTTAATAACAGCATGCTCATAGACTTTATACACCTTTTTAGCAAAGTTCTCTGCTGAGAAGTTTGATGCTTTGATAACAGCATTTTTACTAATATTAGTTAAGTCTTTACCCATTAGTTCATCTAGTAAAGATACCAATTCATCTTCATCTTTAAAAAAGAATCCATTTTCTTTATCATCAATATATTCAGTTAATTGTTCATCAAATCTTGCAACTACAGGTGTACCACTTGCCATTGCTTCAATATAAGTTAATCCTTGAGTCTCTGATAAACTAGCGGATACAAATACATTAGAAATATGATAAAAACTTGGTACTCTAGATATATCTTGAGGCCCAGTAAATGTTACAATATCATTTATATTGTCTTCGTTTACTAGTTCTTTTAATTCATCAAGTTGTGGTCCACCACCAACAATTAGTAATCTAATATTACTATGTTTTTTAGACAATTTATTAATTGCTCTAATTACTAAATCGATGCTTTTTTCAGAAGCTACTCTACCTAAGAAAGTAATTACAAATTTATCTTTCAAATTATATTTTTCAATGATTTTATCCATTTCGTTTTGATTTTTATTTTTTGGATCAAATCTTTCAAGTTGCAATCCTGTAGGAATAATATAGATATTTTCTTGTTTAAGTCCATATTTTTCTAATGTCTCTTTAGTCTTTAATGATGGAACAATAAGTTCTGAGCATTTATCTCCATATACTTTACTTATTTGACCAACAGCTTTTTTACAAAAGTTATCAATGGATTTACTTGATATTGGATTTACATAATGAGTATAGTCTTCATACATTGTATGATATGTATAAACAACTGGCACATTTAAAACATCACCAGCTATTCTACCAAATATTCCAATTCCAAATTCTGTTTGGACATGAATTAAATCAATATGTAATTGCTTCAATTCTTTCATTCCTTTAACAGAGTATAAACTAGATATACGATAGCCATAAAGTGCTTGAACTTCCAGTCCAGGCACTCTTAAAATACCTTCATCATCATCCTTATAATCACTTCCTGAAGGTAATTCAGTTGTAACAACATATACTTCATGTCCTAGTTTTATCAATTCTTCTCTTAAGATAAAAGAAGAAGTAGCTACTCCATTAATGTCAGGTATATAAGTATCAGAAAATATCGCAATCCTCATTAATTAATCTCCTTTTACATCATCTATCGAAACATCATCAATTTCTTCAATTTCTATTTCTTTACCATCTTCTTCAATTACAACAGCATTGGTTTGATGAAGTTCTTTTGAAAAGGCCATAATGAATCCGCCAATGACCAATCCCATATAATATGTAAACACACGCCATATAAGTAATGTGGCACTTGTTGCACTTTTTAGGAAGTTTTTAAACAATAGGTAAAATGTCCCTTCACTTCCTCCACTAGCTCCTGGAAGAGGAACAAAGTCGCTTATCATATAGATAAAGGCTGTAATCCCAATAAAATCAAAGAATTGACCAACAGTTAGAGGTACATCTAAAGCCATAGCAACAAAGAATGGCATACTATAAAGTATTATAAGTCTAGCAAAGTTAAGTAAAATAGACTTTAATAACACTTCTTTATTTTTAAGTAATATAGTAAGTTCAGATCTAAAACTATCTAACTTTTGTTGAATTTCAATTACTTTATCATCATAGTTTTTAACAATATGAATTGCAGCTAAAAATTTGATAATATATTTACAAAAAAAGTTTTGTAATGTTTTAGATTTTGCACCAATAAATAGACTTGCAATAACACAAAAATTAATTATAAATCCTAAGATAGCTAGTGAGAAAAAACCAGAATAAATAGAAGAATAAAAAGAATATCTAAATACCATTATTATGCTTGTAAATAAAACTAAAACTGATTGATATACAATAAAGAGCATTAGTAAAATACTTGATGAATATGTTGGTTTTATTCCTTGCTTATTAAAGGCATAAACTTGGTAGAATTGTCCACCTGTGCTCATTGGAGTAATTCCACTAAAGAAGATTCCACTCATCGCATTAACAATAGCTTGTTTTAATGAATAGTCTTTTTTATATACATTAGCAAAAACTTTAAGATTTAAAGAAACTACCAAATAATATAAAAGCATAATTAAAATTGCTACAATTAACCATATTATTTGCGCTCTTTTAAGAGATTCAATAGTTCCTTTTAATTGACTACCAATAGAAAAGTAAATTGATACACCACCCACAATTAAAATGATAAGTATATTTATTATGTATTTCTTTTTATTCATAATATATTACCTATTTATCTAAAACATTTTCATATACTGCTTTTAGTTCTATTCCTATTTTAGACAGTTCCCTTTCTTTAGCAACTTTGTATCCTTCTTCAATAGTTGATGGTAATTCTTTTTTTACAAGTCCATCAATAATATCGACGAATTCTTTAATACTACGACCTTTGTAACAATTGACCTTATCTATCATCCAAGGATCAAATACAGGTATATCTCTAAGGACAACTTGTGTTTGACAAGATAAAGCTTCTAGTACCACAATACCTTCTGTTTCTTCCCTAGAAGGGAAAAAGAATACTTGGCTTCGACCATAAGCACCTTGTAAAACTTCATTGCTAACATAACCTGGCAAGTAAACATTGTCAGGTAAATTATTAATTATTTTTTTGATCTTTTCAGTTGGGTTAGACATTTTAATATCCCCAAACCATAAGAATTTATAGTCGGGTAATTTTTTAGCTACTTCTACAAAAGTATCAAACCCTTTTCTTTCAAATAGCCACCCCACTGAAACAATTATTGTATCATCGTTTTTAATATTAAAATGACTACAAAAAGCATTAATTTGAGCTTCTGTAGGATTGAAATCATCTAGGTCAACACCATTACTAATTGCTGTAATAGGTTTAGTAATACCATAAGATTCTAAAATAGACTTAGAATAAGGTGTCGGAGTAATGATATGGTCTCCAGCACTATACATTTTTATTATCCAATTTTTAAAGGGACCTGCTACAAGATTAGAAAACTTAAAAGAGTTTTTAAAGTCTTCTTGAGTACTATGAGCATGCATAATTACTTTCTTATTATGTTTTTTAGCATATCTAATTTGCTTTAAACTGTCAGGCCATATTGTGTTGATATGAATAATATCATAATCATTATCTTTTATATCTGTTGTGTAATCAATGCCATTCAAGGCAAGAGCTTTTTGTTGATGCTTTCCAGCTCTTCCAATACCAGACTTTTCAACAGATTTAAATTTGCCAAAATATAACTTTATTTTCAAAATTATCACCTTCAACTATTATACTTTATAATCATTAAAAATACTAGATACCTAATCTATAATTTAAGTTTCTAAATCATAAAAAAAGGTATAAAAAAAAGAACTGGCAATGTGCTATTGTCGCACCGTAGTACTATCGTCGCCGCTGTGATGCTTAACTTCTGTGTTCGGGATGGGAACAGGTGTGTCCATCATGCTATCAATACCAGATCTTCTTTT
>JAQVWN010000024.1 GCA_028749475.1 Thomasclavelia sp.
AAGTATCTTGCATTTTGTGATATAGTATTCATGTGATTCATTTCCTTTCTTTGGTATGCAACTAAATTATAAAGGAATGAATCACTTTTTTAATACTTTTGTTTCACATCAATTGTAAACCTACAGACAATTTGATTCAATTATAACATATTCTATTGATTATTGTATACAATCGTGTTAGTATATTGAAAATAAAAACTAAAGGAGATAAAATACAATGAAACTTATGATTATGACCAGCTAAATAAAAAATTAGTTTATGTCATTAAAAGGTTTTATATTGTATTTAATAAAAGACCTATATGGTCTTATTTTTATAAGGAGAAAAGTTATGAAAATTGGGGTTATCGGACTAGGTACAGTTGGGTATGGAGTTATTGAAATACTTACTAATGAAAAAACAAGATTAGAAAAGATTATTAATGATGATATTGAAATAGTATATGGATGTGGACTTGAAAAAGTTGATCTACCTAAAGGGACTAAATATACTAGTGATTTTAATGATGTTATTAATGATAAAGATATTGATGTTGTAGTTGAACTTATTGGTGGTACAACTATTGCTAAAGATATCATCCTTAAAGCATTAAATAATAAAAAACATGTCGTTACTGCTAATAAAGCTTTACTTGCTCATTATGGTAAAGAAATATATACATGTGCCGATAAAAATAATGTTCATATTTTCTATGAAGCAAGTGTTGGAGGAGGAATCCCTGTTCTTGTATCACAAAAAGAATGTTTAGTTGCCAACAATATTAAAGAAATAACTGGTATCCTTAATGGAACTACCAACTTTATCCTAACATTGATGGAAAACGAAAACTTAGACTTTGAAGAAGCTTTAACTATTGCCGATGGTTTAGGTTATGTTGAAGCTAATCCGGCTTTAGACCTTGATGGAATCGACGCTGCTCATAAGATTTGTATCTTAGCTCAAAATGGATTTAATAAATATGTTGATTTTGATTCTATTAAAGCAACTGGAATTAGAAATGTAACTAAGACTGATATGGATATGGCTAGTAAACTTGGTTATCGTTTTAAACTAATCGCTCAAGCTAAAGAAGTTAAAGATGGTTTAGGAATTGATGTTGCTGCCACTTTAGTTAATAAAAATGAATTAGTTGCTAATGTAATGGATGCTTATAATGTTGTCGAAATAGATAATGATTATGTTGAAAACGTAATTTACTATGGTAAAGGTGCTGGTAGATATGTTACTGCTAGTGCAGTAGTTAGTGATATCATTAAAACAAATCAAGTTGAAAGATGGAATCATAACTATGAAGATTGTAAAAAAGTATATCCAATTACTAAATCTAAATACTATGTTAGAAGTAATAAACCTTTAGATATTGATTATGATACTTACTTCTCAGAAAATCATAACCATGTTTATATTACTAATGAAATTGAATATAATGATTTAGTAAGTGATTTAAATCCAGATGAATGTTCAATCTTTAAAGTAAGAGGATAGTATGAAAGTAATAGTTCAAAAATTTGGTGGTACTTCTACTAGATCAGTAGAAACTAGAAACCGAATGTATAAACATATAAAAAGAAATATTGAAGAAGGTAATAAAGTAGTAGCCGTAGTAAGTGCTATGGGAAGGTTTGATGATCCTTATGCCACTGATACATTACTTAGTTTAGTTGATACAGCTAATCTAAGTGATGAAGAGACAGATCGTCTTACTAGCATTGGTGAAACTATTTCCACAATGGTTTGTAAAAGCGAACTTTCTAATTTAGGTTATAAAGTTGGAACTGTCACAAACCGAGAACTGGGAATTATTACCGATAATAATTATGGTAATTCAACTATTAATAAGGTTGAAGGTAAACATATAATTGAAAAGCTTCAAGAAAATGATGTAGTTGTAGCTCCTGGATTTCAAGGGCACTCAATCCATGGGAAAATTACTACTCTAGGTAGAGGTGGAAGTGATCTTTCAGCGGTAGCTATTGGTGTTGCTATTGATGCTACTGAAGTAGAAATATATAGTGATGTTGATGGTATCTATACTGCTGATCCAAGAATTGTACCTAATGCTAAAAAATTAGATTATATTAGTTATGCTGAAATGTTAGAATTATCTAAAAACGGAGCTAAGGTTTTAAATCATCGTTGTGTATCGCTGGCTGCTAAGCATAATATCGCAATCCATGCTCGATCTTCATTTGATGAATGTAAAGGAACTTATGTTATAGGGGAAGATAAAATAATGAAAGAAAACATAAATCAATTAACTATATCTGGTATTACTGGAAGTAATAACGAAGCCCGTATTACTTTAGTAAAAGTAGATGCTACTAATTCTAGTGCTGGTAAGATGTTTGAAAAGATTGCCGAGGCTGGAGTTAATGTCAATGTTTTTAATCAAGCTTTAGTTGGTGGTGGAAAGATGGATATCTCTCTTATTATTAATGATAAAGACTTGGATGAAGTAGTTAATATAATTACTGATATGAAAAAAGAATTAAATCCAACTAAAACAATAGTTAGAGGTAATATTGGTAAGGTTAGTGTTATTGGTGTTGGTATTAAGAATAACCAAGGCATGTATCAAAAAGCTTATAATACTTTACTTAATAATGATATTGATGTTGAAATGACATCTTGTTCAGAAATAAATATATCTTGTTATATCGATAGAGATGATGTTAAGAAGGCTCAAGTATTACTTCATAAAGCTTTCTTAGATCAAGAGGAGGAAAACTAAAATGAAAAAGTATCATGTTGCAATCGTTGGGGCTACTGGAGCAGTTGGTAGAGAAATGCTTAGATGTTTATATCAATTCAATTTCCCATTTGAAGATATTAAACTACTTGCATCTGCAAGATCTAAAGGAAAAGAAATAGAATTTGATAATGATAAATATGTTGTAGATGAACTTACAGAAAATAGCTTTGAAGGAATTGATATTGCTTTCTGGAGTGCTGGAGGAAGTATTTCAGCAAAATATATGGAATATGCAGTTAAAGCTGGGTGTGTAAATATTGATAATACATCTCACTTTAGAATGGATAAGGATGTTCCATTAGTTGTACCAGAAGTTAATGGTGAAGCTTTAAAGAATCATAAAGGTATTATAGCTTGTCCTAACTGTACGACTATTATGATGTGTAGTGCTCTAAAAAGAATTAATGATGAATTCGATATCGAAAGAATTGTCGTATCTACTTATCAAGCAGTTAGTGGAGCTGGTGTTGCTGGAATGGAAGAATTATATCGTCAATCTAAAGATGTTATGGATGGTAAAGAACCAGAAGCTAAAACTCTTCCTTGTGGATCAGATAAGAAACATTATCCAATTGCTTTTAACTGTTTACCTCAAGTTGATAAATTTGATTTAGATAATCATTATTCAAAAGAAGAACTTAAAATGGTTAATGAAACTAAAAAGATTTTCTCTAAAGATATTGAAGTTAACGCTACTTGTGTTAGAGTTCCTGTTCTTAGAGGACATTCTGAATCTATTTATATTGAAACAAAGAAAAATATAGACATTGATAAAGTATTTGATTTACTTGGTAATAGTACTGGTATTGATTTATATGATGATTTAGCTAATCAAATATATCCATATCCAACTAAATTCATTGGTGATGAATTAACTCATGTTGGACGTGTAAGAAAAGATTTATATAAAGATAATGCTTTAAGCTTATGGATTACTGGTGACCAATTAATGAAAGGTGCCGCTTATAACTCTGTAGACATTGGTCTAAAGATGATTGAACTTGGATTATTATAAAATAAAAGTGAGTATAAACAATTAAGTTTATACTCACTTTTTATATTTATTCTTCAACTAAGTCTTCTGAATAATAAACATCTTTATCAACACTATCATTTTGTGATGCAACTATTGTAGTACAAACTGCATCACCAGTGATATTAACGGCAGTTCTAGTCATATCTAAGATACGATCAATACCCATGATTAGACCAATAGCTTCAACTGGTAATCCAACTGAGTTAAAGACCATAGTTAATGTTATAAGCCCTACACTTGGAATACCCGCTGTCCCAATACTAGCTAGAGTAGCTGTTCCAATTACAGTTAAGTACCCGGCAATACCTAAATTGATTCCATAGGCTTGAGCTGCAAACACTACGGCAACTCCTTGCATAATACTGGTTCCGTCCATATTGATGGTAGCTCCAAGGGGAACAGTAAAACTGGAAACTTTTTTACTGACGCCCATTTTGGTTGCTAAGGTATCAATTGACATTGGAATTGTCGCATTACTTGTAGCTGTTGAGAATGCAAATACCATAACTGGCCAAAAGTTTTTAATAAAGATAACGGGATTTAAACCAGTAAATACTTTTAATAAACTCATATAGACTACAAAACATTGAATACCAAGAGCAATAAATACTCCTAACATATATTTAAGAAGTGGAATAAAAGCATCTATTCCCAGTCCAGCAAATGTTCTAGCAATTAAACAGAATACTCCAATCGGAGCAACCTTCATAATAATCATTGTCATTTCCATCATGACATCATTAAACTCTGAGAAAAAGTTAGTAATAGTTTGAGCTCTATCACCAAGTTTAGCTAAGATAACTCCAAGTAATAATGCAAAAAAGATAATTTGAAGCATTGTTCCATTAGTAAGTGCATCAAAGATATTACTAGGAATAATGTTTAAAATTGTATCTACAAAGCTTGTTGATTTAACACTTTCAACTGAAGTTGCAGCAATACTACTCATGTCTAAACCTAAACCAGGTTTGATAATATTAGCAACTATAATTGCGACAGTAATCGCTAAAGCTGTTGTTGCTAGATAGAAACATAAAGTTTTAACTCCAATTTTACCAATCTTTTTAGTATCACCCATCGACATTGTTCCACAAACTAATGAACAAAATACAAGAGGTACTACAAGCATTTGCATTAATCTAATAAAACCTTGTCCACAAATATATAGTAAACCATCAACCACATAATCATTTACTATTAAATGAATATCTCCTTTGGAAGGTACTAGATAGTTTAAACATACTCCTAGAATGGCTCCAAATAATAATCCACATAATATTTTAGTTGTTAAACCTATTTTCTTTTTTTCTTTAGTCATTGTAATTCCCCCTAAAGAAAGCTTCTAATGAATCTTTCCATGAAGGGAATGTAAATGTTCCCAAACAGTCTAATAAGAAATTATTTAGAATTGTATTAGTTGGTCTTTTATTTCCTAAGTCAGCTTCTTCATCATGGACCATAATAATCTTAGTATTTAAATTATTATGTTTTAAAATCATTTTAGTAAATTCAACTCTTGAACAAGAACCTTGATTAGTGGCATGATAAGTTCCATATTCCCTTGTATCAATTAAACTAATAATAAAACGAGCAAGATCATAAGCATTAGTAGGGGTTCCATATTGATTACCTGCAATCTTAATATCTTCTTTATTTTTAGCCCTTCTAATTACTTCACTAATAAAATAATTATCTTCTCCATAAACCCAAGAACTACGAATTATAAAATGTTTATTAGTAAACTCTTTAACATATTCTTCTCCAGAAAGTTTTGTTTTACCATAGACTGAAATAGGATGAGTATCATCAAATTCATTATATGGTTCATAACTGGCTCCATCAAAGACATCATCACTAGATAAATGAATTATTTTAGCATTGATTGTTTCACAAAGAATACTTAAATTTCTAGGTCCTAAAGCATTTACTTTAAATGCCATAGTTGGATCTTTTTCACATTCTTCTAAATCAGTCATCCCTGCTAAATTAATTATTACTTGGGGGCGATTAATTTCACCATACTTAATAACTGCTTCGACATCTGTTATATCAACTTCATCAATATCGGTATTTAATACTTCATAAGCCAAGTTATTAATTTCTTTATTTAACGCTTTACCAATTTGACCATTAGCACCGCATATCCATACTTTAATCATGTTTATTCCTCCTTACTATTGTTAACAATGTACCAAATTTACTTTAATTATTCAATCAAGGTAAGAATAAATTGCATTAAAATAGTTATTATGAATAATCAATGTTAGAATATAGATGAAAGGAGATGAAGTTATGAAATTCTTTAAATGTGAGACTTGTGGAAATATCATTACTTTTCTTCATGCCAGTGGAGTTCCTGTAATGTGTTGTGGTAAACCAATGGTTGAAATCACTCCCAATACAACTGATGCAGCATTAGAAAAGCATGTTCCTGTAGCTAGCGTTGATGGAAACAAAGTTCATGTTCAAGTTGGTAGCGTAGCTCATCCAATGAGTGAAGAACATCACATTGCCTTTATCATTCTAGAAACAACTAATGGTTATCAAAAAATAGAATTAAACCATAATGGAAAACCAGAGGCTGACTTTATGTTATCTCCACAAGAAAAACCAATTGCTGTATATGAATATTGCAATCTCCATGGTTTATGGAAAGCAGATTTATAAGCAAATAAAAAGTTAAGATTAAATCTTAACTTTTTTATTTATATTTTTTAATAAAGGCAATACCTAATGGATGAGGTCCTGTATGAACACTAATAGTGGCTCCAATTTGACGAAGATAAATGTTTTGAGAAAAATCTTTAAAGTTTGTTTTTAAAGCATCCGTCATTGCATCTAAGAACCTTTGTCCTTCTTCTTTATCATATCCAAATCCAATACAGAATTTATAATCATTTGGATTGATATTATTATCTTTGAAATGTTTTATAGTTGTATCAATGACTTTTTGTAATGATTTTTTACGTCCTCGAGAGATACCTTCATTAAAGATTTCTCCTTCTTTTAAGACAATATTAGGTTTGATACCTAAGACTCCTGCACCAATACCAGAAAGTTTACCAACTCTTCCACCAGCAACTAAATAACTCATTGATCCAATTGTAAAAATGATTCTACCTGTTGGTTTAATAGTTTCAATAGTATTTACTACTTCATCAAAGTCATAGTTATCTTTTTTCATTTCAGATGTTTCTTCAACTAATAAACCTTGTAAAACAGTATTGATTTTAGAATCGATGACAACTATCTTTCTATCTGGATAGTCTTCTAACAACATATCTTTAGCATTACTAGCCGAGTTATATGAGCCCGAAAACTTAGTTGTAATACAAATACAAATGATGTCTTCTCCTCTTTTTAAGATTGGTTCAAACACATCAATATAGTCTTGAATTGAAGGCATGGAAGTTTTAGGAAATACTTTCGGATTATCTATCATGAATTGGTAGAATTCTCTAACAGTAATATCTATTCCTTCTTTTCCATGATTTTCGTCTCCTCTTTTTGAAACATAAAAAGGAACTACTTCAACATTAAACTTTTTACTTAGTTCTTCATCAAAATCACAAGATCCATCAGTTACAATTTTATACATACATTTCCTCCATATATAAGGATTATAACATATCCTTTAGAACATATTATATAAAAATAAAGAAGACTTTGTCTTCTTTATTTTGGTAATACAATATTAAAGGTTGTTCCTTCATCTAGTTTACTTTCAACATCAATAGTTCCACCATAGTACATTACAATATGTTTTACTATTGCTAGGCCTAAGCCTGTTCCAGAAATAGATTTATCTCTACCTTTATTTACTCGATAGAATCTTTCAAAGATTCTTGTTTGGTCTATTAAAGAAATACCTATTCCACTATCACTGACAATAATATTGATATTAGCATCATTATCTTTGATATCAATATTGATAGTTCCATTTTCTTTATTATATTTAACTGCATTAGATAATAAATTAGATAATAATTGTTGGATATGTTGATAGTTAGCCTTATAAGTATTACTAGTAATATTTTTAGTAATAGTAATATTCTTTTGTTTAATTGAAGGAGTAAGAGTATCAATTATTTCATTTACGATTGGTTCAAAATGAATAATTGTCTTAATAGCTTCAACATCCTTATTTTCAAGTCTAGATATCATTAAGATATCATTAATTAATGAAGCCATCGAATTCACTTCTTTTTCAACTTTCATTAAGGCACTCTTTACTTCATCTTTATCTTTAATAACATCTGTTTGGAGTAATTCACAATATCCTTTAATTGAGGTTAATGGAGTCTTTAATTCATGAGACACATTAGAGAAGAACTCTTGTCTAACTTTATTGGAATTCACTTCACTTGTGACATCAACATAAAGAATTGTAATTCCATAATCTACTTTAGAGATAAATGCTCGGTAAATAATATGATCTTTATTAATATCTACCGTAGTTAATGAATCGTTTAAAGAATTTAAAGCATCAATTATTTTAAAATCAAAGACAAAGTCTCTAATATCTTTTTTCTCTTCTATATTAGGATATAAAGATTTAATTAATTCATTATAGATAAGAACATCCATGTTCTTATCTAATAGAATAAATCCTTCATTCATTTGATTTAAAATACCATTAATCTTTATCTTTTCTTTTCTTAAATCAGTCATGGTTTTTTTAATGATTTCTGATTGATTCTTTAATCGATAAGCTATTGTATTAAATTCATCATATTTATAAACAGGAAATTCTAATTCCTCATATCCTTTTATTTTATTTATTTGATTATTAATATCATTAATTGGTTTAGTGATTGTTTTAGAGAACTTGTATGATAGTGAGATAGCTATCAGTAAAGCAATTAAACTAGATATAACTAAAGGCTCTAAAAGAATTGTTATATTATCAAATATTCCATTATAAGGAATCGATATTCTAAGAATATAATTACCATTATTATAAGCTACATATAAAAGATTCTTTCTAACTGTCGTGGAGTATCTAGTTGAATATCCTACCTTTTGATTTAAAGCTTGTTTAACTTCTTCTCTATTAGAGTGATTATCTTCAATATCTTGTTTAGAAGAATCAGCTAATACTTTACCATCTAAATCAATAATTGTTAAACGACTATCTTTTTCATAAGCTAGTTTATTTATTTTAGTTATTTGTTTAGAAAAATCTTTAGTGTAATCAAAAGAGTAATCACATAACTTTACAGTTGATAACATATCTCTTTTAGTTGTTTGGAGTTGTTGGTCGGAGAGAATTACTACTGTAACTGTGCTAGATACAAATAAGGCTAAGAGAAGGACTGTAATAAAATACTTTATTATTGATTTAGTCATCATTATTTTCTATAAAGCGATAGCCCACAGATCTTATGGTCTTGATATATTTAGTTCCATCATCATTTAGCTTAGATCTAAGTGACCTGATATGAACATCTAACGCTCTACTTTCTCCTACAAAATCATAACCCCAAATCTTTTCTAACAATTCTTCTCTTTCAACTACTCGGTTAGAATTATCAATTAAATAAATGAGTAATTGATATTCTTTTTTAGTAAGGTCTATTTCTTGATTATACTGTTTTACTATTCTTTTATCTCGATCTATTGACAGAGTCTTAGTACTAGCAATATTACTAGTTGGTTGGCTTCTTCGAAGTAATGAACGAACTCTTGCTTGAAGTTCTAACACTCCAAAAGGTTTAGTCATATAATCATCACTACCACTATCTAATCCAACTACTTTATCCATTTCTCGGTCTTTAGCTGATAATACAAGGATTGGAAGAGTAGTATTATGTTTTCTTATTTCTTTTATGGCATCTAAGCCACTCATTCCTGGTAACATTACATCAAAGATAGCTAGCGAAGGCATTTCTAGTTTCATTTTATCTAAAGCACTACTAGCATCATTAAAACTAATTACTTCATAACCTATAGATTTTAATGCCAGACTAATAATCTCACATATGTTTTCATCATCTTCAATGACGTATATCTTTTTGTCCATAGTTACCTCCTTGTTTATTATATCACTCTACATAATTCTTTTATCGTTTACTTTTCCTGTTTCATTGAATTCAACCCATTTACAGATGTTTTTAGCATGATCACCAATCTTTTCAAAGTATTTAGCGATCATTAGAAAGTTTAATACTACATCGGCATTATCAGGAGAATCAGTTACCATTTGAATTAATTCTTTTTTAATACTGATAAAGTATTCATCTAATTTAGAATCCATATCTTTAACTTCTTGAGCTAGTTTTAAATCATGATTATGAAAGGCTTTTATGGCCATGTTTACTTCATCCTTACAAAAACTAGCCATTGGAGGAATATGCTGAACAATATCAAATGAATTTTCTAAATCTGATTCAATAATAATATCAGCTATATCAGCACTTTGATCTCCAATTCTTTCTAAATCAGTTACTACTTTTAAAGCCGTAGAGACATCTCTTAAATCACTAGCGATAGGTTGTTGAGTAAGTAATAATCTTAAACATTTACCTTCTATAGAACGTTCTGCATCATTAATTATTTTATCTCCACCAATAATATCATTAGCTAATTCTTTATCGTGTTCTTCAAATGCTTTAACACAACTATCAATCGCATTTATCGCTAAAGAACACATCCGATCTAAATCTACATGTAATTCATTTAATTGTTCTTCAAAATTTGATCTTAACATTTTTTATCACCTACCCAAATCTTCCTGTAATATATTCTTCAGTTCGCTTATCTTTTGGCATTCCAAATACATCTTTTGTCTTACCATATTCCACCATATCTCCAACTAAGAAGAAAGCTGTATAATCAGCTATTCTACTAGCTTGTTGCATATTATGAGTAACAATTACAATAGTATAGCGATTCTTCAATTCAATCAATAACTCCTCTATTTTCAATGTTGAAATTGGATCTAAAGCACTAGTTGGTTCATCTAATAAGATAACTTCTGGTTGAACTGCTAAAGTTCTAGCAATACATAGACGTTGTTGTTGACCTCCAGAAAGTCCTAGAGCAGATGTATGAAGACGATCAGATACTTCATCATATAAAGCAGCTTGCTTTAATGAGTCCTCTACAATCTTATCAAGTTCCTTTTTATTTTTTATTCCATGGATTCTAGGCCCATAAGCAACATTATCGTATATTGACATTGGGAATGGATTAGGTTGTTGAAAGACCATTCCAACCTTTTTACGAAGTAAAGTTGTATCAACTTTACTATCGTAGATATCTTCACCATCAATAATAACTTTACCAGTGATTTTAACATTATTAACATAATCATTCATTCGATTTAATGTTTTTAAATATGTTGATTTCCCACATCCAGATGGACCAATCAAAGCTGTAATTGCATGTTCTTCGATATTAAGATTAATATCTTTTAAAGCATGTTTTTCTCCATAGTACAGATTTAGATTTTTAGTTTCTATTTTCATTTATTTAACCCTTTCAACATTTAACTTCTTTGATACTAATTTTGCTAAGAAGTTAAGTAATAAGATAATAACTAATAAGATTAACGCAATTACAAAAGCTTGATTGTAATGAGCTTTTGACATCTCTAAATATAATTGGATAGTTAAAGTTCCTCCGGAACTAAAGATATGTCCAAATAAGTTATGTGGTAAAACTCCAAGAGATCCTGCTGTGAACAATAATGCAGCTGATTCTGCAACGATTCTTCCCATCGCTAATAAGACCCCAGTTAAGATACCTGGAATTGCACTTGGAAGTAAGACTGTTCTGATCATATACCACTTAGTTGCTCCAATTCCTAGAGCTGCTTCCTTATATGATTTAGGAACTCCCTTTAAAGCTACTTGGGTATTACTTGAAATAATCGGTAAGACCATAATAACTAATGTTAAAGAACCTGTTAGAATGGAATATCCTAAGCCTAAAACATTCCCAAAGAAGATCATTCCAAATAATCCATAAATGATTGAAGGAATACCGGCTAGAACTTCTGTTGTAAAAGAAATAACACGTACAACTTTCTTATTAGTTGCATATTCATTTAAATAGATAGCTCCCCCAATTGCTATTGGACAAACAATAATTAAAGTTAAAACAATTATATATAAAGTATTAATGATATTTGGTAATATTCCAAGTGTTCCATTTAAAATAGAAGTGGTATTAACCAAATATGAAAAACTAAAATTAGGAATACCTCTATATAGGATATATCCAACAATAACCGCTAAGATTCCTACTGAGATTAATGATGAAAATTGGATACAGCCATTTAAAACAATATCACTAACTCTTCTTCTTTTGTTATAGATACTATTATTCATCATCTTTATCTCCTTTCTTAATAATAAATGTTAAGAATAGGTTAATAAGAATGATAAAGACAAATAAAACTAAACCTATTGTAAAGAGAACTTGACGATGCAAACCATTTGCATATGACATTTCAGAAACGATTGCTGTTGTTAAGAATCGAACTGAATTAAATGGAAATGGTGCATTAACTGCATTACCTGCTACCAGTACTATTGCCATTGCCTCCCCAATTGCTCGACCTACTCCAAGAACGATTGCGGTTGCAATTCCGTTTTTAGCTGCTGGTAAAGTTATTTTAAAAATAGTCTGCATTTTGGTTGCTCCTAGTGCATAAGAACTTCTTCGATAATCTTCCGGTACTGTTTCTAATGATGTAGTCGTAATATTAATTAGGGTTGGTAAAATCATAACTGTTAAAACTAAAACAGCACTTATTAAATTTGCTCCACCTGTCATTTGATGAGATGGATCATTCGCAAAAATAGCTTTTTCTAGTGAATACATTAAGGGATTGATAATAATGATCCCCATTAATCCATAAATTACTGAAGGTATTCCAGCTAATAATTCTATTGATGATTTTAAGATTTTCTTAATTCCTTTTGGTGCTACTTCTGCTAAATTAACTGCTGTTAATATACCAATAGGAACACCTAAAATTATAGCTAGTAAAACCCCAACAATTGAAGTTAATATAACATATAAAATACCAAATTTAGGATTTGCAGCTGTTGGTGCCCATTCACTACTAAATAAGATTTCTTTAATTCCAACTTTCCCTAAAGCTGGAGCCCCAGAAATAATCATATATACAGTAATTGCAATAACTGCCGCCACAGATACAAATGCACATATTCTTAAGATAATCGCTGCTGTTTTTTCAACAGTCGATTTTGTCTTTTTGTTGGCAAAAATTGATGTTTTCATATAGTCTCCTTGTTCGATAATATAATATAAAACTGCTATTAAGATTAATAGCAGCTTTATGTTCGAATTATGTTAAGTTTGTGTTAAGGAACTTATTTCTTTGGAACAACTAAACCTAAGTTAGTAATAATCTTTTGACCTTCTTCAGATTTAATATATTCGAAGAATTTTTGTACTGCTTTAGATTGTTTAGATATTTTTCCACGAGTAGCCATTACAAATGGTCTTTGTAAAGTATAATCACCACTACCAACAGTTTTAACTGAAGGTTTTACATTATCAAGTTTAAGTGCTGATACTGTTTTATCAACAACATCTAATGAAACATAACCAATAGCTCCTGGTGTTTGAGCAACTTTAGCAACCACTGCTCCAGTTGAATCAATTTCTTGAGCAAGTTTACATTGATCAGTAATTCCTAGAATTTCTTCAAAAGCTCCACGAGTTCCTGATCCAGATTCTCTTCCAATTACGACGATTGATTCATTTGGTCCCCCAACATCTTGCCAGTTATTAATCTTTCCAGTATAGATATCTTTTAATTGTTGAGTTGTTAAACCTTTAGTTGTATTTTTTTTATCAGTAACTACTGCAATTCCATCGATAGCTACAATATTTTCAACTAAACCTTTTGATTTTTCATCATCTGATAAAGCTCTTGAAGCATCTCCGATATCAGCTGTTTTATTAGTTACAGCTTCAATTCCTGCTGATGAACCAGTAAACTGTGGTTCAACTTTTACATTGGGGTTATTATTAGTAAACCCTTCTCCTAATGCATTTACTACTTCTTCCATAGAAGTTGATCCATTTAAAGAAATAGTCCCTGATAAATCATCTGATGAAGAAGTGTCTGATCCTCCACATCCAGTTAATCCTACTATCATTACTAAGGTAGTTAAGATTGTTATTATTTTTTTCATTTACATTCTCCTTTGTCTTCATTGACACCAATATAATATACAAGACTACCATCCTCTAATATCATTTTATCATATTTTTTATATTAAGTTTATGTAAAGAAAGATTAGACTGCTAGTCTAATCTTGATAAGTGTTCATTAAATTGTTTAAAGTTTGTTTAAGAGTATCTCTAAGGGAGATAGGATATATGACTTCTATTTGATCTCTAAGCATTAATATCCAACCAATAAGTCCATTATTAATCTTTACATCTTTAATGGTTAATTGGTATTTACCATTAAATTCACTATCAACTTGGATATCTCTTCCAAAACGATCAATTACTGTTCCAGTAATTGAAGAATCTATCCTTAAAGTAAGAGTTTTGTTTTCTCCTCCGATATACATATTAATTCCATTTTTAATTACTTCATAAATATCATAATCGATATTACAATCAACATATTCACCTTTTACACTTCTTACTTTTTGCATTCTATCTAATCGATAAGTCGTAATTCGATCGGGATAATTATCATTAAAGGCGAGTAAGTAATATCTAGATTGATAAAAGATTAATTGATAAGGCGATACAACATAGGTATATTTATCTTTATTTCCATGATCTCTTTTATCTAAAACTAGTTTTTTATTCTTTATTTTATAATCCATATAATTAAAACTAATATTAGATTTGGTATGAATCGCTTTTAAGATATTTGATAAATAAAGAAATAAATCACTATCATTATTTACATAACTATCATTTAAACAACTAGCTAATCGCTCTAATTGATTACTAGAAGAAAAGACATCTAATAAAGAAGAAAAATTATGAGCTTTACTTTTAGATAAATCTTGATTATATAAGATACTGTCTTTTAGAAATTGAAGTTCACCATCACTAAATATTTCATCATCAATTTTGTAACCTATTCGATGAATAGTTTTAATAATTGATTTGTTAAAAAGAATAGTTGTCAGTTCATTAATATTATTAATTGCTTTATAAACTGTTTTAACGTTAATAAAGATATCATAATCCTCTAGTTTAATTTGAATATCACTAGCGGTGATTGGATCATTACTTTCTTTAATTATGAGATACGTGTAACACATTCTTTCTATCATATTTTTTCTCCTTTTGACTCATTAAGCGAAGATATTTTAAGGGATTAGAATTAGCTAAGGCTTTATCATATACTTTTAATTCATCATCAATTTCAATATAGTTTAGATGAATAAATGCTTGTTTATAATTACCTTCTAATAAGTTAATATAAGCTCCCATATAATGATATTTATAAACGTTTAAATCACATTCACCAGCCATAAACACAATGAACTCTTCTAATATTTTATTAGAGTATCTAATTAAGTGTCTAAGCAAACAATAATTATCAATATCAAATCCAGTTTTAATAATTTGTTTTGATAAGAAGTATTTATAATCATATAAAGGTTTAAACTTCTTATCAAAAATAATATTCATATAAGCTAAGATAACTTCTAACTCATTATAATCTTTTGCTTTAGATGCTTCTCTTTTTAAAATACTAAACAACCATAATTGAATATCTTTTCTTTTTGAAAGAGCTTTTTGTAATTGATTATTATCACTTACAAACATAATTAAATCTAGTAATTCATCTTGGTATGCACCTTTACCAATCTTTAATAAATATAGTTTTAATGTTCCTGTATTTATATTATATACTTCTTCATAACTTCTCTTTTCCATTTTACTCATCCCTTTCTTTTTACACCTTTATTATATGGTGTTTTAAAAAAAGAGGATGTTCACACATATATTTTAACACCTATTATTAGGTGTTAAAAGAAAAAGATATATCTTTCGATATACCTTATACTTGAACTATTCCAAATGCCATCAGGGTATAAAATACTAGAATTGTTACTAATAACACTGGGGCTATATACTTGGTCATAACTTCATATATTTTTTGACGTCTAAATGTTTCACCATTTTTAACAACTTCATCAACAACATATTTTGTACCAACTTTCCAACCAATCAAAATAACAGTACAAAAGGCTACTATTGGCATTAGAACACTATTAGAAATGTAATCAAAGAATGTTAAGAAATCCATTCCAATAATATGAACACTCTCCCATAAACCATATCCAAGTGATGAAGGAACTGCTAGTAAAAGACTTGTTCCAAGACAAATTAGACAAGCAGTAATTCTTTTGATTTTAAATTTATCCATAAAACATGAAACGATTGCTTCCATGATTGATACTGAACTTGTAAGAGCCGCAAATAATACTAGGATAAAGAATGCTAGTCCAATTATTCCGCCCCCAGCCATTTGGCCAAAGATTTTAGGTAATGAAACAAACATTAATCCTGCTCCTGAAGCAGTTAGTCCTTTAGCTCCACTAAAGGCATAGATAGCTGGAATAATCATTAAACCAGCAAATAAAGCAATGAAAGTATCAAAGATTTCGATTTGATTAACGGCTTTACCTAAAGATATTTTATCTTTAGTATATGATCCATAAGTAATCATAATTCCCATTGCTAGTGACATGGAATAAAAGAGTTGTCCCATAGCAGCACATATCGTTTTAAATCCAAACTTTGAAAAATCAGGAATTAAATAATACTTAACTCCTTCTAATGCTCCTGGAAGAGTTAAAACATAGATTGATATTCCAATGATTAAAACTACTAACACTGGCATCAAAACTTTTGAAGCTTTTTCAATTCCTTTTTCTACTCCAAAGATAACTATTACTGCTGTAAGTAATAAAAAGACAACAGTAAAGACTAATGGTTCAGCTGTTTCAGAAATAAATCCTGAAAAGAAAGTGTTTGAAGATGCAGCATGACCCAAACCTTTAATATACACTCCAACATACTTTAATACCCAACCACCAATAACACTATAATAAGGTAGGATTAACACTGGAACTATTGTGGCAATATACCCTAGAAAACTAAACTTCTTATCTACTTTCCCATAGGCTAGAATAGGACTTAATTTTGTTTTACGACCTATCGCAATTTCAGTCACCATTAAAGCAAATCCAAATGTAAGAGCTAGAATAATATATACTAAAATAAATATTCCACCACCATATTGAGCTGCTAAATATGGAAAACGCCAAAGATTTCCAAGACCAACTGCACTACCTGCCGCCGCTAAAACAAAGCCTAAACGCCCAGTAAAACTTCCTCTATTTTTTTCCATGTAAATCTCTCCCTTTATTCGTACTTGTATATACTATATTAATTAAGGCTTTTCTTCAAGTAAAAAAAGCCTCATTTATTCGATAAATAAAGCTTATAAAAAAGATTCCTCAAATGAGGAATCTTATTTCTTATTTAGTTTATCTAAGAAAACTTTAATCTTTTTAGTAGCCTCTTTAAGTTGAGAAATACTATAAGCATAACTAACTCTTATGTATCCTTCTCCGGCATGACCAAAAGCTGTTCCTGGGACACAGGCTACTAATTGATCTTTTAATAATTGTTCACAGAATTCTTCTGATGTTAACCCTGTCGATTTAATACATGGGAAGACATAGAAAGCTCCTTGAGGAGTAAATGTATCTAGTCCCATATCATTAAAAGTCTTGACACAAAAGTTTCTTCTAAGTAAATATGATTGACGCATTTCTTGAACTTCTTTATCACAGTTTTTCATAGCCTCAATTGCCCCATATTGGGCACCTGTTGGTGCACACATGATGACATATTGATGAACTTTATTAATCATTGAAATGATATATTTATTTCCTAGGACATAACCTAGTCGCCATCCAGTCATAGCATATGTTTTAGAAAAACCACTTATTAAAATAACTTGATCTTTGATTTCATCAAAAGATGCGATTGAACAGAATGTTTCATCATATGATATTTCAGCGTATATCTCATCAGTTATTACCATGATTTCATGTTTCTTAATGATTGGTATTAACTTTGCATAATCTTCTCTTGTCATAAATCCACCAGTTGGATTAGATGGATAATTTATTAGAATAGCTTTTGTTTTATCGGTAATAGCTGCTTCTAATGATTCAGGAGTTAACTTAAATTCATTATCTCTTGTTAGAGTAATATATTTAGCTACGCCTCCAGCAAGTTCTACCGCTGGCGTATAGGCAACATAACTAGGTGTAAGTAATATTACTTCTTCACCTGGTGATACAAGTGTTCTGATTGCTAGATCAACTGCTTCTGATCCTCCAACCGTAACAACACATTCATCTGGTTTATAGTCTAAATTAAATCTTCTTTTTTGATAATTACATATTTCTTGACGAAGTTCTAGTAATCCTCTATTTGCAGTATAGAATGTTTTACCTTGTTGAATAGAATAGATAGCTGCTTCTCTAATTTTCCAAGGAGTATCAAAATCTGGTTCTCCTACTCCTAGAGAAATAACTCCTTCCATCGTATTAGCTAAATCAAAGAATTTTCTAATACCACTAGGTGCCATATTCTTTACTGTTGGATTAATTACTTTTTCTAAATCCATTATGGTGTCACCACAAGTCTTTCTTCTGATTTATCGCTTGTTTCGTCAAAAATTACACCATTATGTTTATATTGTTTTAATACAAATAAAGTTGCAGTAGCTGTAACTCCATCTAAAGGAGCTAGTTTACTTCCTACAAATCTAGCTACTTCTTGCATAGTTCTTCCTTTAATCATAGCCATAAATTCATGACTACCTGAAAGTAAATATAAAGTATCTATTTCTTCAAAGTTATAGATTGTTTTAGCTACACGATCATAGCCATATTCTCTTTCTGGTGCTGCATCAATTTGAATTAAAGCTAATACTTCTTCATCATTTGTTTTATCATAATTAATCAATGTGTGATAACCACATATTACTTTTCTTTTTTCTAAGTCTTTTATACTGTTTTCAACTTCTTGTTCACTAGCATTTAAGGCCGCCGCTAGATCAGTTACTTCCAATCGAGCATTATTTTTTAGTAATGATAATAATAGATTTTCATCCATGGGTCTTTCCTCCTTAAATTATATACATTATATAATATTTTCATTACTGGGTAAAACATTTATATTAATGACATTTTATTAATTTTTAATATCTTGATAGAATACCTTTATGTTATAATTTCACTAGGAGGTGCCTAAAATGATTCATTTATATGTAGCTAGTTATGGAGAAAGTGATAAAAAAGGTATATATTTAGTAGATTACGATGAAAAGAAAGAGTCTTTTAAGCTTGTAAAGCATATAGAAACTAATGATTTTCCTTCATATATAATTAGAGATGAAGATGTATTATACGTTGCATTAAAGAGTAGTAATTTAAATGGGGTTAAAGGACTTAGAGAGTCAATTAAGAAACTAAAGAATAATGATACTTCTTTAGGAGGAGGTCTTGCATCCTATAAAATAGAAAAAGATGACCTTAAAGAATTATCCCATTTTGATTCTAATGGAAGATCATATACCCATCTAGCTTTATCTAATGATAAAAAAGAAATCTTTACTGCCAACTATCATGTTGGAGCCACAGCTAGTTATCGTTTAAAAGACCATAAAATCGATAGTAAAATAGGTGCCATTCATCATACTGGTTTAGGACCTGATCCTTTAAAAAGACAAACTGGTCCTCATGCTCATAATGTTGGAATCACTCCTGATAAGAAATACGTTTATAGCGTTGATTTAGGGGCTGATAAAGTTGTGATGTATACTTGTAAAGATGGTGTTTTAAAAGAAGATGAAAAACATACTTTGAATGTTGTACCAGGAGCTGGTCCAAGACATATGATTTTCTCTAAAGATGGAAAGTATGCTTACATCATTTGTGAGATATCTAATATTGTAATCGTCTATTCTTATAAAGATGGCTTCTTTACAATAATTCAAATCATTCGTTGTGTTCCTCGCCATTTCCATGGTTTCTCAAGTGCAGCAGCTATTAAGATGACTGATGATGGAAATTATTTGTTTGTATCAAATAGAGGACATAATAGTATTGTGTTATATCGAATCTGTAAAGAAACTGGTCGTTTATCATTATTATATATGGTTCATACATCAGGAGAACCAAGAGACTTTAGTATCGTTGATGATAAATACTTATTTGTTGGTTGCGAGGATACTAACGTAATTCAAACAATGACTTTTAATGCCAAAAAAGAAGAACTTAGATCTATTGAAGCAATTATGGAAGTTCCAAAACCAGTTTGTATATGTAAATAATAATTTATTAATAAAAAGAGCTAAGCTCTTTTTATTTTTGATTTTCTTTATTTATCAATATTTATAAGGTAAAATGTTGGTATAAGGGAGAACCTCTTAAAATTCAAAAAGGAGAATAAATCTATGAAGTATGAAATTGAAGGTGGGAATCTACCAGTTGTTGTGTGTCATCTAGAACAAGGTGAAGCATTAATCTGTGATAGTGGCGCAATGAGTTGGATGGACCCAGTAATGCAAATGAGCACCGGTGCGGGTGGCTTTGGGAAAGCTATGTCTCATATGTTTACAAAAGAAACAATGTTTAGAAACACATATACTGCTTCTGCTCCAGGAATGATTGCATTTGCATCATCTTTCCCAGGATCAATTAGAGCAGTAGAAGTAAATCCAGGGCAAGATATTATTGTTCAAAAATCATCTTTCCTTGCAAGTACTACTGGAATTGAAACTAGTGTTGCATTTACTAAGAAATTCAGTGGAGGATTATTTGGTGGTGAAGGATTCATCATGACAAGAATGGCTGGACAAGGTCTAGTATTTATAGAAATTGATGGTTCAGCATTGGAATACGAATTAGCTCCTGGACAACAAATCGTTATCGATTCAGGATATTTAGCTATGATGGATGCAACTTGTACAATGGAAGTTCAAACTGTTAAAGGTATGAAAAATAAATTATTAGGTGGCGAAGGACTATTTAATACTGTAGTTACTGGACCTGGTAAAGTTATTGTTCAATCTATGCCAGTATCTCAATTTGCTGGAAGTATTGCTCCATATATTGCAACAGGTAAATAATTTATAAAAGGAGGCTTGCCTCCTTTTTCTTTTAGTTTTTTGGTATAATGCAAAAGAGGTGAGAATATGTTATTTGCATTTGATATAGATGGAACTCTTAGAACTACAGATAATCATGTAGTTTTAGATTCAACAATTAAAGCATTAAATAAATTAAGAGAAAATGATCATCAAGTCATTATCGCTACTGGTAGAGGATTAGATTCTTTAACTAATACTAAAATCAGTAATCTATTTAAATTTGATGGTTATGTTTGTAATAATGGCCAAACATTACTAGATAGTAATTTTAATATTATCTTTCAAGAATATATGAATAGTAAGATAGTAAATAAAGCCATTGAGGTAGGTAATAAACTAAATATTCCTGTTGCCTTAAAAACCAATCCCCGAATTCTTACCATGGAAGCAAATGAGAATGTCATAAGATCAGCTAATTTCTTTAATAACCCAATTCCTAAAGTAGGTAAATATACTAATCAAAAAGTAGAAGCCTTAATCGCTTATGGAGATTTGGATTATGATTATAAAGAGTTTAAAGATATTGATGGTTTAGATGTCATGCCTGGAGAAAGTAGTTATGCCGATATGACTATCAGTGGCTTATCTAAAGCCACCGGTATAAACTATTTTGTAAAAAAATATAACCTTGATGGTTACGTATGTTTTGGCGATAGTTTAAATGATTATGAAATGTTTAAACATGCATCTTTTTCTATTTGTATGGGGCAAGGTAATGAAAAACTAAAAGCAATTAGTAATTACGTTTCTTCGAACTGTAATGATGATGGAATATATAATGCCTGTGTAAATCTTAAATATATAAAGGAGGATTAATAATGAATATTAGAAAAGCTACAAAAAAAGATGTTTCTAAAGTAAGTAATCTATTATCTCAAGTATTAGAAATTCATGCTGATATTAGACCAGATATATTTATCTCTGGAACTACTAAATATACTAAGGAAGAATTAATAGATATCTTTAATAATGATTCAACTCCTGTATATGTAGCAGTTGATGATAATGATGATGTTGTTGGATATGCCTTTTGTGTCATTCAAAATCCATCATCTTCTAATAATATGATTCCTTTTAAATCATTATTTATTGATGATTTATGTGTTGATAGCACTGTTAGAGGAAAACATATTGGTCAAAAGTTATTTGCATACGTTAAACAAGAAGCTATTAAACTTGACTGCTACGAGGTTACTCTTAATGTATGGGAAGGTAATGATAGTGCTAAGAAGTTTTATGAAAAAATAGGTTTTAAACCTAAAGAAACACAAATGGAATTTATTCTTAAATAATAAAAAGGTCTCCTAGGAGACCTTTTAAATTATTTTAATGTTGTAATATCTACAAGAGATGTATCACCTTTATGTTTTTTCTCTAATGAATTAATTAGAGCATGAGCTGTATCTAAAGATGTATAAATTGGAATACCGGCTTCAACAGCAAATCTTCTAATTAAGAATCCATCTTTTAGATTGTTATTTCTTGTTGGAATATCAATTATTAAATCAACAGTATCTGTTAGCATTAAATCAAATAATGTATTTGACTTAGCATCTATTCGATTAACTAAATGAACTGGTACATCATGTTCTTTTAGATAATTATATGTTCCTTCAGTAGCATATAAATCATATCCAAACATATAATATTGTTTAGCTATTGGTAAGAATTCAGCTTTAGATGAATCTTTAACTGTACAAATAATATTTTTACGTTTAGGAAGATTTAATCCTGTACCTATAAAAGCTTTATAAATAGCTTCATCAACATTCTTAGAAATACCTAATACTTCACCAGTAGATTTCATTTCAGGGCCAAGAGATATCTCAGCACCTTTAATTTTTTCAAAAGAGAACACTGGCATTTTAACTGCTACTGTTTCTTTTTCTTTAGCAAGACCATATTTATATCCTTGATCTTTAATTGAATGTCCCATAATAACTTTAGTAGCAACATCCACTACTGGAATATCAGTTACTTTAGAGATATAAGGAATAGTTCTTGAAGAACGAGGATTTACTTCAATTACATATACCTCATCTTCATAAACGATGAATTGAATATTGATAAGTCCAATTACATTTAAAGCATTAGCTAATCGTTTTGTATAATCAACAATAACATCTTTAATATGAGGTTTTATCTTTTGAGGAGGGTAGACAGAAATAGAATCTCCTGAGTGAACTCCTGCTCTTTCAATATGTTCCATAATACCTGGAATAAGGATTCCATCCTTATCACAGACCGCATCTACTTCTACTTCTTTACCGGCAAGGTATTTATCAATTAGAATTGGATGTTCTTGGAATTGACGGTTGATAATTTTCATGAATTTTTTAATATCACCATCATTTAAAGCTATTTCCATACCAGCTCCTCCAAGCACATAACTTGGACGAACTAAAACTGGATATCCTAATTTATTAGCTGTTTCAATCGCTTCTTCAATTGTGAAAACAGTAGATCCTCTAGGACGATCTATATTACACTTTTCTAGAATTTCATCAAATCTTTCTCTATCTTCAGCTGCATCAACATCATCAGCAGAAGTACCAAGAATTGGCACACCCATTTCCATTAGAGCTTTTGTAAGTTTAATAGCTGTTTGACCACCAAATTGAACTATCGCTCCATCTGGTTTTTCAATATCAACAATTGCTTCAACATCTTCTGGTGTTAATGGTTCAAAGTATAGTCTATCGGCAATATCAAAGTCAGTAGATACTGTTTCAGGGTTGTTGTTAACAATGATTGTATCATAACCAGCTTCTTTTAAAGCCCAAACACAATGAACTGAACAATAATCAAATTCAATTCCTTGTCCAATTCTAATTGGACCCGAACCTAATACCATTATTTTCTTTTTATCTTTAGGTGGTTCAACTTCGTTGACTCCACCTTGAACTGAGTAGTAATAAGGAGTTGTTGCATCAAATTCAGCAGCACAAGTATCTACTGTTTTATAAGCTGCTACAATACCTAATTCCTTACGCATATTATGAATTTCATCTCTTGTTTTACCAACTAGTTGACCAATAATTCGATCTGGGAATTGTAATCTTTTAGCTAGTTGTAAAAGTTCAGGAGTTAATTCTTCACTCTTTAAACGATCTTCTACTTCGACTAAGTGTTTTATTTTATCAATAAACCACATATCTATCTTAGTTATATCATGAATTTCTTCTTCAGTAATACCTTCTCTTAGAGACTGAGCTACCGCAAAGATTCTTTGATCATCAACATCTTTAAGTTTATTCTTTAAATAATCATGATCTTTACCTTCTAATTCAGGTATATGTAGATAATAAACATTTTGTTCAAGTGATCTTAAAGCTTTCATTAAAGCTCCTTCAAAGTTATTACAAATTGACATAACTTCACCAGTAGCTTTCATTTGAGTTCCAAGTTCTCTACTTGCACCAACAAATTTATCAAATGGCCACTTTGGAATTTTACAAACAATATAATCTAAAGTTGGTTCATATGATGCATATGTTTTACCAGTTACGGCATTAACAATTTCATCTAGTGTATATCCTAAAGCGATTTTAGCAGCAAGTTTAGCTATTGGATAACCAGTAGCTTTAGAAGCTAACGCTGAAGAACGAGATACTCTAGGGTTTACTTCAATAACACAGTATTCAAAACTATCAGGGTTTAAAGCATATTGAACGTTACATCCACCTTCAATATTTAAAGCAGTAATAATATTTAAAGCTGAACTTCTAAGCATTTGATATTCTTTATCAGATAATGTTTGAGAAGGAGCTACTACTATACTGTCACCTGTATGAACTCCAACAGGATCTAAGTTTTCCATATTACAAACTGTAATACAGTTTCCTTTTGAATCACGCATTACTTCATATTCTATTTCTTTCCATCCAGCAATACATCTTTCAATTAAACATTGAGATACTCTAGATAGTCTTAAACCATTACTACAAATATCATGTAGTTCTTTTTCATCACTAGCAATTCCCCCACCAGTACCACCTAAGGTATAAGCTGGTCTAACAACTACTGGATAACCAATTTCTTCTGCGAATTCTAAAGCATCATCAACATGATTTACTACTTTACTGGCAGCACATGGTTCTTTAATTTCTTCCATTAAGTTTTTAAATTCTAATCTATCTTCAGCTAATTTGATTGTATCTGTATTAGTACCAATGGTACGAACATTGTTTTCTTCTAAGAAGCCTTCATCAGCTAAAGCCATCGCAATATTTAAAGCATTTTGTCCACCAAGAGTAGGTAAAATTGAATCTGGTTTTTCTTCTAAGATTAAGTGTTTAACTACTGGTACAGTTAAAGGTTCAATATATACTTTATCAGCAATATCTTTATCAGTCATGATAGTTGCTGGATTAGAGTTTATTAAAACTACTTCAACTCCTTCTTCTTTTAAAGCACGACATGCTTGAGTTCCAGCATAATCAAATTCGGCTGCTTGACCAATAATAATTGGTCCAGAACCAATAACTAATACTTTTTTTATACTATTATCTTTAGGCATTATTTTCCCTCCATCATTTTAGAAAATTCATCAAATAATTCATCAGTGTCTAGTGGACCAGCACAAGCTTCGGGATGAAACTGAACTGTTTTAATATTTTCATTCAAATATTCAACACCTTCATTTGTTTTATCATTTACATTTGTAAACCAAGGTTTAGCAATATTACTATCAATAGTATTTTCATCAACCATATAGTTATGGTTTTGAGTTGAGATATATACTCTTCCAGTTTCTAAGTTCTTAACTGGGTGGTTAGCTCCATGATGACCATATTTTAATTTTTTAGTACTAAAACCATGAGCTAACGCCATTAGTTGGTGACCAAGACAAATCGCAAAGATTGGAATTCCACTACTTGCTAGTTTCTTAACTTCTGCAATGATTTCTGTGTTTTCTTCAGGATCCCCTGGACCATTAGAAAGCATAATTCCATCATACTTACCATCGATTACTTCTTTAGCTGGAGTATGAGCAGGAAGAACAGTTACTTCATATCCTCTTTTAGCAAGAGAATTAGCGATATTTCTTTTAGCCCCAAAATCATATAAAGCTATTCTTTTAGTTCCACTACCAACAGTATAAGCTTCTTTGCAAGTTACTCTGTCTACTACCCCCGTAACTTTAAATGCTCTAATCTTTTCTAAAGCTGTATCTAAGTTTTCATATTTAGTAGTTGTAATCATTCCATTCATACAACCTTTATTTCTGATTATCTTTGTAATATATCTTGTATCGACTCCTTCGATACAAGGAATATTATTATCTATTAAGTATTGTTTTAGATCTTCATCTTTTCTAAAGTTACTGCCTAGTCTAGCTAGTTCATTAACTACAAATCCTTCAACATAAGGTCTATTAGATTCTTGATCTTTTAAACACACTCCATAATTACCTATTAATGGATAAGTCATTACAACTGATTGACCAGCATAAGAAGGATCTGTAAGTACTTCTACATATCCTGTCATTGAAGTATTAAAGACAAATTCGCTTACTACTTCTTTATCGGCACCTACGCTAACACCTTCAAATACACTTCCATCTTCTAAAATTAAATATCCTTTCATCATTTACCTCCTTTTATTTATAAAAAAACATATCAATTGATGATATGTTCAAATAGAAAAAATAGAAATATTAAAGAATAGATTATTGATATTTATATATTCACTTGTAGACAAATTAGTAAATATAGACATAATTTTTTCCATCCTTTTATCTCAATTAGTATACTAAATAGAATATAACTATGCAATAGGTTTTATCTTATAAAATAAAAAAAATTAGAAGGAACTTTCGTTCCTTCTAATAATTAATATCAATTGTTCTTGAATTACCAGCTTTGTCATAGATTACTAATTTATAATCATGATTATCTGGAACATTTACTTCTATAGTGTTATTTAATGAGTTAACACTATAATTATTAGAAACTTTACCATCAATATAATATTTAATATCATTATAATCAATTCCAGATATATCATCTGTGAAACTAAATTTGTATGTTTTAGAAACATTTGTATATGAATAATTAGGTGCTGTTATATCAATATTTGTGATATTTATATCTTTTGAAGATATTACTTCATCTTTACTGTTTGTTAAAGTAATAGTATATGTACCATTACTAGTAATTGTTTTAGTATTTACACCATTTACTAACATATTAGTATAGTTATTATTAGATGTTTTTACATCTAATAATAATTCATGATTGATGTAATTAGTATCATATAAAACATCAGTGATTGTTGCATTAGCTACCTCAATTTTGTTTTCTATAGGTATTTGATTTACTACTGCAGTTTGAGTTGTTGCATCAATTTTATTACTATTAACGGCTGCGTATCCACCACCAATGGCCGTTCCAGCAATTATTGCTCCTATTAATATTTTACCTGTTAAAGATATTCCAGCTATTGTAGAACCAGTACCGATAATACCAGTAATCATCTTATCAGAGTTTACTTGACTAAAATCAATATTAGATAGAAGTAAGATATAGGCAGTATTTAAATATTTAAATGGAATAGAACTATAGAACATACTAGGTGTAACATTGGCTTTGCTAAGATCTTCTTGTAAAATAATATTTATTTTATGAAGTCTACTAGCTACTGTCCCTTGAGGTATACCTAAGATTTCGGCTATTTCTTTTTTCTTTAAATTTTCATAGTATCTTAAGATAGCGACACTCTTTAAAGCAAATGTCATATTAGATAATGATTTAGCTATTTCTTCTTCAATAATATTATTTTTAACATTAAATTCTAAGTCTAATTTATCATCTTCTTCATTATAATAATCTATACTATTATCATCATCTAAATCTATTGTTGAAATTTGTTTTTTGGTAGCTTTATCTAAACATGTTGTATAAGTTATTTTTTTAATCCAAAGATTAAATGTCTTAGGATCTTTTAATTTAGGTAAGTATTTACTCACCTTAATAAAAACATCTTGAACTATATCCTTAGCATCTTCTTCATTATTAAAGAAATTATAAGCAGTAAAATAAACAGTCTTATAATTATCATAGTATAAATCTTCAAACGCCTCTTTATGACCGTTTAGATATTTAGTAACGTTATTAAAGTTCTTTTGATGTAAGTCTTCCATTTTACCACCACCTTTATTGCCTTCTCTATAACAACACATTGTATTGTTATAGAGAAAGCTAGACTTTTGTCTAACTTTCTATTATTTTAATTTTCTTTTTTCTTTCTGATTAATACTAAACCAGATAATCCAATAATTCCAAGTAATACATAAGTACTAATATTTACATTATCACCTGTTTTTACTTTTGAAGTAGATGAACCATTAGTAGATCCATTCTTTACTGTAGAAGTAATTGTAGGATCTTTTTCTTCGACAACAGGTACTTCTGTCTTAGTAAGAGTAACGTTAATAGTAACTGTTTCTCCTGTTAAGTTATCTGTAAATGTTAGAGGATAAGAATCTAATTTTCCTTCTTTAATCATTTGATTAATGTAATCAAGTTGAGTTTGATCAACTGTTACATTTGTAAGATCAATCTTACGATCTCCTGATAATTCTACTTTAGCTAATTCTAATGCCTTAGAAGGTGTTATTTCACCATCATCAACATTATGAGAGAAATCACTTGCTCCAATTTTATCACTCTTTGCACTATAAGTTGGTACTAAGGTAATATTAACTTCTATAACTTCACCATCAGGTGTAGTCCAACTCATTGGATATGTTCCATCTCTATTAGCTGTTATCATTGTATTGATTTTATCTAATTGTTCTTGATTTGGAGTTAATGTTGAAGTATCTACTTTAGCTCCATTTTTATTAATTGCTACTACTTGACATTTATTGATTAAATCTTCATTTGTAACAGTTCCATCGGAGTCTTGTAATGTTTTATCATTACCACCTTGTTCAGCAGTTGATGTTCCTTGTGCTCCAGTAGTTGCATTATCTCTTAATGATACTGTTGATGTTACTGTTGTTTTATTTCCAGCTTCATCAGTATAAGTATAAGTGATTGGGAAATCTCCTGTTTTACCAGCTGTCTTCGCATCATTTAATTTATCTAAATCTGATTGAGTAATAACTACTTTACTAAGATCTAAATCATTTCCGTCTTTATCTTTAGCTACTAGTGAAGTCATTGTTTTTACTTCATCTTCTGTATAGGCACTTCCACCAGTTTTTTTGATTGTATCATTTGATCCCATTTCTGGAATAGAATTCTTCTTATCTGTGTTAGTTGTTCCATTACCACGTAATGATACTGTAACTGTTGTTGTTACTGT
>JAQVWN010000006.1 GCA_028749475.1 Thomasclavelia sp.
TTGGGAACAGCGTAAGTTGGGAGATTTAATGAACATAACATCGGTTAAAAGAGTACATCAAAGTGATTGGAGGACGGAAGGAGTTAGGTTTTTGAGGGCTAGAGATATAGTCTCAGAATGGAAAAATGAAAAGCCACAAGACTACTTATATATATCTAATGATATATACAATAAATATAGCGAGTTATCAGGTAAGGTTTCTAAAGGAGATCTCTTGGTTACTGGTGTCGGGACTATAGGAATTCCTTATTTAATAAGGAATTTAACACCAATATATTTTAAAGATGGGAATATTATTTGGCTAAAAAACAATAACAAACTTGATGGTGATTTTCTATATTATTCATTCTGTAACAGTACCATTCAAAAATATATACACACATCGGCCGGATCAGGAACAGTAGGTACGTATACAATTGAAACTGCAAAAACGACACCACTTTATACACCTTCAAATCCAGAACAACAGTTGATAGGATCTTTCTTTAACCAAATTGATAACCTTGTCACCCTTCATCAGCGAAAGTGTATTTTGCTAATTTAAGTTAGCTAATGATCTCATAACAAGATCAATATCCTTGTTTTCAAGTTCTTGTATAATATGTAAATATGTTTTTTGAGTGGTTGTCATGCTTGCGTGACCAAGACGTCTCGCTACACTTGCGATTGAAACTCCAGTGAATAGTAGTAATGAAGCATGTGTGTGACGCAATCCATGAATGGAAATAATTGGGATGTTACATTTTTTACAGTGCCTTGCCAAAATATCATTAATAGTTGAGTTATAGACCCTTTGTTTAACAAATATGGGGTCTTTTTTTGGTAAATCTTTAACTAACTCTGAAAACTGACTCACTGTTTTCCAATCAATTTGGATTTTTCTGATTGATGACTTGTTTTTAGTTTGAGCAAATCCAGTGTTATCTTTATAGTCCCATGTTTTATTGACTATTAGTAATTGTTGTGAGAAATCGAAATCTTCAGGTGTTATAGCTAATGCTTCAGAAAATCTGAGACCTGTTTTTGCTATTAGAAGAATTAGAAAGTCGTAATTAATTCCTTTATTTAGCGATAAAGATGATAGAAGAGTATGCAATTGAAATTGATTGAGGTATTTTACCTTTTTCACTCTCGGCTCCTTTCCTTTAATAATAGCTTTTCTAGTTGGATCGTGAGGTATTAGTCCATCATCTACAGCATCAATAATTGCTCCTTTTAACTGGTGATGGAAATCCATCGTTGTTTGACGTTCGTGAGATATTGCATACTTATTAAGTAAGTCTTGGTATGTTGTTCTATTTAAATCACTCATCTTTATATCAGGGATAAGTTTTTGTACCCAACTTAAACTCATTTTATATTTATTCAATGTTACTTTTCTCACGGCACCTTCTTTATATACAGCAATCCATCTCTTGTAATAATCTGCGAATATTGTTTCATTTGATTCGTTAGTTATCATTCTGTTAATTCCTCCTATTTTTGACTTTCGCTGATGAAGGGTGATAAGGTGGTCGATTTGGTTGAAGAATGATCCTATTTGTTGTTGTTCATCATTTCTTGGAATTATTATTTTTGCTGTTTTTATATTATCAGAACTTAAAGATGAGAATGTTGATCCGCAAGATAATACATCCCAGTACTTTGTTTGATCCATTTTAACCAATAGTTGGTATATAAATTCATTTCCTTTAATTGCAGCTACGCCTCGACCAATCACAGCATCATAAGCGGTTTTTCCCATGCTACCAGCAGGGGCACGAACACTCATTATCAAATCATTTGCATTGGCCATTTTAGTAACTTGTGTTGTCCAAATTCTAGGAACTACCCATCCATTATTAAGATCAGCATTTCCTTGAACCAAAACATGTTTCGTAGGTTTGTCTGAATAAGTATTACCATTTGGTGATTGTCCCATGGTAATCGAGACTACTTCTCCTAACTTACGCTGTTCCCAAAAGATAGTATAAATAATAGATCTATATGATATGCATATTTTTATAAAACTAATGAACTTAATGTTACTTGCGATAAGGTTCAATAAGAGAAATAAGGGGCTATAATGATATCCTTATTAAGTGTACTGTGTTTGATTTTAGAAGAGTTGATTATGCTGTATATAACAGGATTGCCTAAGTAACTTAAAGGCATAATTCTTCCTTTACTGGTATACATTATTTCAAATTTAAGAGTCACTTATTAAGTGATATATAAAATGAAATTTAATTAACAAACGAAATTTCAGCTACTAGTTGTTTCTTATCTAGTACCATATAATGTTTACTTTATTTGTATCTCTACCTACTTATATGATTTTGAGTGAATAAATAGAATTAATGTATATGTAATGAGTTTTAAAAATAATTCACCATTCATCTTCCTTATGATATAATGGTTTGATACCTAATAGAACGAGAGAATAACTTTCATCATTCTTTTAAAAGTGGCAATCAAATACAACTTATAAAGGGAGATCTAAAATGAAAACTAAAATGTTAGATGTTTATGGTAAAGAAGGTAAAAATTATTATTATGATAATGAATATTACATGTTTGAACTTATTACCATCGATAGGACAATGGAAGAAGAATATGGTAATAAATTTAAATATTGGGAGAAACTTCCTAAACCTCTTAGAAACATTAGTGTCGAAGTATTTTGTTACTTAAGTGAAGATATTGTCGAAGCCTATTACAATACTCTTATATTTGGTAAAGATTTTAAAATAAATAAACGGTTTAGGAAACTTAAACAGATACCTCATAAATATTATCATAAATTGCTTGATAAAGTTGATGATGAATTACCTAAAGATAGAGATTTGGTTTGTGTATTTGAAGATGTTATGGAATTAGCTGAAACCTGGGCTATTGAAATTATTGGAAATGAATTTGGTGAAGAGTATTTAAGAGAAGTACCATATGGTACTTATTATCTATATGCAGGATTAGGATTACTTAAAATAAAAGATAAAGATATTGATCGAGTAAATAACATACTTCGAAAAAGAAAATATAAAAATTTAGAAGAAATGTGGATAGATGCATATTGTATTTATTTAACTGAACTAGCACTTTAATAAGTGCTAGTTTTTAATATGCTAATTATTAAAACAAGGACTTGGAAGAGAATTGAAACTTTTAACAGATAAATACGTCTAAAGATAAGGAGGTGCGTAATGGTTACTGAAAATAAACAAATAAAAGATGAGAATCCAGAGAAAGAAGATATTTTTAAGTTTTGCTTATACTTAAATGATTTGAATAGGCTGTATTTCAGATATAAAAACGATTATAAGAAATCTTATACTATATTTGATAGTATTCAAGATCTTATTATAGATTTCGCACAAATAAGTATAAATAAGGACTATTCACCTGAAATTATGAATGAAGTATTTAAAATAAAACAGATGATTATTCCTAATCCAAGTATGAATTATAATGTTGGCGATATTGAATCATCTGACCTAAGGTATTGCGCACTTTCATTGTCAAGTGTCCAAGATGTGTCTACCAAATATATTACTTTAACAAATTGTTACAATTATGAAAATCAAGAAGTTATTGTTGATATAGATAAATTAAAGAGCAATATTACTTATGCAAAAAAAATTTTTTCAGCTTTATTAAAAGGTGGAATGAACTTGGGCTATTTTAGAGGTGCTAACTGTATGGCCATGTTGGTAATGAAATATTTGGCAACAAATAAAGAGGACAGACTGCTAGTAGCTATGAGTGGAACATCAGATAATCTAAAAAAAGGGGGAACAAATAAACATATTAAAGCGTTTAAAGACTTTTTGGAGGATTATTCTGCTTTGCCTAATTTTACTCTTTGTCCTAGGGATAAAGAAATGAAAAGTAATAATGTGAGATATAAGCATCGAGGTTCGAATAGTATTAAATTGAAATTTTTTGATGATGAATATTATTTAGATGGAACTGGGAATACGCAATACAATGACAACAAAAAAACACAATGTACAAGATTACACTACAGATGTTGTGAGAGAAAAATTGAATCATATTTCATGAATAAAATATTTGGTAAGCCAGAAATGGAATTAGTTGAGAGCATCAAATTGCTAATTACTTATGCGCCGTGCACTGATTGTGCTCTTACTATAAGTGAGTGGAAAAAAGCACTCTTTGGAAAGTATAATATTGAACTTGAGGTTGAAAATGCCAGAAAATACACTGAAAAATGTCCACATTGTGATAAATGTAGATTGCTATAATAATGGTGTTTTATAAATAAACTAAAATAGTTAGAACTAAAACGAATAATAAGGGAGAAAAAAATGGAAACCATTCAACAAACATTACAAAGAATAGATTATAATTCTATATTAGCACCAAAAAAATATTGGAAGATAATAAGCAAAAAGAATTTCTGAAAAGATTAGAACGATGTTCTACAGATATTGAAATGATAAATTTTGTAAGAAACTCTAAGGCATTTTTACTATGCAGAAACTTAGCTGATGATAATTTTAAATTGGAAATAGAAAAAGTCTTTGAAAACAAAGGGTTAAGAAAGCAGTTTAATAAGTTTTAAAAAATGTGAAATATTCAATAATTTATATTCAGAATATAGTTCACTCATTAAGGATGAAATTAGAAAAAAAGGATTGGGGTTGGTGACATAGCAGAATATTAAGAAAAAAATAAAATATGCTTATAGTTGGTAAAACTGTGATAGGCTTGTTGACGGAAGGTACTTATATATTTATCTTGAATTGGTTATTTACAAGGATGCTTTTTGTTTTGTATTCTATTCACAGTTGCGAAATTCGTCTATCAACATATGAGATTAGAATTGAACAAAAGTTATTGCTTAATTTATATGAATACATTAGGCTGATTGAAGAAGATTAGCAGAAAGAGAGATGGTTATATGTCAGAAAAAATTGTGGTAGCATTCATAGCAGCAGGAATTAGTTTATTTACAACAATATTAACATTGAACGGAAATGCATATATAAAATATTATGAAACAAAGAGAGCAAATTTAAACAACACTTATTTAAAATTACTTTCAATAGTTAATTCTTATCCTAATGTATCCCCTAATGATGTGTTAAAAGGTTTGGCATCCCCTCTGAGATACTCAATGGAATCTTTTGACTCAATTATTACGAACTTAAGACGTCAAATAGAAGATTATTCAAACAAGTTGGAAAATGAAGGGATTAATCTGGAGCAAAAAAGGGAATATGAAGAGGAAATATCAAACATAGAATATGATATAAAACAAATAGAACAAATTAGAGATGATTACTTTGATGCACGTAATAAATACAGAGAATTTTGCAAGAATGACAAAATGATATTTGATTTGTATGCAGGGCAAGAGGTGAAGAACACTCTTGTTGAGTTTGAGGTAAATATAAATAATATTTTTAAATCTGGCAGAAGTGTTGGTGATGTTTATAATTCAAAAAAAAATATAATAGATAGAACCCGTGATAAAATGACTACAGCCATGAGAAATGACATTGGTATATAATAACAGATTAATTAATCTAAGTTTTTTCAGGTAAAACGCTTCTTTGCGGGGTGTATGAAAAGACTTTTTTATTGTAATGCTATTGAAAAAATCAAAATCATATTGAGAAAATCAATATGATTTGTTAAGTATTCTTCAATTCCTCATATATCGCTATCGTGATATAATATGTCTATAAGAAATGATAGGGAGATAGTATAGAATGGAAGAAAATGAAAAAGAAACTAAAGTAGAAGGAAAAGAAGTAAAGAAAAAGAGTAAAAAAGAAAAGAAACCAAGAAAACAAATATTTAATTCTTTAAATATTACTTTACTAGCAGTTGCTTTAATAATTGCTGGTATATTTGGTATTAAAGTAGTAGATAATCAAAGTAAAGAAGAAGTAAGTACAAGAGTACTTAGAGAAAAAGTAGAAGCTTGTTCTGATTTAATAACTACTAAAGTCCATCTTTATGGATTAGTTGATTATGATAATAAGAAGATTCCTTTTCTAACTCAAGATTCTTATAGTATGGTTTATGAAGCTACTGTAAGTATTGGAATAAATATAAAAAAAGTTGATGTTAGTACTAGTGGTTCTAAAGTAATAGTAAAAGTACCAGAAATAAAAATAAAGAGTATTAATGTTGATCCTGATTCAATTGAATACTATGATACTAACTTTGCTTTATTTAAAGGTGATAATAAAAAAGCAGCAGTAGCGGGTATTAAAAAAGCTAAAGCTGATGCTAAAAAGAAATTAAATATGAAAGATTTAAAATCACAATCTAAAAAACAAATCAAAGCTCTAATAGATAATTTGTTTAAAGATAATATTGGGGATAAAACACTTGATTATGATTTTTATGACAAATAAGATAGGGGTGTCAATATGATTACAGTATTTAAATTATTATGTAAAGGCTTTGTAGCCGTATTAAAAGGGTTGGTAATGTTACCATTTATAGGGATATATCTAGCTGTTATGGTCTTCATTGATTTAATGCATCAATAATTATTAGTTCATATTCAATTCATACTATTGACTTATTATATGAATGTATCAAGAGATACAAAGTATGAAAAATAATGATTTTTCCCTCCCTTAATATATTTCATACAAAAAAGAACAATTGAAAAATTGTTCTTTTTTAGTTGCTAAAGATAATTAATCTTGCTAATATATAAAAGGGCAATTAATGTCTTCCGTCGGAAGACATTTTTATTTTTTTATAGATAGAATGGAGGAGCTAATATGGCAAAGTTTATATTTGTAACAGGAGGAGTTGTATCAGGACTTGGTAAAGGTCTTACAGCTGCTAGTTTAGGACGTATTCTTAAACAAAGAGGATTAAAAGTATTCATGCAAAAAATGGATCCTTATATCAATGTTGATCCAGGGACAATGTCACCATATCAACATGGAGAAGTATATGTAACTAGTGATGGAGCTGAAACTGACTTAGATTTAGGTCACTATGAAAGATTCATTGATGAAAAGCTAAATAAAAACTCTTCTATTTCTACTGGAAGAATATATAGTGATGTAATTTCTAAAGAAAGAAGAGGAGACTATCTTGGAGCTACTGTTCAAGTAGTACCTCATATCACAAATGAAATAAAAGCTAAGATTTATGCTGCTGCAAGCAGCAGTAAAGCTGATATCGTTATTACCGAAATAGGTGGTACTACTGGTGATATTGAATCACTTCCATTTATTGAAGCAATCAGACAAGTAAGACTTGATTTAGGTTTTGAAAACACAGTCTATGTTCATACAACATTACTTCCATATATTGGAGCTAGTCATGAAGTAAAGACAAAACCTACTCAACATAGTGTTAAAGAATTAAGAGGATATGGAGTTCAACCAGACTTTATTGTATGTCGTAGTGAAAAACATATCGAAAAAGAATTAAAAGAAAAGATTTCTCTATTCTGTAATGTTGATACTAAAAACGTAATTAGTAACTATGATGTTGATGTTTTATATGAACTACCAATTATGCTTCAAAAACAACATATGGATGATTTAGTATTAGAACATTTACATATTGATGCACCTAAAGCTGATATGAATGAATGGAATGCTTTAATCAAAAGAGTAAAAGGATTAGATAAGAAATTAAATATTGCTTTAGTAGGTAAATATATTCAATTACCAGATGCTTATTTATCAGTAAATGAAGCATTACGTCATGCTGGTTACTATGAAAATAGTAATATTGATATTTCATTTGTAAACTCTGAAGAAATCACAAGAGAAAATGCTAAAGAAGAATTATCTAAATATGATGGTATTATCGTACCTGGAGGATTTGGTTCTAGAGGTATTGAAGGAATGATTCATGCAATTGAATATGCTCGTACTAGTAAAGTACCATTACTTGGTATTTGTCTAGGAATGCAACTTATCTCAATTGAATATGCTAGAAATGTTTGTGGTATTAAAGAAGCTGATTCATTAGAATTTGATGAATTAACTCCTGATCCAATTATTTCGTTAATGGCTGATCAATCATTAGATGATATGGGTGGTACTCAAAGATTAGGTGAATATGAATGTGAACTTATTAAAGGAACTAAAGCCTATGATTTATATAAACAAGATACAATCTTAGAAAGACATCGTCATCGTTATGAATTCAATAATGAATATCGTAAAGTCTTAGAAGATCATGGTTTAGTAGTTGCTGGAATTAATCCAGAAAGAAACTTAGTAGAAATCGTGGAATTAGAAGATCATCCATTCTATATTGGAAGTCAATTCCATCCAGAATTCACTTCTCGTCCAAATAGAGCTCAACCATTATTCCAAGGTTTAATTACAGCTGCTTATCATAAAAAATATGATAAATAATCTAAATTTAGAAGACTGAAACAGTCTTCTTTTTTATATATGTTTGTGATATTATATGACAGGTGGTGAAAACATGGTAAAGATTGGACAATCAATAGACATTCATCAATTAGTAGAAGACCGAGATCTTATTATTGGCGGTGTAAAAATCGAAAGTGATAAAGGACTTTTAGGTCATAGTGACGCTGATGTTTTACTGCATGCAGTAATTGAAAGTATCATTGGAGCATTAGGACTAGGTGATATTGGTCAACACTTTTCAGATAAAGATGAAAAGTACAAAGGAATATCATCAATGATTCTTTTAGATGAATGTTATAAAATGATGGATAGTCATGGTTATAAGATTAGTAATCTAGATAGTACCATCTTATGCCAATCAACGATGATGGCACCATATATCAACCAGATGAAAGAAAACATCGCTTCTGGTTTACACTGTAAACCTGAACAAATAAACGTTAAAGCTACTAGAGGAGAAAAACTAGGATTCGTTGGTCGCGACGAAGGAATAGAAGCTCACGCAGTAGTACTAATAGAAAAGAAAGGATAGAACATGGATAAAGTAAGAGTAAGATATGCCCCATCTCCAACTGGGCATTTACATATTGGAGGAGCTAGAACAGCTTTATTTAATTATTTATTTGCTAAACATCATAATGGAGATTTTATCTTTAGATTAGAAGATACTGATATTGAAAGAAATATTGAAGGGGGAGAAAAATCACAATTAGATAACCTAGCATGGCTAGGAATCATCCCTGATGAATCACCTTTAAACCCTAATCCTAAATATGCTCCATATCGTCAAATGGAAAGATTAGATATTTATAAAAAATGTACTGAAGAACTTCTAGAAAGAGGACTTGCTTATAAATGTTTTTGTACTCCAGAAGAATTAGATGCAGAACATGAAAGACAAGTTGCTGCTGGAATGGCACCAATGTATTCAGGTAAATGTCGTAATTTAACTCCTGAACAAGTAAAAGAAAAAGAAGATGCTGGTATTCCTTATACTATCAGAGTAAAAGTACCAGAAGGAAAAACATATCGCTTTAAAGATATGATTAGAGGAGAAGTATCATTTGAATCTAAAGATATTGGTGATTGGGTTTTAGTAAAAGCTAATGGAATTCCTACATATAACTATGCGGTAGTTATGGATGATCATTATATGGAAATCACTCATGTATTTAGAGGAGAAGAACATTTATCAAATACTCCTAAACAATTAATGATTTATGATATGTTTGGTTGGACACCACCAACATATGGTCATATGACATTAATTGTTAATGAAGAACATAAAAAGTTATCTAAAAGAGACGAATCAATTATGCAATTTGTCTCTCAATATAAAGAAGAAGGATATCTTCCAGATGCAATGTTTAACTTCATGGCTCTTCTAGGTTGGTCTCCAAAAGGAAACCAAGAAATCTTTACTAAAGAAGAACTAATTAAACAATTCGATGAACATCGTTTATCTAAATCACCAACAATGTTTGATAAAAGAAAACTAACTTGGGTAAATAATAGATATATTAAAGCTAGACCTTTAGAAGAAGTAGTAGCTTTAACTAAACCATTCTTAGAAGAAGCTTATGATTTATCTAATAAGAGTGAAGAATGGATTACTTTATTAATTAAAACTTATCAAGATCAATTATCTTATGGTAAAGAAATAGTAAGTCTAGTAGGTTTATTCTTTGAAGATGATATTCATTTAGATGATGAATGTAAAGAATTCATGCAAGATCCAACTGTAGAAAATACTTTAAAAGTATTTAAAGAAAAGATTGAAGCAGTAGATGATCTTACTTACGAAGCATCAAATAACTGTATTAAAGAAACCCAAGTAGAAGCAGGAGTAAAAGGTAAACTTTTATACATGCCTCTTAGAATAGCTATTACTGGTCATATGCATGGTCCAGATTTAAATAGTTCAATTGTTTTACTTGGTAAAGATGTTGTTGTAAATAGATTAAATCAAAAGAATTATTAAGAAGACTACGGTCTTCTTTTTTTAAAAGGAGAAAAGATGAAAATAGTAAATGCCTCATTAAAAGACTTAGATAATGTTTCATCTCTAGAAATAGAATGCTTTAATAAAGAGATGGCAGCATCTAAAGAAACATTTAAAAAAAGAATCGAAACATATGGTGATTATTTCTACTTATTATATGAAGGTGATATTTTAGTTAGTATGGTCGATAGTCTTAGTAGTAATGATCAACATTTAATCGATGAAATGTATCATGATGAATCATTTCATCAATTAAATGGAACCAGCCAAATGTTACTAGGTGTTTTAACTAAACCAAGCTATGAAGGAAAAGGATATGCTAGTAAATTATTAGAATATGTTATTAATGATTTAAAGAAAAGAAACAAAGAATTAATTGTTCTTACTTGTTTAAAAGATAAAATAAGTTTTTATGAAAGATTTGGTTTTATTAATCAAGGTTTATCTACTTCTAATCATGGAAGTGAAAAATGGTATGAAATGTCTTTAGACATTTCTAAGTAAACATAAATTATTCCCCATTATACCCATATTATTTCCGATATTATTATTTAAAATTTATTAAATAAATCTATTGAACGGAATGATTGATTGTAGTATTGTTTAGGCATTAGTGTGCTATAATTTAAGATAAGGAGGAATGGTGTGTGGTAAAAAGAAATATAACAATTGTAATAACTGCTTGTCTATTATTAATTGATACCCTAACCATCGCTCTATGTCTAAACATAGTCCCATTAGTCCTTAATAGACAAGTATTTGTCTATGAATATGGAACAGAAATATCTAATAATGTTAGTACTTATATAACAGCTAATACAACTGTTATCAAAGATAGTGAACTAGATATTAGTAAAGTAAAAGATGAAGTTGGAATCTATAATGCTAAAGTAGTATATGGTAATAAAGATTATGATTTTAAAATAAAAATCGTTGATACAACTAAACCAAAAGTAACCCTTAAAGCAACTACCTTTAATTATGTAGTTGGTGAAACCATTAAACCAACTGATTTAATTGAATCTATTGATGATAAGTCTGAGGTAACTGCTTATTTTGTAAATAGTAAAGACGAAAAACTAGAATCATTAAAATATGATAAAGTCGGATCTCATATCGTTTTACTAACCGCTGTAGATAACAGCGGTAATGAAACTGCTAAACTAAGAGCTAAGATAGTTGTTTCTAGTTATAAAATAATCAAACCAACAATTATTGGAATTGAAGATAAAGAAATAGTAAAAGGTGATAAGTTTGATCCTTTAGAAGGCGTTAAGGCTACAGATGGAAATGGTAATGATATTACTAGTAGTATCCAAGTCTTAAAGAATGATGTTGATATAAATAAAGAAGGTAAATATACAGTCATATATTATGTCAAGAATTCTTCAGGTCAATCGACCCAACAAACAAGAATCATCAAAGTAGTAAAGGAAGATTAATATGATAACAATAGTATTTATTGGAATATGTATAGTTTTATTTCTAATCACATTTTTAGATAAACAAGAAGATAAAGTTCAAACTGCAATTAAGTATGGAGCATTATATCCTCCATACATAACTGAAAAGAAACAATATTGGCGTCTTATCGCAAGTAACTTTTTACATGTTGATATCATGCATTTGTTTATGAACTGTTACTCTATCTACTTTGTTGGAACATTCTTAGAAAGATTTTTAGGTTCAACTTTTTATATTTATTTAATTATTATGGCAGGAGCTGGAACATCACTTCTAACTTATTATATGGCGATGAGAAAGCCTGAAAAGATGTATACGGTAACGCTAGGAGCTAGTGGAATCTTCTTTGGATTCTTAGGAGCTATTATTATGATGGGGGTTATCTATCAAGGTCCATTTATGGAACTCTTAAAAGAGTTTGCTTATATTATCATTATCAATTTAGCATTTACATTCCTTGATAAAAGAATATCTAAAACTGGTCATATTGGAGGTCTAATAGGCGGTATGATTGGTATGGGTGTTATCATGTTTATATTTAGATGAGGATAATAATTGATGGTGACGCTACCCCTAATATCGATGAAATCGCGGATTTAGCTCAAACATATTTTATGGAGATGATTGTGTACTGTGACTATGCTCATGAAATAGAAGATGAGCGTTTTAAAACAATCACTAACGATATTGGAAAAGATAGCGTTGATCGAGCAATCATTAATGGATTACAAGAAGGAGACCTACTTGTAACCCAAGATTATGGTTTAGCTTCTTTAGCCTTAATGAAAAAAGCCATTGTTTTACATGTAACTGGTAAAAAGATATCTCAAGATAATATTGATAATTTATTAATGTCTAGATATCTAGGACATGTTGCCCTTCAACAAGGAAGTAGACATAAAGGCCCACATAAAAGAACAAGAAAAGATAAAGATAATCTTTTAAAACAAATTGAATTATTATTGATTGATTATCGTTTTTAGGAATACTTCGTATTCCTTTTTTTACGCAAGTACAACTTGATAGACACTAGATATTCTTCCTTTTAAAATTATTATATAAGGGGAATGTCATATGAAAAAAATAATAAGTGTTTTAATGTGTTTATTTATTGTGTTTGGTATTTCAGGATGTGGATCTAGCACTAAAGAAATTACGGGAAATAAAGAAATAATTTCGAAATTAGAAAAAGAGAAGTTTAAGTTTAAAATAGAATTAATGGATACGATTATACTAACTAAAGGTGATGTTCGCTTTGAGTGCGGGTATGAAGCTAGTAGTTCTAAATTAGGTAGTATTCAGTATTATCCAAATTATGGTGAAGATGACTTTGAAAGTGAAACAGAGTATGAGCCATATAAATCTAAAAATAAAAAAATAGCAAAATACTTAAGTAAATATGGTATTAGTACTAAAAACTTTTCTAAAGCAATTGCTTCTTATTATAAGAGTCATTTCAAAGAAGCGACAAAAAATAAAAAATTTTCATGGCCAAGTAATGTTATAACTGCTACTCTACCAACACCAAGTTCAACTAATGGAATGATTACAGATGATTCATCTGATTTTTTTACCTATGTCTTATTTGATGTTAGTGAATCTGAATATAATGATTATATCAATGAGGTAATTAGTAAAGGTTATAACGTTGATTATAACAAAAGTGAAGATTATTTCAGTGCTTCAAATAATAGTAATTGTACTATTGATATTGAGTATTATAAAGATCTTAAATATGTTACTGGAACAGTAGATTATGAAAAGCCAAAAGATACTACAACATCAACTGATAATAATAGCAACACTGATACTTCAACAGTAACTCCATCATTTAAAGAATCAATGGATAGTTATGAAACATTCTTTAATAGTTATGCTGATTTTATGAAGAAATACAAGGATAATCCTAGTGATGCTGATCTAATTAGTGACTATACAGATATGTTGACTAAGTATTCTGATACTATGACTAAAATGTCAGCTATAGATACTAGTACTTTAAGTGCTGCTGATCTTGCTTACTACAATACTGTTAATGCTAGAATTACAACTAAATTAGCTAGCGTATCTTAAAAGGAAACATTATGTTTCCTTTTTTTACGCAAGTATAACTTGATAGACACTTATTATTCTTCATTTTAAAATAATTATATAAGGGGAAAGTCATATGAAAAAATTAATAAGTGTTCTAATGTGTTTATTTATTGTATTTGGTATTACAGGATGTGGATCTAGAAGAAGTTCTAGCTCTAGTTCCAGTTCTAACTCTAGTTCTGAAAAAGTAACGGGAAATAAAGCAATAATCTCCAAATTAGAAAAAGAGAAATTTAAGTTTAAAATAGAATTAATGGATACGGTTATACTTACTAAAGGGGATGTTCGCTTTAGATGTGAGTGTAGTGATCGAGTTGATAACTTATATGCTATATATTACTATCCAAATTATTCAGAAAGTGAGTACGAATATAAGACGGCTTATCGTTCAGATAAATTTAAAAGCAAAAAAATCTCAGCATACTTAAGTAAATATGGTATGAGTACTAAAGACTTTGCAAAAGCAATTGCTTCTTATTATAAGAGTCATTTTAAAGAAATTACTAAAAGTAAAAAGCTTTCATGGCCAAGTAATGCTATAACTGCTACTCTACCAACGCCTACTGCAACTAATGGAATGGTTACAAGTGATTCATCTGATTCTTTTTGTTTTGTATTATTTGATGTTAGTGAATCTGAATACAATGATTATGTAAATCAAACAATTAGTAAAGGTTATAACGTTGATTATAGTAAATATGATGGATATTTTTATTCTGATACTAGTACAGGTGGGTCTATTACTATTAAGTATGATGCAGACTTAAAATACGTTACTGGAACAGTATATACTGATATCTAAAAGATAATCCATTTTAAAAGAACTCAATGAGTTCTTTTTTTTCGCGTAAAAAACAAGTTCTCTAATGAAGGAGGTTAAGTACAACTTGCAAAAAAGCAAGTCTACCTTGATAGAGGTTAAAAGTGTTGATTGATAATATTAAATTAGGGAAAGAGGTAAGTATTTTGAGTTTTCATAATAATTTAAGTTATGCTAGAAGATGTCATTACTTAACTCAAGAAGATCTAGCAGAGTTATTAAATGTCTCTAGACAAACTGTGTCTCAATGGGAGAATGGAATTATGTATCCAAGAGTAGAAATGTTACTAAAAATATGTTTAAACTTAGATATTCCAATTGAATACTTGTTTGAAGAAGAACTTGGAAGTAAAGAAAATACCGAGAAATAATCTCGGTATTTTTTATTTTCCACTATCACCATAGTTAACAAGTACTCTAGCACTAGGATCATTTACATCACAGTTTTTCCATTTCTTATTAGGCATCCAGAAGTCTTTAACCCATTTTGCTTGACCTGGATAAAAGCTTTCAAAGATATCACGATACATAAGAGATTCTTTAGTAAAAGGAGTAGCGTGTTGATATTTTTCATTAGCTCTTTTTACATCTTCATCACTATATTTATCTTCAGCCAAATCTTTTAAGTAATCAACCATTGAATGACCAACAGCATCTGAAAAAGCTGCTTTTTCTCTAAATAAGATATCATCAGGTAAATAATCTAAACCTTCAAAGGCATGTCTTAATAGGTATTTACCTTTATTATAAGTATTCATCTTTCTAGCAGGATCAATACTCATACAATAATCAACAAAGTCCTTATCTCCAAAAGGAACTCTTCCTTCTAAAGCATGAGCAGATATACAGCGATCAGCTCTTAAGACATCATACATATATAATTCTTTAATTCTTTTAGCTGCTTCTTCTTGGAATTCTTTAGGATTTGGTGCAAAGTCAGTATATTTATAACCAAATATTTCATCAGATACTTCCCCAGTCATAATTACTTTTATATCGGTATTTTCATGAATATATTTACATAAGATATACATCGCCATTGAAGCTCTAATAGTAGTAATATCATATGTTTCTAAATGAAAGATAACATCTTTTAAGTTAGAATATAAATCATCTTTAGTCATAATAACTTCAGTATGATCACATCCTAAATAATCAGCTACTTCTTTAGCATACTTTAAATCAATTGGATCAGTTTCCATTCCTATCGCAAATGTTCTAATTGGTTTATCAGTAATTCGACTACCAATACTACATACTAAACTACTATCTAAACCACCACTAAGTAAATAACCAATAGGAGCATCTGATTGAAGTCTTTTTTCAACAGCATCAATTAGTTTTTCTCTAATGTTTTTAGAGATTACATCCATTACATCACTATTAATTTCTTGGGGTTGAGATAAATCTTCAAAACATACAAATTTACCATTTAAATAATAATGACCTGGTGGAAAAGGCATTACTTTATCACAAATATCAACTAAAGCTTTAGCTTCGGATGCAAAAGCAATCGAACCATCTTTTTTATAATATCCATAAAACATTGGTCTAATTCCCATTGAATCTCTAGCCGCCATAATTTGATGAGTTTTATAATCATATAAAACCATCGCAAATTCAGCATCTAACATTCGACAAGTAATAGCTAAACCATATTTACGATATAAAGGAAGCAAAACTTCACAATCACTACCTGACTTAAAAGTATATTCATCTTCTAAGTTAGCTTTTAACTCATGATAGTTATACATTTCACCATTACATACTAAAGTACAATCAGCTAGATTAAATGGTTGGTTTCCTTTATCAGATAAATCCATAATTGCTAGTCTATTGAATCCCCACATAATTCCATCTTTACAAGCAGTATGTTGATTATCAGGGCCACGATAAGCTGCCTTATCTAAACATTCATTGAATTTTTCTAATTTAATTTCATCACTACTTAATACTAAAAAGCCACACATTTTCTTTACCTCCAATTTTTAGTTTGGGTATTAAAAAACTCGCTAAAGTGCGAGTACCAAGTTTAACTATATTAAAAATAATTAATCATGGTACGGAAAATACTTCTAAGAGTACTCGATACCCGCTAGCGTTAACACTGCTAGATGTGTCCTAGTCTACTAATACTGATGTACTTTCGGTAGGCAGTTATTCAAAGGTGTTCTTCACTACTTAGTTCTTTATCAGGCTCTCACCAATTCCTGACTCGCTTGAAAGTTCTTTAGTAGATACTCTCCTTCTCAAAACTTTTATTTGTATAACTGGATTGTATACTATTTATTTTATGAATGCAATACTTATTTATCAATTTAATAATTTATTCTTATAAGACAAATTTGAAACAAACTTGAAACCAAAACCATAAATAATCTAGATATAATAGTAATGTGTTATTCTATCAATTGACAATCCTTTATATTTCTTTAAACTAGTCATTACGAGGTAAATAAAATGAAATATAAAGCAATCGCCCTTGATTTAGATGGCACATTGAAGACTTCAGATAAGAAGATTTCATCAAAAACTAAATCCAAATTAATAGAACTTAGTAAAAGAGGTATTAAGATTATTTTAGCTTCTGGAAGACCAACAGCTGGAATAATTAAAGAAGCCAATGAACTAGAACTAGATAAGACTAGTGGTTATATTTTATCTTTTAATGGAGCTAGGATTACAGAATATCCTAGTTATAATATTATGTATGATAAAACTTATGGTAAAGATTATATTACTAAAATATATAATCGAGCTAAAGAATATAACCTAGGTGTTCTAACATATGAAAAAGATGATATTATCACTAGCGATGATGATCAGTGGATTCAAGAAGAATCAGATATTAATCATATGCATTTAAAAAGAGTTGATAACTTTTTAGAATATGTTAATCATGACGTTAATAAATTACTTCTTACTGGTAAACCTGAATATGTGGCTAGTATCGTTGATGAGTTTAAAAAACCTTATGAAGGTAAACTATCTATTTATCGTTCAGCCCCATTCTTTATTGAAGTAATGGCTAATAACATTGATAAAGGACAAAGTCTAGATGCTTTAATGAAAGAGTTAGAGTTAACTAGTGAAAATCTTATAGCTTTTGGGGATGGCTATAATGATTTACCAATGATTGAATATGCTGGACTAGGCGTAGCTATGAAAAATGGTTGTGAAGAAGTACTAAATGGTGCTAATGAAGTTACTTTAAGTAATGATGAAGATGGTATCTATGTCACTCTCTCAAGACTAGAAAAAGAAGGTTTATTATAATGGAAACTAAGGATATTAATATTTTAATTTCAATGATTAATATGAAATTAAGAGATGATGATATGTCACTATCATCTTTAGCTACGATGTTAGAGATGGATGAAGATTCTTTACAAAAGGATCTTGATAAGGCTGGTTACTTTTACGATAGTAAAACTAATCAATTGAAACAAAAATAAGGGTATACCCTTATTTTTTGTTTAGTGATATAATTATTGAAATTAAGGAGAGGTATATAAGATGAAAACATTAGATGATTTTAAAGCCGCAAAGAAAAGAGTAGATGAAGTAATATTAGATACTCGCTTAATTCATTCTGAACCATTCAGTGAAGAATGTGGAAATGATGTCTATATAAAACCTGAAAATCTTCAAAGAACAGGCGCATTTAAAATACGTGGTGCGTATAATAAAATAGTTAAATTAGATGATGAAGCAAAGAAAAAAGGATTAATTGCATCTAGTGCTGGTAACCATGCCCAAGGTGTAGCATATGCAGCTAAAAAACTAGGAGTAAAGGCAACTATCGTTATGCCTGAACATACACCATTAATCAAAGTTGAAGCTACTAAAGCTCATGGAGCTAATGTTGTTTTATCAGGAGAAGTTTATGATGAAGCCTACGCTAAAGCTGTAGAACTTCAAAAGAGTGAAGGATATACTTTTGTTCATCCTTTCGATGATGAAGATGTAATTGAAGGACAAGGAACAATTGCTCTAGAAATTCTTGATGAATTACCTGACGCTGATGCTATTTTAGTACCAATTGGTGGAGGTGGACTAATCGCTGGTATTGCCGCAGCTGCCAAACAAATTAATCCTAGTATTAAAATTATTGGAGTTGAACCAGAAGGTGCTGCTTCAGCGATGGCGGCTATTAAAGAAGACCAATTAGTTCTATTAAATGAAGTAAACACTATTGCTGATGGAACAGCTGTTAAACAAATCGGAGCTAAAACTTTTGAATACATTAAAAAATATGTTGATGATATTGTTTTAGTAAGTGATTATGAACTGATGGAAGCATTCTTACTATTAGTTGAAAAACATAAACTAGTCGCTGAAGGATCTGGAATCCTTTCACTTGCTGGTTTAAAGAAACTAGATATGAAAGGGAAAAAAGTTGTATCTCTTATCTCTGGTGGAAACATTGATGTGTTAACTATTTCATCAATGATTAATAAAGGACTTATTTCTAGAGGAAGAATCTTCTCATTCTCAATTCAACTTCCAGATATTCCAGGACAATTAGAATTAGTATCACATGTCTTAAGTGAACTAAACGCTAACGTTATTGGAGTAGATCATAACCAATTTAAAAACTTCGCTCGTTTCAGTGAAGTAGAACTTCGAGTAACTTGTGAAACAAACGGTGAAAATCATATTAAGAGTATTATTAAGAAATTTACCGACATGGGTTATAAGATTGAACGTATAAATTAAATAGTAAAAGGTAATCTTACGATTACCTTTTTTTATGGAGGAAAAAATGAAAAGAATTACAAAAATATTTACAAGCCTAGTCATGATATTTACATGTCTAGGTTTTTATATTCAACAAGTTGGTGCTGTTACCCAAAACACTATCTCTCCCGATACTGTTTTAGCAAAGAATAAGATGGTTATTTATAAAGGAGATGAAGGAGATGATATTGCTAAAGCAATCAACTTACAAAAAGTAAAAGTAACGACTAATGCTAAAGTAACTGAGGCTTTAACTAAAGATAAAGTAAAAGCTGGTTCTGGCTTTTTAAAAAGTTATTCGATTGAAAAACTAAGAGAAGGAATAGATTTTTCTTTTATTAATGCGACAAGTTATTCTTTAGTTGAATTTAACTCAACTACAGAAGCAACAGTAAACTATCCTTTGGTAGGAACATATAATGGTAAAAAAATAGGATGTAATATTAAAGTTGATAATATTGTTAATAAAGTAACTACTCCTAAAACAGGAATTAACTATGATTATTCAGCTTTTATTTTTACTAATAATTTATATAATGGATTCATTAATACTAATACTTCCAAAGTTGATTTAGAATATAATTTTTATTATGTTGATAATAATGAATCAATTAAAACAGATGGTTATTTTTTAAATATCAATTCCATTAATGGAATTGATGAAACGGTAGTAGAAGGAACTGGAGAATGGGTTAGATGTGATAACGCCAGTGAAATTTATCTAACAAAAGATACTAATTTAACTTCAACTAAAGTAGGAGATGGATATGAAGTTAAAGGAGTATCTAATGTTTTTAATGATTATTTAGGTGGTAAAACATTTAATAAGAATTCAGTTACATTTAAGATAGAAAAACCAACTTTTAAAATATCTATTGGTAATGATATTACTAGTAAAAATGGTAATCAAATGAATGCAATATGGGCCACAGTAGTTTCTGGGGTTCTTACTTTTAATAAACCAGAAGATCCAATTAAAAGCGTAGATACTACTGAAGTTTATCAGGGAGATAAGTTTAATTACACAATTGATCAAACAATTAATAAACTAGGAGTTAATGCTTCAACTTCTCATTATTCATCTTTTATTTTTAAAGATACATTACCTGATAAAGTATTATTCAATTCCTTGAAAGTAATTGATAAATCAAGTAATACTGATTTAACTTCTAAAGGTACATTAGAGTTAAACAATAATGAACTTATCTTTAGTTTTAATAAAGAATATTTAGAAGAAATGGAATTAAATGGTCAAACATTATCTTTTATTATTAATGTCACAGCCAAAGATAATTTAACTAATGGTCATCAGTTTAATAACCAAGCCTTAATTAATATCAATGATGTTGAATTAAAAAGTAATAACGCTAGTGTAGATGAAAAAGAAGTAAAACTAAATATTGTTAAAACATCTGATAAGAAAACATATCAACAAGGAGAAACAGCTTATTATACTCTAAAGATATCACAAGATGATTATAAGGATGCTGTGGCTAAAGATGTTAAGATTACTGATTCAATTGAAAGTGACAAACTATCGTTAGTAAAAGATTCAATTGTAATTAAAGATCAAAATGGTAAAGATTTAAGTGAAGCCGATGTTGAAGTAAATAATAATAGTTTTAGTATTGATACTCATCATTCATTAAAATATAAAGAATATTTTAATGTTTATTATGAAGCTTTAATTAATGATGAAATTACTGAAGAAAGTGATGTATTGAATATTGCAGGTGTATCTATCAGTAATGGTGAAAACTCATCAACAAAGAATAGTATTAATATAGTTTTAACACCAGCAATCACTAAAGAAGAAAAAGAAGAACCTCAAGAAGAAATGGTGCTTACAGGAGATAATACTAGTATCCCAATTTACTTATTATATGGAGGATTAAGTATGATTGGTATTTTACTAGTGGGAGTTAAGATTTATCGAAAAAGAAATAATTAATTGATAGGGGAATTTTATTCCCCTATTTTTTAGTAGGAATCATTAAGGTATAATGTATTTAGACAGGAGTGATTCCATGAAAATAATAGTGTGTTTTTGATAAAGGTGGAATGATCTTTAATCAACGAAGAGTTTCTAGAGATAAGAAAATAATTGAAGATATAATAGATTCTTATGAAGAAGATAATATTGTGGCTGATAGTAGATCGAAAATATTATTTGAAGATTATGATATTGAATATCAAAATCTTCCTACTGAAACTAATAAATATCAATTCATTGAATTCGATGATTTAAGTTCAATTAAAAATAAAATAGAAGAATTAATTATATATCGATTTAATCGAGTCTATCCTAAAGATATGAGTTTAAGTATCGATGTAAATAAAAACTATGAATTAGAAGATGAAGAAGAGTTCGTTGGTAATTCTCATGATAAGATCACAAAAGATACTTATAGGAGGGTTGATTAATGAAAAGAACATTTAGTATTCTAATATCTTTCCTTCTTTGTATCAGTTTAGTTGGATGTACATCCACTACTAAAGATTCAACTTCTAAAAAAGAAGATTCATCTAACAATCAAACAACTAAGATTATTCAAAATGAAAATGCTGATAATAGTACTCCAAGTAGTAGTTCAACCACGACTTTTGATGTTTCATCAGTCCCTGCGTTTTCAGGAAAAGCATATGTTGCCATAAACAACAATAATCCCTATTTTACTAAGTCGGATTATACAACCACTTCTTTTGAAAAATATTCAAGTCTTGATTCCTTAGGTCGTTGCTCATTTGCCTATGCTTGTGTAGGTAAAGATATAATGCCAACAACTAAAAGAGGTTCGATTGGTTCAGTAAAACCAACAGGCTGGCAAACTATAAAATATGATAGCGTAGATGGAAAATATTTATATAATCGCTGTCACTTATTAGCTTATGAACTTACTGGTGAAAATGCTAATAATCAAAATCTAATTACTGGAACTAGATATTTAAATATAAACGGCATGTTGCCATTTGAAAATATGATTGCTGACCATATTAAAGAAGTAAATGATCATGTTATGTATCGAGTAACCCCAATATTTGAAGGTAATAATTTAGTGGCTAGTGGGGTCTTAATGGAAGGATATTCCGTGGAAGATAATGGCGCTGCAATTAAATTTTGTGTTTATGTTTATAATGTTCAACCAGGTATTACTATCGATTATAGTAATGGTAATAGTTCTAGTGATTCTACTTCAACTAACTATACGCCGGTTACTCCAACACCTGAAGTTAGCCCAACTCCTGCAACCGATAATACAACAGCCACTTATGTTTTAAACACTAATACTAAAGTATTTCATAAGGATAGTTGCTGGTGTATTAAAAGAATGGCTGATAAAAACAAACAAATAATTACTACTAGTCCATCTTCATTAGAAGCTCAGGGGTATTCTCGTTGTAAAGTATGTAATCCATAATTATTGAATAAAAATAAATTTCTTTATTGACTTAAAGTAAACTTTAAGTTGTAGAATAATGTTAAACATAGGAGGAATAATAAACAATGTTACAAATGACAAAAAAGAAACTAGGTTTTGGTCTAATGAGACTACCATCTACTGATCCTGATGATGCTGGAAAAATAGATGAAAAACAAACAAGCGAAATGATAGATAAGTTTATGGAAAGAGGATTTACTTACTTTGATACTGCTTGGATGTACAACAATTTTAGAAGTGAAAATGCAGTTAAAACTTGTTTAGTAGAAAGACATCCTCGTGATACATTTACTCTTACTACTAAATTACATGCCGGATTTATTGAAGGACCAGAAGATCCTGATAAAATATTTAATGAACAATTAGCTAAAACAGGAGCAGAGTATTTTGATATGTATTTCTTACATGACATTAACGCTCATTCTTTAGAAACATATAATAAATATGATTGCTTTAATTGGTTAAAAGATAAAAAAGAAAAAGGTTTAGTTAAACATATTGGATTTAGTTTTCATGATGGTCCAGAACTTCTTGATGAAGTACTTACTGCTCATCCTGAATTTGAACTTGTTCAACTTCAAATCAATTATTTAGATTGGGACTCTGCTGGAGTTCAATCTAGAAAATGTTATGAAGTAGCTAAAAAACATAATAAACAAATTTCTGTAATGGAACCAGTTAAAGGAGGAACTTTAGCTAAAGTTCCTGCTGAAGTAGAAAAGATGTTTAAAGAATATAATCCAGATGCTTCAATTGCTTCATGGGCAATTAGATTTGTTGCTGGACTTGAAAATGTTCAAGTAGTACTTAGTGGTATGTCAAACATGGAACAAGTATTAGATAATACTAGTTACATGCAAGATTTCAAACCATTAAATGATGAAGAACAAGAATTAATTAAAAAGGCTGTAAAGATTATTAATTCTTCAATCGCAATTCCATGTACTGGATGTTCATATTGTGTTGAAGGTTGTCCAATGCATATCGCTATTCCTAAATATTTCTCTTTATATAATACAGATAAAAATGAAACTAGTGGAAATGCTTGGCGTCCTCAACAAGAGTACTATAACAATCTTACTAAAACTAATGGTAAAGCTAGTGATTGTATTAAATGTGGTCAATGTGAAGGAGTATGTCCTCAACACTTACACATTATCGATTATTTAGAAGAAGTAGCAAAATATTTTGAAACAGAAGACTAGTAAAAGGGAATTTTATTCCCTTTTATTTTGGAGGTAAATATGAAATATAATAGACTAGGTCGTACTAACATTAAGGTTAGTGAAATAGCGATAGGCTGTGAAGGTTTAAATGGTAAATCGCAAGAAGAATGTAATGAATTAATTAAAGAAGCTAGTAATCAAGGAATTAACTTTATAGATTTTTATGCTTCTAATCCTGATATGCGTTCACATTTTGGTGAAGCTATTAAAGGTAATAGAGATAAGTGGGTTATTGAAGGACATATATGTTCAGTTTGGAAAAATGGTCAATATCTTCGTACTCGTAAAATAGATGAAGTAAAAGAAGGTTTTAAAGATCTTTTAGATAGAATGCAAACAGATTATATTGATGTTGGAATGATTCATTATGTCGATGCTCAAGATGACTATGATGAAGTATTTAATGGCAATGTAATTAAATATGCAAAAGAGTTAAAAGATGAAGGTAAAATAAAGGCAATAGGGATATCTTCTCATAATCCAACTGTGGCATTGCAAGCTGCTAAAACAGGACTGATTGATGTTATTCTATTTTCTATTAATCCTTGTTATGATATGCAACCACCAACTGAAGTAGTAGATGATTTATGGGATGATGAAAACTACAAAAAACCACTTACTAACATGGATCCAGTTAGAAAAGAGTTTTATGAATATGCCCAAGCTCATGATATCGCTCTTACTGTCATGAAAGCATTTGGGGGAGGAGATTTACTAGATGCTAAAATGTCTCCTTTTGGAATTGAACTTACAGCTAATCAATGTATTCATTATTGTCTTACTAGACCAGGTGTTGAAGCAGTTATGGCCGGATGCCATAGTGTTGAAGAAATTCAAGATACATGTAAATATGAAACTGCATCAATGGAAGAAAAGGATTTTGCTTTAGCCCTTTCCCATGTTAAAAAACATACTTTTAAAGGAAACTGTGTTTATTGTGGACACTGCGCACCTTGTCCTAAAGGAATTGATGTCGCTAGTGTCAACAAGTTCTTAGATTTAGCTATTGCTGAAGGCAAAGTAGTTGAAACAGTTAGAGAACATTATAATGATTTAAAACATCACGCAAGTGAATGTGTTAAATGTGGTTCTTGTGAAAAGAATTGTCCTTTTGGAGTAAGCGTAATTAAAAAGATGGAAAAGGCCGTTGAAGTCTTTGGTAAATAATTAGAATTAAACTCATATATATAATATGAGTTTTTTTGTACATTACTATTTCATTATAAAATTGTCTAGACAATTTTATAATGAAATGCTATACTTCAGGTGTATAAGGAGGAAGCATAATGAGTAAGATGCAAGAAATTAGTGAACTAGTTCAAAAAGGGAGAAGTAAAGAAATTGTTGGGGTTGTTCAAAGTGCAATTGATAATGGAGAAAAACCTAATGAAATTATTAATGATGGTCTATTAGCTGGAATGGCAATTGTCGGACAGAAATTCAAAAATGAAGAAATATTCGTGCCTGAAGTTTTAATTGCTGCAAGAGCAATGAACAAAGGAATAGAAGTATTAAAACCATACCTACAAGATAATGGAAATGTTAGTAAAGGGAAAATAGTCTTAGGAACAGTAAAAGGTGACTTACATGATATTGGTAAGAATCTTGTTCGAATTATGATGGAGGGAAAAGGTATTGAGGTTATCGATTTAGGAACTGATGTATCTGCCGAGACTTTTATTGAAGAAGCTAAAAATAACAATGTGGACATTATATGTTGTAGTGCATTATTAACTACAACCATGCCAGAAATGGAAAAAGTAGTTCAATTAGTTAAAAATAATCATTTAGATTTTAAGATAATGATTGGTGGAGCACCAGTTAATCAAGAATTTTGTGATCAAATAGGAGCAGACTATTATACAGCTGATGCCGCAACAGCAGCTGATGTGGCTTCTCAAATAATTGGAGGTAAATCATGTTAACAAAAGAGAAAAAAGAACAATTAATTTGTGATAGTGAAGCTTGGTGGAATCATCAATTAGATCGTTCTTTAATTCAAGTTACACTTACTCCAAGCAACCTTCCTTTTTCTAGAGGAGAATTGTTAGATTTATGCTATGACTATAGTATTCCAGCTAGCCAAGTAGCTAAAGATTATAAAGAGAATATAGAAAGGACTATTTATCTAGGTGATGCTTTTCCTCAATTCTATATGAGATCAACTGGTATTTTAGGTGCAATGCTTGGTCAAGGATGGAAAATAAGTAAGGAACACGGAACTATTTGGTATCAAGAGTTAAATAAAGAATTAGAAGATATTCATTTTGATTCTAATTTAGATAATAATGAATTATTTGATAGAGGGATGGATTTAATAAAAGCTTTCCAAGATGAATTTGGAGATGATATTGCTTATGGCATTCCCAATCTAGGAGGAATGATGGATATTGTTGAATCAATGCGTGGGGCCAACAATTGTTTATTAGATTTATATGATGAACCTGAAGAAGTATTAAGGTTAAATAATGATATTTATCAAGCTTATGAAAAAGCATATAAGGAATATATTCAACAAATTAGTACTAATAATGGATTGGGTTATACAGGATGGATAACTCTTTTGTCTCAAAAACCATACTTTATTTCTCAATGTGATTTTTGTTGTATGGTTGGTCACGAACAATTTGATGAATTTGTGTTTGATACTTTAAACAAAGAATCCCATTTAATAGATCGAGCATTTTATCATTTGGATGGTCCAGGGGCTGTAAAGCATTTAGATGATATTTTAAAATGTGATTTTGATGGAATTCAATGGATTAATGGAGCCGGTTCCGAACCACTGGATAGTCCTAAATGGAATGAAATATATGATAAAGTGCATGCTGCTGGTAAATTATTACAAGTATATATATATGGAAAAGAAGAACTTAAATTTATTGATTATATTGTTAACTATTTAGGCACTACGAAAGATTTAGCCTTTATTTGTACAGGTAATGAGGAAGACAAGGAAGAGTTTATAAAATATCTTGATAAGTATCATATACCTCATTAATGAGTACGATTCTAGAGTATTTAAGAGAGCATGGCACATTTATAAATGCTCCTTGTAACGGTGAGGGGTGTTGTGGAAAATGCCTCGTTAAAATAAAAGAATGTCCTCCCCTTACCAAAAAAGAAAAACAATTGTTAACTCCAACTCAGATATCTAAAGGATATGTCCTTGCATGCCAACATGAGATGAAAGATATTACAATTATTTATGAAAACCATGTTGGTGATATCTTGAGTGACGTTGATACTATTAAAGGTAATAACCAAGAAGGTTATGGAGCTATAATTGATCTTGGTACAACAACAATAGTCTTTAAATTAATTAGGTTAAAAGATGGACAAATAATTAAAACTATTAGTGAATATAATCATCAAGTTAGTTATGGAAGTGATGTAATTAGCAGAATAAAATACGATACTAATCATCCTAAAGAATTACACAAGATTATTATTTCTCAAATCGATAATATCATTCAACTAGTTGATGAAGAAATTCAATATTTATATGTTTGTGGAAATACAACTATGATTCATCTATTTAATGGAATGAATACAAGTAGTTTAGGTGTTTATCCTTTTAATGTACCTTGCCTTGGTATATATGAATCTAATAATCTCTTTTCTAAAGAAATCCGAACTATTACTCTACCACATATTTCAGCTTATGTTGGAAGTGATATTGTAATGGGAATTTACTCATTAGATATTGATGAAAAAGAAAAATATAATGCTTTAATAGATTTGGGGACAAATGGAGAAATAGTGGTTGGCAATAAAGAAGAAATTATCACAACTTCTTCACCCGCTGGACCAGCGTTTGAAGGACAAAATATGGAATGTGGTGGACCTAGTTTAAAAGGAGCTATCAGTGAAGTGTGTCTTAATGAAAAGATTAGTTTTAAAACTATTCAAAATGGTAAACCTATTTGTATTTGTGGAAGTGGAATAATCTCTTGTATTGCTGAGCTTAGAAGAAAAAATATTATTAATGAAATGGGTATGTTTTATGATGGGCGAAAACAATTCAATCTTATAGATGATATTTATATATCTCAAAAAGATATTCAAAGTTTCTTACTAGCTAAATCTGCAGTTAAAACAGGTTTAAAGATTTTGTTAAATAAAATAAATGAAGTAGATAAAATATATATTTCTGGAGGTTTAGGTAATCATTTAAAAATAGCTGATTTAATTACTTTAAAAATGATTGATGACAAATATCAAGATAAGATTGTTATCGTTGACAATACAGCTCTTCAAGGGGTGTATCGCTATTGTTTAAGTAATGATCAAAAGAGAGTAGAAAGAATAATTAAAAAAAGTGTAAATATTGATTTATCACAAGATGAAAACTTTCAAGATGAATTAATAGATGGTTTATATATATGATAAAAATAATTAGCTGCCAAATATTTGAAGAATATCTTAATTTACTTTCACTTGATCAAACACGGTATGATATAGAATATCTGGAAATCAAACAGCATCTCCAACCTGGACATTTATCGAATGAAATTCAAAAGTGCATTCATAATTCTTCGAAGTATGAATTAATAATACTTTTATATGGTTTATGTGGAAATATGCTACTAAATATTCATAGCGAAGGTGTGCCTCTACTAATAATGAAAGTTCATGATTGTTTATCAATACTGATAGGTAAAGATAAATATCAGGAACTTATAAAAGATGATGCTTCCATTACTTGGACATGTTCTTCACTGGAACATCATGGAGGTCCCCAAATTACAGAAGATAATTATCGACAATGGGTTGAGGAGTATGGTGAAGATAATGCCTTATATTTAAAGGATATACTAATTATCAAACCTAAATACTATGTTGATTTTGAGCACTCAAATATTAAAAATATAAATATTTTAAAAGGTGATTTAAACATTTTAAAAAACATAATTAAGGGAGATAAAAGGTATTGTTTATTTCTAAATGAAAATGAAGAAATACGGCTTACTAATGATACTGAGGTAATAGAAAAGAGGAATAAAGAATGAATTTAAATCAATGGTTAAAAGAAGTAAGAAAAAAAGAAAACAAAAAGGCTATGCCCATCTTATCATTTCCGATAATTCAAAAAATGGATATAACTGTTAAGGACTTGGTAACTAGTGATAAACTTCAAACAAGTAGTATGGAATTATTAAATAAAGAATGTGATTTACTAGCAGTTCTTGGATTAATGGATTTATCAGTTGAAGCAGAATGTTTTGGAGCAAATGTTAGATTTGAGGATGATGAAGTTCCCAATATTATCGGACATATTATTGAAGACAATGAACAAGCTAATAATCTTAAAATACCACAAGTTGGAACTAAAAGAAGTGGTTTATATATTAAAGCATTAAAGAATGCCAAGAAGGTTATAACAGATAAACCAGTATTTGCAGGATGTATAGGACCATTTTCATTAGCCGGAAGGTTATTAGATGTATCTGAAGCTATGATTCTTTGCTATGAAGAACCAGAAATGGTTCATATTGTTTTGGATAAGGTTACCAAGTTTATCATTGAATATTTAAAAGCTTATAAAGAAGCTGGGTTAGATGGTGTAGTTCTTGCAGAACCATTAGCCGGAATATTATCTCCTGATTTAGCTAAAGAATTCTCTCATAATTATGTCAAAGAGATTGTTGATGAGTTACAAGATGAAAACTTCATTATTATTTATCATAATTGTGGAAATAATGTTATAAAGATGACAGATGATTTATGGGAATTGGGATGTCCTATTTATCATTTTGGTAATTCTATTAATATTGGAGAAATACTTTGTAAAGCACCTGATGATGTAATTGTAATGGGAAACATTGATCCAGTATTGATAAAAAATGGAACAAAAGATAATGTTATTAAGGAAACAAAGAATTTATTAAATCAATTTGGTGATAAAGAAAACTATATAATATCTTCTGGATGTGATATTCCTCCAACATCATCATGGGATAATATTAATTCTTTTATAAATGAAGCTAATAAGTATTATCAAAACAAATAGTTTGTAATCTGTCTTACTTTATTTAATAATATGGTAAGAGGAAATAAAATGACGAAGAAATACGAAATTATAAAAGAAGATCTTATTAATAAAATTTCAAATGGATTATATGTTCCAAATAAAATGTTACCCTCAGAAAGAGAACTAACTGATTATTATAATGTTTCAAGAATGACAATTCGTAGAGCGTTAGATGAATTAATACAAGATGGTTTATTAATTAGGAAGAGTGGAAGTGGAGTTTTTATTTCTGAGGAGAAAAAAACTCGTAGTTTTGATAAAATATCATTTCAACATGATAGTCATCTTCATCAAATATATGGTGATATCAAAATTAAACTATTAGAATTTAAAGAAGTTACTAATCATCCTATTGCAATTAAATTATTACGAATTCAAAAAGATGATGTTGTTTATCAATTAAAAAGAATTCAATATTCAAAAGATCAGATAATAGTATATGAAAACATATTTCTACCAAAAAAATATTTTGGAAATCTTACTAAAGAACAATGTAACCAATCCATGGAAGATATTGTTTCTAAGTATTGCAAAATTGAATGCAATAATAATGATGTTGAAGTAGAAGTCTTAAAGGCTTCTAAGAAAATAAGTACTTACCTCCAAGTTCCTTTTGATTCAGCAATCTTACGATTAAATATTATTCAAAAGAAAGATGACCAACCTATTTATTGTGGAGTGGATATGTTAGATGGTAATGAATATAAATATGTTCAATCAAGTAGATATAAAATATAGTAATAACTAGATAAAAATAATCAGTATTTTACTGTAGCTATATTAATTTGTATAATGACAAAGAAGTAAAGAAAATTAAATACACTTGTGAATTATGGAATCAGGTATAAGCCTGAGCGGTCCCGCCGCCGTAATGAGGAGTTTAGCAAATGTCACTGGGAAACTGGGAAGACGCGAAAACGATGAATCAAAGCCGGAATACTTGTTCACATTTTAAGATGAATACACTTTACGGAGTATAAAGTAGTTCTTTAAAAAAGAATGGGTGTATTATACCCATTTTTATTTTTCAGTCCTACATTAAAGGAGAAGAAAATGAAAAAAATAATTATTTGTTTAAGTATTTGTTTAACTATTATTACTGGCTCATTAACTAATATTAGTGCCAGTACAACTATTGATAACTCATATAATAAATTAGTAGCTTACTATGAGTCAAAGACTAGTGCTAGTCGCGATGATATTATCGCTATGGAAGCGATAGGTGTCCAAGCGGATAGTAAAGCTAATCTTGATTTCTTGGAAAATGATTTTAGTACAGCGGGAATTAATGATTTATCAAAAGCTATTTTAGCTTCAATCTTTGTTGGAAAAGATCCAACAAATATTAATAATCAAAATTTAGTAACACTACTTGAAAACTATATTAGTGATGATGGAAAACTAATGGATGGAGAATATGAATGTTATGAATCATATTATCCATGGACTATCTATGCTTTATATGCTGTCAATTCTTCAAAAGTAGAACTACTTGCTAGTAGACTGGCTAGTCTTCAAAAAGAAGATGGAAGTTTTGGTGGATTTTCTGGCAGTTTAGATTTAGATACAACGACTTGGTGTTTAGAGGCTTTAAGTCTAGTCGATAAAACTAAATATAGTAGTAATATTAATAAAACAAAAGATTTATTAGCTACTCATTTAGACACTACAACTAATACCTATACTTCTAGTTGGGGTGCTAACTCCAATACTCATGCTGCTTGCTTAGAAGCTTTAGTAGTAAATGATCGTAATTTAGTAAACGATGAATCATATAATAAAACTGTGGAAGCTTTAACGGCCTATCAAACTACTACGGGTTCATTTAAGTGGAAAGTAGATAGTGCTAATGATTCTTCGTTTTCTACACAAGACGCGGCTAGATGTCTAGGAGCGTATAAAAATGGCTGCTTTGCAACGATTGCTAAAGAAGCTTATCAAAAACTTACTAATAAAGAAACACCAGTAACTAACCCTAGTGTCAATGTGCCAACTAATCAAAATAGTAATTCAAGTCCTAAAGAAGCTGTTCTTTCAGCAAAAACTTCTGATAATCAAGAATATGATATTTATTTATTATCACTTATCATAATGGGAGCAGTTATTATAAGGTTGGTCAGTAAACATGAAAAAACTAATTAGTAAATTTAAACAACTAGACATAACTAAAAAAGTAGTAATTATTTTTATTGCTGGTTCTTTATTATTTACTGTTGGCATTGCTTCTATCAATGCTTTAAATGTAAGTTCTAATAATGTTGCTGCTGGGCAATTTCCTAACATCAAGATAAAAGAAGAAACAACTAATCAAAGCACTAATAAAGATGCTATAGATAATTCCACTAGTAATGATTCCAATAATTCTAGTGAAAAAGAAAATAATAATTCAACTAGTAACTCCAATGATTCAACTACTAAAAGCAGTAATAGTAATTCTAACTCTCAAACTAGTAGTAGTGAAACTACTACTAATCCTAAAGAAACGATTACAATCAGGGTAAAGATTACGGGTGTCAATAATACTATTGCTTCTGGAAGTGTTAGCGTAGAAAAAGATGCTTCAGCCTATAGTACTTTAAAAGAGTTTTGCACTTCAAAAGGAATTAGTGTTTCAAGTAGTGGCTCAAATTCTTTTGTGTATGTCAAAGGAATTAATGGTCTAATGGAAAAACAACATGGACCTCTTTCTGGATGGATGTATAAAGTAAATGGGAGTTCTCCAAATGTTTCAGCTGGTAGTTATTCACTATCTAATAATGATCAACTAGAATGGTACTATACAAATTATGAGTAGAGTTAAAGAAATAAGTCTAATTGGAATCCTTGCCGCTGTAAATGTATCATCCAGAGTATTTTTACAATCACTACCTAACATTAAACCAGTTACTTCAATCATTATTATTTCCGTTATGATTTTTGGGCTAGCTTTTGGAGTCAAACTAGCCGTTGTTACAACCGTTGTATCTAATTTATTTCTTGGAATGGGAACTTGGACTTTCTTTCAAATATTAGCTTGGGTAGTTATCTGTTTATTAACTCAAATAGTGGTTGATTTATATCATAAATTTGATAAAGAACCAGGGTTAATTTTCATGAGTATCTTTGCCTTTTTGATGGGGTATGTCTTTGGTTTCTTTGTTTCTTTAGATGCCTTAGTAATAGGTGGTTTAGGTTATTTTCTAGCCTATATAACTTCGGGATTTTTATTTGATACTTTGCATGCTTGTGGTAATTTTGGCTTTTATCTATTATGTGCACCAATTATGATTAAATTATTTAAAACTAAAATAACTACTTCTAATGAATATATTAGTCAAAAGGAATCTTAGATTCCTTTTTAATTTGCATATCGTTTTGTTTCACTTATGAATTAGAAATGCTTATAATGATAAAAGTGGAGGTAAAGATATGTACGCAAAAAATGCATGGAAAGATTATACAACTAAACAATTAAAGGAAGTAAATGCTTTTAATGAAGATTATAAAGATTTTATTACTAAAGGTAAGACTGAAAGATTATGTGTTAAAGAAGCTTTAAGACTTGCTAAAGAAAAAGGATTTAAAGAACTTAGTAAATATAAGAAACTTAAAGCTGGTGATAAAATATACGCTATTAATAAAGATAAAAACATTGTCTTATTAGTAGTTGGTAAACAAGATACTAAAGAAGGATTTAGAATCTTAGGAGCGCATATTGACTCACCTAGATTAGATCTTAAACAAAATCCATTATATGAATCAGAAGGATTTGCTTTACTTGATACTCATTATTATGGAGGAGTAAAGAAATATCAATGGGTTACTATTCCTCTTAGTTTAATCGGAGTAGTAATTAAAAAAGATGGGACATCTATTGATGTCAACATCGGTGAAGATGATAATGATCCAGTAGTCGGAATAAGTGATTTATTAATTCACTTAGCAGCTGATCAAATGGATAAAAAAGCTAGTAAAGTAATTGAAGGCGAAGACTTAGACGTTACTGTTGGAAGTATTCCTTTAGATAAGGAAGAAAAAGAAGCTGTTAAAGCTAACATCTTAAAACTATTAAAAGAAAAATATAACTTTGAAGAAGAAGATTTCTTATCTGCCGAAATAGAAGTAGTACCTTCTGGAAAAGCTCGAGACTATGGTTTAGATCGTAGTATGGTTTCTGGATATGGTCATGATGATCGAGTATGTGCTTATACATCACTTAGAGCTATTCTAGAAATGGAAACACCTAAATATACTTCTTGTTGTATCTTAGTGGATAAAGAAGAAATTGGTTCAGTTGGAGCTACTGGAGCTCATTCATTATTCTTTGAAAATACTTTAGCTAAAGTATTAGCTAAACAAGGATATGATTCTTTCTTAGATATTAGAGAAGCGATTGAAAATAGTTCAATGCTTTCTAGTGATGTCTCAGCTGGTATTGATCCTTTATACCTTAGCGTAAGTGATAAAAAGAATGGGGCTTACCTTGGTAATGGAATTGTGTTTAATAAATATACCGGAGCTCGTGGTAAATCAGGAAGTAATGATGCTAGTCCTGAATACATGGCTAATCTTCGAAATATCTTAGATAAAAATAAAGTTCATTTTCAAACTGCTGAACTTGGTAGAGTAGACCAAGGTGGTGGAGGTACTATTGCATATATTTTAGGTAACTATAATATGAATGTTATTGATGCGGGAGTTGCAGTTTTAAACATGCATGCTCCAATGGAAGTAGTATCTAAAGCAGATGTTTATGAAGCATATAAGGCTTATAAAGTATTCTTACTTGAAGCATAAATAAAAAGATGTAGAAATCTACATCTTTTTTTCGTCTTCAAGATATTTAATTACATCTTTTAATGATGGTAAAATCTTTGTAATCATTTCTTTATTAGAAGGTTCTTTCATATCGGGAATACAGATTACTTTTAGCCCAGCATCATAGGCCGCTCTACTTCCATTTTCACTATCTTCTAAGACTAAACATTCATCTTTAGAATTTTTAGATTTACTAGCTGCCTTAATAAAGATATCGGGGCTAGGTTTACCATGTTTTACTTCTGTTCCGTAAGTAAAAAAGTCAAAATAACTAACGACATTATTATTGGTTAAAATAGTTAAAGCTCTTTCTTTATTAGAAGAAGAAGCCAACATTATTTCATAATTATTTTTCTTTAAATAATCTAATAATTCATTAGCTCCGGGTTTTAAATCAATTCCTTTACTTATATACTCTTTTGATTTTCCTTTTTGGAAAGTTAAACCTTCTTCCATCGTAATTGGTAAATCAAATTCTTTTATTAATTGAGTCATATTACCAGTAGCTGTTTGACCACTATAGTGCATGGCATAGTCTTTTAAATCCATAACCTTATCATATTTAGCTAGTAAATCGACATAGACTTGATAACACATTTCTTCACTATCAATTAATAATCCATCTAAATCAAAAATAATTGTTTTAATCATATTATTACCTCATAAATTAGTATATCACAACAATCCCTACTTGTAGGTTATGATAGATGAATTTAGAGTATATTTATGATAGAATAATGTACACGAGGTAAATGCATGGATGATTTTATAAGACCAAATAGAGAACCAGAAAAACCTAAGAAGAAATTAAATAAAAACATTCTAATTATAATTGGAATGGTAATATGTATTATCATTGGATACTTACTAGGAACTTTCGTTACCAATAACGCTAGTACGGTAACTAATAATAATAGTAACGTCACTCAAGAAGTGTATGAAATACTTAAAAATAATTGGGTTAATACAACTGGTGAAAAAGTAGATCTAACTAAATCATCATCTAAAGGAATGGTTAATTCTTTAGGTGATTCCCATTCTGAATATTTAACTAGTGAAGAAGCTAGTGAATTTAATGAAAGCGTGGATGGAAATTATAAAGGGATTGGAGTTACTTTCGGTACAATTAGTGCTGGGGCAATAGTAACTAAAGTAGCTGATAATTCTCCAGCTAGTAAAGCGGGAATTGAAATCGGGGATATCATTACTAAAGCTGATGATAATTCTTTAGCTGGATTAACTAGTGAAAAGATTAAAGAAAAAATTAGAGGCGATGAAGGAACTACTATTAAGTTAACTCTTAGTAGAGAAGGAAAAAATATTGAAGTTAATTGTAGTAGAGCTTCTGTTTCTACTGCTGTTAAATATGAAATAAGAGAAAGTAATAAAATTAAATTTGGTTATATTGAAATAACTACTTTTGGTTCAACTACCGGTACGGAAGTTAAGGCAGCTCTTAAGAAGTTTAAAGAAAATAATGTTGATAACTTAGTTATTGATTTAAGAGATAATGGAGGAGGGTATGTTAGTGCGGCTTCCGACTTATTGAATCTATTTTTAACTAGTGATCAAATTGAATATCGTTATCAAGAAAAAAGTGGACCAGAAAAAGTTATTAAAGCGGATAGCGATGATAACTATGAATTCTCTAATGGTTATATCTTAGTTAATGAAAATACAGCTAGTGCTAGTGAAATGACTGCTGGAACTCTCCAACAAACATTAAAATATAAATTAATAGGAACCCAAACCTATGGTAAAGGTTCAATGCAAACTCAAAAGACTTTATCTGATGGTTCAGTCCTTAAATATACTTTTGCAAAATGGTCATTACCGGACGGTACTTCAATTAATAGTAAGGGACTTACTCCTGATGTTAAAATTGAAAATACTTCTTTAGATGGAATAAGTGGTAAAGAAGTTAAAAAGACTTACTCAATTGATCAAGTTAGTAATCGAATAAAAGATATGCAAAAGATGTTAAATATTTTAGGTTATAATTGTGGTAGAGAAGATGGTTATTTTTCAGAAGGTACGGCTAATGCTTTAAAACAATTTGAAACTGCTAAAGGATTAACAGTTGATGGTCAGTATACTGAAAGTGATCGTGTAGTTATTTTAAGTAGTATTTATAAATATATAGCTAATTCAGATAATGATAATCAATATAAGAAGTTATTAGAATTAATTAAATAAAAAAGGTAATTCTATTACCTTTTTTAGTCTATGAAGGGAGGAATAAAAGATGTTTGAACTACATTCAGAGTATAAACCAGCTGGTGATCAAATCGAAGCTATAGATGAGTTAGTAGATGGTATTAATGAAGGAAAGAAGTATCAAGTATTACTAGGGGTTACCGGTTCTGGTAAGACTTTTACAATGGCTAATGTCATTGAAAGAACTAATAAACCAACTTTAGTATTAGCTCATAATAAAACTTTAGCTGGACAATTATATAGTGAATTAAAAGAATTCTTTCCTAATAATCGAGTAGAATATTTTGTCTCTAACTTCGATTTTTATCAACCAGAAGCCTATATTCCCGGAAGAGACTTATATATTGATAAAAACACTAAAACTAATTATGAAATTGAAATGCTTAGAAGTGCAGCAATGAATTCTTTAATTGAAAGAGATGATGTCATCGTAGTAGCTTCAGTTGCATCTATTTATGGATTAGGTAATCCTGAGCAATATAAAGAGATGGTTTTTTCAATTCGTTTAGATCAAGAAATAAATCGAAGAGAATTACTAACTTATTTAGTTGATCGTCAATATCAACGTAATGATATTGAACAATCAAAAGGAACTTTTAGAGTAAGAGGCGATGTTATTGAAATCGTTCCTGGCCACACTGAAAGTTGGTTAATTAGAATTGAATTATTTGGTGACACCGTTGAAAGAATCAGCGAAGTTGATCCTTTAACTGGCGCTTTACTCGGTAGTTATTCAACTTATACAATTTATCCAGCTTATGGCTATGTCACAAAGAAGGAACAGATGCTTCACGCCTGTGACACTATCGATGAAGAATTAAAAGATAGATTAGAATACTTTAAAGAAGAATCTAAACCTTTAGAATATGAAAGACTAGATCAAAGAACTAGACATGATGTTGAGATGTTAAGAGAAGTTGGAATGTGCCCAGGAATCGAAAACTATTCAAGACATATTGATGGAAGAAAACCTGGTCAAAGACCATATACATTAATGGATTACTTTCCTAAAGATTTTCTATTGATTGTTGATGAATCACATGTCATGTTGCCCCAAGTTAGAGGAATGTTTAATGGTGATCGGGGAAGAAAACAAACTCTTGTTGAATATGGTTTTAGACTTCCTAGTGCAATGGACAATCGACCATTAAACTTTGATGAATTTACAGATATTATTAATCAATGTATTTGTGTATCCGCTACTCCTGGTGATTGGGAACTAGAACAAGTAAACAATCATGTAGTTGAACAAATTATTCGTCCAACTGGATTGTTGGATCCAGAAGTAGAAGTAAGACCGATTAAAGGTCAAATAGATGATATCGTGGATGAAATTCATGAAAGAGAAAAGAAAAATGAAAGAGTTCTTATTACAACCCTTACTAAAAGAATGGCTGAAGAACTTAGTGCTTTTCTTAAAGAAATGGGAATTAAAGTTCAATACTTACACTCTGATACTAAGACTTTAGAAAGAACAGAAATCTTAAGAGATTTAAGACTTGGTAAGTATGATGTCTTAGTAGGGATTAATCTATTAAAAGAAGGATTAGATTTACCAGAAGTATCTTTGGTATGTATTTTAGATGCTGATAAAGAAGGATTCTTACGTTCAAGAAGAGCTTTAATTCAAACTATTGGACGAGCTGCTCGTAATAGTAATGGTAAAGTTATCATGTATGGTGATAATATGACTGACTCGATGAAAGAAGCTATCGATGAAACTAGAAGAAGAAGAACTCTTCAACAAGAATATAATAAAGAACATAATATAACTCCTAAAACTATCATTAAAGAAGTTCGTGAAGCAATCCATGGCCAAGAAAACATGGAAGAAGCGATTAAACTTACGAAGAAGGGTAAAGTCACTAAGAAAAATAAAGAACAAGTTCTTAAGGATTTAGAAGCTCAAATGAAAGAAGCTGCTAAAGTATTAGACTTTGAAAGAGCGATGGAACTACGTGACATTATTATGGAAATAAAGAATGAAAATTAAGGTTGAATTAGATAGTTTAGGAAAGAAAATCTTAGATGATATTGAAAGTAATGGAGGGAAAGTATATTTAGTTGGTGGTTTAATTCGAGATTTAGTTATAAATGGTAAAAGTGATTATCATGATATTGATGTGGAAATTTTTAACATGGAATTAAATACTTTAGAAGCTATCCTTTCTAAGTATGGGGATGTTAAAACGGTTGGTAAATCATTTGGTATTTTAAAAGTATCAACTCTTAAAAACTATGATTTTGCACTTCCAAGAATAGAAGCTAAAACTGGGAAAACCCATAAAGATTTTGATGTAACAGTTGATAAAGATTTATCTTTACAAAAAGCTAGTATTCGAAGAGATATAACTATTAATGCTTTAATGTATGAATATTCTACAAGAGAAGTATTAGACTTTTATCATGGCTTAGAAGATGTAAAGCATCATACTATTAGATTAGTAAACAAAGATACTTTTAAAGAAGATCCTTTAAGAGTTCTTCGCGTAGCCCAGTTTGCATCTCGCCTAGAATTCACTGTTGAACCGATAACACTAAAGGAATGTAGGACGATGGTTCAACAAGGAATGTTAAAAGATTTATCAAATGAAAGAATCTTTGAAGAATATAATAAACTATTAACTTCTTCTAGACCTTCCATTGGATTAAAGTTTTTAAATGAAATTAATGCTCTACCTAGATGTTTACAAGCCTTGCAACATACTCGTCAAAGATTAGATTTTCATCCAGAAGGTAATGTTTTAAATCATACAATCTTAGTCGTTGATCTAGCAGCTTTATGTAAAAACAAAACTAGTAATCCTTTAGGATTTATGTGGGGTGCCTTGTTACATGATATTGGTAAACCCGTAGTAACTTCTATCGAAGGGCATGCCCCAAGGCATGCAGAAGTAGGACTAGATGTTTTTAATGAGGAAATGAATAGGATTATTCAAGGTGATGATTTAAAAAAATATATTAAAACTATGATAAAATATCATATGCGCTTATCTACAATGTCTAGAAGAAACTCATCAGACTATAAATATCTAGTCTTACTTAGTAAGATTAAAGGTGTTATGCCTTTAAATGATTTAGTCTTAATGACTAAATGTGATAAACTAGGAAGGCTAAGAGATGGTCATAAAGATATAGAGGTTTTAAACTCATATCTTGATGATAAGATTAATAGATTAGGAGACACGGCTTTAGATCCTTATATTTCCGGTGAAGACCTATTTGAACTAGGAGTTAAACAAGGACCTAAATTTAAAGAATTAATTGATTGGAGTTATGACTTACAAATGAGAAAACACTCCAAAGAAGATATAATAAGGATGTTAAAAGAGGAGGTAGAAAATGATAAATGATAAGATAGTAATTAAAGGGGCTCGAGAAAATAACCTTAAGAATATTGATATCGAAATACCTAAAAATAAACTAGTTATTATGACTGGTTTATCTGGTAGTGGAAAAACATCTTTAGCTTTTGATACCATTTATGCTGAAGGACAACGAAGATATGTCGAATCATTAAGTGCTTACGCTAGAATGTTTTTAGGTAATGTTGAAAAACCAGATGTTGATAGTATTGAAGGATTATCTCCTTCAATTGCTATTGATCAAAAAACAACTTCTAATAATCCTCGTTCAACAGTTGGAACAGTCACAGAAATATTTGATTATTTAAGACTATTATATGCCAGGATTGGTAAACCATATTGTCCTAATCATAATATTTTAATTGAATCACAAACAGTTAAACAAATGGCCGATATAATTGATAAATATGATGATGGCGATCGTCTCCAAATATTAGCTCGTATAGCTAAAAACCAAAAAGGAACTTTTAAAGATACTTTTGAAGATTTATTAAAAAAAGGATTTTTAAGAGTTTTAGTTGATGGTGAAATGAGAATGCTTGATGAAGAAATCAAGTTAAATAAAAATGATAAACATAATATTGATGTAGTTGTTGATCGAATTATTAAAAAAGAAGGATATCGATCAAGATTAATAGATTCTTTAGAAACAACTTTAAAACTAACTGATGGAGAAGCTATCGTTAGTAATTTAACTACTAAAAAAGAAGAATTATTTTCAGAACATTTTGCTTGTCCAATTTGTGGATTCTCAGTTCCTAAATTAGAACCAAGATTATTCTCTTTCAATAATCCTCTTGGAGCTTGTGAAGACTGTAATGGTTTAGGTTTTAAGACAGTAGTAGATGATGATCTATTAATGCCTGATAAATCATTATCTATTAATGAAGGAGGCCTACGTTATTTTAAAACTAGTGTAGGAACTGATCGAGTAGAATGGCAAACATTCTTAGTATTATGTAAAAAATATAAAATAGATTTAAATAAACCGCTAAAAGATTTTACAAAAAAAGAATTAAATGTAATTCTAATTGGTTCTGATAAACCAATTGCTTATACGATTACTACTAGTAGTGGGACAACCACTACTAAGAATGCCTACATTGAAGGAGTCAAAACATTAATAGAAAGAAGATATGTTGAAACAACATCTTCATGGTCTAAAGAATGGTATGCGACTTTTATGCGTGAACAAGTATGTCCTACTTGTCATGGTGATCGTTTAAACCCTCAAGTACTTTCAGTTAAAGTTGGTGGTTTAAATATTGCTGAGTTTACTAAAATGTCGATTGATAAAGCTTTAGATTTCATTAATAATTTAAAGTTATCTGATTATGACTTACAAATAGCTAAATTAGTTTTAAAAGAAATTCATGATCGTTTATCATTCCTTCAAAATGTTGGACTTGGATATTTAACTTTAAATAGAAGAGCTGGTGGACTTTCTGGTGGAGAAGCTCAACGTATTAGATTGGCTACTCAAATTGGAACAAGATTAACCGGAGTTTTATATGTCTTAGATGAACCATCTATTGGTCTTCATCAAAGAGATAACAGTAAACTAATTCAATCATTAAAAGATATTAGAGATTTAGGAAATAGTGTTATCGTCGTTGAACATGATGAAGATACAATGAGAGAATCAGATTATATTATTGATATTGGTAAAGGGGCTGGTGTTCATGGCGGAAATGTCATTGCAGCTGGGACTCCTAAACAAGTAATGAATAATAAAGAATCTATTACGGGGGCTTATCTTTCAGGCAGAAAGAAAATCGCGGTTCCTAAAACTAGAAGAAAAGGAAATGGTAAATTCTTAGAATTAAAGGGTTGTGAGGAACACAACCTTAAAAAGATTAATGTTAAGTTCAAACTAGGATGCTTTAATGTTGTAAGTGGGGTATCTGGTAGTGGAAAAAGTACGTTAGTAAATGAAATACTTGGTAAAGCATTAAGGCAACATGTTTATCATTCAAAAGAAAAACCTGGTAAATTTAAAACTATTAAAGGTATTGATAATATTGATAAGGTTATTGAAGTATCCCAAGATCCGATTGGAAGAACTCCAAGATCTAATCCTGCAACCTATACAGGAGTATTTGATGATATTAGGGATTTATTTGCCGGAACAAATGAAGCTAAAATTAGAGGATATGACAAAGGAAGATTCTCTTTCAATGTTAAAGGTGGAAGATGTGAAGCCTGTCAAGGTGATGGAGTTAAAAAGATTTCCATGAATTTCTTACCAGATGTTTATGTTCCTTGTGAACAGTGTGAAGGTAAAAGATATAATGAAGAAACACTGCAAGTAACTTTTAAAGGTCAAAGCATCTATGATGTTTTAGAAATGACCGTTGAAGAAAGTTTAACTTTCTTTGAAAACTTACCAAAGATAAAAAAGAAACTTCAAACTTTATATGATGTTGGTTTAGGTTATATTAAACTTGGCCAAAGTGCTACAACTATTTCTGGAGGAGAAGCTCAAAGGGTTAAACTAGCTAAAGAACTTCAAAAGACTAGTACCGGTAAAACATTATATATTTTAGATGAACCAACTACTGGTTTACATAGTGATGATGTAAATAGACTTATTGATGTTTTACAAAGAATAGTTGATAATGGAGATACAATTATTATTATTGAACATAATCTTGATATAATAAAAGTTGCAGATTATATTATCGATCTTGGCCCAGAAGGCGGAGATGGTGGTGGAACAGTCTTAGTTGCTGGAACACCAGAACAAGTAGCTAAATGTAAAGAGAGTTACACAGGGATGTTTTTAAAAGATCTTTTATAGGAGGAATTTATGGAAAAATCAATTACTGTTAGAGAGTTATTTGATGATTTATTTGAAACAAAAAGAATTACCGGTAATGATGATTCTGAAAACAGAAGAGTTTATGTTTCAGAAATAAACAGACCAGGTTTTGAACTTGCTGGTTTCTTTAAACATACAGAATTTAAAAGAATTATCATTTTAGGAGATAAAGAATTTGCATTTATTGAAGAAATGAGCAGTACTGCTCAAAAAGAAATCTTTTCAGTTCTTATTAATGATGATCTTCCTTGTATTGTCATCTGTAAAGGACATACTTGTCCTAAAATACTAGAAGAAACAGCTAATAAAAAGAACTTTCCTATTTATGTTACCGACAGTGCTACTGGAAGAGTATCAATTGAACTTACCAATCGTTTAGATGAAGTACTTGCTCCAGAAACATTAATTCATGGGGTGTTCTTAAACATCTATGGTAAAGGAGTAATTATTAAAGGAGAATCTGGAATTGGTAAATCTGAGATAGCCTTAGAACTTGTAAAAAGAGGACATCTATTAGTTGCTGATGATGCTGTAGAAATATATCATATTGGGCGTAGTATTATTGGTAAAGCTCCAAAAGTATTAACTAACTTATTAGAAATTAGAGGAGTAGGAGTTATTGATGTCTCTAAGATGTTTGGGATTGCTTCTATAATTGATCGGGATAAAGTTGATTTAATTATTCAATTAGATAGATGGGTACCATCTAGAGAATATACTAGAGTAACTGTTGAAGAAGATGATTCTTCAGAAATGCTTCTAGGAGCTAGTATTCCTAAGGTAGTTGTACCAGTATCATCAGGACGTAATATGTCAGTTATTATTGAAACTGCTGTTATGAATATTCGACTTAGAGAAAGTGGAGTAGATTCTTCTAAAGAATTCGTTGATCGAATTATTCAAAATATTGATGATAATAAGAAAAAAGAAGGAAACATGTAAATGCAATTATTTCCAGATAGTAAAACATTTATTGAATTAGGTCCTTTATCTATTCAATGGTATGCATTATTGATCCTAACAGGAGCGATAATAGCTTATCTATTAGGTCAATATAATTTTAAAAAGTTAGGTTATAATAAAGAAATTCTTTCTGACTATTTCTTTGGTTTAATGGCTGTAGGAATTATTGGAGCTAGAATTTGGTATGTCATCTTTATGTGGCAAGAATTATATGCTGCTCATCCTGAAGAAATAATAATGATTAATCATGGTGGTTTAGCTATTCAAGGTGGAATTGTCTTTGGTTTAATCTTTAGTTATTGGTATTTTAAAAAGAAAAATATTTCTTTTTTAGAAGCTGGTGACGCTATTATGCCAGGAGTCTTAATTGCTCAAGCTTTTGGGCGTTGGGGAAACTTCTTTAATCAAGAAGCTCATGGTGGAGAAGTATCATTAAAGTTCTTAAAATCTCTTCATTTACCTAATTTTATTATTGAGGGTATGCATATTGATGGAGTTTATTATCATCCAACATTTTTATATGAGTCAGTTGGATGTGTAATTGGTTTTTTATTAATTATTTTGGTAGTTAGAAAACTAGCTAATAAAACTGGATATGAGTTCTTTAGTTATTTTATTTGGTATGGAATCATTAGATTTTTTATTGAAGGACTTAGAACTGATAGTTTATATTTCTTAGGGCTTAGAATGGCTCAACTAACTTCCATTGCATTTATAATACTAGGAATAATTGGTTTCATTTATGTATATAAATGGGAACCTCCTAAAAAAAGATCTTATAAACCCGATTAAAATCGGGTTTTTATTTTTGACAAACTATAAGCAAAAAGATAACTATGTTATAATGAAAGTAGTCTTTTGAAGGGAAGTGTTTTTAATGAGAAAATTTTTAAGTGTTTTAATTGTTTTTATGATGGTCTTTTCTATGCATGTAAACGTAAGCGCTAACAGCGATTATGATGTCATAGTCAATGATCCTAATGCGGACGCTAATCAAGATTTAGCGGAAGATTTAGTTACTCAACAAGATCAGTCAACTCTTGATGAATCTAAAGTTCCTTCAGCAAGGGAAGTTTATAGTGGATATAATCGTAGTGGAAATTATATCTTAAGAGTAAATAATAATCAAATTAGGAATGCTTATACTAGAGATGGACCAATATACGTAACTTCTAATGAAAGAATAAATCCTACTTGGTCTAATGTAAATGAAAGAGTGGAAGTAGTTAATATTGGTAATGAACTATTTTCAACTAAGAGTGTTCAAACCATCTACTCTCAACCTTTCACTGCTGGTGGATACTTTAGCACTGGTAAAAAGTTACCGGTAGGTAGTTATAAAGCAACTAAACAAGTAAAAAATATGGTTTATATTACTAGCGATTATGGTAATGGTTGGATTAGTATCTCTAACGGAAACTTTGCTTGGGGTACTACTTCTATTGGCGGAGTAAATGGTGTAGCCACATACGTAAAGATGATACCAGCTAGTAACACTTACACTAGACCAGGAAATAAAATGAATCCAACATTTGTGACAATTCATAATACTGGTTCTACTGGTAGTGGAGCTAATGCTAGAGCTCACGCTAATCTTCAATATGCTGGTAATAGTCGTCAAGCATCTTGGCACTTTACCGTTGATAATACTCAAATATGGCAATCTATTCCGATGAATGAAGTGGCTTATCATGCTGGTGATGGTTCAATGCAAGGTAACATGAATACTATCGCCATTGAAATTTGTGAAAATAGTGATGGTAATTATCGTCAAGCGGAAGTAAATGCTGCAAAGTTAACGGCGAAGATTTTATGGATGAATAACTTACCATCCAACGCTGTTAGAATGCATCGTGATTGGTCAGGTAAAACTTGTCCAGCCAATATGATTAAGGGTACTAAAAATTCTATGGGATGGACTAACTTCTGTAATTTAGTAGCCAGTGAATATCGTAAATTAGGAGCAACTCCTAATCATACTAGTGCAACTCAAAATCATACCGGTGATTCAACTGGTAAAGCATCTAATGCACCAACCTTAAAATATAGTGCAAATAATTGTATTACTGGTTGGGGTGGTACTGTTACTGAACCTAATACTGCCGGATCTACTGGTAGATCACTTGATTTATATCAATTAAAACTTAATTTATCTAATGTTAATAAATCAGCTTATATCAGTGGAAAAGTATATGAAAGAGATAAAGGTTGGGTTGAATATGAAAACACTAATGGAGTAACTGTTGGTACTGATGGTCGCCCAATGACTAAGATTAATTTTGCCGCCTATAATATTAATGGCTACAAACTTCAATATCGTGTTCACTCAGCTAATGTTGGTTGGATGAATTGGGTTGATGCTGGAAATGATGCTGGTTCTGGCAATAACACTATTCAAGCTGTTGATTTTAGATTAGTAGCAGATAGTAGTGTGGAAGACAATACACCACATATTTATTACACTTCCCATACTGCTAATGTTGGTTGGAGCGGAAATAGAACTGCGGGACAAACTGCTGGAAGTACTAGTGGAAGTAACGATCTACAAGCTTTCACTATTGGATTTGATAATTTAACAGGAGTTAATCTAAATGCTAAAGTTTATGATAAAACTAATGGATGGACTACTTACAATAATGTCACAGGATCAACAACAATTGGTACTACTGGTAAATCATTATCATTAAAGGCATTTAAATTAAGTGCGACAGGTAATGTTGGGGAAAACGTTTATCAATATCGAGCATATATCCAAGGTTCAGGTTGGACCGAGTGGCAAAATATGTTAGATGCTAGTAGTCAAGTTGGTAGTGAGTCTGGTAATAATATTTTAGCCATTCAAGCTAATATCATTCCTATTATTCATATGACAGGTGTAGCTTTTGAAAAGAGTAGTTATGATGTTGAACATACTTCATCAGTAGCAACGAAATTAATATATCAACCTACTAATACAACTGATAGCCGTGCTGCTTCATACACTAGTAGTAATACTGCTATTGCGACAGTCAGTGATAAGGGAATAGTTACAGGAATAAAAGAAGGACAAACAACTATTACTGCGAAGGTAGGAAGTTTTACAACTTCAACTACTATTAACGTCATTAAACAAACTCCAGTCGTAAACTATACTGCCCATGTATCAAGTGTTGGATGGCAAGGTTATAAAACTTCTGGTTATGCTGGAACAACAGGACAATCAAAAAGTGTTGAAGCAATCAAAATGAAACTTTCTAACACTGCTGATTATAGTGGCTCAATAAGTTATCAAGCTTATTGCCAAAATAAAGGATGGGTAACTGTTGGAGGCGATGATGGGGTTTCAGGAACTACTGGTCAGTCTCTAAGAATGGAAGCAATGCGAGTTCAACTTTCAGGTGATATTGCAAGTGCATATGATGTTTATTATCGAACTCATATTCAAAGCTTTGGATGGACTGATTGGGCTAAAGACAATGAAATATCAGGTTCAATGGGTTATGGTTATCGTCTTGAAGCTTATGAAGTAAAACTGGTTAAGAAAGCTGGTAGTCTTCCAGGAGCGACTACAACTAAATATCATGAAACTTTAGTAGCGTATTCAGGACACCAACAAAATGTTGGAAACCTTGCAAAAGTTTATGATGGTTCTTCTTTAGGACAAACAGGTAAGTCTCAAAGACTTGAAGCTATTCGTTTAACTCTTCCAAAAGTATATGCTGATAAAAATTTAAGTGGATCAATTAGATATCGAGTTCATGTTCAAAATACTGGCTGGCAATCATATAAAACAGATGGTGCTTTAGCTGGTACTACTGGTAAAGGACTTCGTCTAGAAGCAATTCAAATTGAGCTTACAGGTGAGATGGCTCAAAAATATGATGTCGAATATCGAACTCATATCCAAAATAAAGGATGGGAAAACACTTGGCACAAAAATGGTGATGTTTCAGGAACAACAGGTAAAGGACTACGTTTAGAAGCAATTCAAGTTAGATTAGTAAAGAAATAATAAAGAAGGAGGGATTTGATGAAAAAGATAATTTCATTAATAATTACATTAGTAATGTGTTGCAGTTTCATTAACCCTACCTATGCATCAACAAGTATTACATATTCAGGTCACCAACAAAATGTTGGTAACCTAAATGCAGTATCTGATGGCACTACTTTAGGTAAGACAGGGAAATCACTTCGTTTGGAAGCGATAAAGATTAATAATACTACTGGTATCTCAGGTAAAATTAGATATCGAGTTCATATTCAAAATAAAGGAACTCAAGAGTATAAAGAAAACGGAGAGTTAGCTGGAACAACAGGTAAAGGACTTCGTTTAGAAGCACTTCAAATCTATTTAACAGGTAACTTAGGTTCTACATATGATGTTTATTATCGAACTCATATTCAAAATTATGGTTGGTTAAACTGGACAAGAGGAAAAGATGATAATTTATCTTGGTCTGGAAGTATTGGTCAATCATTACGAGTAGAAGCAGTTCAAATTACCCTTGTTAAAAGAGGTACTAAACCTGTTTCATCTTCACCAATATCCTCTACAAATCAAACACTAGTTGCAAAGCAAGTAGTATATTCAGGTCACCAACAAAATGTTGGTAATGTTTCTAATGTCTATGATGGTTCGGCTTGCGGGACAACAGGTAAATCTTTAAGATTAGAAGGTATTAGAGTTAATAAATCAACAAAATTAACTGGCGTTGATGGAAACATCAATTACCGGGGACATGTTCAAAGTGTTGGTAATCAAGCTTATGTTAAAAATGGCGAATTAGCTGGTACAACCGGTAAGGGGCTTCGTCTAGAAGCCATTCAAATGTATTTATCAGGTGAATTAGCTAATGAATTTGATATATATTACCGAACGCATGTTTCAGGATATGGTTGGTTAGCATGGGTAAAAGGTAGTAATGATGATTCTTCATGGTCAGGTTCTAAAGGTTTATCTCAACAAATCGAATCTTACGAAGTTGAAGTTGTTACAAAAGGAAGTACCCCTTTAAGTACAATACCAACTAATAACAGTAATTATGGATTTATTGATAAAAACAATATAGGTTCAATTTCATTTAGTGGTCGCCAAACTAATATTATAGGAGCTGATAGTAGTGGTATTATTGGTGACAAAACTAGTAATATGCAAGGATTAATCGCCTATAAAACTCAAGGTGCTATAAATGGAACTGTTCAAACTGAGGCTCATGTAAGTAGTAAAGGTTGGCTAGGTTATAAGAATGCTGGAACTTTTTCAGGTGATACAAGTAACACTTTACAAGCATTTAGAATTCAACTAACTGGTGATCTTGCCAAGGTCAAAGATGTCTATTATCGAGCTTATAACTCTAAATATGGTTGGATGCAATGGACTAAAAATGGAGAAGCTGCTGGTAGTACTGGATATTCTGAAAACCTTAAAGCAATTCAAGTAGTAATGGTAAATAAAGGAGTTAGTCAGCCAACTAATGATTCTAATACTTCAATAGCTTTTGAAGCAGCACCTTCATATGTTGGTAAAGTAATGATTATGCATTCTCCAACTACCACTGTTGAAAAAATGGTTAAACAATTTAATTCCAAAGGAAAACAATATCCAAGTGCCCTTGCTAGTAAAGGGGCTAGTAATATCCAAACATTTGCTCAAATCTGCTATGATGAAGCAAGCAAAGAAGGAGTAGATCCAGCTGTTCTATTTGCCCAAATAATGGAAGAAACTGGATATCTTCAATATGGTGGTGATGTAAAAGTTACTCAATGTAATTTTGGTGGCTTGGGAGCTACTGGTGGTGGAAATCCCGGGCTTACATTCTCTAATGTTAGAACTGGCATCAGAGCTCAAGTTCAACATCTGCAAGCTTACGCTACAGTTAATACTAAATTAAAACAAACTTGTGTTGATCCTCGTTATAATTATGTAAAAAGAGGATCTGCTCCATGTGTTGAATGGTTAGGTATCCCTGATAATCCTTATGGTGGCGGATGGGCTGCTGGCAAAAACTATGGTGCCAAAATTATAAATATTATGAATGAAATGAGTACAAGATAAAAATCAAGAATTATCATTTTAAATGAATGATAATTCTTTTTTATTTATTATTTGTACATTTATACTTATCGGGGTTAAGATAATAGTAACTAGTTTGGTTTGTTTGGTTTAACCTAATAGTGAAAAATAAAAAGGATGAACAAAAAATACTGTGAGAAAGGAAGATAATCTAGTGGGCGGACTAGATTATTAAAATAATTACTTCACTACACTACAAAAGTAATTAACCATTTTTACGTCCAGTTTTTTAGCTACAAAATTGTCCAATACACAGTCTTTTGTGAATGTTCATGAAAGGAAAAGTATAGTGGGAAAGTATAAGTATGAAAGAATTATTGATGATGATAATTTACCAACTAAATTACATTACTTTAATTATAAAAATAATAATACAATACATCGAGTAGAGTTACACTGGCATCGCAGTGTTGAAATTATAGTTCCAATTAAAGGTACTAGTATTTTATGGTTAAGTGGAGAAGAAATAGAACTCAATAGTGAAAGAGTCTACATAGTTAATTCATGTGAATTCCATAGCGTTACACTGCGGGATACAGATGTTGTATATGAAGGATACGCTATTCAAATAAATTATGAGTATTTAAAAAGTTGTTTTAGTGATATTGATAATATTTCATTTAATCAACCAAGTAAAAATGTATCTAAATTATTAAAAGAAAAAGTCCTGTCAATAGCTAGTATGTATAAAAAAGGAAACACTTTTGATCATATTAAACTATTAAGTTATATTCAAATGTTGGTATTTTTGTTGTTTGATAACTTAAGTACTACTAGAATAAAAGAATTGAAGGATTATACTAAGGTTCAAGGAACAATAATTGATGTAGTTAGATATCTCGAAAACAATTATCAGGATGATATAGTGATATCTAGACTCGCTTTAAAGTTCAACATATCTGAAGGATACCTAGCAAGACAATTTAAATACTATCTAGGATTAACGATTAAAGAATATTTAATCAATGTTCGTTTATCAGCAGCAACAAAACAAGTATTGAATACTAATGATAAACTATTTGATATCGCTATTAATAATGGATTTCCTAATATTCAATCTTTTAATATTCACTTTAAAAGGAAATATAATGTAACCCCTACAAAGTATCGAGAAATGTCAAAAAATCACAAATGTTTAGTTAAAAAGTAACCATTGTTTATCTTAGGGATGTTCTATAATTTATTATAGATACAAGGAGACATCCTTGAGAAAGTGAGAAAGGAAAATGCGAAAATTTAAAAGGTTTTTTGGTGCTTTTTTGACTGTTGCTATGATCTTGGGTATCACTACTGCTCGAGTAACTAATGTTAGTGCAGACGTTAGTGCAACTGGAACTCAAAAAGCGTATGTCGTAGGTGATGACTGGGGTTGTGGAGTCACTAAGACAGTAATCACCCTTGATAAAACTATTGATACTAGTTCTATTACGGGTAGTGATTTTTCGGTAGTTGAAACAAAAGAGGGAACAGACACAACTCGTGATGTTTTAGCTGCTTATACTTCCGATGCAAGCGGAAATAAGGTAGCTAAAGATTCCAACATAATTACTATTGAAATGAGTATTGATCCTTCAACAGGATCACCAATTGTTTGGAATCAAATAGTTTTTAGAAATAACTGGGCAACTAGTTATAAATTAGATGTTCAATTAAATTCAGGAGAAACTCTAATTTCTGGAACTGAATCAATTACTTCATTATCAATTAAACAAGATATTGATGTTGCAGGTAATGATTTAATTTGTCCACAATTAGATAAGTTCAAAAGATTTTCTCCAACAGGAACAGTCTTTACTGGATCTGATGGAACAACTGTAACTTATGCTTTATATTCTCCAACAACTGATAATCATTCAAACTCTTTAGTTGTTTGGAATCATGGTGCAGGAGAATATGGAAATGATGTTCGAATTGATCTATTAGCTAATCAAGTAACTGCTTTAGCTGATGATGAATTCCAAAATACAATGGATGGGGCCTATATATTAGTGCCTCAAAGAAATTATCAAACTACTACTCAAACAGTTACTGAATGTATTCAAGCAGTGGCTAATGGAAATACTGATATCGATAATAATCGAGTAATTGTTGGTGGATGTTCGGCTGGTGGTAGAGCTACAATGGATTTGATTCTAGCTCATCCAGAATTATATGCTGCAGCTTATCCTATTTGTCCAGCTACTCAAAGTGCTAATGTAACTGATGCTCAAATTGAATCATTAAAGGATTTACCAATTTGGTTTATTCATGCATCAAATGATCCAACAGTAGCTTACTCAACTACTACTCAAGCTTTAGTTACAAGATTAGAAGCAGCTGGTAATACAAATGTTCATACATCAATTTTTGCCGATGTTCATGATACTACAGGAAGATTTGATGATAGTAATGGTGATCCATATCAATATAATGGACACTGGTCATGGACATACTTTGATAACAATGAATGTAATGACCCTAATGGTGTAAATTGTTGGGAATGGATGGCTAATCAAACTAGAGTTAATCAAATTAATGCAACTGGAACTCAAAAAGCTTATGTTGTAGGTGATGACTGGGGACCTGCAGTTACTAAAACAGTTTTAACTCTTGATAAAGTTATTGATGCTGATACTGTAGATGCTTCAAACTTCAAAGTTACTGAAGAAAAACAAGCTACAACTAACTGGTCAACAGGAGAAATCGGTATTGTGAATAATGCCAGAAAAGTAACAAAAGCTTATACTTCTGATGCTTCTGGAAATAAAACAACTGATAATTCAAGATACGTTACAATTGAAATGTATGTATCTCCTAGTGATGGTTCACCATTTATTTATAACTTAAATACTGGTAAAAATAGTTGGTGTAATCCTTATAAACTACATGTATCTTTAGCTAAAGGTGCCAACATGAAAGCCAGTGATCAAACTATTAGTAATTTAAATGTCACTGCAGAAATTGATGTAGCTGGTGATGGCAAGATTTGCCCACAAGCTCAAAAATTTACTAATCAATCATATAAAGCATCTGATGGTACAAACTATTCTTATGCAGAATACACTCCTGCAACAGATAGTAAAAAGAATGCTTTAGTTATTTGGTTACATGGAGCTGGTGAAGGTGGTAGTGATCCTTCGATTGATTACCTAGGAAATGAAGTAACAGCTTTGACTGAAAAACAATTCCAAAGTCAATTTGGTGGAGCTTACGTTATTACTCCTCAATCTCCAACAATGTGGATGGATGATGGTACAGGTGCTTATCAAAATGGTGATAAAGGTTCTTGTTATGCTGATAGTTTATATGAAATGATTCAAGCATATGTTTCATCTAACCCTGATGTTGATCCAAATCGTATAATCATTGGAGGATGCTCTAATGGTGGTTATATGACAATGGAAATGATAATAAAACATCCTGATTACTTTGCAGCTGCATTCCCTATTTGTGAAGCATATCAAGATCAATATATTACAAATGATCAAATTAAATCATTAAAGAAAATGCCAATTTGGTTTACTTATGCTAAAAATGATCCAACAGTAGATCCAACTAAAACTGCTATCCCAACAATTAAGAGATTAAAAGCAGCTGGAAATACAAAAGTTCATGTTTCAGAATTTGCTGATGTACATGATACTACTGGAAGATTCTTCTTAGATTCAAATGGTAGCTTAACGGCAACTGATACAGGAAATCCTTATCAATATAGTGGTCATTGGTCATGGACATACTTTGACAACAATCAATGTTATGACACAAATGGTACTAACGAATGGGCATGGTTAGCTAAACAATATAACAACCGTAATAACCCTGATGTTACATATTCAACACATGTTCAAAACATTGGTTGGACAAATGATGCAAGTGATGGAACTGTTTCAGGAACTGTTGGGCAATCTAAACGTTTAGAAGCAATTCAAATTAATTGTCCAAAGAGTGGAGAAGATTCTGATCTAAGTGGCAAGATTACTTACCGTGTTCACGTTCAAAATATTGGATGGCAAGGTTGGAAAGAAAACGGAGAAACAGCTGGAACAACAGGACGTTCACTTCGTTTAGAAGCTATAGAGATCAAACTTACTGGCGATATGGCTCAAAAGTATAATGTTAGATATCGTGTTCATGTTCAAAATATTGGATGGCAAGATTGGAAGACTAATGGTTCCCTTGCTGGAACAACAGGACGTTCACTTCGTGTAGAAGCTATTCAAATTGAATTAGTGGAAAAATAAACTAATTTATAGTGTTTTAATCACAATTAAATAATAAAATTATCACTTCAAATGAAGTGATAATTTTTTGTATAGATAATTATACATTTATCTTTAATTTTAAAATAATCCTCTTATAATGTTGAATATAGGGATGAGGGAATTTATGAAAAGAAGATTAACAAAACAAGGTAAGATTTTAATTGTCGTAGTAGTTGCAGCTTTAATAATTGGTGTAGGGGCATATTTTATGTTCTTTAGAGATACTTGCCCAATCAATTATAAGAACGATAATCCAACTATTGAAATAAATAGTAAGTTCAATTATAAAAAGAATATTGAATCAGTTGATAATGGCTCAATCAAAGATGTAACTTGTAATGCGTCTAAACTTAAAACAAACAAACTAGGGAAATATGATATTGAATATAAATATGATGGTAGTACCTATAAACAAACTATTGAAGTAGTAGATACTAAAAAGCCAACATTTAAAGTCTCAAATAAAGATGTTGATTTAGGAATGAAAATAACTCCTAAATACTTTGTAAGTGATGTTAAAGACGCTACTAAAGTAAGTTTCTCTTTTAAAGAAGATTATTCTTTTAAGAAAAAAGGAAAAGTAAAGGTAACTATTGTTGGAACTGATGAAGGTGGTAATAAAACATCAAAGAATTGTGTAGTTACAGTTCTATCTAAAGATACTACTAAACCAGTAATATCTAATTTAGCAGACAAACAAGTATTATTAAATTCTAAATCAGATTTAACTACTGGCGTTACAGTCACAGATAATCGTGATCCAAATCCAACTTTAACTTATAATAAAAAACAAATTAACTTAAAGAAACTTGGAACATATAAAGTTACTTACAAAGCAACTGATCGTTCTGGTAACCAAACAACAGCTACTAGGAAGATAGAAGTAGTTGAAAAACTTAAAGAAATTGGAACTGATAAACAATCAAATGAAAAAATAGTATATCTAACATTTGATGATGGACCTTCTCAAAACACTAAAGCTATTTTAGATATCTTAGCTAAATATAATTGTAAAGCAACATTCTTCGTAACTGGAACTAATCAAAAATGTAATGGTTATATCAAAGAAGCTTATGATGCTGGTCATACAATTGGTCTTCATACATATACTCATGATTATGCAAAAGTATATGCTTCTAGTGAAGCGTATTTCCAAGATCTTCAACAAGTGTCTGATATGGTTAAATCAATAACTGGTCATACTTCTCATTATGTTAGATTCCCTGGTGGAGCCAGTAATACTGTTTCAAGACATTATTGTGCAGGAATTATGAAAACCACATCTACTCAATTAATAGAGCGTGGATATCAATATTATGATTGGAACGTCAGCAGTGAAGATGCTAGTGGAAATAATGTAGCGACAAGTAGACTTATTGCCGCTAGTACATCATCTACTCAAAATAATATCGTTATTTTATGTCATGACTCTCAAGCTAAAAAAACAACAGTCGAAGCTTTACCAACAATCATTGAACATTACCAAAAACTTGGTTATAAATTTAAAGGAATTGATGATGATAGTTTCTATGTTCATCAACATATAAATAACTAAATTAATCCTCATTTTAAATCATTATGATGATTAGTAAAAACGATACTAATTGGTATCGTTTTTACTTGGAAAAATGTCATAAAATTAATAAAAAAAATTATCTTATTTTATCTAGGATTTTGGATATCTTTAGTATATAATGGTGCAAATGAGGTGATTTCATGAAAACAGTTTTAGTAGATGAAAGTGAACTAGATTTAGTAGCTAACAAATTAGCGACTGAAGAATGTGTCGCTTTTCCTACTGAAACTGTTTTTGGTTTAGGGGTGAAATACGGTAGTAAAAAAGCTTTAGATAAACTTTATAAAGTTAAAAATAGAGATTTGTCTAAAGCCATTACTTTAATGCTTGCAAGTAAAAAAGATATAAGTAAATATGCTTATGTAAATAATCAAGCTTTGAAGATAATTGATGCCTTTATGCCTGGAGAGATAACCCTTATTTTGAAAAAGAAAGATGTTGAGGACTATGTAACCTCGGGACTGCCAACAATAGGAATAAGAATTCCTAATTATGAATTCTTATTAAAACTTATTAATAAGACAGGACCATTAATGGTTACTTCAGCCAATTTTTCTGGAGAGACTAGTTTAGATGATTATCATGATGTTTATAAAACCTTTAATACATTAATACCAATGATAGTAAAAGGTAAAGTGGTAAGTCATCAACCAAGTACTGTTGTGGATGTCACTAAAGAAAAAATCGAAATACTTCGTGAGGGTAGTATTTCCAAAGAAAAAATAATGGAGGTAATAGGATGAAAATAGCTGTTGCTTGTGATCATGGTGGATTTAGACTTAAAAATGTTATTATTGAAGATCTAAAAAAGAATGGTTACGAAGTTGAAGACTTTGGAACATATAGTGAAGATAGTTGTGACTATCCTGACTATGCAGGCAAAGCCGCTAAAGCAGTTGCTAGCGGAGAATGTGAAAAAGGTGTAGTTGTATGTGGTACTGGAATTGGGGTTAGTATTACAGCCAATAAAGTTAAAGGCATTAGATGTGCTTTAACTCATGATGTATTTTCAGCTAAGGCTACTAAAGCTCATAATGATGCTAATATGATAGCTATGGGACAAAGAGTTATTGGAGAAGGTTTAGCTTTAGAAATACTTCATGCCTATTTAGAAACAGAATATGAAGGGGGACGTCATGAGCAAAGAATCAAAAAGATGATGGCTTATGAGGATGAAAGATAAAATGAAAGATAAACAATTATTTGAAAGCGTTCAAAAAGAACTTGATAGACAAAGAAATAATATTGAATTAATTGCTTCTGAAAACTTTGTATCTAAAGAAGTAATGGAATTAGCTGGAAGTGTTCTTACTAATAAATATGCAGAAGGTTATCCAGGTAAAAGATATTATGGTGGTTGCCAATTTATTGATGAAGTAGAAGAACTTGCTCGTCAAAGAATATGTAAAATTTATGGAGCTGAACATGCAAATGTTCAACCTCATAGTGGAGCTCAAGCTAATACAGCTGTTTATTTAGCTTTACTAAATCATGGAGATAAAGTAGTTGGAATGTCTCTTGCTGATGGTGGACATTTAACTCATGGTCATCCTCTTAACTATTCAGGAATCAATTATGAATTCCATAGTTATGGAGTAAATAAAGAAACTGAAAGAATTGACTATGATGAATATAAAAAAGTAGTTGAAGAAGTAAAACCTAAATTAGTAGTTGCTGGAGCAAGTGCTTATTCAAGAGTAATTGATTTTGAATTTATGGCTAAAGTTGCTCATGATAATGGAGCTTTATTCATGGTAGATATGGCTCATATCGCAGGACTTGTTGCTGTTGGTGAACATCCTTCACCATTCCCATACGCTGATATCGTTACGACAACTACTCATAAAACACTAAGAGGTCCTCGTGGAGGAGTAATTATGTGTAAAGAAAAGTTTGCGGCTGATATTGATCGTGCTGTATTCCCTGGAATGCAAGGTGGACCATTAGAACATATTATTGCTGCTAAGGCTCAATGTTTCTATGAAGTTATGCAACCAGAATTTAAAGAATATGCTATTCAAATTAAAAAGAATGCAAAAGCTTTAGAAAAAGCTTTAAAAGAAGAAAACTGTCGTTTAGTTACTGATGGTACAGATAATCATTTAATCCTAATTGATGTCAAAGCTAGCTTTGGTATTTCAGGAAAGAAAGCTCAAAGATTATTAGATGAAATAAATATTACAGCTAATAAAAACGCTATTCCTTTCGACACTGAAAAACCATTTAAAGCTTCAGGAATCAGAGTTGGAACACCAGCTATGACAACTAAAGGATTTAAAGAAGAAGACTTTGAAGAAGTAGGTCATATCATTGCATATCGTTTATCAAATGAAGAAACTGATGAAGTTAAAAGTGAATGTTTAAAAAGAGTGAAAACTTTAACTGATAAGGTTACAATGTATAGTGATATAAAATATATTTAATAGGAGGAATTTTATGGCAGTAACAGTATTAGATCATGCATTAATTAAACATAAGTTAACAATCATGCGTGATAAAAACACATCAACTTATATCTTTAAACAAAATCTAGATGAAATAGCTAAATTAATGGCTTATGAAGTAACTAGAAACGTTCCACTTAGAGATGTTGAAATTGAAACACCAATCACTAAAACAGTTGGTAAAGAAATGGATAAACATATTATCCTAGTACCGATTCTAAGAGCAGGGATTGGATTAGTTGATGGTTTTAGAGATATTATTCCAACTGCAAAAATTGGACATATTGGGATGTATCGTGATGAGGAAACACTTATTCCTCATGAATATTATGCTCGTTTTCCAAAAGGAATTGAGGATTCATTAGTAATTGTTGTTGATCCAATGCTTGCAACAGGTGGTTCAGCAGCTATGGCAATTCAAAATATTAAAAATAGAGGAGCTAAAGATATTATGTTAGTATGTTTAGTTGGGGCTCCTGAAGGTGTTAAGTATCTTCAAGAAGCTCATCCTGATGTTGATATTACTCTTGCTGCACTAGATGATAAATTAAACGAAAAAGGATACATTGTACCAGGTCTTGGAGATGCTGGTGACCGTTTATTTGGAACTGACTAATGAATGATGATAGAAAAAAGCTTCTAAGAGATTTAGCCTTTGGACTTTCTCTTGGGATTCAAGTGATTGGATCTTTTCTAGTAGCGGTAGTATTAGGTTTAAGGTTAGATGAAGTGTTTAATTCTAAACCTATATGTATATTAGTCTTACTAGTTTTAGCTTTTATCTATGTTATTAAATTGTTACTAGGAGTAGGAAAAAGATGAACGAACACACGGTTCAAAAAAGATCTAAATATGTAATTCTTGCAGGATTAATTATATTTTGTATAGTTGGTTTTATAACTAAAGACATAACTTATCCTTTAGGATTTATATTAGGTGCTTTAGGTGGAGAAATTGTTTTCTTTCTTATTATTAAGATGTCAGAAACAATTTTAAAACTCCAACAATCAACCATGATTGTGGTTGTTATGTTTATATTAAAGATGTTAGTATATTGTGTGTGCTTTCTGTTAGCTATTTTCTTTAAAGATATCTTTAGTCTAATTGGTGTCTTTGCAGGATTAATGGTTACTAGAATCACTATTTATATAGAAACTTACTTAAATAAAGGAGGTGAGAGTAATAATGAATGATATACTCAATGCAATATTTCCTTTACAATCAGAACTAATATTCTCGTTAGTTATTATGCTTGTAATTGGTATCTTTTGTGTCGTTGCCGGTAAAAAAGTGCAAGCAGCTGATCCAACTGTTAGACCTACAGGAGTAGTGCTAGTAGTTGAAACAGGTGTTAAAGCAGTATATGACTATATGGCTTCAATTATGCCTAAAAAATTCGAAAAGAATTATTATCCATACTTTGCAATGCTATTTGTCTATTTAGTAATGGCAAACTTGTCAGGGCTAATATGTTTTGAACCGCCAACATCAAGTTATTCAATTACACTTGCTCTTACTATAATTACTTTTGTACTAATTCAGTACAATGCTATTAAGAAAAAAGGAATTCTTAAATATATTTGGAATACTATTTGGCCACCAACTAATATTCTAAGTATGATATCTCCACTAATTTCTATTTCAATGCGTTTATTCGGAAATATTGTTGGTGGTTCATGTTTGATGGCACTTGTCTATCAATTCACAGGATGGTTATCTTATCATGTAATTAACTTTAATTTCTTAGGGCCAATTATTGCCCCAGCATTACATGCATATTTTGATATCTTTGCAGGATGCATTCAAACGTTAGTATTTGTTACATTATCGTCAATTCTAATTATGATGGAAAATCAGGATGATGAGTAAATTTGTTTTAAACTATTTAATAGTTTAAATATATAAAGAAAGAAAATATGGAGGAATTTATATTATGACAAACGTAGGTTTAATCGCAATTGGTGCCGGTATTGCAGTATGTGCTGGACTTGGTACAGGTATCGGAGAAGGTATTTGTGCATCTAGAGCCGTTGAAGCTTTAGGACGTAACCCAGAAATGGAAGGTAAAATCAGAACATTAATGATCTTAGGTATCGCACTTACTGAAACTGCTGCCATCTATGGTTTACTTATTTCATTAATCTTATTATTCGTTTATTAATAATTGATAAATATAGAAGGGAGGAATAAATATGCCAGATATAGCAGGCAAATTATTTCCAAATATAACTACTATCATTGTTCAATTATTATCTACTGGAGTATTGTTATTTGTATTTAAAAAATATCTATGGAAACCAGTTCAAAATTATTTTGCTAAAAGAGCTGATTATATTGAATCAACTATTAATGAAGCAAAAGATATGAACGATAAAGCTAGTGTTCATCTTGACGAAGCTGAAAAACAAGCTCGTGAAGCTGCTCAAGAGTATCGTAAAATCTTAGATACTGCTAAAGAAGATGCAAATAAACAAAAACAACAAATCTTAGAAGAAGCTAGTAAAGATGCTAATAATAAGATTGAATCAGCTAGAAGAGAAATCGAAACTGAAAAACTACAAGCTAAAGAAGATATGAAAGAAGAAATGGTCAATGTGGCAATTGACGTTGCTTCTAAAGTAATTGATAAGAATATGGATTCTAAGACTAATGAAGAATTAGTTAAAGGATTCGTGGATGATGTGGTCAATTAATGGAAGCTGTTGCTCAAAGATACGCTGAATCTTTATTCGCGTTAGCTAAAGAAGATAATCAAGTAGAAGCATATTATAATGATATGGTTTTAATTGAAAAAGTCTTTAATAGTGATAAAAGCTTTGTTAGTTTCTTTAGCCATGTATTAATTGAAAATGATGTAAAGATTAAGTTATTAGATGATTCATTTAAAGGCCAAATAAGTCCTTATACTCTTAACTTTCTAAAACTATTAGTAAAGAAAAAGAGGATGAATTATATTAATAGTATTATTAAAGCATTCTTTGATTTAACTAATGAATATAAAGGTATTGAAGAAGGAGTCTTATATACTGCTTATGATATACCTGATAATGAAATTAAAAAGATTGAAGAAGCTATCAGTAAAAAAGAAAATAAAACAGTTAAACTTAGAGTGTTAAAAGATTCTTCTTTAGTTGGAGGAATTAAAGTTCAAATAGATAATAGAGTATATGATGACTCTATCGCTAATAGACTTTCAACTCTTAAAAAAGAACTGTTAAGAAAGTAGGTGACAATAGTGAGTCTAAGACCAGATGAAATAAGTGCTTTAATTAAAGAACAAATTAAAGATTATGATGATATCTTAGAACAAAAAGACGTCGGAACAGTTATGACTGTTGGTGACGGTGTAAGTTTAATTCATGGTTTAGATGATGCTATGTTAGGAGAATTATTACTTTTCCCTGGAGATGTCTATGGAATGGTAATGAACCTAAACGAAGATAGTGTTGGTGCCGTATTACTTGGTTCTGAAGATACTATCAAAGAAGGGGACGAAGTAAAACGTACTCGTAGAATCATCGAAGTACCAGTAGGAGATGAATTACTTGGAAGAGTAGTAAATCCATTAGGACAAGCTATTGATGGACAAGGTGAAATCAAAACTGGTAAATCAAGACCAATCGAAAGAGTAGCTAGTGGGGTTATGACAAGAAAGTCAGTTGATCAACCTCTTCAAACTGGTATTACTTCAATCGATTCAATCATTCCAATAGGTAGAGGACAACGTGAACTTATCATTGGAGACCGTCAAACTGGTAAAACAGCTATCGCTGTTGATACTATTTTGAATCAAAAAGATCAAAAGATTAAATGTGTATATGTAGCCATTGGACAAAAGAATTCAACTGTTGCCCAAGTAGTAGAAAAATTAAGACAAGGTGGAGCTATGGATTATACATGTGTTGTATCTGCTTCTGCAAGTGAACTTGCACCAGTTCAATACATTGCACCTTATGCTGGAGTAGCTATTGCTGAAGAATGGTTATTTAATGGAGAAGATGTATTAATCGTATATGATGATTTAAGTAAACATGCGGTTGCTTACAGAACACTTTCATTATTACTTAAAAGACCACCAGGACGTGAAGCTTACCCAGGTGATGTCTTCTATCTACATTCAAGACTTCTTGAAAGAGCTTGTCGTTTAAATGAAGAAAATGGTGGAGGTTCTATTACAGCCTTACCAATCATTGAAACTCAAGCTGGAGATATCTCAGCTTATATTCCAACAAACGTAATTTCAATTACTGATGGACAAATCTTCTTACAACAAGAACTATTTAACTCAGGATTTAGACCAGCCGTTGATACTGGACTTTCTGTATCACGTGTAGGATCTGCAGCCCAAGTTAAAGCTATGAAACAAGTATCAGGTTCTTTAAAACTTGAACTTGCTCAATATGAAGAAATGCAAGCCTTTGCTCAATTCGGTTCTGATTTAGATTCTGCCACTAAAGCAACTCTAGATCATGGAGCTAAAGTAAGAGAAGTATTAAAACAAGCTCAATACTCTCCAAGAACAGTTCCAACTCAAGTAATTACTTTATATGCATTAAAGAATGGTTTCACAAAAACTATTAAACTTGAACGTATTGCTGAATTTATGGATGGATTAGTTGAAAACATTTCTATAAGTCATAAAGATATCTTAGATGAAATAACTGAAAAGTTAGTAATCTCAGATGAATTAGATGCTAAACTTAAAGATGCTATGAAAGCTTATGTATCTCAATTCGAAAAACTACAGGCAGCAGGTAAATAACTATGTCTGGGTCAATGCAAGAAATAAAGCGAAGAATAAAATCTGTTGATTCAACTAGAAAGATTACTAAGGCAATGGAACTAGTTGCAACAAGTAAACTTCGTAAAACAAGAAATCAATTAGATGAATTAAAGCCATATTACTCAAAAGTAAGAGAAACATGTGCTGAAATACTAGCAAGTAATCAAAGAATGACAGATTCTCCTTATCTTCTTGTAAATAAAGAAGGAGAAGATGTTTACATCGTTATTACTTCTAGCTTAGGTTTATGTGGTGGTTACAACAGTAATATATTTAAAGCTGTAAAAGATGAAATCAAAGAAGGGGATTATGTTTATTCAATTGGAACTAAAGCAACATCTCATTTCTTATCTCATCATCATGGAGTTACAGATCATAAATATGATGATTTAAACTCAACATTAGATTTTAGAGATGTTACTAAATTAGTAACAGAACTAACTAATAAATACCGAAATAAAGAAGTTAAATCAATTAAGATTGTTTACACTCAATTTGTAAACAACTTAACATTTACTCCAAAGATTGTTACTCTACTTCCAGTAGATACTAATGAATTCGATAATATCGAAATAACTCATAAAGCAACAATCTTTGAACCTAGTCCTGAAGAGGTACTAGATAGTTTAATTCCAATGTATTTACAAGGTGTTATTTATGGATACTTAGTAGAAAGTGTTACAAGTGAGAATGCTTCTAGAAGAACATCAATGGAAAACGCTACTGATAATGCAGATGAGTTAAATGAAAAGTTATTACTTAAATATAATCAAGCTCGTCAAACAGCAATTACTAATGAAATTAGTGAAATTGTTGCTGGAGCTAATGCCCAATAAAGGAGGAGCTTATGGAACAAAATATTGGTAAAATAATTACTGCCTTAGGACCAGTTGTTGACGTTCAATTTAGCAATGATAAAAGTCTTCCTTCTCTAAACACAGCTATCAAGATTCAAAATCATGATGAAGAATTAGTAGTAGAAGTAGCTCAACATATCGGAGACGATGTTGTTAGATGTATCGCTATGGGACCTACTGATGGTGTTGAAAGAGGAATGGATGCAGTTGATACTGGTAGTCCTATTACTGTTCCTGTTGGAAATGATACATTAGGTAGAATGTTTAATGTTTTAGGTAATCCTATTGATGGTAAAGAACCTATTGGTTCTAAAGCTGATAGAAAACCTATTCATAGAGCAGCACCTAGTTATGCCCAACAAAGAACTGAAACTGAAATATTTGAAACTGGAATTAAAGTAGTAGATCTTATCTGTCCATTTATTAAAGGCGGTAAGATTGGTTTATTCGGTGGTGCCGGAGTTGGTAAAACTGTCTTAATTCAAGAATTTATTAATAATATCGCTACTGAACATGGTGGTTTATCTGTATTCGCTGGAGTTGGTGAACGTAGCCGTGAAGGTAATGATTTATACTATGAAATGAAAGAATCTGGTGTTCTTTCTAAAACAGCACTAGTGTTTGGTCAAATGAACGAACCACCAGGAGCAAGACTTCGTGTTGCTCTTACCGGTCTTACAATGGCTGAACAATTCAGAGATGAACAAGGACAAGATGTCTTACTATTCATCGATAACATCTTCCGTTTTACTCAAGCTGGTTCAGAAGTATCTGCTTTACTTGGTCGTGTACCATCTCAAGCTGGATACCAACCAACCCTTGCTACTGAAATGGGAGCTTTGCAAGAACGTATTACATCTACAAAACAAGGATCAATTACTTCTGTTCAAGCGGTTTATGTACCAGCCGATGACTTAACTGACCCTGCTCCAGCTACAACATTCGCCCATCTAGATGCGAAGGTTGTACTAGATCGTTCAATTGCTGCTTTAGGTATTTATCCTGCCGTTGATCCATTAAATTCTAACTCACGTGCTCTTGATCCATTAATTGTTGGTAAAGAACATTATGAAGTAGCCCATGGAGTTCAACAAATTCTTCAAAGATTCCAAGAATTACAAGATATTATCGCAATCCTTGGGATGGATGAATTAGGTGATGCTGATAAACTTACAGTTGCTAGAGCTAGACGTGTCCGTAATTTCTTATCTCAACCATTTACTGTTGCTAGCCAATTTACTGGTATGGATGGTAAATATGTCAAAGTTGAGGATACTATCCAAGGATTTAAGGAAATCTTAGAAGGTAAACATGATGATTTACCTGAAATTGCTTTCCATAACGTTGGTACTATCCAAGAAGCTATAGAGAAAGCTAAGACTGTAGAAACAGATGACTAGTTTTCCTTTAAAAATTGTAACTCCTGAAGGGACTTACAAAGAGGTTGATATAGATCAATTAAACATTCGGACTAATGCTGGTCAAATAGGTGTTTTAGCTCATCATATGCCTCTTGCAAGTGGGGTAGAAATATCAATGATGACTTATCTTGTTGATGGTAAGAAAGAAGAATTTGCAGTTTCTGGAGGATTCATTTATGTATCTGAAACAGAAGTTACACTAATTCTTAATGCTATTGAAAGAAAAGATGAAATTGATGTTAACCGTGCAAAAAGAGCTAAAGAAAGAGCTGAAAGAAGACTTAAAGAAAAACAAGAAGGCATTGATTATCGTCGAGCTGAAGTAGCTCTTCAAAGAGCTATTACTCGTATCAATGTTAAAGGATTATAAAGGATGATTATTTCATCCTTTTTTCTTTTATTATTTTTAAATATATACAAAATTGTATTAAAAAGGTAAAATATAAGTGTAGTGATGGAGTGAAGTGAGAATGTTTCAACAAGAAGCAGACCCCTTTAGGGTCTTCTTTTTAATTAATAATTAGTTGGAGGAATACTTAGTTAATAAGTATTTTATTTTTTTAAAAAATTAGCACTTACCACTTGACAGTGCTAAAAAGTGAGCTATAATATAATTAGCACAAGGAGATAGAGAGTGCTAAAAGATAACTTGGACACATAAGTGTCTATAATAACATAAGTTTTAGGAGGCGATTAATATGTTATTTCCAAGTATATTCGATGATATTAGTACAACAAGTAGTGACAATCTAATGAAGACAGATATTGTTAGAAATGAAGATGGTACTAAAGTTGTAATTGATGTTCCTGGTTTTAATAAAGAGGATGTCGATATTCAACTTCATGATGGATATGTAACTGTTAGTTGTACAAAGAACGAAAAAAATAGTTCCACTGAAAACGAAGGTAAGTATATTTATCGTGAACGTTCTTCAAGATCTTGTTCAAGAACATTCGATGTTGGAGCTAACGTAAGCTATGATGATATCGAAGCATCAATGGATAATGGCGTTCTTACTTTAAATATAAAAAATGTTCAAAGAGAACCAGAAACAAAACGAATTGAAATTCGTTAATAAGAAAATGGAAGATTATTCTTCCATTTTTTTCATATTATGAAAAAAACTAGAGTATTATTTTTCTTTTGTTAAAATGGGTACCAAGGAGAAAATAATGAAGAAATTTAAACAATACTTATTAGTTGTACTTTTCGTAATTGGGGTTGGATTCAGTTGTGGTTTAACACTAAAGGCAGCGATTGGAGTAGGAGCTTGGGATGCTTTAGCCCAAACTGGTTATGAAATCACTGGCATTGAAGTTGGAACTGTTGGAATGATTACCAACTTTGTTTGTGTTTTTATTCAAATAATAGTTCTAAAAAAGGAATTTCGATTAGTTCAATTATTTCAAATACCATTATCATTTATCCTAGGAATAGTTGTTAACTTCGCTGTATATGATGTCTATGCGATGTTTAGTATTAATAATTACTTTATGAATGTGGTTCTACTAATTACTGGATATATCTTATGTTCATTCATGGTTGGAGCTGTTATGGTTCTAGATCAAGTTACTTTTGCTTTAGAAGGAGCATGTATGGCTGTTTCTAAAAAAACTGGAATTGAATTTCATAAACTTAGAACAGGAGTAGATGTTGTAAGTGTTATCCTTGGTATTTCTTTAGCATTTATCTTTAATGTTCCTTTAGCTATTAGAGAGGGAACAATAATTGGAATGATTATCTTTGGACCATCTATGGGTGTCTTTATGAGATATCAAAAGAAATGGTTTAAAAAATTAAATTTACTAGATTATGAGTAGGAGAATAATATGGAAGCTTTAAAACTATTACAAACAAGAAGAAGTTGTCGTTCATATAAAAAAGAAATGATTTCAGATCAAGAACTAAATGAAATATTACAAGCTGGGCTTAATGCTCCTAGTGCTAAGAATGAACAAAACACTAAAATAGTTGTAATTAAAAATCCAGAACTAATCCAAGAATTAGCTAAGATTAATGCTTCATTTTTAGGAGTAGATACAAATCCATTCTATAATGCTCCAGTAATATGTCTTATTTTAGCTAAAAAAGATGGAATTAATAAACTACAAGATGGTGCTAGTGTATTAGTTACTATGCAGTATGCTGCTTACTCTTTAAATATCGGTTCTTGTTACATTAATCGTACGATTGAAATGATGAATACGACTAGAGGTCAAGAATTATTAAAAGAATGGGGAATGGAAGAGTATCAAGGGGTAGGAACATGTATCCTAGGTTATCCTGATAAACCATTACCACCAAAGAAAATAAAAGAAGATAGAATAAAGATCATTGATTAATGGTCTTTTTTTCTATCTTTGAATTTCATTATAATAAAACAAATTCCTAGTCCAATAATAATACCTATACTATCAATAAAGACATCTTGAATCATTCCACTTCTTCCAGGTACAAATAACTGATGAAATTCATCAGTGCAAGCATATAGGATGGATATAATAAAAGGTATTAAATAATCTTTTTTATAAGTTTTATCTATTCCATAAAATAAACTGATAGCTAGAAAAGTATATTCACTAATATGTCCTAGTTTTCTTACTATTACTTCAACAATATGAAAATAGTCATTAGATATATTAAAGATATTAGACATCGAACTTACAATACTTCCTGATTCATGACTAGATGTTGTACCAATAGTATTAGACATATAAAAAATAAAAATCATTATTAAAATACTAGGAATAAAATATTTAATCTTTTTCATATCACTATTATACAAAAAAGAAGGAACTTTTAAAGTTCCTTCTTTGATTATTAATCAGATAAATCAGATCCGTTATTTGCGATAACTTTCTTATACCAATAGAAAGAATCTTTTTTATAACGATCACAATTTTTAATATCAAATTCTTCACGATCAACATAGATAAATCCGTATCTTTTAACCATACCTTCATGAGTAGAAATAAGATCAATTGCAGACCAAGGACAATATCCCATCATTTCACAACCATCAGTGATAGCAAGTTGAACTTGTGAAATATGATCTTGATAATATTTAATACGATATTGGTCATGAATCTTACCATCTTCTAAAGTATCATAAGCACCTAAACCATTTTCAGTAACGATCATTGGTAAACGATATCTAGAATACATTTCTCTAATTGTTGCTCTAAATCCGATTGGATCGATTTCCCAACCAAATTCAGTAGTAGGTAAGTTAGGGTTTTTAAATCCTTTAAATACTCCTGCTTCACCACGAGCAGTTTGTTGGTCAGCTCCCATATCCATTGATTCAGTTCCGTCACTAGCTTCACATGTAGCTGTATTGTAATAGTTAAATCCAATAAAGTCAGGATGACCATTTTTAAGAGCTTCCGCATCACCATCAGCAAAAGTAGGTGTTGCATCATGTTCTTCTAAGTAAGACCATACTAAGTTATTATAAACTCCATATACAGCCATATCTAAATATAACCAGTTACGAATGGCATTATAGTTTTGAGCAGCAATAACGTCTTCAGGTTTACAACTTGCAGCATAGACTAATGAAATATTTGGAGCAGGTCCAATTTTAGCTCCAGGTAACATATCATGACATAAAGCCATAGCTTTTGCTTGAGCTACTAACATATGGTGGTTTTGTTGGTATGTTTCTTTTAAAACATTTGTTGTTCCTTCAGGAAGTTGAAGAGTTCCAATTACAGGTCCTACAAGAGTCAACATGTTTTGTTCATTAATTGTAAGCCAATACTTAACACGATCACCAAAGTTTTCATACATTACTTTTGCGAAGTTTAAGAACCAGTTTACAGAATCAGGATTAGACCATGATCCTCTTTTATCTAAAGCAGCTGGCATATCAAAATGGAACATTGTTACTAAAGGTTCAATATTATATTTTAGTAACTCATTAATTAAATTATTATAATATTCAATTCCTTTTGGATTAACTTCACCAGTCCCTTGAGGGATAATTCTTGACCAAGAAATTGAGAAACGATATGTTTTGAATCCCATTTCAGCCATTAATTTAACATCTTCTTTATAATGATGATATTGATCAGCACAAACAGTTAAATCAGAAGTCCCTTCAGGTACTTCTTTAATGTCTTGGCATGATGGTCCTTTACCATCTTCTAAGTTAGCACCTTCAACTTGGTAAGCAGAAGTACTAGCTCCCCAAAGGAAATCCTTAGGGAAAGGTTTTAAAGTCTTGTGTATCATATTATTTCCTCCTATGTATTTACCTTTTTATTATATGGGAAAATAAAATCTATTTGTGCTATTTTCAAAAGATGAAAAAAGAATATCCTATTGGATATTCTCCCAGCTTTCTAAAAGGATTTCTAACTGTTTATTGTCTTCTTCTATTTCCTTGGAAATATCATTATATAAGACAAAGTCATTCATTGCTTCATCACTTCTTTGTTTAACTTCTAATGCTTTAATTTTTTCTTCTAGTTCACTGATTTGTTTTTCTATTTTATTTATTTTGTTTTTAGTTTTTCGATCAATCGAGTTTTGTTTTTTATAATCACTATATTCTTCATTAGAAGATTCTTTGGTTGTTTCTTTGATGAATCTATTTTCTTTATAAGATGAATATGAATCATAACTGATTGCTTTACTTGGAGTTATTTCTATTATTCTAGTAGCTACTTTATCGATGAAATAACGATCATGGGAAATAAATAGAATAGTTCCTTTAAAACTAATTAAGGCTTCTTCTAAAACTTCTTTACTAGATATATCTAAGTGATTAGTAGGTTCATCTAAGATTAATAAATTAGCTTGTTTAAGTAGAATCTTACAAAGAGAAACTCTTCCTTTTTCTCCACCCGATAAATCATTAATTTCTTTAAAGACATCTTCACCTTTAAAATCAAACATTGCTAAAGTATTTCTAATTTCAGTATTAGTCATCTTAGGATATGTATCCCCAATTTCTTTAAAGATGTTTTTATTAAAATTGATATTTTGATGTTCTTGATCATAGTAAGCAGTTTCTACTTTAGCCCCAAATTTTATTTTTCCTTTTCTAGTTGGAATACTACCAAGTAGAGCTCTAAATAAAGTTGTTTTACCAACTCCATTTTCACCAACAATTGCCACTCTTTCACCTTGTTTAATATCCAAGTTGATATTACTAATAACATCTTTTTCATAACCAACAGTTAAATCATCAACCTTTAAGACATCAAAACCAGATTCAACTCGGGGATTAAAGTTCATTGTTATTGAAGAAGGAAGACTTTCAGGTCTTTCTACTCTTTCTATTTTAGATAATTGTTTTTCCTTTGAACGAGCTCTTTTAACACTCTTTTCACGATTAAAAGATTTTAGAGTATCTATTGATTCTTGCATTTTCTTTATTTCTTTTTGTTGAGAAATATAATGCTTTAATTCAATATTGCGATTTACTAGTTTTCTAGATGAGTATTCTTCATAGTTACAGTTATAAACAGTTGATTTACCATTTTCTATTTCCACTATTGTATTTGTAGTTTGATTAATAAAATAACGATCATGACTAACAATTAATAAAGCATTAGGATAATTCTTTAAATAATTCTCTAAGAAATCTAAAGCATCACTATCTAAGTGATTAGTAGGTTCATCTAAGATTAATAGTTTAGGTTCTTCCAGTAATAATCTAGCTAAAGCTAGTCTTGTTTTTTGTCCCCCTGAAAGATCATCTACTTTATGATTATATTCTTCCTCTTTAAAACCTAATCCTTTTAAGACCCCATTTATTCTCGAAGGATAAGAATAACCATTGAGATTATTAAATTTGTTAGATAATTTGTCGTACTCATTCATTATTTCATTAGAATGATTAGAACTCATTTCTAATTCTAATTCACGCATTCTACTTTCAATATTAATTACTTCTTTAAAAACATCTAAAACACTATCATAAACCGTTGTATGTAAATCTAAGTCTGGTTGTTGGTATAAACAACCAACTGTTAAATCTCTGTTTTCAAATAAGTTGCCACCATCAAACTCTTCTTCTTTTAAAATGATTTTAAGAAGGGTGGTTTTACCAGCCCCATTGACTCCTACAATACTTATTTTATCTTTATCATTTATTTTAAAAGTAACGTTTTTAAGAATGGGGATTCCATTATATGATTTTTCTAAATTAGAACATTCAATTAACATATTTCTATTCTAACAAAATATTAGAATTATTCTACTAATTTTATTCTTGTAAATTGTTTGAAAATTAATACAATATAATGTTGCATGGGGAGTTATGTTGATGTATAATTGTATACAATCTGAAGAGGAGGCGAAGTAATGAACTTAGCGTATAAAGTATTAAAGGAACATTTAATTGAAGGTGAATTAATTCCAGGTACTCAAATAGGAATTAAGATGGATCAAACATTAACTCAGGATTCTACAGGAACAATGGCTTATTTACAACTAGAAGCCATGGATATTAAACATGTTGCTGTTGAAACTGCAGTTGCATATATTGATCACAACATGCTTCAAACTGGATTTGAAAACATGGATGATCATGAATTTATTAGAAGTGTTGCCAAAAAACATGGCATTATCTTTTCTAAACCAGGTAATGGTGTTTGTCACCAATTACAATTAGAGAACTTTTCTAAACCAGGATGTACATTAGTTGGGTCAGATTCACACACTCCAACTTGTGGAGCTATGGGGATGATTGCTATTGGAGCAGGAGGATTAGATGTTGCAGTTGCTATGGCAACTGGTAAATATTATCTTCAATGCCCAAGTGTTGTAAAAGTAAATCTTGTTGGTACTAAATCTAAATGGGTATCAGCTAAAGATGTAATTTTAGAAGTATTAAGAAAACTTAGTGTTAAAGGTGGCGTTAATAAGATTATGGAATATAGTGGTGAAGGATTAGATTCTTTATCACTTACTGATCGAGCTACTATTTGTAATATGGGAGCTGAACTAGGAGCTACAACTTCTATTTTCCCAACAGATAACAAAACTAAAGAATATTTAACTCAACAAGGAAGAGAAGATGACTTTAAAGAACTAAAAGCTGACGGGGATGCTTCTTATGATGAAGAAGTCACAATTGATTTATCAACTTTAGTTCCTTTAACTGCTAAACCTCATTCACCAGATGCTGTTGTACCAGTTAGTGAACTTGAAGGAATGAAAATTAATCAAGTAGTTATTGGTTCATGTACTAACTCATCATTTGCTGATATGATGAAAGCCGCTAAAATACTAAAAGGAAGAAAAGTTGCTGAAGATGTATCTTTAGTAATTGCTCCTGGTAGTTCTTCTATTTTAGCTATGTTAGCTAATAATGGGGCTTTAAGTGATATGGTTCATGCAGGTGCTAGAATCCTTGAATGTGGTTGTGGTCCATGTATTGGAATGGGACAAGCTCCTCTTTCAAAAGGTATTTCTCTTAGAACTATTAATCGTAACTTTAAAGGTCGTTCAGGAACAAATGATGCTGGTGTTTATCTTGTATCACCTGAAGTTGCTGCTTTAAGTGCAATTAAAGGTCATCTAACATGTGAATTTGAAGATGATATGTATTTAAAAGATGTCCCAAATACTCCATTTATTAAAAACAGTAATTTCTTTATTAAAGAATATGATCCAAATAATAAAGTGTATATGGGACCTAATATTAAACCAGTACCTAAAGGTGAAGCTTTAAAAGATGAACTAGAAGGTAAAGTAGTATTAAAAGTCGGAGATAATATTTCGACTGATCATATTGTGCCTAGTGATTCTAAATTACTTCCATTTAGAAGTAATATTCCACACTTAGCTAAATTCTCATTTTGTAAAGTTGATGATAAATTCTATGATCGAGCTATTAAAAATAATGGAGGATTTATTGTTGGTGGAGATAACTACGGACAAGGATCTTCAAGAGAACATGCGGCTCTTGTACCAAGTTATTTAAATATTAGAGCAGTATTAGCTGTATCATTTGCTAGAATTCATCGTTCTAATTTAATTAATAATGGTATCTTACCATTAGTAATAAATGAAAAAGATCAAGATTTCTTTAATTTAGATGATACTTATAAATTAGAAGGATTAGAAGATTGTGTTAATAACGGTAGTGATGTTGTAGTAACTAATGAAACTACTAATAAGAGTATTAAAGCTACTTTAAAACTATCACCAAGAGAAAAAGTAATGATGATTCATGGTGGTTTACTAAATTGTATTAAAGGAGGTAACTTCTAATGGAAGCGGTACTTGTCCCTGGAGATGGAATTGGACCAGAAATTTCAAGTAGTGTTGAAGAAATAACTAAAGCAATGAACCTTGATATTAATTGGCATAAATATAATGCGGGGGCAGAATATGCTAAAGATACTAAGGAAGTGTTTGAACCTGGTTTAGTAGATGCAATCAAAGAATATAAATGGGCTTTAAAAGGTCCGACAGCTACTCCTATCGGAACAGGATTTAGAAGTGTTAACGTGGCACTTAGACAACAATTTGAAACATACGCTAATGTTCGACCAATTAAATCTCTAAAAGGAATTGATTCTAAATATGAAAATATTGATTTAGTTATGATTAGAGAAAATACCGAAGATTTATATAAAGGTATTGAATATATGATTGGTGATGATGTCGCTCACGGAATCAAACTTATTACTCGAGAAGCTAGCGAAAAGATTTGTCGTTATGCCTTTGAATATGCTAAAAATAATGGTCGTCACAAAGTGACAGCCATTCATAAAGCAAACATCATGAAATATACTGATGGATTATTCTTAGATGCTTTTAGAACTGTCGCAAAAGATTATCCTGATATTGAACCTCAAGAAGTAATCATTGATAACATGTGTATGCAACTTGTCCTTAGACCAGAAACATTTGATGTTTTAGTAGCTCCTAATTTATATGGAGATATCGTTTCTGATTTATGTGCAGGATTAATTGGGGGACTTGGATTTGCCCCAAGTGGTAATATTGGTGATAAATATCGTATTTATGAAGCTGTTCATGGTAGTGCTCCTGATATAGCAGGAAAAGGAGTTGCTAACCCTAGTGCTTTACTTTTAGCTTTTGCTTTAATGCTAGAAGCAATGAATAAAAAAGATGATGCAAATAGACTAAGAAAGGCTTTAGCTAGTGTTGTTGAAGAAGGTAAAGTAGTTACACCTGATATTGGTGGAAATAGTTCAACTAAGGAGTTTACACAAGCTATTATTGGTAAATTAAATGAATACTAAAAGATTCAAAAACACAACTCATGGTTCTTTAGGGCATCAAATATTTACTTATTTAAGAGATGGAATCTTAAATGAAGAATACACAAAAGGACAAAAGTTAAATGAGGTAACTTTATCTAAAGAATTAAACATCTCTAGAACACCTATTAGAGAAGCTTTAAAACAATTAGAACTTGAAGGTTTAGTAGAATCTATACCTAATAAAGGAGTATTTGTAATTGGTTTTTCAAGAAGAGATATCGATGATATGCTTCAAATTAGATATGCTTTAGAAGGACTTGCTGTTCAACTAGCAATCGAGAGAGCAGATGAAGAAGATTTAGAAAGAATTAAAAACTCAGCTGAATTAATGGAATTCTATGGTAAGAAAAAAGATCAAGAAAAATTCACTTCTGAAAATATTAAATTCCATGAAGCTATTTATCGAGCTACAAAATCTCAATACTTTACTAGACTACTTTCAGATATAAACTATTATATTCATGTAACAAGTCGTCATTCAATCAGACAAGATGGTCGTCTTGAATCTGCTGCTAATGAACATACTCAAATATATGAAGCTATTAAGAGTAAAGATAAAGCATTAGCTAAAAAGAAAATCGAAGATCATATTATGATTACGGAAGAATTAGTTAATGATTATTATGCTAAAAAAGAAGCAGAAGAAAAAGGAAATTCAAATTAGAATTTCCTTTTTTTATTTTAGTTTAAGTTTTTAGCAACTTCGTCTTTTACTTCAACACCTTCAGCTTCAAGTTCTTTGATTTTATCAGCGAACTTAGGAAGATATTTTTTATGAGCAACAAGTAATTCATCCATTACTCTCTTCATCTTTTCTCCAGAAACAGTTTGAGGATTCATGATGAATGCTTGAAGTAATAAACCATAATCACCAGTTACGGCAGCTTCTTCAACACATAATTCCATATTCTTCATAACTTGAAGCCAACCACGTTGAGCAGGTTGTAATGGTCCAAATGCGATAGGTCTAGCTCCAGCATTACCAATATAAGCAGATACTTCAACAGCTACATCTGCAGGTAAATCAGGAACAGCTCCATTATTTTTAGTAGTAACTACAATATGAGATAACTTATTAGCGTAGATTGAAGCAATAGTTTCACATGCTGCATCAGAATAATGAGTTCCTCCACGTTTAGTAAGTTGTTCAGGTTTATAGTTAAGATTAGGATCTTTATATAATTCGAATAATTCAGCTTCAGTTTGTTTAACTTGTTGACCTCTAGTACCAATACCATTATATTCTTCTAAACCATGAGCAAGCATTTCTTCTTCACGATAGTAGTAACGGTGGTAACCACAAGGAATTAAATTCATTTGAATTAATTGTTCTTTAAAGAATTTAACATCAAAGATATTGGCAGGAGTTCCATCATCAACATTAGGATCAAATGTAGCTTCAATAATATCTTTAGTTACATCTTTACCATTTTCATCTTTAACACGGTGCCAGTGGAAATGATTTAATCCAGCAAATGAATAAGTTAATTCATCTAATGTTTTACCAATCATTTGAGGTTCTTTCATCATAGCTCCAACAGGAACATTACATAAACCAATTACACGATCCCATTTACCATATCTCATAACTGCTTCAGTAACCATTCCACTAGGATTAGTGAAGTTAATAAGCCAAGCATCAGGACATAATTCTTTCATATCTTCTACGATATCTAAGATTACTGGAATAGTTCTTAAAGCTTTAAACATTCCTCCAGCCCCATTAGTTTCTTGACCAAGCATTCCATAACTAAATGGAATTCTTTCATCTTTAATACGAGCATTAAGTAATCCAACTCTAAATTGAGTAGTAACAAAATCTGCTCCTTTAAGTGCTTCTCTTCTATCTAATGTAAGATGTACCTTAACATCATATGGAGAAGCATCCCACATACGTTGAGCCATAGCTCCAACAATGTTCAATTTTTCTTCACCATCTTTAATATCAACTAACCATATTTCTTTAATTGGAAGTTCATCATATCTTTTAATAAATCCTTCCATTAATTCGGGAGTATAACTACTTCCCCCTCCGATAGTAACAATCTTCACGGGTTCTTTTGCCATTTTATTTCCTCCTTTATGACTTTACAATTATTAGTATATGATAAAAAAAGAAACTAAACTTGATATTTTCATTTCTTGAAAGAAAAAATAAGATATAATAAAAATATGAATAAAAATACATTTAAATTAAATCAAATAGAACTAAAAGATAAAAAAGTCTTTAGGGATGCAATTCATAATTATATTCCCGTAAACTACTCAACTATTTTAGAATTAATAAACACTCCCCAAATGCAAAGACTTAGAAGAATTAAACAACTAGGAGGAACCTTTCAAGTTTACCAAAGTGCTGAACACTCTAGGTTTACTCATTCTTTAGGAGTTTATTATATAATCCTAAGAATGATAGATGAAACGCCAATTAAAGATCATTTATCAGACTATGAAAAATTAGTAGTTATGTGTGCTGGTCTTCTTCATGATTTAGGTCATGGACCATTTTCTCATTCTTTTGAAGAAGTTTTTAATACTAATCATGAATTTTATACTAGCGCTATTATTAATGATAATACCGACATAACTCAAGTCTTAGAGAAGACAATAAAAGGTTTAGCTAAAGATGTTTCAATGGTTATAGAAAAAACTTATCCTAATAAAATATTAGTTCAAATGGTATCTTCGCAATTAGATGCTGATAGAATGGATTACTTACTTAGAGATTCATATTTTACAGGAACCACTTATGGCCAATTTGATTTATCGAGAATTATTAGAGTAATAAAAATAGATGATAATAAAATTGTCTATAAAGCCTCAGGTGTCCAAGCAATCGAAAACTATATCCTAGCTAGATATCATATGTACTGGCAAGTTTATTTTCATCCAACAGTTCGTTCATATGATCAACTATTAAAAGCATGTTTTGATCGAATTAAAGATTTATATAATGAAGGATTTGATTTAGGTGATATAAGATATCTAAAACCATTTTTAGATAATAAGATAACTACTTTAGATTATCTAAATCTAGATGAAGGAATAATCACTTATTATTTTAAAGTCTTTAGTACTTCTAACGATAAGATTCTTTGTGATTTAACCTCAAGGTATTTAAACAGAGTTCTCTTTGATTATGAAGACTACACTTCTAAAAAAAGAATGACTGAAATAATCCAAGATTGTAATAATAAAGGATATGATGCTAAATACTATGTTCGAACTGATGACCAAACTCAGATACCATATCTTCACTATGGAGAGAGAAAAGATATTGGCGAAATAGAAATATTAACTAATAATGGATTAGTATCTTTACCAGAAGCAAGTGAAATAGTAGGGGCTATTACTTCCTCCAATAATAAAAAAATAGATCATAAGATCTATTTCCCAAAATAAAAACTAGGCTAAGCCTAGTTTTTATTTATCTGTAACGGTTTTAATTGTATAACCTTGTTGTTTAAGTGCTTTCTTTGTTTCTTTTAAAGAAATATAATCAACATCTTCACCAGTAGTTGAAGTTACTAAACCAGCTGTTTTAAGTTCAGAAAGATCAGCTTTTTTATAGTTGATTGTTACAGTTACAATAATATTAGTACCTTCCACTTTAGAATCTATTGTAACCCCCTTACAACTTGCATAAGCAGTAAGACCAGATTTAATTTGTTCTAATGTTTGATCAGCTAGAGTTTCATAACTTGTTCCAGCAAGTTTATAAGTTAATAAGTTTGATTGACTCATTACTTTATCATCTTCTGCTTTAATAGTCATTACTTCAGTAGCTGGAATACCAGATGATGTGGTAGTTAATGTTGCAGTGGTAGTCGTTTTTTCCACACTTGAAGATCCACAACCAACTAGTACTAGTAAGGCCACCGCCATTACTAATAGAGATTTAATTTTTTTCATCCTTTTATTTTCCTTTCAAATTTATTTCCCAATGAAATTATATAATATTATTTCTTGTTTAGTCCATAGATTCTAAAATAAAAATCCATATTGTGGTATAATACAGCCATGATAAATAGGATAAAACTAACATATCATTCAGTATTTAAGTACCCTGATCATAATGAATCAGTTAAATTTAGTTCTGAAGGATATAAAGAAGAAAATGATGATTATATGGAGTTTAGAATTAAACATCAAGAATATAATATTAAAATATCAATTAAGGATGATGAAATTATCCTGAATAATAATGGCTCTATTTTAAAACTAAAAGAAAATGAATTAATAGAAAATGATTATGAAACTGAATATGGAATAATGAATATTACAACTTGTCTACTTATTAATGATCATCAAGATTCATTAAGAATTAAATATCAACTATTAGATGGTGATAAAATTCTAAGCAATGCCTATTTAAGCCTGAACTATAAAATAATGGAGAATTAAAATGAAAAAGCTATTTATGAATCGAATCTTTAATACTGGTTTATTAATAATTATTCAAATTATTATAATAGTTATTGCTTTAATAAATCTCTTTAATTTATCTTTCTTTATGTCATGGCTATTTAGAATTATCTCTTTTATTATAGCCATCTATATCGTCTCTAAAGATGAAGACCCTGATTATAAAATAATCTGGATATTTATTATTTTAATAGTGCCATTATTTGGGGGAATGACATATATCTTATTTGGAAATAAAAAACCATCTCGTCGTCTAAGAGAAGCCTATGAATTTGATTATGAATCAACTAATAAATATATTTATCCTAATGATAAAATAAAAGAGATCAATGATGAATATAAAGGCCAAATGAATTATTTAGTTAATCAAGGATATCCTTTGTATGATGATTCATGTTTAGAATATTATGATTTGGGGGATAGAAATTATCCTGATTTAATTAAAGAACTTAAAAAAGCTCAACATTTTATTTTTATGGAGTACTTTATTGTCCATGATGGAAAAATGTTTTCAGAAATACTTTCTATTCTAGAAGAAAAAGTCAAACAAGGAGTTGAAGTAAGATTTATGTATGATGATGTTGGCTGTGCCAATACTCTTCCCAATAAATACTACCTTCAACTTAGAAAAAAAGGAATTCAAAGTATTGCTTTTAATCCATTTAAACCAATTATATCAGTAGCGATGAATAATCGTGATCATCGAAAGATTACCGTTATAGATGGTAATGTAGGCTTTTGTGGAGGCTTTAACTTAGCCGATGAATATATTAATCAAAAAGAAAGATTTGGTCATTGGAAAGATACAGGAGTAATGATTAAAGGTAACGCTACTTGGAATCTAACAATTATGTTTTTAAATACTTGGCATGTAGCTACTAAAACAAGGGAAGATATTGATAAATATCATCCTAGAAACTATCCATCTCAAGAAATACAACCTAATGGTTATATTTTGCCTTATGGAGATAGTCCTTTAGATAATGAATTAGTAGGAGCTAATGTTTATTTAAACCTCATCAATCAATCTAAAAGATATGTTTATATTGATGCCCCATATTTAATTATTAATTCAGAACTACAAAATGCTTTAATAAACGCTGCTAAAAGAGGAGTTGATATTAGAATAGTAACTCCTGGAATACCAGATAAAAAGATAGTATTTAAAGTAACTAGAAGTTACTACGAAGACTTAGTAACTAATGGTATTAAAATCTATGAATATACACCAGGCTTTGTGCATGCCAAAAACTTTGTGGTCGATGATGAAGTTGCGACCGTGGGGACTATCAATTTAGACTATCGTTCATTATATCTCCATTTTGAATGTGGAGTATATATGTATAAATGTACAAAGATAATGGATATTAAAGAAGACTTCTTTAATACAATTAATAAGTCTCATCAAATTAAGGAAGAAGATATTAAAAAAGGAAAGTTTAGAGATGTCTGGACTATGATTTTAAGATTAATAGCTCCAATCTTATAATTTATTGACTTAAAGTACCTTTAATGGTAACTTATTATGGATGCTAAGGAGGAAAATTAGTGGTTAATGAAATAGAAAACAACTTAAAAATAACTTTTAAAAATGCAATTATTGAATCTGGATTATTAGATGAATATGATGAAAATAATATAAATATTGAAATACCTAAAGATACTAGTCATGGTGATTATTCAACTAATATTGCAATGCAACTTACAAGAGTTTTAAAAACTAATCCTCGTGAAATAGCTACAAAAATTATTGAACATGTAAAAAAAGAAGAAGCCGGTATTGCTAAAATAGAAATAGCTGGTCCTGGTTTTATCAACATAACTTTAGATAATAATGCAATGACTTCAATTATTGATACAGTATTAAAGCAAAAAGATAACTATGGTCATACTAACTTTGGTCAAGGTATTAAAGTAAATGTGGAATTTGTCTCAGCTAATCCAACTGGTGATCTTCATTTAGGTCACGCTAAAGGAGCAGCAGTAGGCGATAGTATCTGTCGAATAATGAGTGCTGCTGGTTATAAAGTAACTAGAGAATACTATATTAATGATGCTGGTAACCAAATTACTAATCTTGCTTATTCACTTCTTGCTAGATATAAACAAGCATTTGGTCTAGAAGCATCAATAGGAGAAGATGGATATCAAGGTAAAGATATTATCAAGATTGCAAATGACATAAAAGAAAAAGATGGCGATAAGTATTTAAAGGTTTCTGAAAAGGAAGCTATCGAATTCTTTAGAGAAGAAGGTACTAAATACGAACTTCAAAAGATAAAAGATATTTTAAAAGAATTTAGAGTAGTACATGATGTTTGGTTCTCAGAATCTTCTTTATATAAAGAAGATAGAGTTGTACCAACAATCAAAAAACTAACAGATAAAGGTTATACTTATACTAAAGATGGAGCATTATGGTTCGAATCAACAAAGTTTAATGATGATAAGGATCGAGTTCTTATCAAAAAAGATGGTTCATATACTTATTTAACTCCCGATATTGCTTACCATTTAAATAAACTAGATCGTGGATATGAATATTTAGTTGATTTACTTGGAGCTGATCATCATGGATATATAAATAGAATGAAAGCAGCTATTGCTGCTCTTGGATATAATCCTGATCAACTTCATATGGATATCTTACAAATGGTTAGAATGACTGAGAATGGCGAAGTAGTCAAAATGAGTAAAAGAACTGGTAATGCCATTACTATTAAAGACTTAATTGATGAAATAGGTGTTGATGCTTCAAGATACTTCTTTGTAGCAAAAGCAGCTAATACACCATACGATTTTGATATTGGTTTAGCTAAATCAAAATCAAATGAAAATCCAGTTTATTATGCTCAATATGCGCATGCAAGAATGTGTTCAATTGGGAAACAAGCTCAGGAAAAGAATATTGGGATTGCTAGTAGTTATGAATTATTAACTAATCCTAAAGAAGTTGAACTTTTAAAACAAATCAATGAATTACCTAATGTTGTAACTGATGGAGCAAGTAGTCGTGCTCCACATAAGATTGCAAATTATATTCAAAAACTTGCACAATTATTCCATAGTTTCTATAATGAGTGTTACGTAATTGATGAAGAAAACAAAGAGTTATCTTCTCAACGTTTAGCACTTGTAGAAGCTAGTAAAATAACTTTAAAGAATGCTTTAGATTTAATTGGAGTTAGTGCTCCAGAAAAAATGTAGGAGGAAATACAATGGCAAATAATAAATCAATGGTAGATACAGCAGTAGATATCTTAAAAGATAAAAAGAAAGAAATGAATTTCTATGATTTATATGATGCAGTAGCTAAAGAGTTAGAATTAGATGAAGAAGGAAAAGAAGATAAAAAATCTTTATTTTATACTAACATTACTTTAGATGGTCGTTTTATTACATTAGGAGAAAATGTTTGGGATTTAAGAACTTCTCATAAATACGAAGATGTAAATATTGATATGAATGATATTTACAATACAGATGATGCTGATGAAGACAGCGAAGAAGATGACGATGACGATTCAGTAGAAGAAGACGATTATAATAATTAATAATTATTATTCTAAATTCATCTTAGAAATAACTAAAGAAATTATTGACGTATTATCTAAAAAATGATAATATGCTAAGGTAAATGAAATAGTGGAAAGAAGAAGTACCTACTTCTCGCCTGATTGATTAACGTTGATAGGCAAATGTCACAAGATAATTCTTAAAGACAAGGTGGGTACAATATGTACTCACTTTTTATTTAAATAGAAACTAATGGGAGGTGGCTATTATTCGCCGATATGACAACAAAAAACCAGTAAAGAAAGAAGATCCAATTAACGAAAAGATTCGTTTTAAGGAAATGTTAGTTATTGATCAAAATGGTGATCAATTAGGAACACTACCTAAGGCTCAAGCTTTAAAGGTAGCAGAAGATGCTGGTTTAGATTTAGTTTTAGTTGCTGGAAATGCAAAACCACCAGTATGTCGTGTTATGGACTACGGTAAATATCGTTTCGAACAACAAAAGAAAGCTAGAGAAATGAAAAGAAACTCTAAAGCTGCAGCATTAAAAGAAACTCAATTATCTGTAACTATTGATGTTCATGATAAGAATGTAAAGCTTAAAAGAACAATTAAATGGTTAGAAGAAGGTAGTAAAGTTAAAATTGCTATTAGATTTAGAGGACGTCAAATCGCTCATGCGGATTTAGGTAAAAAGGTCATTGATGACTTTGTAGCCGAATGTAGTGAAGTAGGTGTACTTGAAAAAGAAGCTAAATTAGAGGGAAGAACTCTAATTGCAATAGTTGCCCCTATTAATAAGAGAAAATAACAAAGGAGATATTTATTATGCCAAAGATGAAAACCCACAGTGGTCTTAAGAAAAGAATTAAAAGAACTAGCTCAGGTAAATTAAAACGTTCTCATGCATACGTTTCACATTTATCTCATAACAAAACTCATAAACAAAAGAAACACCTAGCTAAATCTACAGTAGTTAGTGCTTCAGATTATAAGAGAATTAAATCTAGATTACCTAGATAATAGAAGGATAAGGAGGAAATATAAATGGCAAGAGTTAAAGGTGGTTACACAGCTAGACATAGAAGAAAAAAAGTTCTTAAATTAGCTAAAGGTTATTTTGGAGCTAAACATAAATTATATAAAACAGCTAATGAACAAGTAATGCATTCATATGCATATGCTTATCGTGATAGAAGACAAGTTAAAAGAGATATGCGTAAACTTTGGATTGCTCGTATTAATGCAGCAGCAAGACTTAATGATATTTCATATTCTCAATTAATGCACGGATTAAAAGTTGCAAATGTTGATATTAATAGAAAAATACTTTCAGAAATCGCTATTCATGATCCTAAAGGATTCACAACAATCGTTGATACTGCAAAAAAAGCATTAGCTAAATAATACTCGAAACGCCTATAATTAGGCGTTTTTTTAATTTTATTAAAAAAATAAAAAAAATTAAACTTTTTATGAACCTTTTATTTTTATCTTGCGTTAGTATTAGTGAAAAGAGAGTTGGTACCTCTTTTCGACAGGGATTTATAAATGGTGTGTGGTGTGTGATATAAATGGTGTGCTTGTTTCAAAGGACGAAGGTTGTGTGTGCATCACACCAATAAATTGTTCATTAGTCAATTCATTGAATTGATTGGTGATAGATGGTTATGAAAAAATAAAACAAAACTTTCTCACAGCATTCATCGATGCCAAGAGCTAGTAGTGGGCTTTTGTCATCACAGGTGAATGGACTTCATAACCAAAACTAAAGTACATTTTGTACTTTAGTCGATAACTACTATCGTTTTGATAGTGAATATAGATTAGACTGGGGTGAACAGTATGGTAAGAATAGAACCAAAGGACGAATTTTTACTTAAATTGATGTATATGTGCGAAGATTATACTAATGGATTGTCAGATTCTAATATTGAAGAAATATATGATATTCCATCAGGATTCGTTAATGTATATTATCAAATTGGTAAAAACTATATTGAACATCCTAAAAGAAATGCAGTTAGTATTACATAAGACATCTTAGATGTCTTTTTTTTATAGATTTTATTTTAAATTATGTTGAATTAAATTAAATTCATGATAATATTATATTGTAGGAACGGTATAAGTATCCTACTTTCTCCATCATTAATTTATGATAACATAATTTAATGATAGTATTGACTTCCCTGTCAATCGAGTCTCAACTAGCCAATAATGTTGAGGCTCACTTTTTTTATATTCAAAAATTATATTTTCCTATATAATGGCATTAAGGAGGGGAATTATGAATAATTTACTTACAAGAAAAGTCATTAGCATACTAGGATTAGTAACTGGTATTGTTGGTGCAGTGTTTTGGTTTATCTGCAAAGATAGTGCGGCTATACTTAGCAGTGTTTCATTATTTATTGCTTTATATTATGTGCTAGCGGCGTTAGGTCTTGTGCTAGCTGTTACAAGTATCATTTATTATGTGAAATGTTCGAAAAACACTTTCATATTAATGGAAGGGGTTGTTGGAATAGTAATTGATGTATTATTAATACTTGGTTATTCAGCAATTAAATTATTCCAAGCTTATTCTAGTGGGAATTGGAGTTCAATGTTAACATCTTCATATTCATCAGCAACACAAGCTGCAACAATGCTTGGATATGCAGCACTAGTAGGACTTGGACTACTTATTTATTCAATTGTTGTGTTATTAATGTGTAATGGGGTAATTAAAGTTGTATTACCACCTGAAATGCCTTTTAACCCAAATCAAATGAATAATGGATTTAATCAACCTGTAAATCCAAATACATTTAATGGTAATCAACCAACTGGTACTCAAACTAGTCAAAACGCCTATAATCCAGTAGCAACTAGTACTCAATCAGGACAAAACATTAATGCTCAAGCAGGAACTAATCAACCTGCGGATAATACATATAATGCAAATCCAGCATCAAATATGAATCCAGGTAATACATATAATGCAAATCCAGCACCAAATATGAATCAAGGTAATACATATAATGCTGGTAATCAATATAATGCTACTCAAACAAATCCACAAATGAATCAAGTGCCATTTGGTACTAAAGTAAAGAATTTTATTGCTACAACAGCTGGTAAAATTACAATAGGTGTTGTTTGTGTTTGTTTAGTTGGTGGTCTTGCATATTATTTTATTAATAAAAATGATACTACCACAGTAGATTTATTTGATGGTGCAAAAATTGTTTGTACCGGTAGTGAAGGTCGTGCAACTATTCGTGTTAGTAAATCAGATTTAAATTATGATAAGGACAATGAAGATGTTTATTCATTTGTGAGTGAAGTATATTACACAGTTGATTATGATAGAAGTACTATTAAAAATGGTGATAAGGTTACTGTAACTGCTCACTATACTGATTCTTCAGCTGATCGATATAATATCTCAGTTAAAAGTAAAACAAAAGAGTTTACTGTCAAAGGGCTTGTTTCAAAATACGCTAATGCTAAAAAAGTTCCAAGTGCTGTCTTAAAGAAAGCTCAAGATAAAATAAAAGTAAAAGTTAATAATACCTATACAAATTCTTCATATGCTAGCTATACAATTGAAATGGGAGATTGTTACTTTGCAAAAGCTGATAATTCATATTCTAGAGATGAAATCGCTTGTTTAGTGAAAATAAATGAAAACACTACTTATAGTGGAAGTAAAACATATTATATAATTGGATATTGCATTGGAATTGATTCTGAAATGGACAGTACATATGCTAGTTATACGGCTATTTATGATGATAGTTCTAATAAAATAAGTGATCCAACTGTAGCTACTCAAAAATTACAAGAAAAATATGAAGATTATAAATTAACTAAATTTGAATAAAACTAAAAGATTAATTCTTAATTTAAGAATTAGTCTTTTTTGTTTACAATCTTTTTTTATTTATTTTATATATGAAAGCAGTTACAATAGTAAAAGGAGGTTAAAAATGGCTAATTTTAAATTTTCATTATTAATGCTAAGAAGGAATATAAAAGACACTATCTTTTATGAACTTACATTAATAATAGGTGTATTTATAACATTTATATTTATTAACTTAATGAATCATCCTTATATTAAAGATCAATCTATTATTACTTCTGGAGTTACTTGGTCCCAAGTATCAATCCCCATGGATATGGTCTTAACTATGGGAGTTGTAGTATTTTGTTGTTCAATGATATTCTTTGCAAATAATTTTTATATGAAAAAGAAAGAACCAGAAATTGCGATTATGACATTATCTGGCAATTCTCCTTTTGATTGTATTATGTATATCGTTTACCAAATACTTACTTTACTTCTAGTAGCCTGTGTAATTGCCATTACTTTAGGATATATAATTGCTCCTTTTATTAATCAATATTTTCTAGATATTCTAGGAGTGACTAAGAATGTAAACTATGTTGCTAGTGGAACAATAGGTGGAACAGTTACTATTTTACTATTTGTAGTAGTGTTACTTACTGCTCTTGGAGGAGGATATATCTATCGTAATGATATAGCTAGTCTTTTATCAAGAAATACAAGTATGGAACTTAGTTCTACAGCTACTATGAAAATGAGATATATTGTCTATATCTTTATTTATCTTTTTGGAATTGTTATGTTCTTTATGCAAGATCACTTTGCAGCAGCTTATATTATTCCGACTTTAGTCGGTGTTTTTGGAATAGCAGGAATAGTCAAGAAGTGTTTTATGTTGTTAATAACATTACTTAAAAAGAAATTCTTAATAACTAAAAAGTATGCTTTGATAGCAATGAGTAATCTAACTCATACTGTTAGTAGATGCTCTACTTTATTTGTAATTCTAACATTGGTTTCAACTTGCATGATAAGCGTAATTGCTGGCAACAAACAAACACCAAAGCTTTTCTATATGGGAATAATTGGCTATAGCGTAATCATTGTTATGATGGTAATTTCGATTGTGTATAAAGTGTCAATCGAAGCTAGTTCAAGAACTGAAATCTATAATAATTTATGGCAAATTGGATATACTAAAAAACAATTACGTAAAATAGTTAGAATGGAATTATTTGGCTTTTATTCAATGCTTTTATTATTACCAATTGTGTATATTGGATTAATTGTAATATTATTTGTTTATTATGGAGATATTAGTTTAGGTATAGGAGTATTTATGATTTTGGCATACTGCTTACCAGTTATTATAGGTGGAAGTTTAAGTGTTTTAAATGTTGATAAAATAGTTGTAAAACCAATTAAGGAGATAAGATAAGATGGAAGAAAGTAAATATGTAATTGATGCTAGAAACATTGTGAAGGTTTATGGAATTGAAACTGGTAATGCGTTTAAAGCATTAAAAAATATTGATTTGAAAGTTGAAAAAGGAGAATTCGTATGTGTTATGGGTCCTAGTGGAGCAGGTAAATCTACATTAATTAATAATATCTCTACTATTGATACTCCAACATCTGGATTCCTTTATATTGATGGTAAAGAAGTATCAACATTATCTGCATCTCAAATTGGAAAATTTAGATATGAAAAATTAGGATTTATTTTTCAATCTTTTAACTTACTTTACACTCTTACAATTTTTGAAAACATCGCAGTACCTTTAACCTTAGCTAATGAATCAAAAGAAGAAATAACTAAAAGAGTAAATGAAGTAGCTAAAAGACTAAACATTGAAAGTATTTTAACTAAGTTTCCAAGCGAATGCTCTGGAGGACAAATTCAAAGAGCAGGTGTAGCTAGAGGACTTGTTACGCATCCTAAACTAATCATTGCTGATGAACCAACAGGTAACTTAGATTCTAAAAACTCTCATGAAATATTAACTATTTTTAAAGAACTAAATGAACAAGATGGAATCTCAATTGTCTTAGTAACACATGATCCTCAAATTGCTTCATATTCATCTAAATTATTATATATAAGAGATGGAATTATTGATCAAACAATAGAAAGAAAAGATTTAACTCAAAAAGAATATTTCTATAAAATTGTCGATATTAATTCATCAGAATCTCAAGAATTATTTGAATAAAGTCCCTATCGGGACTTTTTTAAATTAAAAGAACTAGTAAACTAGTTCTATTTAAACAATCTAGAAAAGAAAGAACCTTTCTTTTCTTTATTCTCTTTAGTAAAGGGATCACACATTTCTCCAGTGGAAGCATCATAAAATGTTACATTTTTAGACTGAGTATCAAAGATGGCATAAGTTGGTTTACGATATTTTCCTCTTGGAAAAGATAAAGAACCAGGATTGATAAAGATTATATCATCTATTATTTCATAGGTAGGTCGATGAGTATGACCAAATAAAACAACATCTTTATTATTATCTTTAGCATAATCAAGTAAGTTATCTAAAGTAAAATCAACATCATATAAATGTCCATGAGTTACATAGAAATTTAAATGATCTATCTCAAGATTTAATTCAATAGGTATTTGATGACCATCGTTGTTACCTCTAACATTATAAAAAGAAGTCATTCCTAAACCTTCAAAAGGCATATAGATATCTCCACAATGAATATAATAGTTACACTTTTGTTGGTGGAGTATTTCTAATAGATCATGTTTATTTAAAAAATGGCTGTCCGAAAGAATCATTACTTTCATATTATCACTATCCTTTTATGATATAATATTAACATATAAAGAAGGAGAATTATATCTTATGAGTTTTATAGATTTTAAAAATGTTAAAAAGATTTATAAAGTTGGAGATATTGAAATACCAGCCTGTAATGGTGTTGATTTTAGTGTGGAAAAAGGCGAATTTGTAGTAATCGTCGGTCCTAGTGGAGCTGGTAAAACAACTATTCTAAACCTACTTGGAGGAATGGATAATGCCACAAGTGGTATTATTAATGTTGATGGTAAAAATATCGCTAATTATGATGAAAAACAATTAACCCTTTACCGAAGAGATGATATCGGTTTTGTGTTTCAATTTTATAATCTTGTTCAAAACTTAACAGCCAAAGAAAATGTTGAACTAGCTTCTCAAATATCAAAGCATCCTTTAGATGCTGATGATATTTTAAAGCGCGTTGAACTTTCTAATCGTAAAGATAATTTTCCGGCTCAACTTTCTGGAGGAGAGCAACAAAGGGTAGCTATTGCTAGAGCTATTGCTAAAAATCCCAAATTATTATTATGTGATGAACCAACTGGAGCCTTAGATTATCAAACTGGTAAAGCTATTTTAGCTTTACTAAGGGATATGTGTGATCAATATAATATGACAGTTATTGTAATAACTCATAATAGTGCTTTAGCACCAATGGCTAATCGAGTTATTCATTTAAAAAATGGAAAAGTAGATTCAATTAATATTAATGAAAAGGTAGAAGATATAGCTAATATCGAATGGTAATATGAAAAAGAAAGCCTATGTTAAAAACCAAATAAGAAATATTTTTAAAACCAAGGCTCGATTTTTTTCTATTTTTATTATTGTCTGTCTTGGGGCAGGTTGCTTTGCTGGACTTAGAAGTTCGCCTAGTATTATGCGTAAATCAGCTGATAGTTACCTAAATGAATATGGATATAATGATATTCAATATATTGGGACACTGGCCTTTAATGATTCTAATATTAAAGATATTGAAAGTATTAAAGGTGTAAAAGAAGTAGATTATGGAAATCGTTTTGATGCTACAGTTTCTTATAAAAAGAAAAATATTAGTGGGGAACCTACGGCTGTAGTATTTACTTCTGATTTTAAAACCAATGTAAATAAACCAAACATTCAATCAGGAAGAATACCTAAAACTGATGATGAGTGTTTATTAGATCATCATTATGCTATGATGCATGATTTAAATATTGGCGATAACATCAATGTCAAAAGTAGTTATGGGAAAAAGACCTTTAAAGTAGTTGGACTTAGTGATGATGTAAGATATTATGTAAAATTTGATCGAGGAACAAGTTCTATTGGTGATGGAAGTTGTGCTTTATTTGTTCTAATTAAAAATACAGGTAATGAATCTTTAGCTTTACCATCAAGTTTATATGATTTAAAGTCAGATAAGATTTTATATAATAATGTACGAGTCGTTTTAGATAATCCAAGTAACTATAATATCTTCTCTAAAGAATATGAGAAATATGTTGCTAGTATTAATAAGAAGATAAAAAAGAAACTTAAAAATAGTTATAGTAATGATTATTCGACTTTAACAAATCAGGCAAATGAAAAGATTGATGAAGCCACAAGTAAATATCAAAAAGGATATGATGATTATAATAATGGTTTAAATCAATATAATGAAGGAATTAATACTTATAATACTAATTTAAAATTATATCAAGATGGTCTCAAAAAATACCAAGAAGGATATAATACTTATACTAAAAATGAAGCAATCTATAATAGTAGTCTCACAAAATATCAAGAAGGTTTAACTGCTTATAATAATTCTTTAACTAGTTATAATCAATTATTAGAAGCTTTATCTTTTATTGATAACTATACTAGTAGTTATCAAACAGCTAAAACTAATTTACCATCTTTAGAAGCTGCTTATAATTTGAATCCTTCACCAACTCTTTTAAATCAAATAAATCAATTAAAGCAATTAATTAATTCTTATGAAACTATCGAAAATCAACTAATTAATCAAGCTGGTAGCATTAGTAATGCTAGAGTTTTAGCCTCAACTACTAAAACTTCGTTAGATGATGCTAAAAAAACTTTGGAGGAAAATAGTAGTAAATTATCTCTTGCCAAAGAACAATTGGATAAGGCTAGCCTTACATTAAGCTCTACTAAAAAGACCCTAGAAGATTCAAGTGTTCAACTAGCCAATGCTAGGACTACTTTGAATTCTACCAAAGAACAATTAGCTAATGCTAAAAGTTCCTTAGATGATGCTAATACTCAAATTCAAGAAGCTAAAAGTGAAATTAAAGATATTCCAAAAGGGAAAATAATCTCTTTAACTTCTAAACAAGATTCATCAATCATATCATTTGATATGAATGCTGATTCAATAGATTCTTTAAGCATCTTATTTCCAACTATCTTTTTTCTAGTTGCGGCTTTAGTCAGTATGACAACTATGACTAGGATGGTTGAAGAATATCGGTTACAAAGTGGAACGCTTAGATCTCTTGGCTACTCTAAAAAAGATGTTATTAGTGCAGATGTAAAATAAAAGTAGACACACAAAAAAGATGAAATATCTTTAAAGTGTTTCTACTTTTTATTATGCTTAAATTAAGGAGATGATTAATGTGATTATAGGAAGACCAAAAGGTGGAAA
>JAQVWN010000025.1 GCA_028749475.1 Thomasclavelia sp.
GTTGTTTGTGTTTTATTCTATTCTGTTTAGTTTTCAATGATCTCTATCGGTCCGAGCCGACTTGTTTATAATACACAATATCTTCCCCTTGGTCAACATCTTTTTACACTTTTTTTAAAGTTTTTTTTAAAAAGAAAACACCCTCATTTTAACCTATTTAAAATACATTGATTTAATCAATATTTTTTTAAAAAATGTAATTTTTGAATATATTTAATTAGTATTAAAAATCTTTGATTTATCAATTTAAATAACGAATAAATATCTATATCCCTTGTGGGAAAAACATTAGAACTGCTTATAAAAACAATGTTTTTTAAAAAAGAGTAATAAAAAAGACAGCTAAGCTGTCTTCTTCATTTATTCATTAACCAATTTTTTTATATAAGTCTACAAATTCTTGAGCTAAATCAATTACTACTAAAGCACACATTAAGTGGTCTTGAGCATGAACCATTAATAGGTTTAGTGGAGTTTTTTCTCCTCTAATTTCAGCTTGAATTAATTCAGTTTGTGCATGATGTGCATCATTAACAGTTTCTCTTGCAGTATTTAAAGAAGCATCTGCTTTATCTAAATCTCCTGCTTTAGCATATTCAATTGCTTCAATAGCAGAGCTACGAGCGCTACCAGCGTTAACAATTAAATTGATTACTACTTGTTCTTGTTCATCCATACTTATATCTCCTTATTTGAACATCAGATCTCTAACGTCTGTAAGTAGATTATATCTAATATTAATATGTAATTCAAGCGTTTACATCAATTTAAGAAGAAGAACAGAGTATAAAAAAACCAATTGCTTAGCAATTGGTTTAATGTATTATTCTACGATATCAGAAATATTTCCTGAACCTACAGTACGTCCACCTTCACGAATTGAGAACTTAGTTCCTTTTTCGATAGCGATTGGGTGAATTAATTCAACGTCTAATTCAACGTTATCTCCAGGCATTACCATTTCAACACCATCAGGTAATTCAATTACACCAGTGATGTCAGTAGTACGGAAATAGAATTGAGGTCTATAGTTTGCGAAGAAAGGAGTATGACGTCCACCTTCATCTTTAGATAAGATATAAACTTGAGACTTGAATTTTTTATGTGGATGAACTGATCCAGGTTTAGCTAATACTTGTCCACGTTCGATTTGTTCACGGTTGATACCTCTAAGAAGTACACCAATGTTATCTCCTGGTTCAGCATAGTCTAATAATTTACGGAACATTTCGATTCCAGTAGCAACTGTTGTTTGAGTTTCTTTAATACCAACGATTTCAAGTTCATCGTTTAAGTTTAATTTACCACGTTCTACTCTTCCAGTAGCAACAGTTCCACGTCCAGTGATAGTGAATACATCTTCAACTGGCATTAAGAATGGTTTGTCAGTATCTCTTACTGGAGTTGGGATATAGCTATCTACAGCTTCCATTAATTCATGGATTGCAGGTACCCATTTTGGGTCTCCTTCTAATGCTTTTAAAGCAGATCCACGGATAATTGGAGTATCATCTCCAGGGTATCCATATTCATTTAATAATTCTCTTACTTCCATTTCAACTAGGTCTAATAATTCTTCATCATCAACCATATCACATTTATTTAAGAATACGATGATGTATGGTACACCTACTTGACGAGATAATAAGATATGTTCTCTTGTTTGAGGCATTGGTCCATCAGTTGCAGCTACTACTAAGATAGCTCCATCCATTTGTGCTGCACCAGTGATCATGTTTTTGATATAGTCAGCATGGCCCGGACAGTCTACGTGTGCGTAGTGACGAGTTGCAGTTTCATATTCAACGTGAGCAGTATTAATTGTAATACCACGTTCTTTTTCTTCTGGAGCAGCATCGATTGCAGCATAGTCCATTGCTTGTGCTTGTCCATCTTTAGATAATACAGTAGTGATGGCAGCTGTTAAAGTTGTTTTACCATGGTCTACGTGACCAATAGTTCCGATATTTACATGCGCTTTTGAGCGGTCAAATTTTTCCTTAGCCATTTAAGGTTCCTCCTAATTAGTTTAGTTTTTTTATAAATACATAAACATTCTAGTTTATTTATTTGAAAAAATCAACAGATTTCAGGTGATTAGTTATTTCCACCATTTTTCTTAATAATTTCTTCTTTAATTGATTTTGGTACTGCTTCATAACGATCAAATCTCATAGTGTAGTTACCACGACCTTGAGTAAATGAACGTAAGTCAGTAGCGTATCCAAACATTTCAGATAAAGGTACAGATGCTTCAACTAGTGTAGCGTTTCCTCTTTCTTCTTGTCCTTCAACCATACCACGTCTAGATGACACGTCACCCATAACGTTACCTACATATTCAGATGGTGCAGTTACTTCTACAGCCATAATTGGTTCTAGAATAACTGGAGAACATTTCTTAGCAGCTTCTTTAAGCGCTAATGATGCAGCTACTTTATATGCCATTTCTGATGAATCGACATCATGGTAAGAACCATCGAATAATGTTGCTTTTACATCTAATACTGGATATCCAGCAATCATACCAGTTTCAAGAGCATCTTCAAGTCCTGATTTAACTGAACCGATATATTCTCTAGGAACTGATCCTCCTACTACAGCGTCAACGAATTCAAATCCTTTACCTTCATTAGGTTCGAATTTAATCCAAACGTGACCATATTGTCCACGTCCACCAGATTGTCTTACATACTTACCTTCACATTCAGCTGTACTTGTGATTGTTTCACGGTATGCTACTTGTGGAGCACCTACGTTAGCTTCAACCTTGAATTCTCTTTTTAATCTGTCAACGATAACATCTAAGTGTAATTCACCCATTCCGGCAATTACAGTGTCACCTGTTTCAGGATTAGTATAAGTTTTGAAAGTTGGATCTTCTTCAGCAAGTTTAGCCAAAGCGATACCTAACTTATCAGAGTCTTGCTTAGTTTTAGGTTCGATTGCAAGTTCAATAACTGGTTCTGGGAATTCCATTTTTTCTAAGATAACGAAGTTGTCTTCATCACATAGAGTATCACCAGTAGTTGTATTTTTGAATCCTACTGCTGCAGCGATATCTCCTGCATATACAGTATCGATTTCTTCACGCTTGTTAGCGTGCATTTGTAAGATACGTCCAATACGTTCTTTTTTATCTTTTGTTGAGTTTAAAACATAGCTTCCTGAAGTTGCAGTACCTGAGTACACACGGAAGAAAGTTAACTTTCCTACGAATGGATCAGTCATTACTTTAAAAGCAAGAGCTGAGAATGGTTCATCATCAGAAGCATGTCTTTTAACTTCATTGTCATCTTCATCATGACCATTAATTGATGGAATATCAGTTGGTGCAGGTAAGTAATCAATTACTGCATCAAGCATTGGTTGAACACCTTTGTCTTTATAAGCAGAACCACAAAGTACTGGGAATAATTCAACTGCTAATGTTCCTTTACGGATTGCAGCTTTAACTTCTTCTTCAGTAGGTTCTTCTCCTTCTAAGACTTTCATCATTAAATCATCATCAAAATCAGCGATTTGATCTAACATTTTTGCATGATATTCTTTACTTTGGTCTAATAATTCAGCAGGGATATCTCCGTATTCTACATCAATACCTTCAGTTCCTTCAAAGTAAACAGCTTTCATCTTAACTAAATCAATAATTCCTTCGAAATTATCTTCAGCTCCGATAGGAAGTTGAATAGCTACACCTTTAACACCTAATCTTTTTTCTAAAGATTCAAGTGACATAATGAAGTCAGCTCCAGTTGCATCCATTTTATTAGCGAATACAATACGAGGTACTCCATAAGTAGTAGCTTGTCTCCAAACTGTTTCAGTTTGAGGTTCTACACCTGCTTTAGCATCAAGAACAGTTACGGCACCATCTAGTACACGTAAAGATCTTTCTACTTCGACTGTAAAGTCTACGTGGCCCGGTGTATCAATAATATTGATACGGTGACCCTTCCATACAGCAGTAGTTGCTGCAGAAGTGATTGTGATACCACGTTCTTTTTCTTGTTCCATCCAGTCCATTTGAGAAGCACCTTCATGAGTTTCTCCAATTTTATGGATTTTACCTGTGTAATAAAGTACACGTTCAGTTGTTGTTGTTTTACCAGCATCAATATGAGCCATGATACCTATATTACGAGTTTTATCAAGTGAAAATTCACGAGCCATAATATTTCTCCTTTCCTAATATTACCAACGGAAGTGAGCAAATGCTTTATTTGCTTCCGCCATTTTATGAGTATCTTCTTTCTTCTTAACAGAAGCACCTGTTCCGTTAGAAGCATCAATGATTTCGTTAGCTAAACGATCAACCATAGTTTTTTCATTTCTTAATCGAGAATAATTTACTAACCATCTTAAACCTAAAGTCATTCTTCTTTCGTTAGAAACTTCAACTGGTACTTGATAGTTTGCACCACCAACACGTCTTACTTTAAGTTCTAATACTGGCATAATATTTTCGATTGCTTTATCAAAAACTTCCATTGCTGGAGTTCCAGTTTTTTCTTCAACTTGTTTAAATGCATCATATAAGATATTTTGAGCAATACCCTTTTTACCATCAAGCATAATGTTGTTGATAAGCTTAGATACAGTTTTTGAGTTGTACACTGGATCAGGTAGAACGTCTCTTTTAGCTACTTGACCTTTTCTTGCCATAATTGTTTCCTCCTATACTTGATTATTTTTTAGGCATTTTTGCTCCATATCTTGAGCGAGCCTGTTTACGATCGTTAACACCAGCACAGTCCATAGTACCACGAATAATATGGTAACGAACCCCTGGTAAATCCTTAACACGACCACCACGAATTAAAACAACACTATGTTCTTGTAGATTGTGTCCAATTCCTGGGATATATGCAGTTACTTCTAAACCATTAGATAATCTAACTCTGGCATATTTACGTAATGCTGAGTTTGGTTTCTTTGGTGTCATAGTAGCAACACGAGTACAAACACCACGCTTTTGAGGTGATAATGTTTCAGTTGGTCTCTTTGTTAAAGAGTTATAACCTCTATTTAAAGCAGGTGATTTTCTTTTCTTAGTTTTGTCAGAACGACCTTTTCTTACTAATTGATTAATTGTAGGCATCAGTTTCTCCTTTCTTGTAACACACATTTCCGGGTGTTTCATTTTTAGCATTAAATACCGTGCCCGAAACGGGCACTGCTTTAATATAATACCTAAATAGGTTGATTAAGTCAAATACTTTTTAATATTTTTATTACCATATTTTTTTATTTAATATACCTAAATCAGTATTCTAACTCATATAAAAAAAGTAGAGTTAGATTTCTAACTCTACTTATAATTATTCTTCAGATTTTATATCTTCATCTTCAACAGATGCTTCACCTTCGGCTTCAGCTTGTTGAGCTAGTAGATATGCTTCTTCTTTAATTTGTTCTGGTGATTTTAAAGGTCCTCTAAGTCCTGTTCCAGCTGGAATAAGTTTTCCAATAAGAACATTTTCTTTTAATCCTTTTAAGTCATCAATCTTACCTTTGATAGATGCATCAGTCAAGATTCTTGTAGTTTCTTGGAATGCTGCAGCTGATAAGAATGATTCAGTTTCAAGAGAAGCTTTTGTGATACCAAGTAAGATAGGTCTTCCAACAGCAGGATGTTTACCATTCTTTAACGCTTCTTCATTAAGTTCTGTGAAACGTTGAGTATCAACATGTGTTCCAGGAAGTGCAGTAGTATCTCCACCTTCAATGATTCTAATCTTACGAAGCATTTGTTTTACAATAATTTCAATATGCTTGTCAGAGATTTCGATACCTTGAGATTGATATACTCCTTGAACTTCATGAATAATATAATTTTCAACAGTTCTAACATCAGAAACTGTTAGTAATTCTTTAGGGTCAATTGAACCAGTTGTAATCTTATCTCCAACAGCTAATTCATCACCTTTACCAACAACTAATTTAGCTCCAAATGGAGTTAAATAAGATCTTGTTTCAAGTTTGTTTTCAACAACAACTTCTGCACGACCACCATTATCGATAATTTCTTTAACAGTACCAGCAATTTCAGAAATAATTGCTTTAGCTTTTGGATTACGAGCTTCAAATAACTCTTGAATACGAGGTAACCCTTGAGTGATATCACTACCACCGGCAACTCCACCATCATGGAATGTACGCATTGTAAGTTGGGTACCTGGTTCACCGATAGATTGAGCGGCCATAATACCTACAGATTCACCAATTTCAACTACATTTCCAGTAGCTAGGTTACGTCCGTAACATTTACGACAAACACCATCTTTAGCTGTACATCCAAGAATTGAACGAATTTCAACTTCTTTGATTCCAGCATCGACAACTTTATGAGAAAGTGCTTCAGTGAATAATACTCCACCTTGAACTAACACTTCTCCGGTTTTAGGATCTAGAATATCCTTTTGGTTATAACGACCAAGTAAACGATCATATAATTCAACCATTACAACTCCATCGTTGTTTAATAATTCAGTTACTACAAATCCTTTATCTGTTCCACAGTCATCTTCAGTAACTACTACTTCTTGAGATACATCAACAAGTCTTCTTGTTAAGTATCCTGAATCGGCAGTCTTTAAAGCTGTATCGGTAGAACCTTTACGAGCACCATGGGTAGAAATAAAGAATTCTGATGCAGTTAAACCTTCACGGAATGAAGATTTGATTGGAAGTTCGATAGTTTCACCTTTTGGGTTAGACATAAGTCCACGCATACCAACTAATTGAGTGAAGTTAGAAAGTGATCCACGGGCTCCAGAATCAGACATGATGAAGATTGGGTTACGATCATCAGCTTCGAACTGTTGACGTACGACTTCTTGAACATCATTTTTAACTTTAGTCCATAAATTAATAACACTTGTATGTCTTTCTGAATCTGTAAGTAAACCTTTAGCGTAATACTTTTCTATTTCATCTACTTTTTCATCAGCTTCATCAAAGATTTCATATTTAGCTTTTGGAACTTGAATATCATATACAGATACTGTTAGTCCAGCAATTGTAGAATAATAGAAACCTTGGTCTTTTAATTTATCAAGCATTAAACTTGTATCAGTCATAGCTGAATGTTTAAATACTTCATCAATTATTTTTCCTAAATATTTCTTTCCAAGTGGTTTAACAACTTCTTGGTTTGCAATATGTTTTTTAATATCTGTTCCCATTGGTACAAAGAACTTATCAGGAGTATGAGTTAAGTTTTCTTCTTCTGGTTCATTTACGAATGGAAATTGACCATCAAAGATATCATTAAAGAATACTTTACCAACAGTTGTAATTAAATAAGAATTGTTTTGAGCTTCTGTAAATGTTGCATTGTGTAAAGAACTAGCAAGAATTGCCACTCTAGTATGTAATGTAACAGTTTTAGCATTATATGCATGTTCTACTTCATTACGATCAGCGAAGACAGTTCCTTCTCCTTTAGCGCCAACATCTTCAAGAGTTAAGTAATAGTTTCCAAGGACCATATCTTGAGATGGAGTAACGATAGGTTTACCATCTTTTGGTGCTAGGATATTACTTGAACCAAGCATTAATTGTCTTGCTTCTTGAATAGCTTCAGGTCCAAGAGGAACATGGACAGCCATTTGGTCACCATCGAAATCGGCATTGAATGCTGGTGTAACTAATGGGTGAAGACGAATAGCTCTTCCTTCAACTAATTTAGGTTCGAAAGCTTGAATACCAAGTCTATGAAGTGTAGGAGCACGGTTAAGAAGTACTGGGTGTTCTTTAATTACATCTTCAACTATTGGCCAAATACGATCATCCATTTGATCAATTAATCTTTCAGCAGCCTTAATATTAGTAGCTATTTCTTGATCAACTAGACCATGAATAACGAAAGGTTTAAATAAGCTTACAGCCATTTCTCTTGGAATACCACATTGGTACATCTTTAAAGATGGCCCTACAGCGATAACTGAACGTCCTGAGTAGTCAACACGCTTACCAAGTAAGTTTTGACGGAAACGTCCTTGTTTACCTTTAAGAGTATGAGAAAGAGATTTTAAAGCTCTTTGTCCTGCTCCAGTAATAGGTTTACTACGTTTACCATTATCAATTAAAGCATCTACTGCTTCTTGTAACATTCTCTTTTCATTTTGAACAATGATAGATGGAGTTCCAAGTTCTAATAATTTCTTTAAACGATTATTACGAGTAATAACACGACGATATAAATCATTTAAATCACTTGTTGCAAATCTACCACCATCAAGTTGTAACATAGGTCTAAGATCAGGTGGGATTACTGGAAGAACATCCATTATCATCCATTCAGGTTGGTTATCAGATTCACGGAATGAATCAATAGCTCCTAAACGTTTAAGTAATTTTTGTCTCTTTTGACCTTGAGATTCTTGTAATTCTTTATTAATCTTGTCGAATTCTTCATCAAGATTAACATTCTTAAGTAAGATTTTAATTGCTTCTGCCCCGATTTTAGCATCAAAGGCATTACCAAATTGTTCACGACATTTACGGTAATCTCTTTCAGATAATACTTGTTTATAATCTAAAGGAGTAGTTCCAGGATCGATTACAACATAACTTACAAAATAGATTATTTCTTCAAGTTGTTTAGCAGTCATGTCTAAGACAAGTCCCATTCTTGAAGGAACACCTTTTAAATACCAAATGTGAGCTACTGGAGTAGCTAATTCAATATGTCCCATTCTTTCACGACGAACAGATGATTTAGTTACTTCTACTCCACAACGATCACATACAACACCTTTATATCTTACCTTCTTATATTTACCACAACTACATTCCCAGTCTTTAGATGGTCCAAAAATTCTTTCGCAGAATAATCCATCTTTTTCTGGTTTTTGTGAACGATAGTTAATAGTTTCAGGTTTCTTAACTTCTCCATGTGACCATTCACGAATCTTATCAGGAGATGCAAGTCCAATTTGAATTGCTGAAAATTTATCTTTAGTTGCCATTTTCTTTCCTCCTAATTAATTTCTTCATCGATGTCATTTTCTTTGACTTCAGTTGAAAGTTCTTCAAATTCATTGTCTATTTCTTCATCGATAGTTTGGTCTTTATTTTCTTCTACTGTTGAAGTATCTTCTGGTTCTTCTTTTGGCTTATCTTTCTTTTCATCATTGTTAGAAAGAGAAGTTGGGAAACGAGATTCTTCATCAGATATTTTTGACATTTCTACTTCATTTCCGTCTTTGTCTAGAAGTTTAATATCTAGAGCAAGAGCTTGAAGTTCTTTTGTAAGAACTCGGAATGATTCAGGAAGTCCTGGTTCTGGTAATGGAAGACCTTTAACAATTGCTTCGTATGTCTTAACACGTCCAATAACATCATCAGATTTAACAGTTAAGATTTCACGTAATGTATAAGCAGCTCCATATGCTTCAAGAGCCCATACTTCCATTTCTCCAAATCTTTGTCCACCATTTTGAGCTTTACCACCTAGAGGTTGTTGAGTTACTAGTGAGTAAGGTCCAACAGAACGAGCATGTAATTTGTCATCAACCATGTGGGCTAATTTTACGAAGTACATGATTCCAACAGAGATTTCAGAATCAAAGTATTCTCCAGTTTTACCAGAGATTACTGGTTGTTTACCATCTTTAGACATATGAGCCTCATTCATTAGAGTTTCTAAGTCATCTTGATGTAAACCATCAAATGCAGGAGTTGCGATGTATAAACCAAGTTCACGACACGCATATCCTAAGTGTAATTCAAGTACTTGTCCGATATTCATACGAGATGGAACCCCTAATGGGTTTAGCATGATATCAAGTGGTGTACCATCTTCTAAGTGTGGCATATCTTCGACTGGTAAGATTCTAGAGATTACCCCTTTATTACCATGACGTCCTGCCATCTTATCTCCTTCAGAGATTTTACGTTTTTGAACGATGTAAACTTTAACTACTCTATTAACACCTGGTTGAAGTTCATCACCATTTTTACGATCAAATACTTTAATATCATGAATAATTCCAGCTCCACCATGAGGAACTCTTAATGAATTATCTTTAACTTCACGAGATTTTTCTCCGAAGATTGCAAGTAATAATTTTTCTTCTGCAGAAAGTTCTGTTTGTCCTTTAGGTGTTACTTTACCTACAAGGATATCACCTTCATGAACTTCAGCACCAATACGAATGATACCTTCTTCATTAAGGTTTTTACGAGCTTCTTCACCAACGTTTGGAATATCTCTAGTGATTTCTTCAGCTCCAAGTTTTGTATCACGACATTCAATTGAATAAACATCGATATGAACAGACGTATAAACATCTTCTTTAACTAATCTTTCAGACATGATTACAGCATCTTCATAGTTATAACCATTCCATGTCATGAATCCAACTAAGACATTTTGTCCTAAAGCAAGTTCACCTTGTTCCATTGCTGGTCCATCAGCTAATACTGTTCCAGGTAATACTTTTTCTCCAACTTTAACAATTGGACGATGGTTAATACAAGTTGATGAGTTACTTACAGAGAATTTTGTTAGTAAGTATTCATGTTCTTTTTTATCTTTTCCTTTAACAATAATTCTTTTACTGTCAACATATGAAACTGTTCCTTCTTCTTTAGCTACAGCTGCAGCTCCAGAATCTCTTGCCGCTTGATATTCAGATCCAGTTCCAACATAAGGAGTATGTGGATTTAAAAGAGGTACGGCTTGACGTTGCATGTTGGCACCCATTAAGGCTCTAGTAGCATCATCGTTTTCAAGGAATGGAATACAAGATGTAGCTACAGAAACGATTTGTTTTGGAGAGATATCGATAAAATCAACATCTTCTTTTTTAGCCATAATATTTTCACCTAAGTGACGAGCAATAACTTCATCGTCAAGGATTTCACCTTTTTTAGATGTATGAACATTAGCTTGAGCAATTACATAGTTCTTTTCTTCATCAGCTGTTAAATAACGAACATCAGTTTCATCAATAACAGTTTTATTTACTTTACGATATGGAGTTGCAATAAATCCATATTTATTAATTTTTGCATAAGATGCAAGTGTTGAAATTAACCCGATATTAGGTCCTTCAGGTGTTTCAATTGGACAGATTCTACCATAGTGAGATGGGTGAACGTCACGAACTTCCATAGATGCTCTATCTCTAGAAAGACCACCAGGTCCAAGTGCTGATAAACGACGTTTGTTAGTTAATTCAGCAAGGGGATTGATTTGATCCATAAATTGAGATAATTGAGAACTAGAGAAGAATTCTTTAATAGCAGCTGTAAGAGGTCTAATATTAGTAAGACTTGCAGCAGTTACACTATCTTGTTCAGAAAGAGACATTTTTTCTCTTACTGCTCTATCCATTCTTGTAAGTCCAATTCTGAATTGGTTTTGAATTAATTCACCAACAGAACGAACACGTCTATTTCCTAAATGATCAATATCATCTAATAAACCAAGTCTATCCATATGAGATACACGATCTTCAGCAGCATAATCATAAGAATCAAAGATATCAACTAAGTTGAACATATATGAGTATGCAGCAAGCATGTCAGAAATAGTGATATATTTACAATCTAATGCTAAGTCAGTACCAATGACTTTCATTTTCTTAGCTTTAGTTTCATCAACATAAACTTCTATAGCTTGAAGTTTACTAAAAGATTTTAAATCAGGGTTACTTTCGATTTCAAAAGTATGAGCACCTGCTTCAAATACAGGTTTTAATTGATCTAAGATATCAGTAGTAATAGTAGTATCTTTTTTCACTACAACTTTACCATTAATATCTACTACATCTTCAGCTAAAATACGTCCGGCAATACGATCTAATAAGCTTAATTTTTTACCAAGTTTAAAACGTCCTGCATGAGCAAGATCATATCTTTTAGGATCGAAGAAACGAGTATATAAAAGGTTAGTAGCACCTTCATTTGTAGCTGGTTCTCCTGGTCTTAATTTATTATAAATTTCAATTAACGCTTCTTCAGTATTAGTTGTATTATCTTTTTCAAGCGTGTTTAAAATATATGGATGTTCTCCAAATAGATTAATAATATCTTCATTACTAGAAAGACCAAGTGCTCTTAATAGTACAGTACCAGGTACTTTACGGTTACGATCAATACGAACGTATAACATATCTTTAGCATCGAATTCAAATTCTAGCCAAGTACCTCTTGAAGGGATAATACTTCCTCCAAATACTGTTCTTCCAGATTTATCTAAAATATCATTAAAATAAGCTCCTGGTGAACGTACTAATTGAGATACAATTACACGTTCAGCTCCATTAATAATAAATGTACCTGAATCAGTCATTAATGGGAAGTCTCCCATAAATACTGTTTGTTCTTTTATTTCACCAGTAACAGAATTTGTTAAACGTAATGTAGCGTTTAATGGTGCTGCATAAGTAGCATCACGATCCTTACTTTCAAATACTGAATATTTTGGTTCGTCAAAAGTACAATCAACAAAGTCTAATGAAAGAGTCTCATTATAGTTTGTTATTGGGTAGATATCTTCAAATACTTCTTTGATTCCTTCTTCTTGAAACCACTTATAAGAATTCGTTTGAATTTCTACTAAATTAGGTAATTCTAATGAACCACTAATTCTTGAGTAATTACGACGGTTTATTTTGCTTTTTGCCATTGCAACTTTGTTTTCCACTATGTTACTCCACCCCTTTTATAATCTCTATTTTGATGTTTTTTAGCGCATAAAAGCGCACAATTTTAAACATTAATAGGCATTTAACAATGTTAGCACAAGGGTATGGGCAAGTCAATGAGGAAAATTGATTTTTTTTATTTAATATTTTCACCTTATAAAAAGGTAACGATATTAGTCGTTACCTTCTTAGTCATTAGTGTTTATCTTTGAAATGTTTGAATAAAGTTTTTGATATTGTTTACATTAGCGTAGGCTTGATGGTTATCATCATCACATACTACTAATGTTGGGGCTTGCATAACATCATACTTTTTAGATAATTCAATATTAGAAGGAGCGTCAATCATTTCATAATCAATATTGGCATCCTTTAATAATTGTTTAACTATTGTACAGTTAGGACAAGTACTTGTAGTGAATAAGTAAATCTTATTTGGTTGATCAACAACCATTTGTTTAACATCTATAGATTCCTCTTTCTTACTTTCTCTTTCCTTTTGAATATCTTTCCCCTTTAATACTGAAGAAACTACATTGTATTCTTTACGTTCTTTATATTCTTGAGTTTTACCCTCATTCCAGTTTTGAATTGGACGATAATAACCTGTTATTCTTGACCAAACTTCAGTTTTCTTTCCGCAAATTGGACATTCATATTCTTCTCCACTGATATATCCATGATCAGGACAAATAGAATATGTTGGTGAAATTGTATAGTAAGGAAGTTTATAATTAGTAGCTATAGCTCTAACTAAACTAGCAGCTCCTTTATAATCAGGAAGTTTTTCTCCAAGGAAAGCATGGAATACTGTTCCTGAAGTATAAAGTGTTTGAAGTTCATCTTGAACATCTAAAGCTTCAAATATATCATCAGTATAACCAACTGGTAAATGACTACTATTTGTATAATAAGGAGTGTTGCCATCTTCTGTAGCAGTAATTATATCAGGATATAGTTCTTTATCATGTTTTGCTAAACGATAAGTTGTACTTTCAGCTGGAGTTGCTTCAAGGTTATATAAATCTCCATACTCTTCTTGATAACTTACTAGTCTTTCACGCATATGATTTAAGACATCTTTAGCAAACTCTTGAGTTTTAGAATGAGTTAAATCTTCTTTTAACCAATTAGCATTTAAACCAACTTCATTCATTCCGATTAATCCAATTGTTGAAAAATGATTATCAAATGAACCTAAGTAATGTTTAGTATAAGGATATAATCCTTCATCTAACAATTTACCAATTACATCTCTTTTAACTTTTAAACTACGAGCTGATATATCCATCATATGATCTAATCGATCGTAAAAATCTTTTTCATCTTTAGCTAGATAGGCAATTCGAGGAAGATTGATTGTAACTACCCCCACACTTCCTGTGCTTTCTCCACTTCCAAAGAATCCGCCAGATTTTCTTCTTAGTTCTCTAAGATCAAGTCTTAATCGACAACACATACTTCTAACATCGCTTGGTTCCATATCACTATTAATATAATTAGAGAAATATGGAGTACCATATTTACTAGTCATTTCAAATAATAACTTATTATTCTTAGAATCACTCCAATCAAAATCTTTAGTAATTGAATAAGTTGGAATTGGATATTGGAAACCACGACCATTAGCGTCTCCTTCAATCATTATTTCAATAAAAGCTCGATTAATCATATCCATTTCTTTTTTACAATCACGATATTTAAAGTCCACTTCTTTTCCACCAACAATACAGTTCATATCAGCTAAGTCGTTAGGGACTGTCCAATCAAGAGTGATATTAGTAAATGGGGCTTGTGATCCCCAACGTGATGGTGTATTAACTCCATAAATAAAACTTTCAACACATTGCTTAACTTGCGGATAATCAAGATTATCAGCTTTTACAAAAGGAGCAAGATAGGTATCAAAACTTGAAAACGCTTGAGCTCCAGCCCATTCATTTTGCATAACACCTAAGAAGTTAACCATCTGGTTACATAAAACACTTAAATGTTTGGCTGGCTTACTTGTAATCTTACCAGTAACTCCTCCAAGTCCTTCCGTAATTAATTGTTTTAAACTCCATCCAGCACAATATCCAGTAAGCATACTTAAATCATGAATATGAATGTCTCCACTTCGATGAGCATTACCAATTTCTTCATCATAGATTTCGCTTAACCAATAATTGGCCGTAATAGCACCAGAGTTACTAAGAATTAGTCCCCCAATTGAGTAAGTTACAGTAGAGTTTTCTTTAACTCGCCAATCACTCGCTTTTACATATGAATTTACTAATTCTTTATAATCAAGAATAGTAGATTTCATATTTCTAACCTTTTCTCTTTGTTTACGATATAGAATATACGCTTTAGCCACATCGGCGTACCCTCCTTGGCTAAGGATATATTCTACGCTATCTTGGATTTCTTCAACTGAAATACAATCATCTTTAACCTTCTTTTCAAAATCGGCTGTTACTCTAAGTGCCAATAAATCAATAACTGAATCATCTTGAGTTTTGTTTAAAGAAGTAAAAGCACTACTAATTGCTTTTGATATTTTTGTGATATCAAAATTAGTTTTCTTTCCATCTCTTTTAATTACTTTCATATATTTTTCCTCCTATATTCCTCTTACTTCGACTTTATCAATGTAACTACTTAATATATCTTTAAACTTATATAAAGTTTCTTTCTCAACTGAATGTAATCCTTTTTGAATTACTCTTTCACTATCTTCAAAGTTTTGAATATAATATTGTTTAGATCCTTTCAACCAAAGGCCTAGTTCTTTAATATCATTTTCGGTATGAAACTCTTTGACAATGGTAGTTCTGAATTCATAATCAACTCCACAATTTTTAATATATTCAACACTTTTTTTAATCTCATTAGTATTAAAGTTATCCACTCCAACTGTTAAAGAGTATTTATTAGTAGTGTTTTTAATATCCATTGCAATGTAATCAATCAAGCCTTCATCAACTAATTCTTTTAAATAATTACAATTAGTACCATTGGTATCAAGTTTAACTAGGTACCCTAGTTTTTTAACTTCTTTAATAAATGGTTTGAGTCCTAAATGAAGAAGTGGTTCACCCCCAGTAATACAAACTCCTTCTAAAACATTAACTCGTTTTTTAAGAAAAGTCATAATATCTTCTTTACTGATTTCATATGAGTTTTCAGGTAAATAAACTAAATCACTATTTTGACAAAACGGACATCTTAAATTACATCCACCAGTAAAGATTGTCGCAGCCATCTTTCCTGGATAATCTAAAAGTGATAACTTTTGAATTCCAAAAAAGGCAATCTTATCTTCATTCTCATCAATATCATCATATTTTGACGCGTTGTCAGCTACTTGTTTTAACATTGATTCAAACAACTCCATCTCTTCAATTTTTAACCCTTGGCTCAATGTACTAAACCAATCTTTTCTCATTAGATATACCTTAGCCATTACTTCTTTTGCTTTTTTTGTAGTATATAAACATTTACTTCTTTTATCATTAGGGTTGTTTTCTAAGTTTAGATAACCACTTTTCTCAAGTTTTTGAATACTACTAGTAACTGTTGCTTTATCATAGTGAGCTTTACTAGCTAGTAAAGAAGCAGTAATTCCCTCGTTTTCATAAACATAGAAAAGAAATATTACTTGGCCATATCCAATATCATAATCATTTAACTGGTGATCAAAATATTTTTGAGTACTACGATATAAAATTGAATTGTTTAATAAGATGTTATTTTTCATAATTTTCCTTTTAGTTGGATATCCAACTATATTTAGTTTAACACCCATTATACCTTCTTGCAATCAATTAGGATTATTATAATTAAAAGTATGGATAAACATTTAATCTATGTTCTCAGCTAAGAATAATATAATTCGATTTCATTTTGTGATACTATTTAGTTAGATAGAGGTGGAATAAATATGGAAACTATTATTGGTTTGATTGTTATCGTTGTTGGAGCAATTGCTTCTGCCGCTTGGTATAAAAGTGCAAAAAAATAGATTAATAATTGTTCTTTTCATATTACAAAACAATCAGTTCAAAGCATTATAAAAAAAGAATCAATAAAGCCCTGTTCAATATTAGATTGAACAGAGCTTTTATTTTACAACCTCAACTAAATTATTGACTGCACTTTTACTTATTTTTTTGAGACTAGCAGATAGTATCCTTTATCTCTTTTAACAACTTCACAATTACCAAACACCTCAGTGAGTTTTTTCTTAGCAGAAGGTGCTCCTTGTTTCTTTTGAATTACAACATATATTTTTCCATCTTTGTTTAAGTGCTCATATGAGTTTACTAAGATATTCGTTACAACCTGTTTACCAGCTCTTATCGGTGGATTTGTAATAATAACATCATAACTTTTTTCAACATTTTCATAAGCATTGCTTTTAAAAATATTCACTTCAACATTATTCATCTTTGCATTATGGCTAGCAAGTTTCATTGCCCGATCATTCACATCAACCATATCAACTTCTAATTGTTTATAACGTTTTTTAAAGCAAACACCAAACGTTCCATATCCACATCCAACATCAAGTAACGACTTAGCCCCATCTAAAGTGACATTATCAAGTATTACTCTTGATCCATAATCAATCATTTGTTTAGAAAAGACACCATTATCGGTTGTAAACAAAAGATTATATTTATCATAGTTATAAGTAAATGTTTGTTCATTACTTTCTAAATCATCATTGTTTGTATAATAGTGTTTCATAATGATATCCTTTCTAAACAAAAGAGCCTATATAGGCTCTTTATTAGTTTCAGTTATTATTTAACTTCAACAGTTGCACCAGCAGCTTCTAATTTTTCTTTAATTTCAGTAGCTTCGTTAGCTGGGATGTTTTCTTTGATTGCTGAAGGAACTTTGTCAACTAATCCTTTTGCATCAACTAATCCTAAACCAGTAATTTCTCTTACTGCTTTGATTACTGCAACTTTTCCACCACCAACATCAGTTAATGTAACAGTTACAGGAGCATCTTCAGCAGCAGCTCCGTCTGCAGCACCTGCTGCAGCTACAGCTACAGGTGCAGCTGCAGTAACATCAAATTTTTCTTCAATTGCTTTTACTAAATCGTTTAATTCTAAGATAGTAGCTTCTTCTAAGTAAGCTAAGATATCTTCACTTGTAAGTTTTGCCATTTTATTGTCTCCTTATGTATTTGCTGACTATTCAGCTTCTTTATTTTCTTCTTTAGCAGGTTCTTCTGCTTTTTCTTCAGTTGCTTCTGCAGTGGCAGGAGCTTCTGCTTCTTTTACTTCTTCAGTTTTTGGTTCTTCTTTAGCTTCTTCAACTGGAGCAGCTTCTTCAGCGCTTCCGTCTTCAGGTCTGCTATCAGCTACAGCTTTAACAACTCTTGCGAATTGAGAAACTGGAGCTTGTAATGTGCTAAGTAACATAGAGTACATACCTTCTCTGTTTGGTAATGTAGCTAATTCCTTAACTTCATCAATTGAAAGAACTTTACCTTCAACTACAGCCGCTTTAATTACTAATGCATCATGATCTTTAGCGAATTTTGCAAGCACTCTAGCTGGAGCAACTGCATCTTCACCACCAAATGCGATTGCGTTTGGTCCTTTTAAAGAATCATTGAATGATGAGTAATCAGTACCTTCAGTAGCTCTTTGAGCAAGTCTGTTTTTGTAGACTTTAAATTCTACATCTTCATCTCTTAGTTCGTTACGAAGTTCAGTGACTTCAGCAACGTCTAATCCACGATATTCAACTATAATAGCTGAACTTGCTTTTTTGAACTTTTCTGAAATTTCTTCAACAACTGCCTTTTTTTGGTTGATAGTTTCTACTGACATTGTTACACCTCCTATTAAAATTTATATGCAACAATATACTATATAAAACCCTCGCATGGCGAGGGTTATAAATTCACTTATAACACCTCGGTAACATATTAAGGTTTCCCAGTTACTGTCTATGGTATATTGATTGCGACTATTTAATTACTATCTTAAGCGATAGTTTGTACTTTTACAGCAGGTCCCATTGTTGATGTTACTACTGCATTTTTCATATATACACCTTTTGCAGATGATGGTTTTAATTTAACTAATAAATTATAAATAGTATTATAATTTTCTACTAGTTTATCATTATCGAAAGAAATTCTTCCGATTGGTAATGCGATATTACCATCTTTATCAGTTCTATAAGTTACTTTACCTGCTTTAGATTCTTTAACAGCTTTAGCAACATCCATAGTTACTGTTCCAGTTTTTGGGTTAGGCATTAATCCTTTAGGTCCTAAGATACGACCTAATTTCCCAAGTTCAGCCATCATATCAGGTGTAGCGATCATAACTTCAAAATCTAACCAACCTTTTTTGATGTCTTCTAATACTTCTTTACCACCAACTACGTCAGCACCAGCATCTTTAGCTTCTTGAGCTTTAGCTCCTTCAGCTATAACTAATACTTTTTTAGTTTTACCAGTTCCGTTAGGTAAAACGATAGCTCCACGTAATTGTTGATCAGCTTGTTTAGTATCAAGACCTAGTTTGAATGAAACATCAACACTAGCGTCAAATTTAACATTTCCTGTTTCTTTAACTAAAGCGATTGCTTCTTCGATAGTATATAATTTACCTTTTTCGATTTTTGCAGCAGCTTCAGTATATCTCTTACTTTTCTTTGCCATATATATTTCCTCCTTGGTGGTAGTAGCGGACTATGTCCTTCCACCTATGACGATGTTTTTTAATTAAGCATCAATGCCTTCAACTTTGATACCCATGTTTTTTGCAGTACCAGCAATAATTTTCATTGCGGCATCAATATCATGTGCATTTAAGTCTGGCATTTTGTATTCAGCGATTTCTTTGCATTTTGCTGCAGATAATGTAGCAACTTCTTCAGTTCCTGGATTATGAGCACCTTTTTTTACATTACATGCTTTCTTGATCATTTCTGATGCAGGTGCAGTTTTTAATACGAAGTCAAATTCCTTATCTTCATAAATAGTTAATACTACTGGTACAGTTTCACCCATACGATCTTTAGTTTGATCATTGAATGCTGTACAGAATTTAGGCATTTGAATTCCAGCTCCAGCTAATGCAGGACCAGGTTTAGCTTGTCCAGCTTGGAATTGAATCTTCATTACTCTTGCGACTTTCTTACTCACGCGACATACCTCCTTATAATGTTTGTCCGTGCTGTGGTCAATGGATTTCATCCTCCCACGCATCGTATATACGCACTCTAAATAGACTGCGTGCCTATATATTATATAAAAAGTGATGAATAATGCAAGTGTTTTTTCATTTTTACATTATTCTTTAAATCTCTATTTTATTTGTTTTAAATATTTCTGATATTCAATATGTAAATATTCAATATAAACAAATAAAAATGAAGTTAAAATGTATTCTTTTTTAGAGTTGTTGTTGAAATAATTCTTGCAATCAACTGTAATCATTTCCTCAACCAGTTTTTGAATACTTGTATTACTATTTGCACAAATACCAATTGTATGAATTTTTAATTCTTTTAAAGCATTGGCCACTTCTATTACTGTTTTATTTTCTCCTGAGTGAGTTATTAAAATAAATAAATCATTTGGCTGAAGTTTATATATTAAGTAATACAGTTCAGTAATATCATATCCTTCAACAATAAAAGCCAGCTTCTTAGACAATGCCAATGTTCTTTTTAATTCCATTCCAATATTTAATTGAATTTCACCCGAACAAAAAATAAAGATTCTTCTAGCTTCATATATCATTTGACAATGTTTAGTAAAATCTATTTTACGTAAATTATTTGAACGATCTTGAAGAGCTTCTAAAAACTTATTTTCTACCTCTTCAATATCATCAGAGTCATTAGTTAGTTCATTTTTGATGATATATTTTAACTCACTATAACCATCAAGTCCGATCTTACGCGTAAAGTCAAGAATTCTAGTATGAGATACTTGACATTTTTTAGCTAATTCTTGAATTGATGTATTTTTAATTGAAGACTTATTTTGTCGAATATAATCCCAGATTATTTTATCTAAATCATTTAAATTATTAAATTTTTCTTCTACTATATTATCTATCTTCATTTTCGACTCCATTATAATCAAGATATTTGGCAAGCAAGATGTCACTAAATATAAAATAAGGAGATAAGATTCCTATATCGGGTGCTATTGTCTTAGCCATTTCAAAGCTTTCAATATTAACATGCACTGTGGAAAGGTGAGCTAATGTACTATCATCGTTAGAAGTAATTGCTAGAATCTTAACATTCTTAACAAATAACTTTCTAAGTAGTTGAAGCATAGTCGGATTTTCTCCCGAATAACTAACAACAATTATTAAATCATCACTGTTGATAAAATCAATGTATTCATTATTTTCACCATTATATGGAACATCAAAAATTAAGTTCCCAGTACACATAAATGTTCTTTTAAGTTCTCTAATAAAGTTCTTCTGAAGATCGCCTGTGCCATAGGCGTAGATGTTATCGGCCTCATTTATAAGTTTTACCGCTTCATCCAAATCATAATCTCGAACATTCTTTAAAAACGTTACTAAATTTGCATATAGAGAATTTAAACAATTTCGATTAGTACCAAGAGTATCTTTTTGTCTTAGAATTAATTTAAGTTCTGTGTATCCAGTTAGTCCAATTTTTTGTGTAAATCTTAAGATTGAACTTTTTGATACATTACAGTTTTTAGCCAGTTTATCAATTGATAAATCTGAGCACTTATTTCTATTATTCTTTATATATTTATAAATATATAAATCAGTTGGTGTTAATGATTCATAGTGAGTATTAACTAATCTTTGAAACTTCATATTATCACCTCTACTTAAGTATACCAAAAAAAGAACTAAGATAAATTATTATCTCAGTTCTAAGATAGTAGTATTAATATCAACATTAGTATCTAGATTCATTTTCTTTATTTTTTTATTTTGATCATTTACAACAACAAGCATTGTAATAGGAGAAATATTATTCTTTTCTAAGGTTTCAAGATCAAAAGAAATTAATTTATCACCTTTTTTAACGATATCCCCTTGTTTAACATATGCTTCAAATCCTTGCCCTTCTAGATTTACACTATCAAGGCCAACATGAATCATGATTTCAATACCATCTTTTATTTCCAAGCCAACTGCATGTTTAGTATTAGCCATAACCATTGTTACTTTACCATCAGTTGGTGCATAAATAATATTTTCTTCAGGCATAACGGCATAACCATCACCCATCATTTTAGTAGCAAACACTTCATCTGGTACTTCTTCAATAGCTAAAGATTTTCCTTTAGCTATTGAGCTTATTGAAATACCTTTTTTAAACAAACTCATTATTTAAGTTCTGGCCAGAAGTCTTTATTTGCTTCAATTAAGTCATCTAGAATTAATTTAGCAACTCTGGCACTTGGGACCATTTTAGATAAAGTAATTGCTTGCCACAATTTTTGATAACTTCCTGTGATCCATGCATCAACAGTTAGTTTTTCTACTGATACTTGTTGTTCCATTAAACCTTTTTGGAATTGAGGGATTTGTCCTTGACAGATTTTTTCATAACCATTTGAACCAACTATACAAGGAATTTCAACCATTGCAGTACGATCAAAGTTTTCTACCGCTCCTTCATTAGGAACAATTAATAACATTCTTTCTTTAGTGTTTTTAGCAATTGCACAAGCTAAATCAACAATGTATTCAGCATGAGCATCTGCTTCAAATCCACAACCTTTAGAAGTACCTTTTTCAATGATTTCACGACAAGCCGTGAAAACATGTTTTTCTCTGTTTTCCATAACTTCATTGGCTCTAGTATGATTAGGATCTGTATGTTCAACAACATAATCAGGATATAAGTAATATTTTAAATAAGTATTTGGAATTGTTTCAGGATCAAGAGCATAAACATCTTTAGCTTTAGCAAATGTTTCAATCCAACTTGGTTCAATATGTTGATTAGTATTACTTAAAGCATCAGCAAATCCATTAGCTGCCATATGTTTTCTAATTTCAGGCATTAAATCTTTACCTTGTTTATCTTCAATCTTATACCACCAACCAAAGTGATTTAATCCATAATAACCAACATTCATTTCTTTACGAGATTTTAAACCAATCATATTAGCCATTTTTTCTTCTAGATCAATTGGCATATCACAAATATTTAGAATCTGTGAATTTGGTCTAAGTCTTCTTGTAGCTTCTGCAACAATTGCAGCTGGATTTGAATAGTTTAGCATCCAAGCATTAGGAGAATATTTTTCCATATAGTCAAGAATTTCAATTACTCCCCCTATAGAACGCATACCATAAGCAATTCCACCAGGGCCACATGTTTCTTGTCCGACAACATTATACTTCATTGGAATCTTTTCATCTTTTTCTCTCATTGCATATAAACCAACTCTAATATGACACATTACAAAATCAACATCAGTAAAGGCTTCTTTAGGATCTGTTGTATATGAGAATTCAACTTCTGGAGCATGTTCTTTTACATATATTTCACATGCTTTAGCCACTGTTTCTTGACGTGATGCCAAGTTATCATAAAACTTAATCTTTCTTATTGGAAATCTTTCCATATGATCTAATAATAATAAACATATTCCTGGAGTGAAGGTACTTCCTCCTCCAGCGATAACGACTGAGTATTTCTTTTCTGACATTTGTATTTCTCCTTTATAATAATTTTATTGTTACAAACAAGCTAAGTAGGGAAAAGGACATAATTATTAAGCTTCCACCACCATAACTAAAATATTTTTTGAAATTAATTTCTTTAAGAGTTTTTTTAACAGGAATATTATAAACTTTGATCGTTTTATAGAAGGCATAACCTATCATACAAGCATATAAAGTATTAAGGGTTAGCATCTGAGCTATTAATAATAATAAGAAGTTTATTACAACGAATTGATAATTACCATTATCTAATTTTTGTTTAATTAATTTTAAAATATATGCTGCATATGGATTAACCATGGCTAGTAAAAAGATAACAGTGACACTAGGATGAGAACTTAGAATTTCTCTAAAACTCATAGAAGCACTAGATGCAAGCATTGAGCAATATATACAGGCAATAAATGGTGTCAAGATAAGAAATATTTCACAAATTGTAAATATGCGAGCAACACTCTTTGTTCCTTTTGTTTGTTTAATCTTTTTACTCATAACTTTTCCTCTTTTCTTATAATAATCCTTCGAAATTTTCTCTTACTGTTGGAACTGAAAGTCCAACTATTACTTGAACAGAATTTTTAGTTTGCTTAACTCCATGAGTTCCAATTGATTTGAAGTAAGCATCATCCTTAACTTTTGTTTCATCTTTAACATTTACTCTAAGTCTTGTAGCACAGTTAGTAACATCGACAATATTATCTTTACCACCAAGACCTTCAAGAATTAACATTTCTAATGTTTCCTCTGCTGCTGAAGTTTGATCACCAGAAGCACTAGTTTGTCCAGTCTTTTCACGATATTCTTTTTTAGAATGGAAAGTGATTTCTTCATCATCTTCTCTACCTGGAGTCTTAAAATCAAATTTTAAGATTAAGAACTTAAAGACAACATAATAAATTCCAGTAAAGCATAAACCAACAACTAATAGAGTTAAATAAGTTGGCCAGTGATTTGCCATCAATGGTATAAAGTTTAAAGCTGACATTTCAATTAAACCACCCGATAGTACTCCAACTACTCCTAGCAAATAACAAACAGTTGATAGTGTAGCAGCAAGCACTGCATGAACAACAAATAGAGGTGGGGCAATAAATAAGAATGTAAATTCGATTGGTTCAGTAATTCCACAGAATATAGCAGTTAAAGTAATTGGAATTAATAAACCAGCAATTTGTTTTTTCTTTTCTGATTTAGCAGTTTTATAGAATGCTAATGCAATACCAGTACATCCAAAGATTTTAGATGGACCTGTTAGTGTAGGCCATGCCCAAGGAGCTAATTCCTTAAGTGGTTTACTACTAGCTGCAAGTGTTGGTAAAGCTTTTGCCCAAGCACTGTAAACTCCTCCATTGATGATTGCTGAATCATAGAAGAATGGGAAGTATAGTAAGTGATGTAATCCAAATGGAATTAAAATTCTTTCCATGAAGATAAATATCCATACTCCAAGTGCTCCTGAGTTAGCAACGAATCCTTGGAATGATCTCATTCCATCTTGAACAATAGGCCATAAGATTGCTGAAGCGACAGCTACAGGAATTAAAGCAAAGAATCCGACAATTACAACAAATGATGATCCACTAAAAGTTCCTAACCATTCAGGTAACTTAGTATCAAAGAATCTGTTGTGTAAATAAACGACAATACATGAAATAAGTAAGGCTCCAATCATCCCCATGTCTAGTGTTTTAATACTAGCTATCATAGTAAGACCAGAACTACCTCCTACTTCGGCATTAAAGTTAACACCGAAATTTGATCCCCATTGACTTAAGATTGTACTTAAGAAATATTGGAAAGTTAAATAAAGCACTAACGCTTCCATACAACAACGTGCTTGTTGTTTCTTAGCAAGTCCAACAGGTAATCCAACAACGAATATTAATGGTAATTGATTGAATACTGTCCAACCACCTTGCAAGACTACATTCCAGCATTGATACCACATACCTTTTGTGTTTGCAAGAGATCCCATTATTGCTTCAGTGGTAAATAGTGTTCCAATTCCAATTACTACTCCTGAAAAAGCAAATAGTAATACTGGAGTGAACATTGCGCCACCAAAACGTTGAATTTTTTCTAACATCTTTTTTCTCCCTTCTTTTGTTTACAACTTTAGAATACAAGATAAAAAAGAGCCCAACAATAATATTGGGCTCTTTAGAAACAAAGTAGTTTATTTAATTATTTATCATTTTTTTAGGAACTTTTTCCAGTACCTATTAACGTTTTAATTCAGTTGTTCATTCTCTTTTTCTTGTTTGATTTTTTTAACTACTTCATAAGAATCTTTATCAATACGAAATCCAGCAAGATAAAATTCAGTTGGATTAATATCAATCTCGAAATCATCAATATAATCACCAATAGTTCCAACGATTCCTGACCATTCTTTATTAAACACCATACTTAAACGTTTCCAATCTGTAAAGAAAGGAATATGTTCATTACCACTCTCATCTTTTCTTACTGATATCTTCATATTTGTATCTTTTTGTAAAGTAATATTTCCACTACCAGTTGGTGCTTCGCCTTCAAATCGAACGGGAGATAAGAATTTGGCATCAGCTAGTTTTTCTAAAATAATACCAGTGTATAATGAATAAATATTATCTTCATAAGAACCTGTAGGTTTTCCAATTTGTCCTCGAAGTAATAAGAAACTCACTAATTCAGGATTAGTGACAGGTGTGTCCATTGGGTTTTTAGAAACATAATTAGGTTGTTCAACAAGATCTTTTTTATCAAGATAAATACCACCCATGTTTAATACTGCACCATAAGCGCCATCTAAATAGAATAAATCATATAAGAAGTTTTCTATTCCTTTACCATCTTTTCCTTTAGTTACAGTTTTCATTTCAATTGAATTAGTTTCAAAATAATCCTGCATAATATTTACATAAGCATTAGTAATTATCTTGATATATGGATTAGTAACAAAGTAACCATCCCCATGTTCTTTAACAGTGTTATACATATGGGCTGTTCCTGTTTTATTATCGTATAGATAATTTATCTCATCACTTTCCAATAATTTTTCAATTATTGTATTATATAATTTATTAATTTTATCTTGATTAATAGAGTTTAAACGAGAATTATAATTATTGGCAAGAACATACAACTCACAACAATCAGTTAATGATAATTTGTCTAATTCATCAACTGATATTACTAAATCACCTTTTTTAATGAATGTGTTAATTAAAGATTTTTGATATGCATTGTGTAAGTTTCTCTCGGTAGCCTGAGGTGAGTGTAAAAGAGTATGCTTTCTGATGTTATATTTGGTACCATCTTTAATCCTTAAAGAAATAGGACAATTAGATGCTTTATTAACTATATCAAAGTGTTTTTCGATTCCATTAACTACTGATAAAGCAATTGGTTCATTATAATCATCAGACATCATATTAGTAATATAGACAGCAGCATCTTTACAAACAGTTCCGTAAAGCTCACCTACAACAACTAAATCATTAGAGTTTTGAAGTCGAAATGTATCCTCAACTCCCATATAAAACAATGGGACTTTTTCTTCTCCTTCTTTACGTTTACCCTTGATATAACTATTAAGATAGTTAAAATCTATTTCTTTATTAGTTATATCGGCTTTTCTATTTTGTTCTAGTGGCGGACGATTTTTAAGATTTAATAGTATTTTAGTATCACTATTGGCCGCCATATCTAAAAGTTTTCTAATTGATGTTTTATACAAAAATGGAAATTCTTTTGTTGGCTCAAACTCATTCAAAGAAGTATAAGCATAAATTGTAGATTCATTCATTTCTATTTTAACTTTAATTCCATTAGCACTTCGCATCACATAATAGTATGGATCATCATCTTCACACAAACTAGCCCCGACTAATAATGTTTTGTCCATTAAAGAATCATCATCTAGATTGATATCTCGTAGTTCACTACCAAAAGTAGTGATAAAATCATTATCTACAAATCCCTTGAATTTATTTATTTTATTATTTATTTTTAAAGCATCTATCAGTCTAGGCCCATCATTCATATACTTACAAATAGTCAATTCTTTGTAAGACTTACTATCTCCACTAATGTCTCCTTTGACCCGATATTCTATTTCATTTAGATTAGCTAGTTTATTAAAGATTGGGTTTATATCATATACCTGATTTATCCTAGCTATTAAATTATCATTATTATAATAATCAATTGTAAAATCTTTATTGATAACAAATGTAAGATGATTGTTCGTATATTTTTGATAAATGTTTTTACGACCTTTGTACAAACGATAATTAATTGAACAAAAAAGAAAAAATAGATGCCAGCACTCACAGCTATTAGGCCACCAAAAACCAAGGTATAATAAAAGGACTCATTTTCAAACATCATATCACTATCCGTTTGTAATACTAAAAGAATTCCAATAATAATTAAAACTACTCCCATTACCAAATCAAATATTGGTCTTTGTTTAGAAGTAAGTCTCTTATTATTTTCTCCTCCATTAGTTGGATAATAGTTTAATTTCTTTTGAAAACTCTTAATATCAATTCCATCAATTTTCATCTTCGCACCTATTTAAGTATATTATCATTTTTATCAATGATTGATTTTTCAGTTTCTCTTTTTTCATTACTAACTCTATTAATATTAGTAAACATTCTAATAATCGATACAATAAGTCTTATCATATATATGCAGATGTAAAATAAAAGTAGACACACAAAAAAGATGAAATATCTTTAAAGTGTTTCTACTTTTTATTATGCTTAAATTAAGGAGATGATTAATGTGATTATAGGAAGACCAAAAGGTGGAAAGA
>JAQVWN010000026.1 GCA_028749475.1 Thomasclavelia sp.
TCTTCACATGCTTGTACTTTTTGTCTTACTGTATATTTTGCCTTTCTGGACATAATAAAATCCCTCCTCCATAGATTAATGAAATTTTATTTATTTCATTTGTCTACTTCAGTGGGATTGTATCAAAGTTACGTTTTATAATTATTTATTTTTTAAATATTCATCCATAGCTTGAGCAGCTTTTTTACCAGCTCCCATAGCTAGGATTACTGTAGCAGCTCCAGTTACTACATCTCCACCAGCATAGACACCTTCTTTAGAAGATTTCATTGTATCTTCATCAACAATGATTCCTCCCCAAGACTGACAATCTAGTCCAGGAGTAGTATGTCTAATTAATGGATTAGGTGATTGACCGATAGCTACAATTACAGTTCCAGTTGGAATTGTAAATTCACTACCTTTAATAGGAATTGGTCTTCTTCTACCTGAATCATCAGGTTCTCCAAGTTCCATTTCAATACATTCCATTGATTCAACCCAACCATCTTTTCCATTTATCTTAGTTGGATTAGTAAGAAGTTTAAAGTTGATTCCTTCTTCTTTAGCATGATGTACTTCTTCAGCTCTAGCAGGAACCTCTTCAGCACCTCTTCTATAAACGATATAAACATCTTTAGCACCTAAACGTTTAGCAGTTCTAGCAGCATCCATAGCTACGTTACCAGCCCCGATGACACATACAGATTCACTAATTTTAACAGGTGTTGGATGTTTAGGGAATTGGTATCCCTTCATTAGATTAACTCTTGTTAAGAATTCATTTGCAGCATAAACACCGTTTAAGTTTTCACCTGGAATTCCTTGGAAACGAGGAAGTCCAGCTCCACTACCAACAAAGATACCTTGATATCCTTGTTCTTGTAATTCATCAATTGTAATAGATCTTCCTACTACAACATTAGTTTCAAAGTCTACTCCAAGAGCAGCAACTCCATCAACTTCTGATTGAACTAGTGCTTTAGGTAAACGGAATTCAGGAATTCCATAAGAAAGAACTCCCCCAGTTTTATGTAATGCTTCAAAAACAGTTACATCATATCCTTTTTTAGCCATTTCACCAGCGCAAGTAATACCTGAAGGTCCACTTCCAACAACGGCTACTTTTTTACCATTCTTTTTAATATCAACTGTTTTAGCTTTTCCATGTTCACGGTGATAGTCAGCAACAAATCTTTCTAATCGACCGATACCAACAGCTTCAGTTTTAATTCCTCTAACACATTTACCTTCACATTGGTTTTCTTGTGGACATACCCTTCCACAAATTGCAGGTAAAGCATTTTCAGAAGTAATAACGTCATAAGCTTCATCAAAGTTTCCTTTAGCTACTTCCGCAATAAATTCAGGAATTGGAACACCTACTGGGCATCCATTTTTACATGGAGAGTTTTTACAATGTAAACATCTAGTAGCTTCTTCCATTGCCATTTCTTTAGTATATCCAAGAGATACTTCTTCAAAGTTTTTATTACGAACATTAGGTTCTTGTTCAGGCATCTTTACTTTATTTGGTGCCATGTTTGGTTTCATTGTCATTATTTGATGGCCCCTTTCATTAAATTACACATACGATCTGAGTTTTCAGATACAATATGTTCTTCTTCTTTAAACATTCTTTGACGAGACATCAACTCATCAAAATCAACTGTTAGTCCATCAAAGTCTGGTCCATCAACACAAGCAAATTTGATTTTACCATCAACACTTACTCGGCAACATCCACACATTCCTGTTCCATCAATCATAATTGGATTTAAAGAAACGCTTGTTTTAATATTTAATGGTTTAGTTACACCAACTACTGCTCTCATCATTACGACTGGTCCAATAGCGATAACTTCATCAATTGGATCACCTTCATCAATGATTTTCTTTAAAACATCAGTAACTAATCCTTTAGTTCCAACTGAACCATCATCAGTAGCGATATATACGTTCTTACAGAATTTTTTAAACTTATCTACAAGTAGAAGATATTGTTTTTCACGTCCTCCAATGATGACATCAACGTCAACACCCATATTAGCTAATGCTCTTAGTTGAGGATATAAAGGAGCACTTCCTACTCCTCCAGCAACTCCAACTACATGTTTGCTTTTATGAAGCTTCGTAGGAACACCAAGAGGTCCTACAAAATCAGTGATTTCATCACCTTCATTTAGTTTATTTAATTCTTTTGTAGAATAACCAACTATTTGGTAAATAATTGTAATAGTTTCTTTTTCACGATCAAAGTCAGCGATAGTAAGTGGTATTCTTTCACCATCTTCTCCAACTCTTAAAATAATAAATTGTCCTGGTTCACATTTACGAGCAACCATCGGCGCATGTACTTCCATTAATTCAACTACATCATTTAGTTTTTCTTTTTTAATAATTTTATACATTGTATCCCACCTTTGTAATATATACTTAACTACTCACTTTCTCTATTATATATAATATAGAGTTATATTTCTATTTAATATTAAAAGAATAATCATTATTTAAATGTCCTTCAATTAAAATGTCATTTAAATAATCAATAACCTTATTGAATTGATTTGTAGTTAATAAATTATAATAGATATTTATAAATGTTTTTAACGCAATCTTTAACTTAAAAATATTTATATTACATAAGTCCATTTCTAAATAAACATTATTTCCTATTAATAAGGTAGTAGCTACTACCTTATTATCTACTAACACACTATTATTTTTATAATCAATTACTGCTTTTATATTAAATCTATCTAATAGACCAACTACACTGCATAAGACAACGATATTATATTCTTCTTTCAAATAGTTATTAAAGCATAAACCAACAACTAACTTACTATTATCATTAGTAAAGACGATAGTATCTTTGATCTCATTTAAAAGATATTCTTTTAAGTCTTTACTGATAGTTATTTCTTTCATAGTAAAAAAGATTACATGAATGTAATCTTATTGATTGGCATCAATATAATCTACGATGTCTTTTACAGTCTTTACAGCTGTTACTTTTTCATCTGGAATTTCAATTCCAAATTCTTCTTCAATAGCCATAATGATTTCAACTGCATCTAAGCTATCTGCATCTAGGTCTTCTTTTAATGAAGCATTAAGTGTTACTTTATCTTCATCTACATCAAGTGAATCTATAATAATTTCTTTAACTTTATCAAATGTCATATTCATTCTCCTTTATTCGCCCTAATTATAACAAATAGCCTATATTTGTGAATACTATTTATTTTTATTTTCAATTCCCTTACGTTTATCCAAATAACTAAATAAACCAGCCATTAATGTTCCCGAAATACTATGCCATACACATGATACAGCACTTGCTAGAGCTGCTTCAGGTAAAGTAGCAAAATGAACTGATGCTAAGTTAGTAGCTAAACCAGCATTTTGCATTCCAACTTCAATAGAAATAGTTCTTCTTTTAGCCGTATTGAATTTAAATAATGTTCCAGCTCCATAACCAAGAAGATAACCAATTCCGTTATGTAAGAATACGGCAATAAAGATTGTAACTCCAGAAGTAAAGAATGAATTACCTTGGTAAGCAATAACACCCCCAACAATACAAGCAAGTCCAAGAACTGAAACTGCTGGCATTAATTCTTTAACATCTTGGAAAACTTCTTTTTTATGTAAGAAATAGTTTAAAGTAAATCCAATCGCGATTGGAATAATAGTTACTTGTAGAATTGATAAAAACATACTACCTGCATCTACAGCAATTGTTTTATTAGCAAGGAATGAAACAAGTAATGGTGTCATTATTGGTGCTAACAAAGTAGAAACAGTTGTCATTCCTACTGAGAAAGGTACATCTCCATTACATAAGAAGCACATGATATTACTTGACACTCCTCCAGGGCAACATCCAACAAGGATTAATCCTACAGCAATACCTGGATCTAAATTAAGTACTTTTGTAAGCGTGAAAGCAATAAATGGCATTACAGTAAACTGTGCACAAGTACCAATTAAAATATCTAAAGGTCTACTAGCTAAAATTTTAAAATCTTCAGTTGATAATGTCATTCCCATTGATAACATTATAATTCCAAGAATAATGGTTTGAGTTTGTCCTTGAACCCATTTAAATAAATCTGGAATAAAGAATGTAATTACGGCAATTATAATAACTACTGGTGCCGTGTAATTTGATAAAAACTTACTTATTTTCTTTAATGTATTCATCTTATCTCCCCCAATATACATTTGAGTTGATTATAGACCTATTAAAGATTGTATGCAATATCGATATTGTACACAATATCTATTTTTGGTATTATTAGTTCGTATGGAATATAAACTTAGAAAAACAAAAACTGAAGATATTGATCAAGTTATTCAAATTATTAATCAAGCCATAGCCTATATGAAGGACAATAATATTAATCAATGGCAAGATGGTTATCCTAATAATGCTGCTATTGAATTAGATATATATAATAAGGAAGGATATGTCTTAGTTGATAGTAATGATGTAGTAGTCGCTACTTGTATGGTTACAACTAATGGTGAACCTTCATATAAGGTAATAGATGGAAAATGGTTAAATAGTGATGATTATATTTGTATTCACCGTATTGCAGTTGATAGTAATTATAAAGGGAAACAACTAGCTAAAGTTCTAGTAAGTAAAATATTAAATTTATTCCCTGATTATCATAATGTGAAAGTTGATACTCATGATGATAACCTTTCTATGCAACGTTTCCTAGAAAAGAATAAATTCACATATTGTGGGCATATTACGCTAAATGATGGAACACTTAGAAAGGCTTATCAACTAATCTACTAAACTTGAATTTGCCTTCTAAATGTTAGATAATGATTACATAAAGGAGGAACGTAATGAAAAAAAATTTAAAAAGAATTATTAGTGTATTTTTAATGATTACGATGATGGTAAGTATTTGCCCTTATATAAAAGATGTTAGTGCTGATGAGTTTTCAGATAATGAGGATAAATATCTTAAGATGTGTTCTTCTAGTAATATTACTAATTCTAATAAATCAACATGTGAATCTTTTAATAGTTATCTTCAAAAGAAAAATGCTCAATTAAAAAAAGATATTCAAAGTCAAACAACAGAAGCTAATAATACAAAGTCTTCTTTAGACAGTGTATCTTCTCAAATTACTACTTTAGAAACTCAAATAAGTGAAAAGCAAAAAGAAATAGATTATATTCAAACATCTATCGATAACTTAAATGCTTCTATTAAGGTTAAAGAAGATGAAGTTAAAACAAGAATGTATTCTCAACAGAGTTATAATAATTCTAATACTTATATTGATTATATATTTGGATCTAAAAACTTTGCTGATTTCTTCTCAAGAATTTCATCAATCAATGAAATCACTGAATATGATGATGATTTAATTAATCAATTGGCTGAAGAAAAGAAACAAGTTGAACAACAACAAAACACAATTAAAACAGCTAAAACTAATTTAGATTCTCAAAAAGAACAACAAGTTGCTCTTCAAACTCAATACAATAATTTATATGCAGCTCAAACTGCTAACTTAAATTCTGCTAAAGCTTCTCAAGCAGAATTAAATAAAGCATCTAGTTCCGTAAACAATGCTTTAAGTTCATTCTATGAAGCAGCAGCTGGAAGTAGTTCTTCTGGTAATATTTCCGTATCTGGAGATTCTGCCTTAGGACAAGCAATCGCTAATAAAGCTTTAAGCAAAAGAGGATGTCGTTACTATTGGGGTGCTACTGGACCTAACTACTTTGATTGTAGTGGACTAGTATATTGGGCCTTCAATGCCGCTGGAAAAAGTATTCCAAGGCTTACGGCAGCTGGTTATGCAGGCCAAGGTCAATCAGTTTCTCGTAATCAGCTTCAAGCTGGAGATATTGTAACATTCTCATGGAATGGTAGTACAATTGCTCATATTGGTATTATGATTAATAATTCAACATTTGTTCATGCTTCTGGTAAAGGTAGTGGAACAGTAGGTCAATATGCTGATCAATGTGTTAAAACTCAATCATTAACTGGTTATTATTTAGCAAATGTTCATAATTATAGAAGAATGTATTAAAGAGACTTCGGTCTCTTTTTTTATATTATTTCAAAACAATATTTGCATTATTCCGAATTTATGGCATAATTATGTTGAGGTGATATCTAATGAAGAGAATATGTTCTATCGTAGTCGCCATTGCTATGGTTGCTAGTTTACTAGCCATCAATATTAACGAAAGTAGTGCTACAGATTTTTCTAAGGATGAAAGTAAGTATACAAAAATGTGTGCTTCTACTAATATAACCAGCGGAAATAAAAAAACTTGTGAAGAGTTTAAAGAATATTTAAAGAAAAAAACAACTGAATTAAATAATAAATTAGCTTCTCAAAAAGAAGAAGCTAGTAACACAAAAGATACCGTCGATTCAATAAATAAAAAATTAGATGAAATAAATACTAATGTAAATAGTATTCAAACTAGTATTGATTTCTATACTTCTAATATCTCAGATATGGAAAATACAATTTCTGAGAATTCACAAAAGATTAAAGATCGAATGTATTCTATGCAATCATATATGAATGATGATATTTATATTAATTATATCTTTAGTGCTGATAATTTTTCAGATATGCTTTCTAGAATGGATAGCTATAATGAATTAACTGCTAGTGATAAACAATTAGTTAAATCTACTATTGCTAAAATGAAAGAAGTTGCTTCAGAGAAAAAAGCTTTAGAAAAATCTAAAGAAACTCTTGCTGCTCAACAAACTGAACAACAGGCTCTATCATCTAAATATCAAGCATTATATGCTAAGCAACAAGGAGATGTTGCTTCAACTCAAACTGCTAACGAAACTAATTTAGATAGTATTGATAGTATTAATTCAAACTTAGCTGCGTTATCTGCTGCAGCTAGTGCTTCTCAAGTTACTGGTATTACTCATGCAACAAACAATACAATAAACAATAATACTAATACTAGTAAGCCAAGTAATAACACTAATAATACTAACAATAATACAAATAATAACACCAATAACAATACTAACAATAATACTAATAACAACACAAATAACAACACTAACAATAACACCAATACCAACACAAATACTTCTCAAGCTCAAAGAGGATTAAATGTGGCAAATAAAGCTTTATCAAAACAAGGTATTTATTATACTTGGGGTGGAGGGCATAGTTGGTCAGAAATCAAAAATGCTGGTAATACCAAATTTGATTGTTCAGGACTTGTAAACTGGTCTTTCTATCAATGTGGTATTAATATTGGAATTAATAATACAACATTACTTGCTCAAAAAGGTTCTGCAGTTAGTAGAAGTAATATGCAAGCTGGAGATATTATCTTATTTAGTAGTAATGGTTCATTATCTGGAGTTCACCATGTCGGAATATATATTGGTAATAATCAAATGGTTCACGCTCCTTGTACCGGTAAAACAATTCAAGTTGCTAGCTTAAGCAATAGTTATTATGCTAAACAATGGTATAATGTCAGACGTTTATATTAGTAATCAAAAAGCCATCATTGATGGCTTTTTTAGTCTTTGAATAGTGCTCTACCTATTCTAACATAGGTTGATCCATATTTAATTGCTTCTTTGTAATCATTACTCATTCCCATAGATAATTGATCTAAAGTCATATCAGGATAATGACTTTGAAGTTCTTTTAATAAGTCACTAGTTTCTTTAAAATAGATATCAGTATCTTTAGCTTCGATATTAGGAGCCATCATCATTAAACCACGAGGTTTAATATGTGGACATTCTTTAAGGTAATCAAATGCTTCATATATTTCTGTTTCATCAAATCCGTGTTTTGACTCTTCATGCGCAATATTAACTTGAACAAGTATTTCTATAACAAGATTATGTTTGGATGCTTGTTTTTCGATTTCTTTAATCAGTTTTAAAGAGTTTACTGAATGAATCATTTTTACTTTATCAATAATATACTTTACTTTATTTACTTGTAGTGTACCTATCATATGAAATTCACCACTTCCATGATACTTATCATATTTATCTAAAAAAGCTTGAACTCGATTTTCACCAAAGTACTTTACACCTAAATCAGATAATTTTTCAATTTCTTTTTCATCTACATATTTAGTTGCAGCAACTAACTTTGCTGGTTTAACTTCCTCTAATATTTTTTTAACTGCTTCTTCATCCACTATCATTTTTATCACCTATTTATATTATTTATTTTCTAAATACATTATAATGGGTATTGTAATAATAATAAAGGAGGAATAAATATGGATAATAGAAATATGAATAATAGATATAATCAGTTTAATCAACCACCTGCATCCCCTATGGTTGCACCTTATAGCAAAATAGCAATGGCGATAAAGATTATTGCGATTGTTACATTTTTTATAGGTGGTATTTATATGTTAATTACTTTTGGTACACTGTCTTTTTTCACATCAATTGATTCAATTGACATTCTGGTAATATTACTTGTTTATTTATCATTTTGTGCATTGGTATATGGTATTGGTGAAATTGTGAATTATAATTATCAAAACAACTTATTATTAAAAACAATAGCTTTTAATACAAAAAAAGATTAATCATTAATGATTAATCTTTTTTAAATGATAATTTAGGTTTATTAATTACTTCATGGCAATGACGACATCTTGGTTCATATGAATCTTTAGCACCTATTAGTACAACATCATCATCAAAACCAGCCGGTTCACCATTTATTATTCTTTGTGTCCTTGTAGCTGGTGCTCCACACTGTGAACAGACAGCCGTTAGTTTATTTACAAACTCAGCTCTTGTAAGAAGAGTTGCCATTACTTTAAATGATTCGCCTCTAAAATCTGTATCAAGGCCAGCAACCATTACTCGAACGCCTTTATCAGCTAAATAATCTAATACATCTACTAACTTTTCATCAAAGAACTGAGCTTCATCAATAGCTACTACATCCACTTCATCAGTTACTTTTTCTAAGATATCTTCTGGCTTTTCAATTACAAAACAAGGTATATGATTTCCTGAATGAGATACAATTTCACTATCCGAATATCGATTATCAAGTTTTGGCTTAAACAATTGGATATTCTTTTTTGCATAAGACAAAACATTTACTCTTCTAATAAGTTCATCAGTTTTACCTGAAAACATACAACCACATATTACTTCAATCCAGCCTTCACTATATTGATGATACATTATTGTCTTACATCCTTATTAGCAAAATTATTTTCATTGGTATATGCTGGATTAGCAAATCTAGAAAAGTTCTTTTCAAATACTAATTGAAAATCGCCTGTTTCACCATTACGATGTTTAGCGATAATGATATCAGTTGGTGAAATATTACTATTGCTATCATCTTCAGGTTTATTATAGTAATCATCACGATAAATAAAAGTAACGATATCAGCATCTTGTTCAATTGATCCAGATTCTCTAAGATCGGACATCATTGGTTTTTTATTAGGTCTTTGTTCAACAGAACGAGATAATTGACTTAAAGCAATTACTGGAACACTAAGTTCTCTAGCTAAAGCTTTTAAAGAACGAGATATTTCTGATACTTCTTGTTGTCGATTATCACCACTACGAGAATTAGTAGTAATAAGTTGTAGATAATCGATAACAATTAACTTTAATCCTTCATGTTCAGTTTTTAGTTTACGTGCTTTAGCAACAATATCATTCAATTTAATACCGGCCGTATCATCAACAAATAAATTAGCTTTATTAACTGTATCAATAGCTGCATAGTATTTATTAGCATCTGTTTTAAGAATATTTCCATTCTTTAAATCGCCACCCTCAATAGAACCAACCATTGAAATAATACGAGTTAATAATTGTTCAGCTGGCATTTCTAAAGAAAAGACAGCAACTGGATAATCTTCTTTATTTGGATTATGACTACTAGCTGCATTATAAGCAATATTTAAAGCAAGGGCAGTTTTACCCATCGCTGGTCTAGCAGCTAAGATAACTAGATCACCATCTTGTAAGCCCGAAGTCCTTCGATCAAATTCACGGTAACCAGTTTCAACTCCGGTAATTCCTCCACCATGTTTTTGAATTTCGATTAATCTTTGACTAACACTATTGGTAATTGATTTAACAGTTTTAAATTCTCCTGCTTTACGATCACGAGAAATTGCTAAAACTGTTTTTTCTGTTTCATCAATAAAATCAGATACATCATTTACATTGCCGTAAGCTTCTTCAGCTATTCTAGTTGTTTCTCTAATTATTTTTCTAAGAATAGCTTTTTCATGAATAATTGATAAATAATAATCACTATGAGCAATAGTCGCAACTGATTCACTCAATGTTAAAATATAGTCAGGTCCACCAACTTTATCCAATTGTCCATGATCTTTTAAATAATCTAAAACAGTGACTGGCTCTATTGGTTTAGCTTCTAATTGGAGATTACGCATTGCTTCAAAAATTATTTGATGACGAGGATCATAGAAATCTTCTTTTTCACATTTAGTTAAAATATCATTACTTGTTTCATTTGATAATAACATGGACCCAAGTAGAGCTTGTTCAGCTTCTTGATTATGGGGTAATTCTCTTGGCATATTCGTCCTCCTTTACTTGTTATCTACATGGACATTAATAGTGGCAATAACACCTTTATATAATTCTATTTCTAATTTTGTATAACCTAACATTCCAATCGGATGAGCATTAATAAACTTTCTTTTATCAACTCTTATTTCATACTTATCTCTTAATTGTTCAACAATTTGTTTAGTTGAAATAGAACCAAAGGTTTTACCTTCTTTACCAGTTTTAACCTTAAACTCTAAAGTTAAAGCTTCTATTTTTTCTTTTAATTTTTTCGCTTCTTCTTTATGTTGTAAATCTAATTGTTTAGCCTTTTCTTCGTTTTCTTTAACAATTTCTTTACCAGTAGCAGTTTCTAAAACTGCTAGTTTATTTTTAATAAGATAGTTTTGACCATAGCCATCTGCGACTTTTACAATCTCACCTTTCTTACCAACTTTTTTTACATCTTCAAGTAAAATAACTTTCATTTTAAGACCTCTCATCTAAATATTCATTAATAGCTTCTTCTAATCGATTAGTAACATCAACAATATTACTATCACTTATTTGGCAAGCAGCCATACTAAAGTGACCACCTCCACCAAGTTTTTCCATAATAAGTTGAACATTAATATCTTTATTACTTCTAGCTGACAAAGCAATAGTTCCTTTACTATCTATTTTACCAATAGTAAATGCTGCTTTAATATCGCTAACATTTATTAATTCATTACCTGCTTTTGCAAGCATTGCTCTAGTATATGTTTCATTCTCTTTACCATAAGCAATTAAAATATCATTACCAAATTGATAAGCACTTTCCATAATAGAGTACTTTGTAAGTGTAGTAGTAAAATCATCTTTTAAGTATTCATATGCTTCTGATACATTAGCGCTCATATCTTTTAGTTTAGCGGCAGCTAAGAATGTTCTACTACCAACTCTTGTTTTTAAATAGTTGGTATCTATTAACATACCAGCATACATGATAGTAGCTTCTCTTTGAGTAACGTTTATTTCTACTTTTAAATAATCAAATAATTCAACCAATAATTCTACAGTAGAACTAGCAGCTGGTTCTAGATAGGTTAAAATAGGTAATTCAATGAATTCTTCACCTCGACGATGATGATCAATAATTACTTTATTTCTAACTATATCAATTAAATCCTTACTAATTGCTAGTGAAGGTTTATGGTTATCCACACATACTAATAAGGTTTTATGAGTTACTAATTCTTTGGCTTGATTAATTGAGACTATTACATCTTTGTAATGCATATCACTAGCTAGTTCAGTTGCAACATGATATGTCTTATCTTCTAATGATTCAAAATCTAAGGCAATATAAGAATTAACTTGTAATGCATTACAAATAGTATGCATTGAAACAGATGCTCCAAATGAATCAAAATCAGATTGTTTATGTCCCATAATTATAACATTATCAGCTTGTTTAATAAGTGAAGATAAAGTTTGTGCAATTACTCTAGCACGAACTCTATTACTTGTTTCACTACTTTCAGAATTACCACCAAAATAACGAATAGGTTCATCTAAAGATTTAACTACTACCTGGTCGCCACCTCTAGAAAAAGACATACTTAAAGCATTAAATGCCAGTTCATCTAGTTCTCTTACTACTTGTGTTCCTCGACCAATACCAATAGATAAAGACATAACTTGACCTAAATCATCTAAGGCAGATCTAAATTGATCTAGGATACTAAATTTTCCATTAACTTGTTTAGTATAGATTCTTTCATTAAATACCGCAATATAAGCATCGGCTTTATACTTCTTTAAAATAATTCCATTTGTCTTAGCCCAATCAGTAATTATCTTAACTGCTGTTGTTTGAATTTGAACTGCTTTATCTTCTTGAGCATATTCAATTGAATCATCATAGTTATCAATTGAGATATAAGCAAATACCATATGTTGATCTTCATAAGCTTTACTTACTTCCATATAATCAGTTACATCTTTTAAGAATACAAGTCTACTAGATTTAGAATTATAAGCTTCATATTTTCTTGATAAGATATCAATTGTTTGGACATCTTCATCTTCAAATAACGGAGCTAATAATGGTTGCCATTCTAAAAGTTTTCTTCCAACTATATTAATATCCTTTTCTTGAAATAAGTCACTTACCCAAACAATATTACGATTTTCATCGTATTTTATTAAAGCAACTCCTCCAAATAATAAAGCATTATTACTATCTTCATTTAAAGCAGTAGAGACAGATAAGTTGTTTGTTTCAATTAATCTAGATGAAAGTACAATAGCTCCAATAAGAATTAAATTCTTTATCACTACATATATTAATAATAGTTTTGTATATTCAGTATCTAAAGCTGTATAAACTGAAAAAACAATTACCATTTCTAATACTAGAAGAGCTATAAAGACATTTCTAAGTTGTACTAGTTTCTTTATCATTTAATTTCCCTCATTAATATAACCATTATACTATATTATCACTTATTATTCTATTTATAGACTATAGATTTACTAGTAGTGTTTGTCTAATTTTATGTTTAATATTAAAGTTATCATCTTTATGATATAACCTTCAATAAAACCAATTACTATCCAAACAATAATCATGGAAATAATTATTGGTATATCACTACTTAAATGAACAAACCCCTTAATCATATCTTTAGTTTCATTTATTAAATCAATTCCAAATAAAGAACCTAAAAGATAAAAGATTATAAAGTTTTTAATCATTGAAATAATTCTAAGTCCCCAGTTAATAACCTTTTGATTAATCTCTCTTTTATAAGCGTAACCTAGATAAACTCCCATTAACATCGTTGTTCCAGTAAAAGCCATAAAGAATAACTCACCAATCATAAATAGTACCACCCAAGTAGTAATTGTAAGACCTAACGCTGCTTTGTAATCATATTTTAAATTATACATACAAGTAATCACTGCAATGAAATAACTAATATACATATCAAATGTAGTTCCTGTTAAAACATTAAGCATTCCTAGTACTCCAAATAGAGCACTAAGCATTCCACCGGTAGTTATCATTTTTGTCTTAGTATTATTCATAGAATACATTTTACCCTAATGAATAAAAAAAGGAAGATTAATCTTCCTTTTCAAATAAACAACTTCCATTAGTTTCAATAACATGTTTGTAATAATCAAAACTCTTTTTCTTATAACGTTTATATGTTCCATTACCATGATCATCTGCATCAACATAAATGAACCCATAACGTTTAGACATTTGTTTAGTACTTTCAGAAACAATATCGATACATCCCCATGAAGTGTAACCCATAAGTTCTACTCCATCTTCTTTGATTGCTTTATACATTTCTTTAAAGTGAGCATCAAAATAATCAATTCGATATTGATCATCAACATATCCATCAACTAATTCATCTTTAGCTCCTAAACCATTTTCTACAATAAATAGTGGTTTGCGATAACGATCATATAAGTCAACAAGAGATATTCTAAGACCAATTGGATCTATTTGCCATCCCCAATCAGAACTTGGGATATGAGGATTTTTAATTGCAGTAACTGTATTAGCAGCTGCTTTTTGAAGTCCTTTATCATCTTTAGCTACACATGAAGATGAATAATAACTAAATGATACAAAATCAACTGGGTATTCTGCCATTATTTTTAAATCATCTTTTTCCATTTTAATATTGATACCATCATTTTCAAATTTAGATAGTAAATAAGCAGGATATTTCCCAAATACTTGGGTATCACTATAACAATATGTTCCTCTCATTCTTTGTTGAGCTTCTAAGACATCTTCTGGTTTACATGTATATGGATAGTATGTAAGTTTAGTAAGCATACATCCAACTTTACTTCCAGGAATATTTTCATGCGTTATCTTAGTAGCTAGGGCACTAGCTACAAATTGATGGTGCATTGCTTGGAAAATTACTTCTTCAAAGTTTTTACCTTTAAAACGATCTCTAACTAAAGCTCCTGTTGTATAAGGGTGTCTTATCATACTATCTACTTCATTAAATGTAAGCCAATATTTTACTTTATCTTTATATCTTTTAGTAATTACTTGGACAAATCTAACAAACATATCAATAACTTCTCGATCATACCAACCATTATAATTTAATACTAAGTTAATTGGTGGTTCATAGTGAGACATAGTTACTAATGGTTCGATTCCATATTTATGACATTCATCAAAAACATCATCGTAGAACTTTAATCCTTCTTCATTAGGTTCTTTATCATCACCATTAGGAAATATTCTAGTCCAAGCTATTGATAGTCTAAATACTTTGAATCCCATTTCAGAGAATAATTTAATATCTTCTTTATAATGAGAATATCCTTCACTTCCATGTCTTTTAGGATATAAATCAACATCTTTAGATTTTAAAGCAGCTTCTATTTCAGATGTAGTTATTTCATTTTGTTTAGCATAATCTTCAACATCATCATCTAAATGATGTCTAGCACAATCAGATACAGAAATACCTTTTCCGCCTTGATCCCATCCTCCTTCATATTGGTTAGCAGCTACAGCTCCTCCCCATAGAAAACCTTCTGGAAATTGTTTAGTCATTTGAATTCCTCACTTTCATATTTATAACTTTAGCACTTCTAATAAAAAATGTTTTATATTTTCAATTTATGAAAAAAAGAAGATGTTAGACATCTTCTATTACTCCCATTAAAGCAAGTATTCTATTTAAATCTTTATTACCAGAATATTTTAAAGTAATACTTTTTTCATCAATAGATACTTTAGTTCTAAATTTTTTACGAACTAAACCTTCCGCATAATCATATTCAGTAGATTTAGGTTTTTTAGGTTTATCTTTTTTAGCATTAGAAAGTTCAACACCTTTAACAATGTTTTCAACTTCTCTTGCTGAAAGTTTCTCTTCGACAGCTCTTTTAGCTATAGCTTCAGCCTTCTTAGTTTCTAAAGTTATTAGAGGTCTAACATGACCCATTGAAAGTTCACCTTTTAAAACATAATCTTGAACTTTACTAGGTAAGTTAAGTAATCTTAAAGTATTAGTAATATGACTACGAGACTTACCTATCTTTTTTGATAACTCTTCTTGCGTAAGTTTTAACTTATCCATCATCATTTGATAGGCTTTAGCTTCTTCAATTGCATTTAAGTCTTCTCTTTGAATATTTTCTAAAAGAGCAACTTCCATCATTTGAGAATCACTAAAATCAACAATGATTGCTGGCACTTCTTTTAATCCAACTATTTTAGCTGCTCGGCATCTTCTTTCACCAGCAACTATTTCATAACCTTTAACTGATTTTTTAAGAATGATTGGTTGGAATATACCATGTTCTTTAATTGAAGAAGCTAATTCGTTTAAAGCCTCTTCATTAAATACTTTACGAGGTTGATAAGGGTTAGGTCTAATATCTTTTAAAGGGATACTAGTAGTTGATGTTTCTGAAGAACCACTTTCAATATCATTAATGATTTCAGTAACATCGCCACCAAAGATAGCATCTAATCCTCTTCCTAGTTTCTTATTTGCCATTTTGAGCAATTACCTCCTTAGCTAACTTTGCATAAGCTTTAGCTCCTTCAGATTCTGGTGCATAAACAAAAATAGATAATCCAGCTGAAGGTGCTTCTGATAATTTAACATTTCTAGGAATTACAGTTTTATACACCTTTTCATGGAAGTACTTACGTACTTCTTGAGAAACTTCCATTCCTAAATTAGTTCTTTGATCAAGCATTGTAAGTAATACTCCTTCAATAGTAATACTCTTATTGAAGTTATTTTGGATAAGTAAAATTGTATTTAGTAATTGTGTTAATCCCTCTAAAGCATAGTATTCACATTGAACCGGAATTAATACTGAATTACAGGCTGTTAAAGCGTTAGTATTAAGTAATCCTAAAGCTGGTGGGCAATCAATAATTATATAATCATAATCCTTTTCAACTTTAGATAAGGCTTTTTTAAGTCTTTCTTCTCTTCCTCTAGTTACACTAGCAAGTTCAACATCTACTCCAGCTAAATTAATATTACCTGGGGCAACATATAAATTCTTTTCAGTAGAAGGAAGGATAACATCTGCCATCGTAGCATCATTAGTTACAACATCATATACTGATTGTTTAACATCATCTTTATTTATTCCTAGACCTTGAGTAGCATTAGCTTGTGGATCAATATCAACAAGTAATACTTTTCTTCTAGATGTTGCTAGTGCAGCAGCTAGATTAACAGAGGTTGTTGTTTTACCAACTCCTCCTTTTTGGTTAGTTATTGCAATTATCTTAGCCATTTTTACCCTCCTTAACACCTATTCTTTCACCATATAAAACTCTAGTTTCAATATTATTTTTACTATTACTAATTATATCACTATCTAATCTAATTTGGTCTTTCTTTAATAATAACACAATTGTGGAACCACCAAACTTAAAAAATCCTTTTTCCATTCCTTTTTTACCATATTCAATTTTATGGTTTTCAATTCTACCAACCATCATTGCTCCAACTTCAACATAAGCTATTTCTCCAAAGTTTTCAGTATTTATAATACTTACTTCTCTAGAATTAGTTTTATAAATTGGATAATAATCATTAGCAATGGGATTAACAGTATGAAACACACCAGGAATATACTTATTTAAGATAATACTGCCATCATCGATAAAACAATAACGATGATAATCATCAACAGTTAGTCTAAATATCAAAAGACTTCCACCATTATATTCTTTAGCTAATTGTTCATCTTCTAAAAAATCACTAACATTATAAACAGTATTTTTGACAGTAAACTTACAATCTTCTTCAATTGGATAATATGTAAGTTTACTATCAGCAGGAGAGATTAAAACACTATAATCTTGGTCAATGTATCTTTTTCCTGTTTTAATTTTTCTTGTAAAGAAATCATTATATGAATGATATCTTTTTTCTTCATATTGAGTCATATCAATATCGTTATTCTTAATAAAAGAATTAATATGTGCAGTTGATAAAGGAGAAGACATATATAGTCCTCCTATTACACTTACAAACTTACAAGTTAAGATTTTTAAAGCACATCTTCCAAGAGATGTGCTATAAAGTGTATCTAGTAAGTTGTTTTGCGTTTCGTTACCTGATACTTTATTTCCTTTACGATCTAATATCATTAGAAACAAACTATTTGCATTAGTTCAATAACTACTAATACTCCTAGTGCAAGTATTCCTTTCGTTTGAACTTTAGGAACCTTAAAGTCTACAATAAATAAAGCTCCAGTTAATGTCATTAAAGCTCCATATAAATAACTAATATCAGGTAAAACAAACCTAAAAGCAAACGCTAAAGGTAAAATAAATGAAGCACAAGTTACAGGTAACCCTTGATAATATTTTCTCTTTTCATCTGTTTGAGATTGTCTAGTTTCTTCTTGAACATTGAAATAAGCTAGTCTTGATACAGCTGCTAAACAATAAAAGATTTCAATAGCTAGCCAACCGATAGAACTAAGACCAACATTATATCCTAGAATAGCTGGAAAAACTCCGAATGCTACTAAGTCGCATAATGAATCGATTTGAATCCCAAATTTCTTTTCTTCTTCAGTACGTCCCTTTTTACTTCTAGCAACAATTCCATCAAAAGTATCACAAATTCCAGTTAGAATTAAAAAGATAAACGCCCATTGATAATATCCATGAAAACTTAAATGTATTCCACATACAGCAAGTCCCAAAGATAGATAAGTTAAAATTACAGTATAGTTATAATACCCTATCATATTCTTCTCCCTTTTTTTACTCGCTTATTATATCATAACTTATTTATGATTAGTACCCTTTAAAAAGGGAAAGGACAGGCGTGAGCCTGTCCATAGACTGGGAATGTCTATTTATTATGAAGGGAAAATGAAGTAGTCTATCTCTTGACTACATGATTAGTATAAAAAAATATTATGGAGAGATAATACTAAACTAATGTGAAAAAATGTTTTATATATCCCTTTAAAAAGGGAAAGGACAGGCATGAAGCCTGTCCATAGACTGGGAATGTCTATTTATTATGAAGGGAAAATGAAGTAGTCTATCTCTTGACTACATGATTAGTATAAAAAAATATTATGGAGAGCTAACAATAAACTAATGTGAAAAAATGTTTTTAAATATCCCTTTAAAAAGGGAAAGGACAGGCGTGAGCCTGTCCATAGACTGGGAATGTCTATTTATTATGAAGGAAAAATGAAGTAGTCTATCTTTTGACTACATGATTAGTATAGAAACATATTATGGAGAGCTAACAATAAACTAATGTGAAAAAATGTTTTAATTATTTTATATTAAATATTTTTAAAGCATTTTTAGTAGTTTGATCTTCTACTTCTTCTTCACTAATTCCTTTTAAATTAGCTATTTCTTTAGCAATATAAATTACATTTGCTGGTTCATTAGTAGTTCCTCTAAGAGGAGTAGGGGCCATATATGGGCAATCTGTTTCAATTAGCAATCTATCTAAAGGTATTTCTTTAGCAACTTCTTTTACTTTTTTAGCATTTTTAAAAGTTACAGGACCAGCTAGAGAGATATAATAACCTAACTCAATAAACCTTTTTGCCATCTCCACTGAACCGCTATAACAATGTAAAATACCATAATGGTTAGTTTCTTTTAAAATATTATATGTATCTTCATAGGCATCCCGACAATGAATAGAAATTGGTTTATTGTGTTTTTTAGCAATCGCGATTTGTTTTCTAAACATCTCTTGTTGTTTATCTTTAGGAACATCATCCCAATAATAATCTAAACCAATTTCGCCCAAACATACGACTTTATCATTGTCTAAATACTTATCTAATAATTCTAGATCTTCATCGGTTGTATCTAAACAATCATTTGGTCCATAAGCAACTGCGGCATAGATATAATCATATTCACTAGCTATTTGAACAGCTTGTTTATTAGTGAGTCTATCAGTACCTACCACTGTCATTTTATTTACTTTATTATTTAAAGCATTTTTAATATATTTATCATATTCTGGATATAATTGTTCACTATTTAAGTGACAATGAGTATCAAAGTACATTTTCTACCTCCTAAAATAAAAGTATCGATTTCTCGATACTTTAATTATCCATTCCTTCAAAGTCAAATGCTTGGAAAACATCTGAAACTGGTAAATCATTTTCAATTGATTCAATAGTTTTAGCAAGTAACATTGCTACAGAAACAATTCTAACTTTATCAAATTTCTTTTCTTCAGGTAATACAATAGTATCAGTTATTACAACTTCTTTAGCCTGAGAGTTTTCAAGTCTTTCTACCGCAGGTCCAGATAATACTGGATGAGTACAAGCGACATAAACATCTTTAGCACCTTTTTCTTTTAACATATCAATACCAGCAACAATTGTTCCTCCAGTATCAATCATATCATCAACAACAATACAGTTTTTACCTTTAACATCTCCTAATACACCCATAATTTCAGCTACATTAGGTTTAGGTCTTCTTTTATCAATAATAGCAACAGGAGCATCTAAAGATACTGCCATTTTTCTAGCTCTTGTAGCTCCACCATGATCAGGTGATACTATACAAATATCTTCTAATCCTTTTTGTTTGAAATAATTAGCAATTAAAGGTAATGCTTTCATTTCATCAACTGGGATATTAAAGAATCCTTGAATTTGAGCTGCATGTAAATCAACAGTAACTACTCTATTTACTCCAGCAGTTGTAAGTAAATCAGCAACTAATTTAGAAGTAATTGGTTGACGTGGTTTAGCTTTACGATCTTGTCTTGCATATCCAAAATATGGAATAATTGCAGTAATTTCTTTAGCAGACGCTCTTTTTAAAGCATCAGCTAACACTAAGATTTCCATTAAGTTTTCAGTTACTGGATTAGATGTACTTTGAACAATAAATACGTCTTTACCACGAACTGATTCATCAATTTCTACTAAGATTTCTCCATCAGCAAAATGATGGACAATACTTTTTCCTAATTCACAACCTAAATCATCACAAATGTCTTGGGCAAGTTTTTGACTTGCAGATAAAGCAAATACTGTAATCTTGTTTTTCATGTTTTCTCCTATTTTCCTTTGCTATTTCTTTTATCTTCTAATACTTTGGCATAGCCATCTTTGTTTTCTTGTCTTGCTCTAGCTATTCCCATTGCATCACTGTTTACATCTTTAGTAATAGTTGATCCAGCAGCAATAAATGCTCCTTTACCAACTTCAACTGGTGCAACTAAGTTTGAGTTACAACCAATAAAAGCATTATCATCAATAATTGTTTGGGATTTATTCTTACCATCATAGTTAACAGTAATAGTTCCACATCCAATATTTACATTACTACCAACAGTTGCATCACCTATATAAGTTAAGTGGGCAGATTTACTACCTTTACCAAAAGTTGCTTTTTTCATTTCAACAAAGTTTCCAATATGAACGTTTTCTAATATATGACAATGGTTTCTAAGTCTTGCATAAGGTCCGATATCTGTTCCACTTTCAACAATTGAATCTTCTAATACGGCAAACTTAATTTCGACATTGTCTTTAATAACCATATTATTAAATTCACAATAAGGACCTATATGAACATTACTACCAATAGTTGTGTTACCTTTAATGATACATCCTGGTTCAATCAATGTATTAGTTCCAATTTTTACATCAGTTCCAATATAAGTATTATTCATATCAACTATTTGAACACCATTTAACATATGTTCTTTATTAACTCTTAATTGAAGTTCTTTATTTGCATTAGCTAAATCTACCAAATCATTAATACCTCCAACTTCATTTAAGTTTTCAATTGGATAAGAACCAACACTTAAATTATCATCATTCTCTATACCAATTACATCAGTAATATAATATTCTTTTTGAGCATTATTATTATTTACTTTGTCTAAGGCTTTAAATAATTCTTTATTATCAAAACAATATTCTCCAACATTCATTTCAGTAATATTGATTTGATCATTATTACAATCTTTATACTCAACAATACCTGTAACTTGATTGTTTTCTTTAATAATTCTTCCAAACTTAATATCAGTTGAAAGATTACAAGTCATAATTGTTGTTTTAAATTTATTGTCATTATGATATTTAATAAAAGAAGAAATAGTATCTTTAGTAATTAATGGAGCATCTCCATTTAATACAATTGTTGTACCTTCTTTATCTTTTAATAAATCTTTACATTGCATTAATGCATGCCCAGTACCAAGTTGTTCTTTTTGAAGAACAAACTCTACACCGTCTACAAGTTTTTCAACTTCTTCATGTTTATGACCAACGATAACATATATTTTATCTAGGTCTAACTTCTTTAGTTCATCTACGATATGACATATCATAGGTTTATACAACACTTCATGAGCAACCTTAGGTTTATCAGATTTCATTCTGGTTCCTTTGCCAGCTGCCATAACTACTGCATATGTATTCATATAAGCACCTCTTTACGTGACAATTCTATCAAAAAATTTACACAAATAAAAGAGTCTAACTTTATCATAGACTCTTTATTTTATATTTTTATTTCTTTTCTGTTCTAAACACTGGAATCTTTGTAGGTTCTGGTTTTTTAGTTTCAGCTTTTGGTGCAGTTTCTACTTTCTTAGCAGACGCTGTTTTCTTGGCAACTTCCTTTTTGACTGAAGCTGGCTTGGGAGATGCAGCTTTTTTAGCTGCAGGTTTCTTAGCTGGTTTTTTAGCAGGTGCTTTTTTAGCTTCTACTTTTTTAGTTGCAGGTTTTTTAGCAGCTACTTTTTTAGCAGGTGCTTTCTTGGCAGCTGCTTTCTTTGGTGCTGCTTTTTTTGGAGCAGCTTTCTTTACAGAATAGTCAGGTACATCGTATGCATTTAATCCTTGGTTAATTTCTTTACCATCTGTAGTTTTAGCTACATAAAAGATTTGGAAATTATCAGGAACATAGTATACTGATAAACTTTTAATGTCTGAAGACTTAACACCTTTTTTGCTTAAATCTTCTTTGACAAACTTTTCCATGTTTTCTACATTAACATTTAATTCTTTATGTTGTACTTCAAATACTGTTTTCATATTCTCTCCTCCGTGGACAACAAATTTAATCTATCTTCATTATAAAGTTATATTGTCTAAAATACAAATTTTCACTGAAATAATGACTATTTTTCAATATTTATGATAAAAAATGGAGAACCAACTTGTTCTCCATTTTTTAAATTCTATTTAGATTTTGAATCAACAACAATAATAAATTTAGTATTACTTGTGACATTTTCACCTTTTGTAGTAAATGAATCATATTCGTTAGCTAAATCAACTAAAGTTTGAGTTTTATCAGCATATTTCTTTAATGTATTGTTTACTAAATCATTTATTTTTTGAACACCTTCTGTGTCAAACTTAGTCATACCTTCAACTAAAGAAGTAGATCCTGTTTTAAGTTGTAATGATGCAGACATAATCTTTGTACTTGCGCTAGCTAAACTTGCAGAACCACTCTTAATACTAGAAGTACCAGATTTAACAGTCTTTGTACCATCAGCCAATGTTTTAGTTCCTTCTTTAAGTTGTTTAGCACCGTCATTGATTTTAGCAGCTCCATCAGCAACTACTTGCGTACCATCTGTTTGAAGATAATTTGTCCCTTTAATTTTATCGCCATCACCTTTAGTTAATAGAGTTAACCCATCACTAATTTGAGTAGCACCAGCTTTTAAAGCATATAGTGATGTAGTACTATCTTTGTCTAAACTAGCAGTTAATCCTGTTTGCATAGATTTAAGACCTGCTTCTAAATTTACTAATGATTTTAATGCTGTCTCAGCTTGAGTAAGTTGAATAGCAGTATTTCCATATAGCTTACATGCATCTATATCAGTAGTAGAATTCATTGCATCTGTAAATGCTTTTACACCATCAGTTAATGGTTGGTAATTTGATCTACTAATTGTTCCACTTAACTGTAAAGCAGAAACTTGACTATTAATTTTAGCAATTGTACCATCAATTGTTGCTGTAATACCTGGATTAGAAGCAGTACCATCTCCGTTTAAAGCTTGATCAACACCAGCCTTAAGTTTTGTTGTAGATTCAATTGCAGCAGAAGTACCAGCTGTAACACTACTAGCCCCAGTAGTTAACTTGCCAAGATTAGTGTTAACTGTTTTCATACTTTCATTAACTTGACTAGCACCTGTTTTTAAATCATTAAGAGCACTAGTTAAATCACCAGTTTTACTGTCAAGAGTACTTGCTCCTGTAACAACTTTATTAACACCTGAATCTAAATCAGATGCCCCGCTAGCAAGAGTATTAACTCCACTATTGAATTCATTATAACTTGTAGCAAGTGTAGCTAATGAAGATTCTAAAGTCTTACCACCAGCAAGTATTTGACTATATGATGATGTAAATGTATCCATCATTGAATACACACTATATAATTGATCAAAGATTTTTAAATCATCACTATCAATTAATTTAGATTGAGCAACAGTCATTAAAGAATTTAATTTAAATTTCTTAGTGTTATATGTAACAGTAACTTTATTTAAATCTTTTAATGCGTCTTCATTGTTATAATCTTCATATAAACCTGGAGCAGCTAAAGCTACTACAATATTATTAGAACCATTAGAAACTACTTTACCATTTGAAACAGAAACATTGGTATTGTTTTTAGTAGGAATCATTGTAGCTGTAGTTACTACAAATGGGGTATATAATGTTTCTCCATTTACATCTTTAGTAGAGTTATTACTATAAGTAATTTCAATAGTAACATCTCCAGATTTACCTAACATCTTCTTTAATGGAGTTTCAACTCCATTTAATTTATAAACAATATTCATTCCAATAGGACATTCTTTATCCGTTTTACCTTGGTAATAAATATCTTTACCTTTAGCATTCCAAGTGTAAGTATCACCATCTTTAGTATATTTTTCATTACCATTAGAGTTAGTAACATCTGTTAAATCAGTTGTATCTTTAATAGTATCTGATTTTTCATCATTTTTTAGTTGTTCAGAAACAACAGTAGATTTTGTTTTACCAGTACTATCTAGTTTTGAATAAACTGTTTCTTCTCTTGAAAGAGCAAATGCAGGCATAGCAGTTGCTGTAATCATTGTAAGAGCTATCGCACTAGAAAGTATAACTTTAGTTTTCTTCATTTTGAATTTCTCCTTTATATTCAGGTAAGTTTTTCATACCTTTAGTTGTTTTACAAATCAACTTATCAAATACTAATAAGATAGATGGGATTAAGAAGATAGCAATTATCATTGAAATAATAGCTCCTCTAGACATCAATGTACAAAGTGATCCAATAAGTGATAACTTAGATACTAAACCAACTCCATATGTAGCAGCAAAGAAACAACATGCTGATACGAAGATAGAATTTACTGAATGATCCAACGCAATTTTCATTGCATCAATTTTATTCATTCCTAGTCGCCTACGCTCCAAGAATTTAGTAGTTAACAGTATCGCATAGTCGATTGTTGCTCCTAGTTGGATTGTACCTATAACGATTGAAGCAATAAACGGTAGCGTTGTATTGGTATAAAAGGCGACTGCCATATTAATAAATATTGCTAGTTCAATTCCAGCTACAAGTAATACTGGTAAAGAACCTGATTTTAAGACAAATATCATTATTATAAATACAGCAGCTATAGAAGCTACACTAACATTTGAAAAGTCAGTAGCTGCAATAGAAACCATATCTGACATTGCTGGACCTTCTCCAGCAAGTAAAGCTGTTTTATCATAAGATTTAACAATCTTATGAATCTTACTTATTTGTTTATTTAAAGCATCAGTAGCTATTTCATCAGTACTATTTACAAAGATCATTTTGTATTTATCTGATTCATATATTTTCTTAATTGATGAAGGGATTTCATCCTCTGGAATATTTAAGTCTGAAAGTTGAGATGGAGCTAAAACCATATTTATATTCTTTAATGATTTTATTTCATCACACATATTAGTCATATCTTCATTAGTCATATCTTTATCAACCAAGATTACTTGAGATGCAACCATATCAAATTTATCTTTTACTTCATTATTAGCAACAGCACTATCTAATGTTTGAGGTAATGTTGCCGTAATGTTGTAATAAGATTTAACATTATTATTACCATATACTGCTGGAAGGACTAATACTAAACCTATTAAAAGAATTACTTTATAATGTTTAGTTACAATTCCTTGAACAGCTTTAAATTGAGGTACTAAAGGTTTATGTTGAGTTTTAGTTAACCACTTATCAAATAGTAGAAGTACTGATGGGAAAATAGTAACTGTACAAATAACTCCAAGGAATACCCCTTTCGCCATTACTAAACCAATATCTTTACCAATTGTTAGTTGCATTGTACATAATGCAAGGAAACCAGCAATAGTAGTTAATGATGATCCTGTAACAGAAATTAATGTTTCATTAATGGCAAAGGCCATGGCTTCATTTTTATCACTATACTGTTGTTTAGCTCTTTCATACTTATGATACAAGAATATCGAGAAGTCAGTGGTTACCCCAAGTTGGAGTACCGCGGCTATCGCTTTTGTAATATAAGATATTTGGCCAAACATTATATTACTTCCTAAGTTATATATAATCGCTATTCCTATATTGGCAAGAAGTAAGAATGGTACTAGGTAAGAATCTAATGAGATTGTTAGTACTAATAAACAACAAGCAACGGCAATTAGTACATATAATGGTAATTCTTGATCACATAGAATAGATGTATCAAGGTTACTTGCACTCATACCACCAATCTTTACATTATCTTTTACAACTGTTCTCATTTGTTTAACAGCATTAACAGCAATAGTTGAATCATCAAACTTGACTAACATTAAGTCAGTTCCATCTTTATGGAATGATGAAACAACATCATCAGGCAACATTTCAAGTGGAATTGTTGTTCCAATTAAATCGTTAGCTGATATAGCTGTGTTAACACCTTTTATCTTTAAAAACTTTTTTTCTAATTTAATCATGTCTTTACTAGACATATTGTCGACTGCCACAATGGAAAAGGCACCCATATCAAAGTCTTCTGATAAGATTTTTTCACCTTTCATTGTTTCAATATCATCTGGCATATAAACTAAGATGTCATAATTAATATCTGTTCCAATATAGCCTATAGCCGAAGGTATTAGTAGTAATAAAGCAACTATCATAATTAGTACTTTATTCTTTACTACTATCTTTCCAAACCTCTTCATAATAACCCTCCAATCATTTCACAACGTAATATTATCACCAAAATGACCATTGGTCAATAATAAATGACCAATTTTCATTTTTTATTGACTAAAAGTCATTTTTTGTATAGAATATATGTGCGAGGTGAGAAAAATGAGTACTTTACATTTTAGACAAATGAGTAAATATTCTAAATCAGAACATAATAAAAATATCAAGTTTAATAAATTACTTGATGCCGCTGCTGATCTATTTGCAGACAAAAGTATTCATGATATCTCAATTACTGAAATAGTAAAAAAAGCTGGAGTGGCTAAAGGAACATTTTATCTTTACTTTAAAGATAAATATGAGCTTCAAGATTATATTTTGGTTAGAACTGCTTATGAAATATTAAATGATGCAATGGAACAAGTATCCAAAGAAGATATTAATAATGTGGCTGATAAAATCATTCGATTAATTGATATTATTATTTCATATCTTCAATCTAATACTAAAACCATCAACTTTATTGAAAAGAATTTATCTTCTGGATTATATAGTGATAAGTTACATCAATTAATTGATGAAAATAGTGATGACTATATTCAACTATTTATCAACGATTTAAAAAATCATGATCAAGAAGTAGAAGATCCCGAAATTACTATTTATATGGTAGTAGAATTAGTATCTAGTACGATATTTAATAGTATTGTGTATTCTAGGCCATTACCAGTTGATCAGTTTAAACCAATACTTTATAAAAAAGTAAAACTATTATTGAACTAAAAAAAGGAAATTTTGAATCGATCCCTGTCAAGTAGACACGGAAAATAAATAAAATGTTTATGCTAAACCAAGCTGAATAATTTCAGTTTGGTTTTTTCTTTGTTTTATGTCATTCCAAAACTTCACAACTTGAGGATTTG